>DASWHR010000001.1:0-9079 GCA_036398095.1 Actinomycetota bacterium
AACTCGAACACGTCCGTTTCGTTGTTGTCCAGCAGCAGCAGCGTCGCGGGCCGAAACCGTATGAGCTGGCGGGCCAACTCGCTGCCGATCGAGCCGGCCGCTCCGGTCACCAGCACGGTCTTTCGCTCCAGGAAGCCGGCGATGGAATCGGTGTCCAGCTCGACGGGCTCGCGGCCGATCAGGTCGGCGATGTCCACGTCGCGAATGTCGGCGACGCCGACGCTGGCGCCGACCAACTCGCCCAATCCTGGAATGATCTTCGCCCTCAAGCCTGCCTCGGCGACGCGGCCGAGCGTCTCGCGCAGCGCGCGTGACGGCGCGGACGGCATCGCCAACAAGCACAGGTCCGCGCCGGCGCGGGTGGCGATCGCGACCAGATCCTGCGTCGCGCCCATCACCGGCAGGCCGTGGATCCGCTTGCCCTTCTTCGCCGGATCGTCGTCCACGAAGCCGACCGGACGCAGATCCGATCCCGGCGTGCGGAGCATGTCGCGCACCAGCATTTCGCCCGCCTGGCCGGCGCCGACAACGATCACGCGCCGGCCGCTGCCGTCGCGCGACCACGAAGCCTTCAGATACGTTGTCAAACGGGGGCCGAAGCGAACCAGGCCCAGCAGCAAGAACATGATCATCGCGGCGATCAGCGGCACCGACAGCGGAACGACGTGCGCGTCGGGAAGCGCGAACTTGGCTGCGACCAGCGCGGTGACGCAGGCGACCGCGACCGCCTCGCCCAGGCGCAGCAGCTCGATGATGCCGGCGAACTCGGGAACGGTGCGATACACGCCGCGCGCGGCCCCCACCAGCAGCAGCATTCCGGCCGCGACCGGCACCAGCCAGATCCAGCGGCCTGCGAACGGCTGCGGCACGTTGAAATCGAAGCGGAGCTGCAGCGCAAGCCACAACGCGAGTCCGGCGATCGCCGAGTCCCGCATCGCGGGCACGACGGCGCGCGCAAACCAATGCAGAACCCATGCGGGCCGAACGCTCACCTGTGCAACCAACTCCCCCGCCGGCATACGGCCGGCGACCACTCCCCGGAACGAAAACGGGCCAGCGCCTCTCCCTGCAGGCCCCGGCCCCCAACTTCGCACGGAAGCCTACGGAGGACACACAGCGAGGTCAAGCAAGGACGAAGCGCGGCGGCGCCGGAACCGATAATCCCTCGCCTATACTCTGCGTCGGGGCCGGTTTTCTAACCCGGAAAACGCATACCGAGGAGTTTCGTGGAGCTTCGCGACTACATTCGGATCGTTCGTCGGCGGCGGTGGCTGATCGCGCTGACGTTCGCCACCTGCTCGGCGCTTGCGTTGCTGTATTCCTCGTCCCGGCCGCCCACCTATATCGCGACCGCGAAGGTCTTGATCGGGCCGCAAACAGTGGATCGCAACGATGCGGCATCGGCGATCCAGGCCTTGACCTTCTCTCGCGACTTCCTGGCCTCCTACGCAGAGATCCTGCGCGGCCGCACCCTGGCCGAGCGCGTCGTCGAGCAGCTCCAGTTGGACACGCCGCCGGCTGCGTTGGTCGGGCGGATCTCCTCCAACGTCGTCCAGGACACCCGCATCATCCAAGTGCGCGTCTCGGACACCTCGCGTGAGCGCTCCGCCTTGATCGCCAACACCTTGACCGAGCTGTTCGTATCCGACGTGCAGGCCGACTTCGCCGGCGGCGCCGGCGGCGTGCAGGCCTCGGTGATCGAGTCGGCGATCCCGCCGGCCGGCCGGTCGGCGCCCGCGCCGATGCGCGACGGAATCCTGGGCGCGTTCCTTGGGCTGATGATCGGCGTCGGCGGCGCCGTCCTGCTCGAGCAACTCGACACGCGGCTTCGCACGCGCGAAGACGTCGAGCGCGCGCTGGACCCGATCCCGGTTCTGGTCACCGTCCCTCGGCTTACGGCCGACCTGGCGCGCGAGCGGCGCTTCGCGGTGGACGCCGATCCGCGCGGGCTGGTCAGCGAAGCGTTCCGCATCCTTCGCACCAACGTGCAGTTCCTCGCCGTCGATCATCCGATCCGCCGCGTGCTGATCACCGGCGCGCTGGCCGGCGACGGCAAGACGACGATCAGCGCGAACCTGGCCGCGTCGCTGTCGACCGCCGGCTACACCACGCTGCTGGTCGAAACCGACCTTCGCCGTCCCACCGTCCACGAATACATCGACGAGCGGCCCTCGCCCGGAATCAGCGACGTGCTGGTCGGCCGGGTCACGCTGGCGCAGGCGATCCGGCGCACCCGCATCCCGGGCCTGTCGGTGCTGACATCGGGCGCGTTGCCGCCGAACCCGTCCGAGCTGCTCGGCAGCCAGCGGATGGTCGAGATCATCGACGAAGCAGGCGGCATGTACGACGTGCTCGTGCTGGACACCCCGCCGACGCTGCCGGTCACCGACGCGGTCGTGCTGGCGCCCCGCACCGACGGAGTGATCCTGGTGGTGCGCGCCGGCGAGACGCATCGCGACGCGGTCCGCGCCGCCGCCGAACAGTTCGAGCGCGTCGGCGTGCGGATCTTGGGTGTGGTGTTCAACGCGGCCTCGGCCGAAGCGAGTGGCTACGGCTACCAGTACTACTACGACAAAGGCTACGCGTCGGCGGAGCCGCACGCTGCGCGCATGCCGCGCCGCGGGAAAGAGCCGCCGCCGTTCGAGACTTCGGTGCCGCCGGCCGCGACCGGTGAATGGTCGGGCGGCGGGAACGGTGCGCCGTCGCTGCCGCTGCGGACGGAATCCAAACCCTCGGCACCCGATGCGTAAGACGCAGTACCTCCGACGCACGATCGGCGCGCTGGTGTTGTTCGCGGCCGGGATCTCGCCGTTCGCCGTCTACATCGCGTTGAAAGCGACCGAGACGACGCCGCCACCCGCCTGGCCGTCCGACGTCGCGATCGTCACCGCCGAAGCGGGCGCGTTGCGTTCGCTTGCACTGGTCCATTTCCGTTCGCCGACCGAGGCGATGATCGTGCGCTTCCCGATCGAGACGTCGCTGAACGTGCCGGCCGCGGGGGCGCTGCGCGCGCTGACGGCCTACGGGATCGGCGGAGCGCCGATGCTGGCGCGCGGCTTCGGCGAAACCGTCGGCGTGACGACGCCGTTCTGGGCGGAGTGGACGGCCGGCGCGGCCGCGGGACGTGAGCCGGACCGGACGAACCTCGGCCCGAACGCGGCGGACGTGGTCGCGTTGATCGCGAATCCGGCCACGCCGGTCGTGACCGCGCCGGGCCGGACCGAGACGCAAAGCGGCGTGCAGTACTACCTCTTGGACCGCGCCGGCTTGTCGCTCGTGCTTCGCGGCCTTGCGCCCCCGACGCCCACAGCGGTCGCGTCCCCGACGCCGACGCCGACGCCGTCGGGAACGCCGAGCGGGGTCAGCGTCGAGGTGCTCAACCAGGGCGGGACGACCGGAGCGGCCGCCGAGATCGCCAATAGACTGCAGTCTGCCGGGTATCTGGACGTGCGCACCGGCAACTCGTCGCGGCGGGCGATCGAGGGGGTCATCGTCTACTACACGGCAGGCGCGCAAAGCGCCGGCGAAGCGGTCGCGCGCGTCATCGGATCATCCGTCGCCGACGTCGCCCCGCTGCCTTCAACGCTGCAAACCAACGCCGACGTGCTCGTGCTGGTCGGCCGCGAACCCAGCCGCCCGCCCACCACGACCACCACGTCCTCCCCCACCCCCAGCGAATCCGAAGTCGTCGTGCCGTAGCTCCTTTTCCCGACTGATATCACTTCTTGCTTAGTGATATCATCGGGGGATGAAGCAGTTGATCGCGCGGATCTCCCCCGAACTGCACGGCCGGCTCAAGGCCCGCGCGGCCGCCGAAGGACGCTCGCTCAACTCGCTCGTCGAGCAGGCCTTGGAGGCCGCGGCGGGCGGCGAAGTCTCGCCCGGCGAGATCCGCGCGCGGATCGACCGGCTCGGCCTTCGCGTGGTACCGCCGAAGCCGAAAGGCTCGATCCTCACCGACGACGAGGTGCGCGAGTCTTTGCGTGGCAGCGGATCGCCTGTGCTGGATGCCCTCTTAGAGGAGCGTCGCTCGCGGTGACAACCATCTACACCGACGCGAGTGCTCTTGTCCGCGCGTACATGCCGGACGAACAGGATCCGGCATCAATACGGAGCCGGATCGAGTCTGCCGATACCATCGCCGTGAGCAGCGAGATCGTTCGGATCGAGATCGCGAGCGCGGTCCGCGCGGCCGAACGCGCCGGGCGCATCACCAGCGCCGCCCGGCTTCTTGCCCGCATGGAAGCCATCTTCCAAGAGGACGGACGTGTGACTCTCATCCGGTTGCGACCCGAGGCCATTTTCCCCCGCGCCTACCGGATTGTGCTCGACCATCACATGCGAACGTTGGACGCGATTCACCTGGCGGTTGCCATGCACGACGCAACCGCGATTGCCGGCGGCTCGGACCTGGTGTTCATGACACGCGATGCCGCGCAAGCCGAAGCAGCCACCGCTCTCGGTTTCACCGTCGAGTAAGATCGAATTCGCCATGGGCCTTCCGTATTCGCCGGACCTGACGCGAGTGTTCGCGCGCTAGGTGGACGTCGACACGCAGGGGCGCGTCGCGTCGCAGGGGCGGCGGACTCGTCGCGGCCGGCAGCGGCGCCGGCGCGCGGTGCGGCGCGGCGTGCTGCTGGCGGCCGGCGCGCTGATCGCGATCACGGGCGGGTTCGCCTGGGAGATGCTTTCGGCCAAAGCCTCGCTGGAACGAGCCGAGCCGCTGCTGTCTTCAGCCCGCGAGTCCGCGACCTCGGCCGAGTTGGAGACCGCGACGCGCGAGCTGCGCGCGGCGCAGACCCACGTGCGCGCGGCGGTGACCCGCTCGAGCGGACCGTTCACGCGGATCGTGGGCGTGGTGCCGGTGGTGGGGCGCACGGGTCGGGCGGTGCGAGTGGCGGCCGAAGCGGCCGCCCTGGCCGTGCGCGCGGGCTTGCGCGCCTCCGAGGCGACCGAAGCGTTTCCGACCGGCGAGTCCGGCGCGCCCGCGTTCGGCTTCCACGACGGACGCGTCCCGGTCGAGTCCTGGCGCAACGCGGCCGCGCCGATCGCCGCCGCCGACGCGCTCGCCGCCCGCGCCGTCGCCCGCGCCGCCCGCGCGCCGCGATCGCTGATCCTGCCGCCGGTCGCGCGGGCGCTCGCGCGGCTGGACGCCGACCTTGCCACGCTGCGCTCGGCGACGCGGCATGCGGCGTCGCTGTCGACGCTGATCCCGGCGCTCGCCGGCGCCGGCGCGCCTCGGCGTTATCTGCTGGTGTTCCAGAATCCCGCCGAGTTGCGCGCGACCGGAGGACTGCTCGGCGGCGTCGCGCTGCTCGAGGCAGCCGAAGGCCGGATCGAGCTGACCCGCACGCAGCCCGACAACGACTTCCCGGCGCTGGACGCCGCACCGATCGATATGCCCGCGTGGTACGTGCAGCGCTACGACCGTTTGAAAGGGCTGACGCTGTGGTCAAACGTCAACATGGAGCCCGACTTTCCCACGACCGCGCCGCTGATCGCCGCCTACTACACCGCGACCGTCGGCCGGCCGGTGGACGGCGTGATCGCGCTCGACCCGCACGCGCTCGCCGCGATGCTCGAAGCGACGGGCCCGGTCACCAGCCCGAGCGGCCACACCTTCGAAGCTGCGACCGTCGCGAAGTTCGTGATGAGCGACACCTACGCATTGTTCGAGGGGGGCGACTCGCTGCGGCGAAAAGCGGTGGTGCTGGACGCGGCCGCGGTGATCTTCGACACGATCAAGACGGGCGTGGATCCGGTCACGCTCGCCTCGTCGCTCGCCGAGGCGGCCCGCGGCAAGCGCGTGCAGGTCTGGATGCGCGACGCCGCGGCGCAACGCGCCGTCGCCGCGCTCGGCGTGGACGGCTCGTTCAAGCCGGCGACGCCCGGCGCGACGATGATCGGCGTCGTCACGCAGAACGCGGGCGCGAACAAGATCGACTTCTATCTGCGCCGCGCGATCGACCTGGACCTTCGGCTCCGCGAAGACGGCAGCGCCGAGGCGACGCTCACGGTCGCGCTCACCAACACCGCGCCGGCCTCGGGGCTGCCGCGCGACGTGATCGGACCGCCGACCGTCAAAGGCCGCGAAGGCGTCTTCCAGATCGGCGAGAACGTCACCTACCTGAATCTGTATCTGCCGCCGGCCGCGGCCGAGATCGTCTGGACCCAGGACGGCGAGCCGGCCGGCTCCGAGCAGAACATCGCACCCCACGCGATGATCACCTCGCGCTTCGTCGAGATCGCCTCGGGCGCGACCGTCCGCAACCGCGTGACGTTCCGATTGCCGGCCGGAACCGTGGCGGCCGATCGACTCGGCCTGCTGCTGCCGCGCCAGCCGGTGGTCGCCCCCGACACGCTCGCCGTCCGCATCCACCCGCCGGCCGGTCGCACGATCGCCGGCCGCGACGCCTACACGCTCACCACGTCCGCAAATCGGGATATTTTGCTCGAACTGCCCCTGACAAGGACCGTGTGGCGTCGAATCAAAGACATCGTCTGGCGTTGAGGGACGCCCCGCAGGGTAGACATTCAGGGGGTTCCGGGTATCATTTTGCCTACTGGTCATTAGGATTTATTACGGGGGAACTGGTCATGAAGAAGCTGCTTGGAACGGTTGCGGGTCTGGCGTTCGTCCTGGCCCTGCCCGCCTCGACGGCGTGGGCCCAATACCCCGCGGCCAACTCGATCATCATCGACGACAACACGGTCGTCTTGGGTCAGACCGTTACCGGGACCGCGTGCTGCTTCCAAGGGCCGGTGAACTGGATCGTCCAGTCGACGCCGCGCAGCGTCGGGTCGAGCTTCCCGAACGCGCAAGGCATCGCGACGATCACGTTCGTGATTCCCAGTGACTTGGACAACGGCGTGCATACGCTCAGCGCTTCGGGCTTCGACCTGAACGGCCAGCCGCTCACCGTCACGACGACCTTCACCGTCGCCGCGGCCGGCGGCCTGACGCCGACCGGCTCGAACACGATTCCGTGGCTGCTGATCGGCCTCGGCAGCGTCGCCGTCGGCGGAACCCTGGTCGGTGTCTCCAAGCGCCGCACCGCCAAGATCTAACAGCCCACCGGCCGGCGGCACATCCTTCCCCACGAAATCAGATCAATCTGATTCCGCTGAGCGGCATGTGTCCTTCCGGCCGCGCTCGCTAGTGTGCGAACCAGTCAACGCACGCGCGGACGCTGGTGGTCCAGTCGGCGCGCGGCTCCCAGCCCAACAGCCGCTTCGCCTTGCCGATGTCGGCAAGCGTCGCGCGCACGTCCCCCGGCCGCTTCGGCGTCGAGACCGGCTCGATCCACCGTCCGACCGCATCGCTCACCGCCTGCAGCACCTCGCGCACCGTGCGCCCGTGACCGCCGCCGATGTTGAACGCCTCACCATCGGCCTCACCGCCGCTCGGGGGGCCGGCCGCGGCAGCCGCCAGGTTCGCTTCGACGACGTCGTCGATAAACGTGAAGTCGCGGGACTGCTCGCCGTCCCAGTCGATCTCGGGCGGGCGGCCCTGGACGAGCGCCTCGACGAAGGCGGGGAACAGCAGCGCGTACTTCGACTCGCGATGCTGCCCGGGCCCGAACACGTTGAAGTAGCGAAGGCTTACGAACGGCAGGCCGTGGATCGCGGCGAACGCCTGCCCATAATGCTCGCCGGCCAGCTTGCTCACCGCATACGGACTGATCGGCCGCGGCGTTTGCGTCTCGACACGCAACGGTTCGGCCGGATCGCCGTAGACGCTTGACGATGACGCGTACACGACCTTGCGCACGCCTTCGTCGCGCGCGGCGATCAGCAGGTTGAGCGTGCCGGTCGCGTTGCACTCGTGCGAGAGCCGCGGATCGTCAACGGACTTCGCCACGCTCCGCCGCGCGGCCTGGTGGTACACGACTTCGACGCCGCGCATCGCCGCGCGAACCGCATCCGGGTCCCGCAGATCCGCCTCGACGAACTCGCATCCGTCCGGGATGTTCTCCTTGAATCCCGTCAGAAAGTTGTCGAGCCCCCGAACCGCATGCCCGTCCGCGATCAGCCGGGCCGCCAGCCGCGACCCGACAAACCCCGCAACCCCCGTCACCAACACGTTCATCGAGGCGGCTGCTTCAAATCCACGATCTTGAGAGCGCGGTCGCGCAGACGCTCGGAATACTCGTTCCACTGGTCGGACTCGCCTTGGCCGCGTGGGAACATGTCGAAGTGGCAGGTGTGCGAGCCCGATGGGATGGTGGTCGCGAAGGCGACGTCGATCATGCCGTCGCCCCAGTGCCGGCGCGCGGCCGCGATCATCCCTTCGACCAGATATCGCTGCACCCGGCAGTCGAACGCGCCGTAGACGTCCTCGTGCGGGCAATAGTGGATGTCGAAACCGGCGCGATCGCCCTCGACCTCGGGCGCTTCGATCGAGGCGTACACGACCTCGTTGATCCACGAGGCGAACAGGCTCGACAGCTCGGCCGCGGTCAGGTCCTCTGGCTTGTCGGTCCCGGCCAGCATCTCGGTCGCGATCCGGTCGCCGACCTGCTTGAGCGCCGCGCGCGACACGTCGTGCCCGTCCGCGCCGAACCGCTCTTCGACGGCCTTGAGCATCTCGATCAACCCGACGGCCATCATCTGGCCCCACACGAACGTCGAGGCCGGATCGTATTGCCGGTTGGCCAGCGCCTTCGACCGGAAGCCGTCCACCGCCTCTTCGAAAGGCCATCGCAGCGGCAGGCGCTCGCGCCGCCCGCCCCACGGAAGCGCCTCCGCCCCATTGTCGCGCGCCTCCGGATGAGGCACCACCGGAGTTCCCGTCCACGCCGTGTCGCCCATGTGCTTGCTCCCTCTCGATTCGACCCAACCCGGTATTGACTTCGGATACATGGAAGGTAAAGCATGGCCCGGAAGGCCCTTCGCCGTCCAGACCCATCCCGTAGGCGGGGCCGCGATGCAAAGGGGGCACGCATGGGCTCGAGCACACTCGACGATCTCCGCGGACGCGTCAAGGGGACGGTGATCGCCTCGTCGGATCCCGGATACGACGACGCTCGCAAGGTCCACAACGGCATGATCGACCGCAAGCCGCTCGCCGTCGTCCAAT
>DASWHR010000002.1:0-18468 GCA_036398095.1 Actinomycetota bacterium
GAGACCTTGCCGGTCGCGAAGCGCTTCAGCGAACGCTCACGCGCGGCCTGGCTCATGTCGCCGTGCATGCCGGTCGCGTCCACGCCGCGGCTGGTGAGCCGATCGACGAGCCGGTCCACGCCGCGCTTGGTGCGCACGAAGACGAGCGTCGGGATGCCGCCCTCTTCCTTGAGCAGGTTTGCGAGCGTGTCGGCCTTCTCGACGCCGGCGACCGGGATGAACCGGTGTTCGACATCTTCGACCGTCTGCTTGGGCGACTCGACCTCGTGCAGGATCGCGTCCTGCGTGTAACTGCGCGCGAGGCGGCCGACTTCCCCGTCGAGCGTGGCCGAGAAGAACATCGTCTGACGCTCGCCCGGGATGCGGTCCACCAGCCGGTCCACTTGCGGCTGGAAGCCCATGTCGAGCATCCGGTCGGCTTCGTCGAGCACAAGGATCTCGATATCCGACAGCGAGATCAGCCGGCGCTGCGCGAGGTCTTCCAGGCGTCCGGGCGTGGCCACGACGATGTGCGCCTTCGCGGCCTTCATCGCCTGCTCCTTGATCGATACGCCGCCGTAGGCGACGGCGACCTTCATACCGCGCGCGGCCGCGACGTCGCGAAGCTCGGCCGCGACCTGCGAGGCGAGTTCACGCGTCGGGACAAGGATGAGCGCCGACGGCCGCTTGTGCGAGGCGTCGATGCGCTCGACGATGGGGATCGCGAACGCAAGCGTCTTGCCCGAGCCCGTCTGGGACCTGACCAGGACGTCGCGTCCGGCGATGGCGTCGGGGATCGCGAGCGTCTGGACCGCGAACGGACCGTTGATGCCTCGTTTCGCGAGCGCCGCGGATACGGCTTTGGACACGCCGAGATCGGCGAAAGATTTCTGCATGTAGTTTGCTCAACTCCTGGACGGCATTCCGTGCCGCTATCGGGAGGTTGATCGCCTGCCCGATACCAGAAGGAGCGGGGGAAGCTATAACCTCACAGGGCGGCCCTCTGCCGCACCTTGTGGAACATCCTACCAGGCCAATCCCGTTTCGTCGCCTGCCAGGAATGTCGCTAATCGAACAGGGTGCCCGGATTCAGGATGCCGCGGGGGTCGAAGACCTTCTTGATTCCGCGCATCAGCTCGATCTTGGTAGGGTCTTCGAGTTCCAGGAAGTACTTCTTCTTGGAGCGGCCGATTCCGTGCTCGCCGCTGATCGCGCCGCCGACGCTCATGCCGGCTTCGAAGAGCGCGCGCATCACGCGATAGCGCTTGTCGGGGTCGGGCTGGAAGACGCTCAGATGGACGTTGCCGTCGCCGGCGTGGCCGCAGCCGGCGAGGAACGTCTCGTGCTCGGCGGCGATCGCGACGACGTGGGTGAAGAACTCGGCGATCGCGGCGCGCGGCACGACGATGTCGACCAGGTCGGCGGCGTTGGCGGCCTTGGCGGTCCAGAACGCCTTCTCGCGCGCTTCGATCAACTGCTGGCCGGCCTGCGGCGGCAGGATGTAGACGTCCATCGCGTCCAGGCCGGTGACCAATTCGCCGACGGCGGTCACGTCTTCGTCGAGCCGCTCGGGGCGCGCGGACTCCATCACCACGACCAGATACGCGGTCGCGGTTTCTTTGATCGCGTCGGGGATGCCGAGGTCCAGGCCGACGTGCGCGGTGATCGCGGCCATCGTGAATGCGTCGATGTACTCCAGGATCATCGGGCCGACGCCGCTCGCGACGATGCGCGGCACGGCGCGCGTGATCTCTTCGAGCGTGCGGAACGGCGCGAGCACCGTCGCGCGATGCGGCAGGCGCGGGTGCAGCTTCAGGATCGCCTCGGTCACCAGCGCGAGCGTTCCCTCGGATCCGATGATCAGTTGGGTCAAGTCGTAGCCCGTCGAGGACTTGGCGAGCTTTCCGCCCGTTCGGATGATCCGCCCATCGGCCAGCACGCACTGCAGCCCGATGATCTGATTGCGCGTCACGCCGTACTTGACCGCCCGCATGCCGCCGGCGTTCGTGGCGGCGTTGCCGCCGAGCGACCCGCTGGTCTCGCCGGGATGCACGGGGTAGACCAGGCCGAGCGGCGCGAGCGCTTCGTCGAGTTGCGCAAGCGTCACGCCCGGCTGCACGACCGCGACGTGGTTTTCGGTGTCGATCTCGACGATCGCGTTCATGCGCTCGAACGAGATCAGGATCGCGTCGGGCGGCGGGATGGCCGCGCCGGACAGGCCGGTGCCGCTGCCGCGGGCGACGATCGGCGTGCCGCGTTCGCTCGCCAGCCGGCAGATCGCAGCGACATCCTCGGCAGTGCCGGGGCGCACGACGACGGCGGGTGTGCCCGCCTCGTAGGACAGCGTCTCGTCGCGGGTGTAGTCCTCGGTGATGTCGTCACCTGCGAGCACGTGCTCGGCCGGCAGGATTTGCTGCAGCGCTTCCGCCACGTCGCTCATCGTCGCGTCCCTCCGCCTGAAGCCTACGCGAAGAGGGCGGGCACGCGGCCCGCCCTCCCCTTCGATCTTTCGATCACACGCACCAGTCGAAGCCGAACAGGATCGGCACGCGCGGGATGTCGTTCGTGCGATCCGGCCGGCAGGTCAGGTACGGCGCGCCGCTGAAGACGTCGATCACCTGTCCGGTCCGGAAGAAATGCGCGCGCTGATCGCCGCTGCGCGGATCGCGGCGCGGATCCTCGTGCGGGTCGCCGCCGGTCAGCACGGGCGGGCGGTTCCCGTTCGGATCGAGGTAGTTGCCGCTGTCCCAGATGATCAGCGCGGACCCTTCGTGCACGGCCGCCATCGACGGCATCCCGAACCCCGGATCGACGCTGCGGTGGCGGCCCGACATGAGGGCTGAGTCCAGGAACGCCGCGCCGATCGTGCGCGCCTCGACTTCGGCGGAAACCGGCGCGACCTGGAAGTCACCGAGCGCGGAGTGCAGCAGCACGCGGTGCGCCGGCGTGTTCGGCAGCGGATTGTCGGTCATGTGCTGCGCGTAGCCGTTCGCCTCGCCGCGATCCCACAGCATCTGCAGCAGTCCCATCACGATCTGCTGCTGCTGCTTGTCGGGGAACATCGTGTACAGGAACGACGAGTAGGACGGCAGGTCGGGATCGTCGGGATTGACCAGCGGCCCTTCCCAGTCCACCGAACGGTTCAGCAGCGTCGAGTAGTTCATGCCGACGACGCCGAGGTTTGCGCGGGTGTGATCGACCGCAAGCGCGGCGAGCGCCCCGCCCATGATTCCGCCCTGGCTGTTGCCGTCGTAGACGAGCTTGCCCGACTCGGCCAGCGGATCCAGGTTCGCATCCTTGAACGCATCGTCGGAGGTGAGCCCGTCCGCGTGCGCGAGCGCGCGACCCAGATACAGAAAGTTCACGAAGCCCTGCTGCGTGCGGTCCATCATCGAGGCCATGTTCGACGGATCGACCAGCGTCACGAGCGCGTTGGCGACGTCGTATTCGGCGAAACCGAACCAGTTGACGGCGCACGGCATGAAGTTGCGCTCGCGCATCCGGTCCGACGACGAGCCGGCCGACTCGAAGCGGCTTCCGAGCAGGCCGTGGCCGTAGAGCATCGGGTGCGCCTTGTTCGATGCGGTCGCGACGGTCGGGATCGTGCACACGAACGGCGCCTCGATCGTGGGGATCGCCGGGTTCTGCATCGGCAGGCCGTCCGGCCCGTACAGGAAGCGGCCGGTCGGGATCGACTGGTTCGGCACGCCGCCGACCTCCGGGACCTCCACCTCGTCCGGCCCGACCGGGTACGGCGGGCGATCGATGTAATACGGCACCGTGATCGTTCCTTCAACCTGACGCTGCTTCGTGCCGCTCTGCGCGGTCACGCTGGTGATCGTGAACTTCGGCGCGTCGCCTTCGACGACGCCGTTCGCCAGATCGGTGTCGCCAAGTTGCGCGAACGCGTCGTCACGAATGTGCAGAACGCGCTCGGTCATCGACCGCTCGGAGATGATCGTGAAGTCCCAAGCCAGGAACAGGTCGGCGGCATCGAAGGAGTTTCCGCGCGCCGTTTCGGCCACCCCGATGCCGGCGATCACGCCGCGAACATGGTCGGCGCGAGCCTGATCGACCTCGACGATTCCCGATGCGTCACGAATCGCGGCGAACTCCCCGCCGGCGGGAATGATCGCGCCGCTGCCGTCGCGCATGTTGCGCAGCGCGACAAGATAGCGGCGGCCTTCCAGGAAGTTCTTCGCCGGGCGCAGGATCAACAGGCGTTCGTCGTCGCCGGTCAGCGCGTTGGTGTCGAGCTCGGACCAAAAAGACCAGCGCTCGCCGGTGGCGGCGTCGATGATCAGGATCGGCGCGTCGGCCGCCCCATAGCGGGCGATGTCGGCGATGTGATCGGCCGGGTCGTTCGGACCGCCGGTGCTCATCCCCGCCGTGCCCCACGTTTGGTGCAGGTCGAGGCCGGGCACGAAGGTCAGCACCATCGAGCCGGGCGAGAATCCGTCGTTGCGGTTCCATTCGATCGGGTCGATCGGCTTGACGCCGGCACCGCGCGGCATCTCGGCGACCTGAAAATCGATCCGCCGTCCGGTGTCGGTGCCGGGGTCGGCTTTGGTGAACCGGTCGTTCGGGAACGGCAACAGGCACTGCGCCGGATCGAGCGGATCACACGGCGCGCGGAGCGCCGGCGGCGCGACGGCCCCGGCCGGCGCGAAGGCCGCGACCCCGGCCAGCACGCAGACGGCCAGAAGGATGCGAAGAGCGGAGCGACGTTTCCCGGGCACGACGACACCTCATTTCGATATTGGGCGGGATAAAGGAGAGTCTTCGACGCCGCCCCACGCGGTTCCTCCCCGCGCGCCCCCGAACCCGGTTTTCAGTCGCAGAGATCCAGGCCCCACGTGACGCAGGCGACGCCGATCGCTTGCCAGGTGTAGGCGTAGCTCGGCTCGAAGATCGCTTCGCCGCGCTCGCCGCCGGCCGCGATTCCGGCGGTTTCGGCGGCCAACGCCAGGCGCATGAAATGAAGGAAGATCGCCGCGTCGCGCTGCTCGCCCTCGGGCGCGGGAATCGCGGCCATCGCGGCGACCATCGCGCCCTGGATCTTCAGATAGCCCGGGCCGTGGGACTCGGCGTCGCCGGGGATCAGCCGCTGCTTCGCTTCGGCGGGATCCGGCTCGTGGTGATACTGCTCGTGCTTCGGCGCGTACTCGCCGATGACGGCGTCGAGCCGCTTCGCATATTCCTCGGGCGAGATCGTGGAGGCGAACCGAGCGTCCGCCACGGCCTTCTCGAGCGCCCGATCCTGATCCGCGCCGCAAAGCCACAGATCGGCGGCGCGCGCGGCGCCGATGAACTGCCACACCGCGCCCGACAGGTCCCCTTCGCGGCCGACGGCTTTGCGGACGGCCTGCCAGCGCGCCGCAAGACCGTCGCTCCACCGGTCGTCGTCGGACGGCGGCACGAGCACCTTGAACGACGGCATCAGCACGTCGCCGACGACGACGAAGTCGTCGACGTTGATGTCGTCACGCGCGAGATACTCCGCGTTCTTTCGGAACAGCTCGGCGCAGAGCTTGTCGCCTTCGATGACCAGCGACGGGCCGGTGGGGTCGGGCGACGGCTGCGCGACGCTGCCGCCGCCCCCGCACGCGGCGAGCAGCACAAGCATCGTCGCCGTGGACGCGACGAACCGACCCGAACGGATGGGCATGGCGTGAAGATACCGTGTTATGAGAGCAGTCGCCCGGCGGCGTCGAGCGCGGCCGTCGCCGTCGCGCGGAGCGTGTCGGTCTGCTCGTCCACGATGGCCGCCCCGAGCGCCTGCCGGCCGCTCGGATCGCTCACCAGCGCAAGAATCGCGCGCGTCCCGCCGATCTCTTCCTCGCCGGCGTCCACGACTTTCATCGCCGGATCAATTGCGGCCACCGCGGCAAGCGCCACGGCGCGAGCGGTCGAGGTTGCCCGGGCGGTTTGCGTGCGAGTCTCGTCGCCGGTCGCGACGGTGACGGTCGCCTCAGCGCCGTCGGGGACGGTCTCCACCAGGACGCGGAGCGGCGCGAACTCGTTCGCGGCGCGGGCTCGGGCCGCTGCCGGCGGCGGCGCTTGCTCGACGGTATGGCCGAGCGCGCCAAACGTGCGCGCGAGTCGCAGGAGCGTGGCTCGCTCGGCGTCGTCGAGCGGGTCGTCTCGCCGGCCGAGCACGTGCACCCCTCGTGAAACGTCACCGCGAGTGGTGACGGCGATCGCCCGAAACCCCGGGACGTTCAGGTCTTCGCCGGCGCGATCGTCGCCGAGCCCGTCGCGAAGCGCGGCGAACAAGTTGAACGCCGCAGTCGGTTCGATGTCGGCCAGCGTCGGCGCGCCGAGGAAGAGCTGGGGTCCTTGGTCGGGAGCTTCGTGCAGATAGGCGGCGAGGTCGAGCGCGACCGCGGCGCGCACCGCCTCGAGCCCGGCGTAGACGATGCTCTGAACGAGCAATCCGCCGTCGTAGTCGCCGGCGTCGCTCACCGATTGCTCTGAGGTCCCGCGGGCCCGCGGGATTGTGGATTCTTGCCCTGCTTGCCGTGGTCGCCGGCTTCGCCCTTCTTCCCGCCGGCCGGGTCATCCCCGTCGTCGTCGTCATGGTCGTCGTTGCGGTCGGGGTCGGTGCGCTGGGCCGCGGGCGCCGGGTCGTCGGGCGGCAGCGCGGCCGGGAGCGGCCCGGGCGGATCGGGGATCGGGGCGGAATCCGGGATCGGGGCCGGATCGGGATTCGGGTTCACATCGGGACTCGGGTTCACATCGGGCTTCGGGCGCGGATGGGGCTGCAGAGTCGGGTCGGCGACCACGCCGGCCTTCGGCGGCGACGGCACGCCCGGCGGCGAAACCCCCGGCACGCGCGACGCAATCAGCGCCGTCACCGGACCGCCTCGGCGCGCCCCGGCTCGTACGAACAATGGGTCGGTCGCAGGGCCCGCGGCGCTACCGATGCGGGCGTGGGGCGCGACCGCCTGCCCGGTCCGCGGCGCTTCGCGCGCCGCCTCGCGCGGCACCGGGGCATCCCGCGGGGGAATCGACACGCCGCCGGCCAGGGACGCCACCATCATCGCCATGGCGGCGGCAACCGGAGCGAAGATCATCGCCGGACGGCGCGGCATGGAAACCGGAATGCGAATTGCGCGTCGCCCGCGACGATGGATGCCGCCGAGAACTTCCACGGCCCCGGCCCACCCGGCCGCGTCCCGGCGGGCCATCGCTTCGCGCTCGATCGCCGCGGCATCGGCTCCGGGTTCGACGAGAACCAGGATTCGCTCGCCGACGATCGACACGGCAAGCACCCGCGGCACCTGCCGGATCTCGCGCTCCAGGTGTCCCCCCATACCGGACCCGACTCTACCGCCGGTTGGGCCGCCTTGCGCCGAAGGGGGAAGGACTCGGGGGGAACCTAGGGCGCCTTCAGGCGCGCGTCGAGGAATGCGACGGTGCGACGCATCGACTCGTCGTAGGCGGGGCCGAACGCGTGACCGTCGTCGTAGCGGAACATCTGTACGTCCTTGCCGGCGCGTTGCAACGCGGCGACGGTTCGCTCGGACCATTCGATCGGACACGTGTCGTCGCGGGTGCCGTGATGAATCAACACCGGCGCGGCGATGCGATCGACGAACGTGACCGGTGAGACGTCCCTCCAGAAGGCCGGATCGGATTCGGGCGAGCCGTAGGCATCGATGACGCGTTGCGCGAGCGCGCGACGCTCGGACCGGCCCCGCGTCCATCGGTTGAAGTTGTCCACGGCGTCCGACGACGTCGGGGCGAACATCACGTAGGCGTCGAACAGGTCGGGATGCGTCACGGCGGCGCCCATGGTGACGGCTCCGCCCATCGACCGGCCGAGCATCCCCGCGCGATCGGGGTCGGCGTAGGGCAGGTTCGCGGCGCGCAGCGCGGCGAGCGCGTTGATCGAGTCCCGCACGTAGCCCAGTCGCAGGTGCAAGTCGGCGTCCGGATCCTGCCCGGACTGCGCATGGTTTCGATAGTCGACGTGCACGACGACGTAGCCGCGCCGCCCCAGATAGTCCTGCTCGCGGCGAAGTCCTTGACCGTTGACGTAGACGTCGGGGTCGATGTAGCCGTGATTGAAGACCACGACCGGAAACGGCCCCTCGCCCGATGGGACGTTCATGATCCCCGAGATCGTGAGGCCGTCGCTTCGATAGGTCACGTGATAGCGCGTATAGGCGCCGGCGCGCGCAAGCAAGCGGCCGACGCGGAAGTCGCGACCGTCGGCCGGCTTCGCCGCGACCGCCGGAAGCGACACCGGATGCCCGGGCGTCGCGGCGGGCGACGGCGACGGCGACGCTGAAGGCGAGGGAGAGGGCGACAACATGGCGGCGGCGTCCGGGGCCGTTGCGTCGGAACCGGTTCGCACCGCCACGGAAACGGCAACCGCCGTCACCGCGAGCAAGCCGAGCCCCACCGCGATCGCGGTTGGCCGTCCCAGGCGTGGCACCTTCATCCTCATGTGAGGATACGGAGCGACCCTCGATCCGGCTTGCCGTCGTCCGCTCTTGACCCAGGTTCCCTCCCCTCGGTAAAATCCGACAAAACGCCCACTTCGGAATCTCGTCCGCGGGGGCGCGGGGGGATCGGAGACTTCCATGAGGGCCGCGCGCGTCGCAGCGCTTGTTCTGTTGCTCGCCACGCTTCCCGGGACGGCTTCGGCCGGGCCCGCTTCGCTGTCGAACCTGCGTGCCGCGGGCGCGGTTCACATTCCGGCCGGCTCGGTGTGGGGGACGGCCGGTCCGGCTCGGATCGCGGCCGGCACGATCGTCGTCGAGGGCACGTTGCGCGGCGACTCCGTCACGCTTCGGGCCGCGGACTCGATCGTGGTCCGCGGACGAGTGATCGCACGCAGCGGCGACGTGACGCTTGCGGCACCGTCGGTCGTCGTTGAACGCGATGGGCTGGTCGCATCCGGCACAGGCCGCGACGGCGCGACGGCGCGCGGGGCGGTGGCGGCGGGATCGCGCGGCGGAAACGGCGGCGACATCACCATCGACGCGCGCCACTTCATCGCGCGCGGAACGCTTCGACTCGGCGACGCAGGACGCGGAGGCGACGCGGCCGGAATGCTCGCGCGCGGCGGACGCGGCGGGAACGGCGGCGTGCTCACCGGCACGGCCGGCCTTCGCGCGACCGGCACCCGCATCGAAGGCGGACGCGGAGGCGATGGCGGCGACGCGATCGCGCTGCCTCGCGCGGCGGCACGACAGACTGCGCACGCATGCGCACCGGCGCCGGCCGGCTCGACCGGCAAGGCCGGCAACACGCCGAAGGCGGCCAAGCCGGCAGCGACGATCGGCGACGGCAGCGACGGATCCGGCGTGACAACCGGCGGCGGCGACGGACTCGCCGGCGCTCGCGGCTCGAACGGAACCGGCGGCGCGCCCGGCGCGTTCGGCGTCGTGGCGGCCTCGGACGGCGCGCCGGGCAGCGACGGCTGCGAGGGCCATCGCGGCGGCGACGGCGGCACAGCGCAGGCGCTCGGCGGCGATGGCGGCGATTCGAGCGCCGGCGCGGGCGGCGACGGAGGCGATGCGGTCGCGACCGGGGGCCGCGGCGGAAAGGGCGGGCAAGGCGGAACCGGAGGCACGGGCGGACGCGGCGGTCCCGCCGCGATCGCACTGGGCGGCAACGGCGGCCCCGGCGGCGACGGCGCACGCGGCGGTGTCGGCGGCGACGGCGGCGATGCGTGCGCCCAAGGCGGACGCGCCGGGGTAGGCGCGACGGGCGACGGCACGGCCGGGTCGGCGGAGGCGACGCCGGGATCGGCCGGCGTGGCCGGCGACGGCGGTGCAGCCGGAGCCGGCGGACCCGGCGGAACGAGCCTCGGCTCGCTCACCAACGGAGCCACCGGCGCGCCCGGCGGGCCCGGCCCGGCCGGTGCGCCCGGCAGTCCGGGCGAGGTGCTCGCGGCTCCGTGCATCGCGGCCGTGCAAGTCAGCGCCGACCCGTATTCGGGCGGCGAAGGCCAGCACGCCACCGAAGTCGAGCCCGACTCCCTCGCCTACGGCTCGACGATGGTGACGGCGTTCCAGGTGTCGCGCATCTTCGACGGCGGCGCGATGAACGTCGGATGGGCAACGTCAAACGACAACGGCGCAAGCTGGACGTCGGGAATGCTTCCGGCGATCACGACCGTCGCCGGAGGACCGTGGGCGCGCGCGAGCGATCCCGTCGTCGCGTACTCGGCCCGGGACGGCGTCTGGATGATTCAAACGCTGGGCATCTCCACCAGCGGCGGCGTCGCAGGACGCGTGGTGCTGGTGAGCCGCTCCACCGACGGCGGCCGAACGTGGGGCGCGCCGGTGACCGTCGCCGGCGGACCGTCGGCGAACCTGGACAAGAACTGGATGGTGTGTGACAACACACCGGCGAGCCCCTACTACGGCAACTGCTACTCGACGTGGGACGATCACGGCGCCGGCAACCGGATGGAGATGAACACCTCCTCCGACGGCGGACTGACCTGGGGACCGGTGCTCCGTCCGGCCGACAATGCGGGCGGACTCGGCGGCGTTCCGGTCGTGCAACCCGACGGCACCGTCGTCGTGCCCTATCAGACCGGATGGTCCCAGGCGCGCGCGTTCCGCTCGACGAACGGCGGCGCGTCGTGGAGCGCCTCGACCCTGATCTCGACCGTGTCGTATCACTCGCCGGCCGGCAGTCTTCGCTCGCCGCCGCTTCCCTCGGCCGAGGTCGCGGCCGACGGGACGATCTATCTGGCGTGGATGGACTGCCGCTTCCGAAGCGGATGCGCGGCCAACGACATCGTCTACGCCACCTCGACCGACGGCACGGCCTGGTCGGCGCCGGTTCGCATCCCGATCGATCCGGCGGACAGCGGCATCGATCATTTCCTTCCCGGGATCGCGGTGGACGCCACCACGTCGGGCGCGACGACGCGACTGTTCGTCGCCTACTACTCGTATCCGCAGACGGCATGCGGATCATCATGCGCGCTGCAAACCGGATATGTGTTCTCGTCCGACAACGGCGCGACCTGGTCGCCGGCCACGGTCGGCGAGCCGTTCCCGGTCGTCTGGTCCCCCAACACCACGCAAGGACGCATGGTGGGCGACTACATCTCGGCATCGTTCGTCGAAGACGGCCGCGCCCTGCCGATCTGGGCGCGCGGCTACGCGCCGCAGGCCGGCGTCCTGGATCTGGGGATGGAGACGATCATGGGCGGCATCGACGTGACCGCGCCCGGCGCCCTGCGCGTGCCGGCGGCATCCGACCCGGTCGTCGCCGGCGTCCCCGCCCGGCCCGCCGCGACGACCCTGCGATAGATCGGGGCCGCCGCCGCCGCCGGAATCGGGATCGCGCCGAGCGCCCGAACCTGGAATGATGCATGACCCGCATTTCATGGAAGGGCGCTTTGAGCGAACATCCCGAGCACGACACCGAGCAGGCATATATCGACCGGGCCTACGAGCGGCTCGACAAGCTGCGTGAGAAAGCCATGGAGCGCGCGGCAGAGCATGCCCGCGAATCGACACGCATGTTCGGACAAGGCTACGACCGGGACGTGTCGGTCGGAGTCGCGCTCAAGCGCGCGGCCGAGCTTGACATCGGTGACGAGTCGATCATCTTCGGTCGCACCGACGCCACGGCCGGCGAGCGCTACTACATCGGACGCCGCAACGTGGCCGCCGAAGACAACACTCCCCTGGTGATCGACTGGCGCGTCCCCGCCGCCGAGCCGTTCTATCGCGCGACGGGAAAGGAACCGCTGGGCCTTGCGGTGCGCCGCCATTTCCTGTGCCGTCATCGCGCGCTGGTCGCGCTCGAAGAGGAGCATTTCGGCGACGGCACGGACCTGGGCATGGCCGGAACCGGCGCGCTGCTGGCCGCGCTCGAGCGGCCACGATCCGGCACGATGCGCGACATCGCCGCGACCATCCGCGCCGAGCAGGACCACATCATCCGCGCGCCGCGCGAAGGCGTCCTGGCAATTCAAGGCGGACCGGGGACGGGCAAGACGGCGGTGGCGCTGCACCGCGCGGCCTACCTTTTGTTCACCCACCGGCGCCAGCTCGGCAACCGAGGGATCCTTCTCGTGGGTCCCAACCGGCTGTTCCTTCGCTACATCGGGCGGGTGCTGCCCGCGCTCGGCGAGTCGGGCGCGACCCTGGTGATGATCGAGGACCTCGTCGGGCTCGACGGCGTCCCCGCCGCCGACTCGGCCGCGGCCGCGCGCGTCAAGGGCGACGTGCGCATGATCCGCGTGCTGGAAAGCGCGATCGCCGGCCTGCAACGCCGGCGCGCGCGCGATGCTCTGCTTTCCTTCGAAGGCTACGAGGTGCCGCTCGCCGCACGCGACATCGAGCCGGCGCTGAAGTCCCTGCGCGGACCGCGCGACACGCACAACGCGAAGCACTCGATCTTCCGCCGCCGTCTTGCGACGCGGTTCTACGACCGGTACCGCCGCATCGTCACCGAACGCGAAGGTCGCACGGCGGCGCTGGTGATGCTGCCGCGCAAGGCGGGTGAGCAAGCGATCCGCGCCGAGCCGGCCTTCGACGAAGTCGTCGACGAGATCTGGCCGCTGATGACCCCGATGGATTTGATCGGGCAGCTGCTGACCTCGCGCGAGATGCTTCGCGCGGCTGCGCGCGGGATCCTGACCGGCGCCGAGATCGATGCGATCGTGCGCGGCGATCCCGATGCGTGGACGCCCGGCGACGTGCCGCTGCTCGACGAGGCGCGCGTCCTGCTGGGCGCCCCCGTCCGCGAGCGTTCCGCCGACGACGAAGACGACATCGACGAAGTCGAAACCTACGCGCACGTCGTCGCCGACGAGGTGCAAGACCTGACGCCGATGGGGCTGCGCATGCTCGGCCGGCGAGCGCGTCACGCGTCGATGACCGTCGTCGGCGACCTGGCGCAGTCGGTGGGCGCGCTGCCGCCGCGCTCATGGGACGAGATCATCGGCCATCTCGACGCGCGTCGCGGCGCTCGCGTGGAGCAGCTCACGATTAACTACCGCACGCCCGGTTCGATCATGGACTTGGCCGTGCGGGTGCTCGCGGTCGCCGAGCCCGAGATGACGCCGCCGACCTCGGTTCGCGAAGGCGGCGAGCCCGTCGAGATCATCACCGGTCCGGTTGCGGCGGCCGCCCAGACACTCGCGGCCGAGCATCGCGCGACGGGAGACGGAACCATGTGCATCGTCGCCTCGCCATCCATGCTGGATGCGATCGCCGCGGCGACCGGTTCCTCGGCCGACATCGGAGCGGTCGTGGCCACGTTGTCGGTGACCGACGCGAAAGGGCTGGAGTTCGACGAGGTCGTCGTCGCGGAACCCGCCGCGCTGGTCGAAGAATCTCCGCAGGGGCTGCGCGCGCTCTACGTCGCGCTGACGCGCGCGACGCGCCGCGTGCGCATCGTTCACGAGCGACCCCTCCCTCAGCCACTTCGTTGACGTTGCACTACAGTGCGGCGATGACCCCGCACCGGGTCGTCGCGTTTGCCTCGGCCGCGTGCTTGACGCTTTGGGCTTGCAGCGACGCCGCGCCGCGGCGCGCGACATCCACGCCGTCGCCGGCGGCGGCCTCGCCCTCCTCGACCCCGTCACCGAGTGCCGCGCCGGGACGCTTCACGCTCGTCGGGCACGATCCGCTGCACGGCCGGGGAATGAACGCCGGACTCGCGCTGCACGGCGACTACGCCTACATCGGCAACCGGACCGACGGTTCGAAGGATCATCCGCATCCGGGCGTGCTGATCGTGGACGTCGCCGACCCGGCTTCGCCGCGCGCCGTCGGCGAGATCGAGCAGCCGCATCAGCAGCGCGAGTCAACCAGCTCGCGCGAGCTTCGCGTGTGGCACGCCGAATCGCTGCTGTTCGTGCTGAACATCCCTTGCACGCCGAGCCTTCACCGATGCGCGCGGGGTGCTGCGCCGGCGACCGTCGAGATCTACGACATCGAAGGCTCCGCCGCGAGAGTGCCCACGCCCGTCGCCACCTACCGGCCGTCGCGCACGCCGCACGAGTTCTTCCTCTGGACCGATGCGAAGGACCGCGGGCGAGCACTGCTGTACCTGTCGACGCCGGGCGGCCGGGACGCCGAATTAGTCGTGGCCGACGTGTCGCGTGCGCGGAGCGGCATCGTGCGAGAGATCGCCACCTGGCGCGAGGCGTTCCCCGAACGCGGGGGCAACGACACGCTGCATTCGTTGTCGGTCTCGCCGGACGGGACCCGCGCCTATCTCGCGCATCTGACGGCCGGTTTTCTGGTCATCGACACGTCCCAGATCGCATCGCGACGCCCCTCCCCCGCGATCGTGACGGTCACGGCGATCTCGACCCGGCCTCGATGGCCGGGACGCGGCGCTCACAGCGCCGTGAAGGTGCCCGGCCGGCCGCTGATCGTGACCACCGACGAAGCCTACGGAAGCGAAGAGCCCGGCGGCGGATGTCCGTTCGGCTGGATGCGAGTGCTCGACATCGCCGACGAGATCCGGCCGCGCGTCGCGTCCGAGGCGAAAGTCGCGCCGTACAACAACGCCGGATCATGCGACGAAGTTCCGCGCGAGCACAACAGGAACGCGAGCTTCTCGACGCACAATCCGACGGTGACGGCCAACCTCGCGCTGGTGTCGTGGCACGGGGCCGGCCTGCAGGCCGTCTCGATCGCCGATCCCGCGAAGCCGGCGCGGCTCGCCGAGTTCCTTCCGGCACCGCTCTCCTCGGTTACGACTGAAGATCCGGCGCTCACGGCCGGGGCCGTTAAAGTCGCGATGTGGAGCTATCCGATCATCAAGGACGGCCTGATCTATGTGGTCGATGTCCGCAACGGGTTGTTCGTCCTCCGCTTTGAGGGACGGCACGGCGACGAGGTAGCGGCGATCACCTTCGCCGAAGGGAACACCAACGGCGGCTAGCGCGGGTCGCCGGCTTCGGCGCGCTTCGCCTTTCGATGGCGCCGCGCTTCGACGATCATCGGAAGGATCGACACGAACACGATCACGCCGATGATCGGAAGCAGATACTTGTCAATATCGGGAATCGCGTTGCCCAGCGCGAAACCGGCCGACGTCACGCCGACCGCCCAGAGAAAGCCGCCGATCACGTTGAAGGCGACGAACGTTCGGTAGGGCATCCGTGCGGCGCCGGCCACGATCGGCGCAAACGTGCGAATGAACGGGATGAAGCGCGCCAGCACGATCGTGGACGGCCCGCGTCGAACGTAGAACGCGTGCGCTTTCTCCAAGTGCTCCTTTCTGAAGAATCGCGAGTCGGGCCGCCGGTACAAGGCGGCGCCGGCGCGAGATCCAAACAGATACCCGACCTGATCGCCGGCGACGGCCGCGACGAACACCAGCGGCAGCAGCAGCGCGAAGTTCAGCTTGTCGGCCGCCGCGAGCACCCCGGCGGTGAACAGCAAGCTGTCTCCCGGCAGAAAAAACCCGAAGAACAATCCGGACTCGGCGAAGACGATCGCGACGATGCCGATCAAGCCGAAGGTGGCGATCAGATATTCCGGGTCGAGCAAGTTGGCCAGTCCCATGTCGCGGGAACGATACCGGCTCGCCCGCATCGGTGACGCGATGCGCAGCGACCCACGCCGGTGCGCGGCCCGCGCGGTCGAATAGGCTTGGCCGGCAGCGATTCTCAAGGAGGAGTCCGATGAGCAGCTCCGGGTCTGATTGGAGCGCCGCTTTCGCGGCGGCGAGCGGCGATTCGATGCGCGTCTACGATCGAGTTCTGGCTCGGCTGTTCACGCCCTGGGCGCACGACCTGATCATGCGTCTCGCGCCGGCGGCGGGATCGTCCGCGCTCGACGTGGCGTGCGGACCCGGCACCGTCGCCCGGCTCCTCGCCCGTGCGGTCGGCCCCACCGGACACGTTCGCGCCACCGACATTTCGCCGGCGATGCTCGAGATCGCGCAAACCAAGCCGCTGGACGAAGGAAGCGCGCCGATCGAATAGATCGCGTCGCCGGCCGCACCGCTGCCGGTCCCCGACGAGTCGGCCGACGTGATCACGTGCCAGCAGGGGCTGCAGTTCTTTCCGGATCCGGTTGCCTCGCTCGACGAGATGCGTCGCGCCCTTCGCGACGGCGGAGTCGCCGGGGTTTCGATCTGGACCTCGGTCTCCGAGCAGATCTTTCACGTGCTCCACGATGCGGCCGAAACGGTTTTGGGACCGGAGCTCGCCGCCCGATATCGCGGACCGTTCTTGATGGCCGGCGACCAAGCCGCCGAAGCGGCCCGCGCGGCGGGATTCGCCGATGTCACGATCGTGACGCACACCATGCCGGCTGTCATCGACGAGGGCTTCGACGCGATGTTCGACACCCTCGTCGCGTCGGGGATCGCGACCGACGTCGCGGCGCTCGATCAGGACGCGTTCGGGTCCTTTCGTGACGAGGCGGCACGCATCGCGCAGCGCTACGCCGACGGGTCGACGCTGCGAGGCTCGATGACCGCCTCGATCATGCTCGCGTCGTAGGAATCAGATTCGGAGGGGGCGGACCGGGGCGACGATCGCCTGCGGGTCGTCGCGCCACACTTCCGGCTGGACGTCGATGTAGAGCTCGATCTCGTTTCCGTCGGGATCTTCGATGTAGAGGCTGTGCGTGACGCCGTGATCCGCGGTGCCGGCGACCGTGACTCCGGCGGCCGTCAGCTCGTCGAGAGCCGAACGAAGCTCGTCGTCGGTCTCGCCGATCTTCAAGCCGAAGTGATACATCCCGACCCGGGGCCCGGCCTGGATCGGCGCGGCTCCATCTCCGACCTCCAACAGAAGCAGCTCGTGATGCGTCCGGCCCGAGGAGAACACGGCACCTTGCGATCCGAAGCGGGCCACTTCCGTCCAGCCGAGGATCTCCCCGTAGAACCGGCGCGACCGTTCCACGTCTCGTACGTAGAGCACGACGTGTCCCAACTCTTTCACCTGCATCCCGCGCCTCCCGTCTCGGTCTCGCGCACAACTCCGAGCATGCCCCGAATTATGCCCGGGACTTGGCGGGCGCCGGACGCCGTGGGAAAATGCTCGGACAGCTCGTCCGAAGCAAAGGGGGACCAATCGACTGCTCCACCACATCCGTCTAGGGCCGGGCGAGGCAAGATGACCGCGTCAGAGGTTCGGCTGGCGGATCTGCTGGCGGCGATCTCGGTCGCGACCGATCTGGGCATGGGCCAGCAGCCCGAGAAGGCGATTCGCGCGTGCCTGCTCGCGACGGAGTTGGCGCGCGCGATGGGACTGCCGGACGACGACGTGCGCGACGTGTACCTGACGACGCTGCTGCGGCATCTCGGGTGCACGGCGACCGCGCACGAAGAGACCTACCTGTTCGGCGGCGACGAGCTCGCATCGCGCCCCATCGCGGAGCGAACCGACTTCGGCAAACCGGCCGAGGCGATCAAGATGCTGCTGTCGACGGGACGCGGGTCGGGCCTGGATCGCCCGCGGCATCTTGCGCGCGCGATTCTCGGCGGGAAGAAGGGCGGCGAGCGCGTCGTGCTGGCGCTCTGTGAGGTCGCGTCGCACCTCGCCGAGCGCCTGGCCCTGGGCGCGGGCGTGGCGACCGCGCTGTATCAGGTGATGGAGCGATGGGACGGCAAGGGCGGCCCGGATGGACTCAAGGGCGAGGACATCGCGCTGCCCGCCCGCGTCGCCGAGGTCGCGACGCAGGCGATCATCTTCGACCGGCTCGGCGGGCCGGAAGCCGCGCTCGCGGTGGTCGCGCGGCGCGCCGGCGGGTGGTTCGATCCGGCGGTCGCGGCTGCGTTCTCGACGCACGGCGCGGCGATGCTGTCCCGGATCGCGGCGGCCGATGCATGGCAGGCCGTGCTCGATACCGAACCCGAACCGGTCCGAACGATCGGCCCGATGAAACTCGACCATGCGCTCCGCACGTTCGCGGACATGGTCGACCTGAAATCTCCGTACACGATCGGACACTCGTCGGGAGTCGCTGAAATCGCCGAGCGAGCCGCACGCTCGATCGGCATGTCCGACGCCGACGCGACCGGCGTCCGTCGCGCCGCCCTGTTGCACGACCTGGGTCGCACCGGGGTGTCGAACGCCATCTGGGACAAGCCCGGGCCGCTGTCGACATCCGAATGGGAATCGGTTCGCCTGCACGCCTACCACACCGAGCGGATCGCGAGCCGCTCGTCCACGCTCGCGCCGCTGGGGCTCATCGCCGGGATGCATCACGAGCGGCAAGACGGCAGCGGCTACCACCGCGGGGCGTCCGGCGCGCAGATCCCCGTGGCGGCGAAGATCCTTGCCGCGGCCGATGCGTTCCAGGCGATGACCCAAGAGCGTCCCCATCGTCCCGCACGCTCCGGCGCCGAAGTCGCCCGGCTGCTCGAAGCCGACGCGAGCTTCGACGCCGACTGCGCTCGCGCCGTGATCGCCGCTGCCGGTCAGTCGGTTGCCGTCCGGCCGACGCGGCCGGCCGGCTTGAGCGAACGGGAGATCGATGTCGTCAGGCTGCTCGCGCGCGGCCTGTCCAACCGCGAGATTGCCGCGCGGTT
>DASWHR010000003.1:0-8789 GCA_036398095.1 Actinomycetota bacterium
GAGAACGCGTCACCGAAGGCGACGACGCACCCCGAACCAAAAACGACAAGAAATACAAATCAAGCAGCGGAAAGAAGGCCAAGAGCCAGCGGAACGCGCAATCTACGCCGCGCCCCGGACCTGGGTCAGCGCCGATCGCAAGGCCCCAAGAGCCCTACGGTTACCCGAACGAGGCAACGGACTGGTGGGTAGCCGGGGGGGCGGGGGCGGGAGCATATATCTGCTGGCCGTATGGACCGCTGGCCGCTGGGGGTTGTGCATTAATTGGTGCAGCCGCGGGAGCCCTTGGGCACTTGCTCTGGCAACTCGGAGGTAACGCAGCCAACGCCTTATTCCGACGGGCCAAGTTCGGACAATCGCCGTGACGGTTGAATCGAGATCCTACAGGATACGATATCTCTTGGCCGCTGGCATCTGCCTATGCGTTCTTGCGACCCTCCTGTATGTGATCCTTATTTCCACGAGAGCTGTCATTCCATCTGCGATCGTCGGGGTCATGGCATCTACTTTTGGAGTGCGGTTTCTTGTTTCGGCTTTTCGAACGCCTCGTCCGACCGAGGTATCCTTCATCACCGCCGTTCGGCAAGATTGTCGATCATTATTCGATATCCAGGGCAAGAGGGTTCAGTGGGGCGACAGTCTGCGTATTGAGATTAGTCAATCCGCTCTGTTTCACGTGCGTCGATCTGTGGCGCGCTGGAACCTTGTTGCTCTCACTCGCGATGGGCAGGTAGTTATCGGCGAAGTTGGACCGAGCCTCGAACCTTGGGGATCTCCAATCCGAGTCCTGTGCCACGACGTTAAGAGATTGGAGACGAAGACACCATGGTTGCCCATGTTGCGGCGGGCCGCGATGTCCGCCGAAAGGTTAGGAACGAGAGAATGGCGATTTGGAGGACGAGAGAAGCGCCGAGTCTTGGCGCTATGGGCCGCGATTGATGACTGCCGCCGGCAGGTTTCCGAGTGATTCCTCTTCTGCCCCGATACGACCGGAGCAGATCTCCTGGAACCACTTAGTTCGCTACGACGGGAAAGCCCTCGCGGAGGGCGGCGTCGGCAAGGCGTTCGTCGAGGCAGACGAATTCGAGCGTGGAGGGGTCACCTTCGGAGGCGATGAGCGCTGCGGCGAGTTGGAGGGCGTCACCCGCACGCAGCGGATGGACGCGGAGCAGGCGACGCGCGGAGCGTCGGACTGATGCGAGTGGGACGATCTCGTGCCACGATCCCGCGACGGCATCGAGCCGGCCGAGCGATGTGCGGGCTGCGGCGGCTGTGATCTGGGCGGCTCGCTCGAGCCGTGCGACTGCGGAGGCGCATTCGATCTCGGATGTCCACGACACGAGCATGTCGGGATCGCGCGAATAGAGTCGCTGAACGCTCGCGGTTGTTGGCTCGTCAACCAGCAGCGGAACGATGCCGCTGGCGTCCCAGAACTTCAGCGCGACTCTCCGCGCTCGTCCAGCAACGCGGCCAGCGCGCTGGCGCCGCGACGCCCCTTCGGCGGCTTCGTCTTCGCGATCGACGGATGAGGCGCGCGCCGGCCGGGCGAGACGATGCCGGCCCGCTCGAGCCGCGCGAGCCGGCCGGATGCGTCCTCGGACGCCGAACTCGCGGGAATGAGTCGCGCGACCGGGCGGCCCCGGTCCACGATCACGATCGTCTCGCCCGACTTCACCCGGTCCAGATACGCGCTGAGGCGGTTCTTCGCCTCCGTGACCGTGGCTCGTTCCATGAAGGCTAGAATAGCCTTATTCAGGAAGCCTTTCAAGCCCTGTCGCGTGGCGGCGGGCGAGGTCTTGGTAGGCGGGGGGATTGAGGGTGATCCACATCTCGGCGCCGGTTCCGGCGATCGGGCCTTTCACGGCGGCGGGCGTTCCGGCGACGAGCACGCCGTCGGGGATCTGCGTCCCGGGCGTGACGACCGAGCCGGCGGCGATCAGCGATCGGGCTCCGATGCGGGCGCCGTCGAGCACAACGCAGCCGTTGCCGACCAGCGCCTGCTCGCCGATGGTCGCGCCGTGGATGACGCAGTTGTGCGCGACCGTCGCTCCGGGGCCGATTTCTATTGTGACTTCGGGCGGGCCGTGCACGACCGCGCCGTCCTGCACGTTGGCGCCGGCCCGAACGACGATCGGCCCGTAGTCGGCTCGAAGCACGGCCCCGTACCAGACCGACGCGCCGGCCTCGACGGTCACGGCCCCGATCAGCGTGGCGGTCGCGGCGACGAACGCATCCTGGTGGACGACCGGGCGCTTCCCCTCGAATTCGAATAGCGGCATTCCAAAGCCCTCCCTTGTTCCGCTCGGCGGCCGGGAGGGTAGCGGACAGACCGGCGGATGCGTCCGAAATGCGGCATGAAGGACCCCTCCAAGCAGGCAAAAGCGCGAACTTGTGGTCTGCCGAGGTTTCGTTTCCGGACGATCGATTTCCGCTATCATCGGCGCGAACCGTTTCCCCAGGAGGAACAGTACATGGAGCACTTCAAGCTACCCGCCCTCGACGAGAAGGGCTTCCTCGTCCTTCGCGGCTGGGACCGCATCGTCCCGCCCGAGGAGTACATGTCCATGGAGTACGTCGACTGGAAGAGCGGGGGCGACACCAACTTCGCCCCGATCGCCTCGGCGTTCGGCGAGATGGAGTGCGCCGGCTTCTGGGACCACGGCAAGGCGGACAAGGACGGCGTCTGGACCGAGAACGCCGCGACGTGCCCGACGCTGGTGGACTGGACCGAGCAGATCGGCGCTCGCTACGGCCGCGTCCGAGTCATCAAGCTCGAGCCCAACACCTACGAGCAAGCGGTCCACAACCTGCACCCCGACGACAACAACCGCCTCAACCCGGAAGGCGAAGGCTGGGTCGTGCGCGCGTGGCTGCAACTGACCGACAACCCGGACTCGTTCATGATCGTGCGCGAGGACAAGAACGATCCCACGACCGAGAGCCGCATCCCGCTGCCGGCGGGCGCGCAGTTCATCGTGGATTCGCAGCGGCTGCAGCACGCCGTCTACCACCCGGGTCCCGAGCCGCGCTACGCGCTGATCGTGTCGTTCGAATCGGGTCCGGCGCTCGAGAAATGGATGCTCTCGCAGCGCGCCCGGCAGCCCGTTTCGTAACCGCGATTTTCAGTCGTCGGAGCGGCGAGCAATCGCCGCTCCGATCGTTTTCTAATCCGGTACCCTAAGCGCCCTATGGCCGATCGACGCAGACCGTCGCGAGCCGCCGAGGACTGGTCCAAGCCGGTCGCGCTCGGCGGTGGCTGGCGCATGCAGTATCACAAGGAGACCGGCGAGGACTTCACGCACTTCCGGCTGATCCCGCCGCCGAACCTTCTGCCCGGCGACGCCGAACCGGCCGCGCCGCGGATCTCGGCCTTCGACGCCCTGCGACTGCTGCCGTGGCTGCAGCGCATCTTCAAAGGGCCGGAAGGATCGCGGATCTTTCGTCCGGTCGCGGCGCGAGAGCCCGGCGCGATCGAGAAAGCGCAGCGCGCCGTGCGCGCCGTGGACAAGCAGGCGACACTGGAAACCGACCGCGTGCCGCCGCTCCCGCCGCCGCGCGGCGGCCGCGCTCCACGCAGCTAACAGATATCGTCGAAGCGAACCGTCTTGACGCTGCCGCCTTGGTCCTGCGCGACGACGATCCAGCGCTTGTTACCGCCGGTCGGCGCCGACACCGTTCCTGAGTAGGTCGAGTACGGATAGTTCGGCGCCGGGCTCGAGGCGAGATGCTGGTTGTTGTACTGGATATCCATCGCCATGATCTTCGCGCCGCCCTGGGCGGCCGAGACGCTGAAGCTGAGCCAGCTCGTGCCGTTGTTGCACGACATCCGCCCGACGATCGCGATCTCGGAGTTGTTGGTCGGCGGCGGCGGCGGTGCCGGCGGCTGGAAGCCCTGCGACTGCGTCGGCGTCGGCGTCGGCTTCGGCGACGGCTTCGGCGATGAGGTCGTGGGCGTCGGCGTCGGCGAGGACGTCGTCTTCTTCGGCGTCGGTTTCGGCGTCGCGCGCGTCGTCGGCGGCGGCACGACGATCACCGGCGGCTTCGTCGCGGGCGCCGGCGTCACGATGCCCGACGGCGGCGCCGTCGAGGGAATCGTGCTTTGCGCCGACGGCGTCGGATCGCGTGATTCGCGGCCGGCCAGCACGCTGGTGCCGGGCCTGGGCTGCGGCGCGCCGGCGGTCGAGCCGCCCGCCTGGCGAAGTCCCAGATACGCGAACGCGGCGGTGCCGGCGAACATGACCGCCGCCCCGGCCAGGATCGCGGCGCGTTTGGCGACGGTGACGACCATGCCGCTGCGGGGCGGCGGTGCCGCGCCGGCGTCGCCGACGGTGACGCGCGCCGGCTTGCCGCCGCGCGAAGGCGCCGGCATCTCGGCCGCGTCGTAGAGCCCGATGCCGGGCGTGGAAAGGGCGGCGATGCGGCCGCGCGGCGGGCGAGCGCCGTACGACCGCAGCGCCTTGTCCAGCGATCCGCGCTCGAACAGCGTCGCGAACGCGGCGTAGCTTTCCAGCGGCACGCGCGCGTAGAACGAGCGCGAGGGCGTGGTGACCTTCAGGGTCGCGGCTTCCCACGACACGGTTTCGGGACGCACGACGATCTCGCCGCTGCGACGCTCGTCGAGGATGCGCGCGAACGGCTGTACCGGTGCGACCGCGAGCGCGTCGGTCTCCGGTTCGGGTTCGCGCTCCAGCGGCAGCGGGCGCGCGCCGGCGACGGTCTCGTCGACGAGCGCCAGCTCGTGCTCGGTCGCGGTTTGCTCGATCAGCGGCCGCGCCAGCTCCCACGCCTCGCCCAGCAGCGTGCCGGCCAGGATCCGACCGCCGCCGGCCAGCCGAAGCGAGGCCATCCGCCCTTCGACGTAGAGGTCTTCGCCGTAGGCGGTGCGATCGACGAACCATCCGCCGCGCGATGGATCCTCGACCAGTTCGCCTTCGAGTTCGGGCAGCGTCAAGCCGCGTTCCGCGGCCATCGTCGCGGCGATGAAGAAGGTCAGGGCCACCCGCAGGTCGTCGCGGCCGGCGACGTATTCGCCGCCGAACTCGAGCCGCCGGGCGCGCGGCCGGACCAACGCGCCCGGTGACGACGCCAGGTCCAGCAGCAGCATCATCGCCGGCGCAACGGTGCGCGCGAAGCGGATCGCGACTTCGGGGGCTCGTCCTTCGGGAACGAAGGCGTTGAGGTGCGTCGAGTAGCCGCGCAGCTCGACCGAGCGGCCACTGCGTTCGTTGAAGCGGCGCACGAGCGTTTCGAGTTCCGCGCGCCGCGCCAGAACTTCGTCGGCGACGGCGCTGGGATGGCCGCGCCGCGTGCGGACCGGTGGCGTTGCGATCTCGGCTTCCATGCCGTCGCAGGTCACGACCGCGCCCGACGGCAGATAGCGCGCGTGCGGATCGAGCGGGAACCAGCGGCGGTCGTCGCCGCCGACGACGTCGGCGATCAGGTCGCGAAAGTCCAGCCGGCATCCGTGCTCGACGACCTCGAACTCCATCTCGACGCCGACGATCTCTCCGGGCGCGCGAAGCGGGCGCGCGCTTCGGCGCGCGAGCCGTCGCTCGAAGCGATAGGACGCGGCGCTGCGTTGCATCGCGGCCGCCTACCCCCCCGCGGCGATCGAATGGTCGGCGTAGGAGTCGTCGTCCTGCGGGGCCACGTCGTCATCCGACGCGTAGGCGGGTACCGCTTCGGGTTCGGGCTGCCAGAGCCGGTCGTCGCCCTGGTCGTCGCCCTGCTCGGCGCCCTGCTCGGCACCGGTCGCGTCATCGATTTCTGGTGCCGGATCGAAGGCGCGATCGAGCGCGTCGTCTCCGGCGGCGCCGGACAAGCCTTTCTCACCCATGGGTTCCTCCTCGCCGAGGCTCGGGCGTGCGTGTCGCACTCTTTCGAGAGCGCCGGGCGGCGCCCCTGCGAGGCGGATTGCGGTTCGTTCGGATCACGTCGTTTCGCGGCATGCGGATGCGGCGAACGAATCGGGGAATGCGGCCGCCTCCGGCGAAAGCGTCGAACGGGTTGACGCGCCGAAGGCGGCAGGGGGCCTTGAGGATCTACCGTGCCGGAGCGTGCTCCTGCACCGAGTACGTTGACGTCATGCCACAGAAGGTGCACTGATATTCGGCAGACGAGGGAAGGTCGTCGGCCGACTCGCGATCATGCCCCGTGGCGAACGGACGCCCGCAGGCCTTGCACATCACAAACCAGTTCGGCTTGCCCTTGCGCTTGGTTCCGAACATGGGATCACCTCCGGCGCTCGGACAGGTACCCATCGCCGGGATCCGACAAACGATGGACAAAAGCAAGCGGCGCGCCGCATACCGGGCGCGCCGTCGCGTTTGACCGGGCGCTCTATCCTTTTCGGGATTTCACTTCTTGCGTGAGCGCAGGCACGACCTTGAGCGCGTCGCCGACGATGCCGAGGTCGGCGAGCTGGAAGATCGGCGCTTCCGGATCCTTGTTGATCGCGATGATGCGATCCGAGGACTTCATGCCGACAATGTGTTGCGTCGCGCCCGAGATGCCGATCGCGAGATACACCTTGGGCTTGACCGTCTTGCCGGTCTGGCCGATCTGCATCGCGTAGGGAACCCAGCCGGCGTCCACGACCGCGCGCGTCGCGCCGACCGCCGCGTTGCCGATCGCGCCGGCGAGCTCTTCCAGCAGCTTGAAGTTCGACGGATCCTGCAGGCCGCGTCCGCCGGAGACGATCACCGGCGCCTCTTCCAGCTTCGGACCCGACTGCTCTTCTTCGATGCGCTCGACGCGCTTCGCCATCTTGGCGTCGTCGGGAACGTCGGCGGCGACCGTGACGGTGGTCGCGCTCCCGCCCGACGGCTCGGCGTCGAAGGCCTTCGGCCGGATCAGCGCGATCTAGGGGTCGGGCCCGTCCAGCGAGACGTCCACCACCGTCGAGCCGCCGAAGATCTGCGTCTGCGCGGTGGTGTCGTTCGGCAGATCGGTGACGGATCCCATCACGGTGGAGCCGGTTTTGGCGGCGAGCCGTCCCGCGATGTCGCGCGCGTCGTAGGTGAAGGGGAACAGCAGCAGGTTCGGCTTGTGTTCCTGCACCAGGTTGTGGAGCACGTGCGCGGCGGGCTGGCCGATGAAGTCGGTGAACACCGCGTCTTCGCACGCGTAGACGGTGGTCGCGCCGTGCTCGCCGAGCGGACCGGCGGCGGCGTTCGCGCCGGGACCCAGCGCGACCGCTTCGACGGTCCCACCGAGCGAGCGTGCCTTCGTCAGGATCTCGAGCGAGGTCTTTTCCAGATTGCCGTGCGAGTCGAGTTCCGCGTAGACCCAGATCTTCGCCACGTTAGATCACCTTCGCTTCTTTGAGGAAGTCCGCGATCTTCGCGGCGCCGCTGCCGTCGTCTGCGACGATCTCGCCGGCGCCGCGCGCCGGTGCCGGATTGACGCCCGCGACCGACTGCGTCGCCTTCGCGTCGTCGCCGGACAGGCCGAGATCACCCAGCGAAAGCTCTTCGACCGGCTTGCTCTTGGCCTGCATGATGCCTTTGAACGTCGGGTAGCGCGGCTCGTTGACACCGGCCGTGACGGTCATCACCGCCGGGAGCGGGCAGGTCACCACGTCGTAGCCGCGCGTGGTCTGCCGCTGGATCTTGAGCGTGTCGCCGTCCAGTTCGAGGTGCTTGACGAAGGTCGCCTGCGGGACGCCGAGCAACTCGGCGAGCATCGACGGCACGACGCCGGTGTAGCCGTCGGTTGACTCGACGCCGCAGATCACCAGATCGAACGGGTTGCGCTTGATCGCGGCCGCCAGCACCGTGGCGGTTGCGAGCGCGTCGGCGCCGGCGAGCGCGTCGTCGGTCACCAGGATGCCTTTCGCGGCGCCCATCGACAGCGCGCGGCGGACCGCTTCCATCGCCTTGGCGGGACCCATCGAGACGACGGTGACCTCGCCGCCGGAGGCCTCGGTCAGCTTCAGGGCCGTTTCGACGCCGAACTCGTCGCCCGGGTCGAGCACGCTCTGGGCGACGTCTCGCTTGAGCCGACCGTCCACCAGCTCGTAGTTCTGGTTGGGGTCGGGAATCTGTTTGACGCATACGGTTACATTCATGGCCGGGGCACCGTATCGCGGGGCTTGGTCGCGCGCAAAACGGATGCACGCACAAGTGCGAGCGGGCATGAGGGCCGGTATCATTTTGCCCGGCTCGAAATGCTCTTGCCGACATCCAATCTTTTCTGGAAGGGAGTTCCATTGCGCCGAATGCTTCTCGCCGTGGTCGTTCTCGCGCTGGTCGGGTCGGCGTGCGGCACCAACATCGAGCAAGGCACGCCGGACGCCGGCGGCAGCACCGACACGCCGACCGAAACCGGCTCGCCCGCGCCGGCCGCGAAATTGGTTCGCGAGCAGCCGGCCGGCTGCACGGTCGCCGCGACGAACGACCTGACCAAGAAGCCCGAGATCACGATTCCGGATTGCACGCCGTCCACCGACCTGATCGCGGTGGATCTGGTTGTGGGAACCGGCGCCGAGTTGAAGGGCGGCGAGAACGCGACGATTCACTACGTCGGCGTCTCATGGTCGAACAAGGAGCAGTTCGACGCCTCGTGGGATCGCAACGAGCCGTTCACCACCACGATCCCCGGATCGCTGATCGACGGATGGAACGAGGGGATCCCCGGCATGAAAGTCGGCGGTCGCCGCCTGCTGATCATTCCGTCGTCCAAGGGCTACGGGCCGAGCGGTCAGGGTCCGATCGGACCGAACGAGACGCTCGTGTTCGTCGTTGATCTGAAAGACTTGGCCGCTGCCTAAGGCGAACCCTAGTCGGCGG
>DASWHR010000004.1:0-2312 GCA_036398095.1 Actinomycetota bacterium
CCGGCCCGCGGGCGCCGCCATGGCGGCGTCCGTACGTTGCCTTGACACTTTTTGCCACAATTCCAGATCATCCTTGTCGATGAAGAGCTGCTGGCGGACGGCGAGCTGGCGTGCGGTGGATGTTCGCAGCGTCGGTTCCACCCGTCGGCTCGTCGATCACGATCGGAGAACGAGGATGAGGGTGCGTCGCTCGCTTGCGATTGCCGCGGTCGGCCTCGGGCTGATCTTTTCCGTCCCGACGCTCGCACACGCCTACACGCTCTTCACCACCGGCGCGCTGAACGTTCGCATCGGGCCCGGAGCCTGGTATGCGAAGATTGCTACCCTGGCCTACGGCACGCCGGTCGATGTCCAGTTCTGTCAGCCGGGATGGTGCCGGATCGGATACTGGGGCGGCGCCGGCTGGGTGTCGGCCAGGTATCTCAGCGCCGTGCCGCAGCAGCGGCGCTACGTGCGTCGCTATCAGCCGGCGCCTGGCATCTACTTCCGTTTCGATTTCGGTTCGCCGCCACCCAACCCGTGGCCGAACCCATGGCCGCCGTATCCGTGGCCGCCGAGCCCGTACTCCGGCGGCACCAATCCGTTTCCGCCGTACTCGACCTGGCGGTAGCAACTGACCGGTCTGTTTGTCCTGACGCACCGGCCATGTAGTTCGGCCCTCGCTCCGCCCGGAGCGGGGGCCGAACGCCGATGGCGATGCCGATATCCGAGTCGCGCGTCCCGAATCGAATCGGCGAATCAGTTGCGCGGAACCTCGCGTCGCATGCCGAGTTGGCAACGTGGTTACCGTCGGATTTATTTTCGGGCGGCCCGAAACAAAGATTCGCGACGGATCGTTGCAGCGGTGCCACGCTCCTGTGCAACGCTTTCGCGATCGCTGTCGAGACGGCTGCGCGATCGCGAACGGCGCGGCGACGCCGGTCTCTTTCTCCGACATGCGATGCTTGGAACGTGGGCCGTCACCGCCTCGTGTGGCCGTATGCATGCGCTGCCTGGTGCGTGCCCGGCCGCCCGCTTCGTGGTCGATGCGCGCTCGCCGCCGACGACGGCAGAGGACACCGCGAAGCCTGTCATCACTGCGCGCGCGCCAGATTTCATCCGGCTTCAAAACGTCCTTCGGCGATGAGAACCGCCGCGGATCGCAGGTTTGGGCGGCTATGACTTGTTCCGGGAAGTTATTGAATCGTCTAAGCAAATTCCGTCGACGCAGAATCGGGACTGGCGTGTGCTGGTCGAATCGATCGAACGGCCGGGACGACGAGGTCGCCGGAATCCGAAAGCATCTCGGGGTGGCTGGCGTCGCGCGTTGCGACGGTGTTGTCGGCGGCGGCGCGGCGAGAAAAGAGCGTTGTCGTCGACGACGGCGTCATCCGTACGACGGCGATGGTGACGCGACATGACGGCGTGCGCGATGCCGCCGCGCCGACGGTCGTGATGCCGTCGAGGATGTCGCCTACGCGTTTGAACGACGAGGATGCATCGCGAGCGAGTCGAACGAGCCCGGTGCATTCCGAGCGAGGAGCGCGCGACGACGAATCGAATCCGTTGATGCGATGTCGAATCCGACAGGGAGAGTCTTGACACGCGCGCGCGAATTAGCGCCTTGTTAACGCGCAAGTTGGACTAGAATGAACTTGAGCCGATTCGGCTCAGCATGGAGAGGAGAACTACATTGGCTAAAGCTGCACGCAAGTCCGCGAAGAAGCCCGCGAAGAAGGCGGCCAAGAAGCCGGCCGCGAAGAAGAAGACCACCACACGGAAGAAGAAGTAGTTCGTCGTCGCCGGTTCAGCCGGCGACGCGATCTGATTTCCGCCCCGCCGTCGCGACCGACCTCGTATCGAGTGTGGTCGCGCGGCGGAACGGAAAAGAGCCCGGAGTGAGGGGCGACGTAAAGGGGCATCGAGAGATGCCCCGTTTTTTTTGCGCGAAGCTCGACCCACCGGTGCGCAGCCGGCCACCCGGCGGTTTGCCATCCGTCCCGTCGCAGACAATCGTGGAGTAGGAACGGATCGGCTTTTTGTCGTCTTCAGGCGATCGCAATCGTCGGTGGATGAACCGGCCGGGTGCGCGCCGGTTTCGTGCGGATGCGCTAAGGTCGCGGCCTCCTGGGGGCACCGATGGCAGACCTTCCGTCTCCGATAGCGCTGGCCGAGGCGTTGGAAGATGCCGTGACCGCGCACAACGATTACGAAAGCACCGCGCTGAAGGGTATCGTCGACGACCGTTGGTCCGGTTTCTGTGCGGCGTTCGTGATCGGGCGCCTCGGCGAGTTCACGCCGGCGGGCCGGCTGGCGGCGCTCCTCGAAGAGGT
>DASWHR010000005.1:0-23678 GCA_036398095.1 Actinomycetota bacterium
TGCACGCGCCCGGGATGCGAACCGCTCGTCGATCCCGCGACCGTCAAGGATCCGATGTCTTCCGGCGATCCTCCGCGCACGCTGATCTGGGTGCTCGGAGACGCCACCTTCGATCCCGGCGACGGAAAGATCCGCACCGACGACGGCTTAGACGATGCGCGCGTGGTGCAGCCGGCGGTGACGAGCACCAGCGCGACGGCAGCAGCGGCGCTGCGGACGAACAACCTGCCCCTGAATGGTGCGACCCTGGATGTCATGGATGCAAACCGTACTAAACCCGACGTCCAAATGTTGAATGCACCCGCATCCTGGACGCCTCTACGCGGCGTAGGAGGCGTAGATGCTTTCGCCTCGGTACATGAGGCTGCCGCGAGACGAAGCGGACCAGAGGTAATAGTCGGCGCCCGCCGCGACGCCCCATCCCACCGCGAGCACCGTGTAGGTCGCTCGCACGGGGCTCTGGAACGCCACCCATTCCCATGACCCGGCCGGCGCGGTGGACTGCGTGAAGACGCGTGTCCCCTCGAGCCGGTTCCCCGAGAACACGTACAGGTCGATGTCGTCCGCGGCCCAAGTCACCGAGTACGTGTCCAGCGCCGCGTAGAAGTAGTCGCCCGCCTCGAGCGTGATCTCGTATCGCTCCCCTTCGGCCAGCGCGGGGGTGCTGGTCCCGATCCGGTTCCCGCCGGAGACGGCCGGCGCCACCGGAGTGTAGGTGCGACGTACCTTGTTCGACCAGGCGTCGCGCAACACGGCGCCTCCCTCGTCGACGTAGACACCGTTGGGGTCCGGGACCGGTCGCACCGGCAGCCGTCCCTCGGCGGCAGAGGGCAAGACCTGATCGTAGAACTCGTTCCAGTCCAGAGCCCCGTACCCTTCGAACGGGGGTGGGATGGTCGTGTCCCGCGCCGAGTACTTCAGGAGCCGCTCGATCCAGTCGGGCGTCGGCGATCCGCCGCGGTCGATCCGCGCCTGCATCGCCGCGGCCGCCATGCCCGCGACCGTCGGCGCCGAAAAGCTGGTGCCTTCGTGATACTCGTAGCACGAGCGGTACCAGGCGCACGCGGTGTAGACGCCGTAGCGCGCGGTCACCTCGGGATCGGTGGTCACGAGCAAGCCCTGCGTGCCGGACGCGCCGACGGAGAGCACATCGGTGGACGAGGCGAACGGGCTCGCCCATCCCGGATCGCCGGGGACGGTCCCGTAGTTGAGGTAGCCGTTGCCGTTGGCGACGACCACGAGCGCGCCGGCGCGGCGCGCGTGACGAAGCGCCGCGTAGACCTTGGCGTAGTCGGCGGCCGGCGTGGGCACCGACACGCCAAGGCTCATGTTGATCACGCGCGCGCCGATGACGTCCACGGCCCAGTAGATCGCCGCCGCGATATCTCCGTTCGATCCGAGCGCCTTCGCAACCGCCAGGGGATAGCCCGGCGCAAAGGCCGGCTCGGAATACCAATAGCCGTTCCCGCCGCCCACCGCCGTGGCCGCGGTCGCGGTTCCGTGCCCATAGTCGTCGTACGGTGTCGGCACGATCGGATCCCAGCGATCGTGAGGACCCGGATAGTGCGGGAACGCCCGGTCGCCGGTGAAGTCCCACCAGCCAACGATCTGGTCGTCGGTGACGTTGGGTCCTCGGTAGTCGAACATCTCATGCTGGGGGTAGATCCCGGTGTCGATCACCGCGACGATCACGTCCCGCGAAGGCGCGGGAAACGCGTCGTGCGACGCCGCGGCCGCGCCGGGAAGGGCGAGGGCCACGGCAAGCGCGGCGGTAAACAATCGAACCCGGTTCATGCCAACCCCCTGTCGAGACGCCGCCAGCTCGGCGCACGCCGCGAATGTTCGCCGCGATTGGGCGAAATCCTCTTTTCGTACCGTTCGCCGGCCGGTCACACGTTCACGGAAGCGCCGTTTGTTTCTCCGAAGGCGTCGCGAACGTCGCCGGGACGGATCGTGGCCGTATCGCCGATCCCGAGCGCCGCGGCCGCCACCCATCGTCCACCTTGAAGCGTGGCCGCAACGACCTCGTCGGGCCCGATCAGTCGGTCCACGAACACGACCGCCGACGCGACCGTCCCGCGCGCGGCCCACGGCCGGAACGAGCAGGTCTTGCACAGCGTCTGGTTTCCGTCGTCGCCCACGTAGCGCAGCGGCGAGGCGTAAGTGCGCGGATACAGAATCGGATTCACGACGAAGGACACGTCGCCGTTGATTTCGCGGCGCGCGTCGCTGAGCGTGATCCCTTCCCACGGCCCGATCAGGAACGAGCCGGATTCGATCAGGTAGGGCTGCGCAGCACCGCCCCCGCGGATCACGCCGTCCACGACGAAGCGATATTCGCCGTCGGGCGTCTGCCCGCCGGGCACGGCCGTCGCCGGGAACGCATCGAAAGCTTCGAACGTCGCCGTCCACTCCCAAGAGCGGTTGCCGGTATAGGTCTCGGCAAGCGCGTCGACGCCGGCGGGGAAGGTGACCATCGTCTGGACCTCGCCGGTCTGATCCGCGTAGGGAACCCATTGACCGCCGACGTTTCGCTCGACGCGCACGAGCGGATTGTCCACCGCGTTCGAGCCGCCGCGCCAGCGGAAGGTCGCGGCCTGGAATCGCGTCACGTCGCTCGGCTGCTGCAGCGGCGCGGCCGGGCCGGCGTCGTCGGGCAGCGCCGCGAGCCAGGCGTCGTAGGTCGCCGACGACACCGCGCCGAGCACCGCCGTGAACACGCGCTGGCGGTATTCGTCCGCGTCGGCATGCGCCTGCAGCGGCTCCGGCGCGAGCGCCGGCCCGCCCTTGAGCAGCCCGGCCAGCCGGACCATGCGCGTGACCATGTAGTCGGCCGTGTGCGGACCGTAGGCGGTCAGCGCCTTGCGGTACTCGTCGTAGATCATGTACTCACGGTAGCTCACCACATAGCCCTGATACTCGGCCGCATGTCCAACGCCGATCGGCAGCGTGTAGCCGCGGTCGGTGGAAAGCTCTTCCTTGGTGAAGTTTCCACGGATCCGGCTCGGGTCCGCAGGCTCGGTGTTGGACTCGACCGCGTTTTCGGCCGCATCCCATCCCTTCGCGTCGTTGTGGATCTGCGCGATCATGCGCGCATGCTTCGCGTCGCTGATGGTCTCCGAGCCTTCGAGCTTACGTCCGGCTTGGCAGGTCCAGGTCGTGTCGCCGTTCTGGGTACACGGATATTCGTATCCGTCGAAGATATTGCCTTCGACGTCGTCGGCCCGGCTCTCGAAGTTCAAGATCAGGTCCATCTGCGCCTCGCACGAGCACGAGGCCAGCACGACCTCGCCAAGGCGGAACGCCTGAAGGCGGAGCCGCTGGTTCTCCTGAACGGCAGCCCACGACGGCGCGTCGTAGTGCTCGGGGAGCGGGATGCCCATCGCTTTGAGCATCTCCCAGGTCTGGTCGTCCTGATCGGTGTCGCCCCGTCGCTCGCAATCGGGCAGGCCGAGGATCGGCGAGCCGGGATTGCCCTCGACGGCCGGCTCGGTCCGGCAGTTCGACACGCTCGCGTACGGGTGCGACACCGGACCGGGAACCCACGCCTCGGCTCCATCGACTACGAAATCGTTGCTCATCGGCACCAGCCCTTCGCCCCGGCCGATTTCGTCGTAGGCGCCGATGATCGAGTCGGCCAGGTAGCGCGCGCCGCGTTCGGTCTGCGCGTGACCCACGTGCGCCCATGCGCGCACAACGTCGTCGGGCAGGGTGTCGTTGTCGCCGAAATAAGGGCCTTCGGCGCTGCCGACGTCGCCCTGGCTCCACACCAGCGGCACGTCGCGATCGCGCAGGAGCATCCGCTCGAGCGGCGCGAGATAGTCGGCCGTGATCAGGTCGTAGTCGTCGTTCGACTCGGGATGCTGGCCGAAGTTGGCGAGCACCGCGATCGGGTCGCCCGACCGCACGGCGTCGAAACGCAGCACACTGATGCCGAAGTCGGCGTGCAAGTCGGGGTAGCCGGCCGGCGTCCCGTCGTCGCCGACCGTCGCGCGGGCGATGTTGCCCTTGTAGATGCGATGCTCGATCGTCGTCGCGCCCATGCGCGCGGGCTGCAAATCCGCCGCGGCGAGCTCGATCGCGGCGGCGAGGTTGCGGGCCTCCTGCTCGAAGGCGCGCAGGTCGAACGCGTCCTGGAACAGCCACGGTCCCCACGACGGCGAGTAGTAGAACGGCGACGAATGGTTGTGCGAGGCCATCAGCAGGATGTCCATGTAGCCGACGCCCGAGGTGCCACCGGCGAGAATCTGCGCCGCGCGGCGCGCGAGCGCGTCCGAGGCGAGGTAGTGGTCGGTCTTGACGAACGCGACCCGACGCTGCGCCGCGCCCTCCACCACGATCGCGCGGATCGTCAGGCGCGACGCCACGCCGTAGGAGTGTCGCTGCGTCCACGAATGGTTGTACGGATCGACCTCGTCGCCTTGGACCGCGTGGGTCAGGTTGGGATCTTTCTCGGAGTACTGGCCCGACCCGGCGCCGACGCGCCAGGACGCGTCCACCTGCCCGTAGCCGGCGCGAACCGTGCCGGGGGCGACCGGCACCGGCGTCACCGCCGATGGGCGCGCGTGGCCGGGCAGTGCGGCGATCAGGAGCGCGAATGCGATGAGCGTGCGACGCATCGTGAGATCCCTTCCGTTAGTCGACGAAATATTCGATGGCTTCGATCCACGATCCGCGATCCTGGAACCGGAACGATCCGCCCGGGCCGAGTCCTTGCTTCTCGAGGCCTGACTTGAACGACGGCATCAGCCAGGCCGCCATGTCGGTTCCGAATCGCGTCTCCAGCACGTCCAGCCGCGCGTCGAGCGTGTCCAGGATCGCCTCCGCGGCCGTCTTGCCGTTCAGATAGTCGCGGCTCTGCGGCAGCGCGGCCGACGGTCCTTGCAGCGCGCGCAGGAACATGTTGATCACCGGCGACGGATCGGTGCGGTGTCCGCCGCGTGTGAAGCCGCCGTGGCCGAGCGTGTACGGCGCGAAGATCGACCGGGCCGCCTGCTCGACCCACTCGTGGAAGATCGTGTGGCCGGGCGTGTCGGCCGTGCCGTCGTTGTTCGCATCGAAGTGCCGGCCGTCCCAGGCGAGCACGTGATCAAGCGCCGCGGCCAGACGCGGGTCGCTCGTCGCGGCGCGGGCATCGGCGAGGAAGGGACGGAACGCGGTCACGGTCAAGTCGTAGTCGCCGCCGTTGACGTCGGGCGCGAACAGGCCCTGCGTGCCGCCGATCAGACCGTCGATGCCGGGAGCGGGAATCGCGCCGATCGGCGTCGCCCCGCCCAGCACGTCCGACAGCGCCGTCAAGCGGTTGGCGAGGCCCCACGGACGGTCGCTGTAATGCGGATCGCCGCTCGTCCATCCCGCCGACGGCTTCGAATTCCAGTTCGCGACCCATCCCTGCACGGGATTGATCGTGTGCGGCATCTCCTCGTAGGTGAGCAGCCGCTCCCATTCGGCCGAGCCGTCGCCCGGATACGGCAAGCGCTCGTCGAAGGCGCGGGGCCGCGCCGGATACGAGCCGGGATGCCAGTAGGCGATGTTGCCGTCCGCGTCGGCGTAGGTCAGGTTCTCGTTCCAGGTGACCATGCGCATCGCGTCTTCGAATTCGGCCAGGTCCTCGGCGTACGGCCAGCGGAACATCGACTTGAGCGTGCCGATTTCGCCGTTCCAGATGCCGTAGCGCTGCGCGTAGGCGACGCCCCCGGCTTCGTCGATCGCCACGACCGGCCCGTGGACGGTGCGGCACAGCTCTTCGGTGTGGATGCCGGTCTGCTCGGGCGCCAGCGTGTTGCGAAGCTTGAAGATCTCGGTGCGGCATTCCATCTCGCGCGTGTCGCCGTTGTGGCGATAGCTGCGCGCGCCGCCCTCGAGCTGCTCGACGTACATGTCGATCGTGTCGCTCAACCCCGACGTCAAACCCCAGCCGTGATGCGCGGTGTAGCCGATGCCGACGGCCGGAAAGCCGGCGACGGTGATGCCCTTGGCGTCCAGGCGTCGATCGCCCTTGCCGCCGTGAACTTCGAACTCGACCAGCAAGCCGGGAACCGTGTAGCCGACCTGCGGACCGTTGAACAGGAACGCGTTGCCGTTGCTGCTGCGCGACGGAGAGACCGCCCACACGTTGCTGCCCGGTCGCGGCAGACCCAGTTCGGTGCGGAGCTTGTCGCGCAGCGCGCGCTCGGTTGCGAGCTGCGATGCGACCGCGGTAACGGATTCGGGAAGCGCGGCCGCCAGCGCGAGCGAGCGTTGCAGCGCGGCGGCCAGCGGCGCGCCGTGCGGGTACGACGGGAAAGTTCCCTCCGACGCCGGCACCGATGTCGGCGCCGCGGGATCGTTCATCCAGATCAGGTCGTTGAAGATCTTCTCGGCTTCGGTCGCGCCGTAGGTGTCGATCAAATCGCGCAGCAGCGCAGCGTTGCCGAGTTCCTGGCCGCCGTCGCTGGCGACGCTTCGCGCGATCAGCGCGCCGAGCGCGAACGAGTCGATCGGCGTCCACGGCTCGAGCGGCAATGCAAGCGCCGCGACCTCGGCCGGCATCTTGCGCGGATCGGCGTGCATCTCGGCGATGTACTGGTTGACGCCGCCGGCGAAGCTGACGAGCTGCTCTTGCTCCCATCCTTCCAGCGTCGCGAACTGCTGCGCATATTCGGCGGTGGTGTAGAAGTTGCGTCGCTGCTGGATGTCCATCTCGAGCCCGTCGGTTCCGGTCAGCTCGGCCAGCCGGCCGTGGGCGACCATGCGCAGCAGATGCATCTGCCACATCCGGTCTTCCGACAGCGCGTAGCCCACGCCGTACCAGGCATCGGCGATCGAGTCGCCCCAGACGGCGGGAACCCCGAACGAGTCGCGGTAGATCTTGACGCCGGGACGCGGGATCGAAGGCGTGCCGCCGCGGAAGAACTCGCCGGGCTTGTACTTGTGGCCGGTGTAGGGAGCCAGCCCGTCGGTCAGGTGCGGACCGAAGGTCTCGGTGCCTGCGGTCGTCTGCGCGAAGTCGAGCAGGCTGACGTGCCCCGACTGGCCGGGCGTGTTGATCGTGGCCGCGCGAAAGCCGCCGGGAACCGCCGGCGGCGATCCGGAGGCGAGCGTCGGGAAGGCGAGCGAGACCGCGGCGAGCACAGCGAAAATCCTTGATTTCATGACGACGACTCCCGGTCGTAAGGGGCTGCTTTGTATGGTTTGAAGACGAATTCGACCCGATCCGGGCGATCCCCTGCCACCGGGATCTATTCTCCGCGCAGGAACGCTCCCCGAAGCAGCGTGGACACGTACAGGCGCGCCCGCGGCCGCGCGAGGAACAGCGACGGCGCGGTCCCGTTGCGCTGCTGGAAGCTGAACGGGAACGGCTGCGGCACCGATCCCAGATCCGGCAGCAGCGAATTCCCCAGTTGCGTGACCTGCCCGCTCGCGGTCTCGATCCGAAAGACGGTCGCGGCCGATCCGTTCCAGACGGCCGCATAGACGCGGCTCGGATCAACCGGATCCGGCTCGAGGCTCTGCACCCAGCCGTCGCCGAGGTCGCGCACGAGTCGCGGCGAGGTGACGGCCGCATCCGACTCGTAGACGCCGCCGTTGTTGTCGCCGAAGAAGACCCGGCCGTCGGTCGCCGGCGCGATCCCCCATATCCCGCCGCACGATTGCCGCGCCAGCCGCCAGGTTCCGCCAGCATCGGTGGACACGTACAGGCCCGCGTTCGTTCCGGCGTAGACGATTCGCTGATCGACATCGTTGAACGCGACGGTCGCGGTGAGCCGCTGCGAGGTTCCGACCCCGTCGGGGCATCCCGACGACGGCAGCACGACGCTCCGCCACGACAAACCGTCGTCGCTTGAGATCGACAAGCTTCCGTTCGACGGCGTCGAGCCGACGGCGGCGTTGGACTGCTGGATGTAGCCGGCGACGATGGTCGCGAAGATGCCGCCGGGGCGTCCGACGGCCAGTCCCGCGCCGCGGATCCCGCCGAGCAGCTTTCGCCAATGGAACCCGCCGTCGTCGGAGACGTAGACGCCGCCGGGGTTGAGCGTGGTGAGCGTGGGCGCGTCGTAGGCGCTCGCATACACGCGGCCGGGGATCAGCGGATCGTAGGCGAGTCCTTCGATCCCGCACGCATCCAAGCCGCTGGCAAGCACGGCCGCTTGCCGGATCAGCGTCCACGCGGCGGGCGCTCCGATCGGCGAGGCGTAGGGAAGCAGACATCCGGGCGTCGCGCTGACCCAGGCGGCGCCGCCTTGCGACCAGTAGACGCCGTTCAGGAACGAGCCCATCAGCATCGTCGCCTGCAGCGGCGCGACGGCGATGCGTCGCGTCAGCCAGATCGATCCGCCCGCTTCACCGACCGGCTGGCTTGGAAACAGCGATGACGAGCCGGGCCCGTACCACATCACGCCGGCGTTGGCCGACACCCACGGCGTCCGTACGCCTCCTCCGCCCCCGCCGATCGGCGGAATTGTTGGCGGCGTCATGGTCGGGACCGGCAACGGCGTCAGCGTCGGAACCGTCGGGACCGGTGAAGGGACGAGCGTCGGCAGCGGCGTCAGCGTGGGACCCGGCACGGGCGGCACGGTCGGAACCGGTGTGGGCGGTACAGTCGGAACCGGCGCGGGCGGCACGGTCGGAACCGGCGGGGGCGTCGGAAGGTCGGGAATGCAGATCGGCCGTGGCGGCTGAAGCGGCTGGCACGGCGGCTCCGCGACGCCGGCCGGGCCGAGGGTAGCAGTCAGCAGCGCCCCGACGGAGACGACGAGCGCACGCATGGGCAAACGAACGCGCATGACCCTGGCTCCCTTTCGTTCTTTCCCTTTTCCCGGGATTCGCCGCCGGGCGCCGCTTTCCCTGCTTTCTGCCGGAAACGGTAGGGTGCGCGCGTCAATGGGGAGGAGACCATGAACGAAGGCGAGCGTCTGATTCACGAGTTCTACTCGGCGTTTCGCGAGCGCGACGCGGAACGGATGGCCGCGTGCTACCACTCCGACGTGCGATTCTCCGATCCGGTGTTTCAGGATCTGCGCGGCACGCAGGCCGGCGACATGTGGCGGATGCTCTGCGGCCGCCCCGACTCGGACCTAACGATCGAGTATCGCGACGTCCGCGCCGACGATGCGCGCGGCACCGCTCACTGGGAGGCGCGCTATACGTTCTCGACGGGTCGCGCGGTCCACAACGTGATCGATGCGGAGTTCGAATTCGCGGACGGCAGGATCATGCGCCACGTCGATCGGTTCGATCTGCCCGCCTGGGCCGCGCAAGCGCTCGGACTTCCCGGCACGCTGCTGGGACGCACGCCGTTCATGCAACGCAAGATCAGGAACATGGCGATGAGCCGATTGAAGGAGCACCAAGCCCGAACCGGATAGCGGCGGCGGCCTTCGCCTACGCCGTCGATTCGGAAACGATCGGGCTGTGGGCCAGGCGGACGGCCAGCGCGGTGGTGATCGGCACCGAGGCGACCAAGCCGATGCTGCCGACCAGCGTGCGCACGATCTCGGTCGCGACGATCTCGCCGTTGCCGATCTGCGCGATCCGCTCGCCCGACAGCACGAACAGCAGCAGCAGCGTCGTGGACGCGCCGGCGTAGGCGAGCGCGAGCGTGTTGACCGTCGATGACACATGATCGCGCCCGACGCGCATCGCCGAGCGGAACAGCTCGCGCCGGTCGGTCAGGCCCGCGGCGCGCAACTCCCACACGACCGAGCTTTGCGTGACCGTCATGTCGTCGAGCGCGCCCAGCGCGCCGATCACCAGACCGGCCAGGAAGATTCCTTCGAAGTCGATGCTTCCGGCCGACAGTTGCAGGAAAGGCACCTCTTCCGAAATCAGCCCGGTGAGCCGCGCCACGCCCGAGAACATCGTGCCCAGCAGCGCGGTCAGCGCAAGGCTCGCGATCGTTCCGAGCAATGCGACGGTCGTGCGCGCCGAGATGCCGTGCGCCGCATAGAGCGCGATGAACGCGATCGCCGACGCGCCGGTCACCGCGACCAGAAGCGGGGCCTTTCCTTCCAGGATCGACGGAAGGATGAACGCGATCAGGATCGCAAGGCTCGCCGCAAGACCGGCGAGCGAGGCCAGCCCCCGCAGCCGCCCCAGCGCGACGACGGCAAGCGCGAACAGCACGACCAGCAACGTGAGCGCGGGCTTGCGGTCGCGGTCGGCGAATTGATATTCGACGCCAGCTTCGATGGCCTCGGGATTGGTGTAGTGCACCACCACGATCGCGTCGCCGGCGCCCAGCCGGCCGTCGCCCAGCTTCTCGGGAAGATCAAGCTCGATCGTGGCGCCCGCGTCGGGGCCATCCTGGATCAGAAGCGCGCCGATCAGGCAGTCTGCGTCGCCTCCGCCGGGAACGTCCGGACACGGTCCCCGCTCGAGCGTCACGATCGTGGCGTCGTAGAGCCGCCCGAACGACTCGATGTCGTCGGCCCGCGGAAACCGGCCGGACGGACGAAGGATCAGCATCGCCACGATCGTCACACCCGCGAGCACCGCCGCCGCGATCGTCAGCGAGCGCTCGATCCCGGCTCCACCCCGCAAACTCTGCTTCACCGAAACAGCCTACGGCCCGACGCTGCCGTCCTCCCGGAGGCTGGACGCTCCCTAGACCTTGGCTTCGAAGATCGATTCGGCCAGACGGACCAGGGCTGCTTTCGTCGCGTCGACGGAGCCGATCAACGGGAGGCGCAGGTCCGCAACCAGCGTCGCCTTTCGGGCGACCAGCTTGACCTCGCCTCCCGAGGCGACGACGGCGACTTTCGCTTCATCGCCGATGCCGTCCTGCGTTTCGAATGTCGCGCCTTGCTGCTCGAATGCGGCCACGATCCCGTCGAAATTCTGTCCCGAGTCGACGATCAGCACCAGGCCGATCGACGGGTAGAAACACCGGGATACGCTGACGGAATGTAACTGCCTGCCGCCGGTCCCGGGATCCATGCCCAACGCCGCCCGAATCTGCGCGCCCGTCACGACTGTGCACGCGTCGGGGACGGGCGCCGTCCGGGTCGCCCCGCCGGACGTGGGAGTCTCGCTTTTCGTCCCCGGCGATGCTTTGTCGCCTGCACCTCCGCCGCATGCACCGACCAGGAACACGCCCGCCGCAACCGACATCGCAGCAACCCACCGCCGACAACCGGTCATAGAAACACTCTTTCTTCCTCTGGGGGGCGAAAGCCTAACTGAAAACACCCGTCCGGTAGACAAACGCCCGGCGAAGCGACGAAACTCTGCCTCAAGGGGGATCGGGCAATGCAATGTTCAACGTGCCGGAACGAGTGCCGTGATACGGCTGCGTTCTGCGATTCGTGCGGTGCGCCGCTGGCGGCACCGGCCGGGCGCGACGCGCCGCTGCCCCACTCGTTCGGACAGGGACGCTACGAGGTGCGTTCCTTCCTGGGTGAAGGCGGACGGAAACTCGTCTACCTCGCCCGCGACACGCGACTGGGACGCGACGTTGCGGTGGCGCGGGTCAAGACCGACGGCCTGGATGCCGACGGACGCGAGCGCGTCCGTCGCGAAGCGACCGCGATGGCGATGCTGGGCGACCACCCGAACATCGTCACCGTCTACGACATCGGCGAAGAAGGTGGCGATCCGTTCATCGTGTCGCAATACATGAGCGGCGGCTCGGTCGCCGACGCGCTGGACCGGGCGAGCGACCGACGGCTTCCGGTCGAACGCGCGCTGACGATCACGGCGTCGATCCTGGATGCGTTGCGACACGCGCACGCCAACAACATCGTCCACCGCGACTTGAAACCCGGCAACGTCTGGTTCGAATCGTCGGGCGAGTCGGCGATGCTGGGCGACTTCGGCTTGGCCGTCGAGCTGGACCACAGCCGGCTCACGTCCGAGGGGATGATGGTCGGCACGGTCGCCTATCTGCCGCCGGAACAAACGACCGGACGCGACCTGGATCCGCGCGCCGACTTGTATTCGCTTGGTGCGATGCTCTACGAGATGCTGACCGGACGACCGCCGTTCGTCGGCGACGACGCGGTATCGATCATCAGCCAGCACCTCCACACGGCGCCGATCGCGCCGTCGTGGCATGCCCCCGCAATCCCCGAAGAACTCGACGCGTTCGTGCTTGACCTTCTGGCGAAGTCGCCCGAGCAGCGCCCGGCATCGGCCGCCGACGCACTGACCCGGCTCGAGTCGATGCGGGCCGTCATGCAGTCGGCAACGGCGCCGGCCACCGCGGGAACGTCCGGCACGGCGCGGGGCGGCGCGTTCGTCGGGCGGCTCGACGAGCTTGCGACCTTGCACACGGCCGTCGATCGCGCCGCGGCCGGTCGCGGCGGCATGGTGATGGTCGTCGGCGAGCCGGGCATCGGCAAGACCAGGCTGACGCAAGAAGCCGGCTCGTATGCGGAGCTGCGCGGCGCGCAAGTGCTGGTCGGCCGCTGCTCGGAAACCGAAGCGACCGTGCCCTACATCCCGTTCATCGAAGCGATGCGGGCCTACGCGACGCGGCGCCCGGCCGACGAACTGCGCGACGTGCTGGGCACCGGCGCATCCGAGATCGCGAAACTCGTCTCGGAGGTCCGCCAGATCCTTCCCGACGTTCCGCAGAGCGCGATCGTCGAGCCGGAACAAGAGCGCTACCGCCTGTTCGAGTCCGTCGCAACGTTTCTGGTCAACGCCTCCGCCGCGCAGCCGATCCTGCTGATCCTTGAAGACCTCCATTGGGCCGACAAGCCGTCGCTGCTGCTGCTGCAACATCTTGCGCGGCGGCTCGGCGGGACGCGCATCGCGTTGGTCGGCACGTACCGCGATGTGGAACTGGACCGGCGGCATCCGCTGTCCTCGGCCATCGGCGAACTTCGCCGCGAGCAAAGCTTTCAGCGCATCCATCTTCGCGGGCTGTCGAAAGAAGACGTCCGCCGGATGCTGACGGTGCGGGCCCGCCACGACCTGGATCCCGGCGGCGTCGCGTTCGCCGACGCGATCCACGCCGAATCGGAAGGCAATCCCTTCTTCATCGTCGAGATCGTGCGGCATCTGGTCGAGACAGGCGTCATCTATCAGGAAGACGGCCGATGGAAGTCGCGGGCCGCGACGATCGACGATCTGGGCATTCCGGAAGGGGTCCGCGAGGTCATCGGCCGGCGACTGTCGCGCCTGTCGGATCAGACGAACACGGTGCTGTCGCACGCGTCGGTGCTCGGCCGAGAGTTCACGTTCGACGTGCTGGCCGCCATGACCGGCTTGGACGACGATGCCCTGCTGACGGCCACCGAAGAGGCCGTCACGGCGCGCCTGATCGTCGAAATCGAAGCCCGAGGCACCCCGTCCTACGCGTTCACGCATGCGCTGGTCCGAGAAACGCTCTACGACGAACTGAGCCTGCCGCGCAAGCAGCGAATGCACCTGCGCGCGGCGAAGGCAGTCGAAACGGCGCGCGCGCGGACGATCGACGCGCACGTAACCGAAATCGCCGTCCATCTGCGCCTCGCCGGCGCCGCGGCCGACCCGAAGGTTGCGCTGGACTACGCGGAACGCGCGGGCCGCGCCGCGCGGAAAGTCTTCGCGTTCGAAGACGCGGTCGCTCACTGGGAGTCGGCGCTGGAGATCATGGAAGAACACGGCGCCGATCCCGTCGCGCGCGCCCGCATGTTGGAACGCGTCGCCAACGTGCTCTACACCGGCGCGGCCGATCAGCCGAAAGCGGTTCGATACCTGGAGGAAGCCGTACGGCTGTACGAAGAGGCCGGCCGCCGCGAACTGAGCGCGCAGACGCACCTGCGGATCGGCTTTCACTTCGGCACCTATCCGGACGTGCTGAACATCAGGCGCGCTAGAGAGCACTACGAAGCCGCCCGGAAACTGCTCGAAGGAAGCGACGACGCTGTTTCACAATCGTTTCTTCACGTCGGCCTGGGATCGGCGGCGATCTGGCGATACGAGTTCGCCGAGGGGATCGAGCTGACGGCCAAAGCGATGGAGATCGCGGAGCCGACCGGCGCGCCCGGGCTGTGGACGACGGCCGCCGCCAACCACGGATGGGCGCTGTGCATGGCGGGACGGCCGGGCGAAGGATTCGCGCTGACGGAGCGCGTCTACGAAGAAGCCGACCACGCGAACCACATATTCGCCTCGTTCCTGGCCGCATGGGTCATGGGGACCATGTTGCAGGGGCCGATGGGCGACGTGAACGGCGCGATGGAGTGGTTCGAACGAGAACTCGCCAAGCCGCGCACCGCTCAGGCCGAGAAAGCACGGCAGACGCTGCAGGTCTTCCTGGCGTACTGCCACCTGTGCCGGGGCGAAGTCGACGCGCACGACCGCTTGATGGCGGGCATCGAGCACGTACCCGAGTACCACAAGGTCGGCGTCGCCTTTTATCGCGGGGACTTCGGCGACTGCCTGACGATCGCCGACCGCATGATCCAGGCGACCGCGATCGAAAACGTGAACGACTATTGGGGAGGGATCTTCTTCAGGACTCACGTCGCGCTGCTCCAAGGAGAAGTCGATGAAGCCCTCGCGCTGGCCGAACGCCTGCCCGGACCCGGGCAGAGTTCACCGGGGCTGTGGAACTTCTGGATCACGATTCGCTGCTTGATCGCGCTCGGCCGCGTGGACGACGCCGCCGAACTGGCGTCGGAGATGCAACACATTGCCCAGAACGGAGAAGACTGGCGCGCCCTCGGCTGCACCTACCACGAAGCAACGGCTCTTATCGCCGACGCGCAGGGCCGTTTCGCCGACGCCGACGCGCATTTCGAACAGGCCGCGCAGATCGGTCCGCGCTACGGCCGGATGCACGAGGCGGCCGACACGCTGTTCGAATGGTCGCGCTCGCTGGCCCGTCGCGGAGACACGGCCGGCGCGCTTCGAAAGATCGATGAAGCGATGGATCTGATCCGGCCCCACGGCGACACCGGCTTCTGGATGGATCGGCTCGTCGGGCAGCGGCTTGCGCTGCAAGGCCTTGCCGGCATCGACACTCAATCGTCGATCCACGTTGTAATGACCTCGGTGCAGGGAGAGAACCCCGACCTGGGCTCACGCACGGCGCCCGACGGCTCGATCACAATCCTGTTCAGCGACATCGAAGGGTCGACGGTGCTGAACGAGCGGTTCGGAGACCAGCGCTGGATGACCGTTTTGCATCGCCACAACGAAATCGTCCGGACCGAAGTCGAGCGCGAAGGCGGCGACATCGTGAAATCGCAGGGCGACGGCTTCATGATCACGTTCCCGGCGCCGTCAAACGCCGTGCGCGCCGCGATCGCCGTTCAACGAGCCGTCGAACGGCACAACGACGCGTACCCCGACGAGGCCGTGCTGGTCCGGATCGGACTGCATTCGGGCACCGTGATCGAGCGTGACGGCGATTTCTTCGGCCGCAACGTCGCGCTGACGGCCCGCGTCGCCGACGCGGCACGCGGCGGCCAGATCCTGGTCACCGCCTCTGCCGGCGAAGGATGCGACGCGCCGCTGACCAACGCGCGTTCGATCGAACTCAAAGGACTCGCCGGTACGCACCACGTCCACGAAGTGGTCTGGCGCGAATCCCCAGCCCCGCGCTGAAGATCGCGTCAATCCGCTTCGCGCATGGATTTCTCGCGCTCTGCGGCCCGTTCATAGCCGACCAGCCGTCGAATGAGTGCGTTATATCGCGAGCCGGGGATAGCCGATCTCAACCAAGAGAGAGGCAAACGACACGACTCCGGCCTTTAGATCTTCGACTCCGCCGGTCAACAGATCCTCACCGGGCAGCGCGCGCGTCATGAATCGATCGCAGCAGCGCCGGCCGGCGGCAAGCGCATCCGTCGGCGTGATGCCGATCGGCATCTAGTCCGGTTGCTCGACGGTTCGCAGGTACGGCTTGATCGTCTTGTAGCCCTGCGGGTACTTCTTCTTCGCGTCCTCGTCGGACACCGACACCGGGATGATGACGTCGTCTCCCGGCTTCCAGTTCACCGGCGTCGCCACCGTGTGCCTCGCGGTCAGTTGAATCGAGTCGAGTACGCGCAACACCTCATCGAAGTTGCGGCCGGTGCTCATCGGGTAGACAAGCATCGCCTTCACCTTCTTGTCCGGCCCGATCAAAAACACCGAGCGCACGGTCTGGTTGTCGACCGCGGTACGCTTTCCTTCGGCGGCATCCGCCTGAAGCATGTCGTACTGCTTGGCGACGTTGAGGTCGGCGTCGGCGATCAACGGATACTTGACCGCATGCCCCTGCGTTTCCTCGATGTCGCCTTTCCAGCGGTCGTGGTCGGCGACCGGGTCGACGCTGAGACCGATGATCTTCGTGTTGCGCCGCTCGAACTCCGGCTGGAGTCCGGCCATGTAGCCGAGCTCCGTCGTGCAGACCGGCGTGAAATCCTTGGGGTGGGAGAACAGAATCGCCCACTGGTCGCCGATCCATTCGTGGAAGCCGATCTTGCCTTCCGTGGTCTCGGCCGTAAAGTCCGGCGCTTCATCCCCGATACGGATGGACATCTGTGCCCCCTTCGCCTGTGGATCCGAAGGGCTAAAACGCTACCACCGCCGAGCGCGTTCCCGCCAATAAAAGCGACGCTCACGCCGCGTCGTCCCTCTCCCTGAGCCGGATGGCGATGAGCACGGCCAGGCCGACCAGGCCGGGGCCGCCGGGCCACGGGATGGGAATGCCGGTGGCCGGCAGCGCGTCGCGCGAAGCCGCCGCTTGCCGCACGCCCATGACGGCCGCGGCGCCTCCGACGCACAAAGCACGGTTGACCTCGGTGGGTCGCACGCGATGGAGCGTGGCCTGCTCGTAAGCGTAGGCGTATCCGATCAGGGACGGCTCGCCGTATGCGGGACCCAGGAACGTGATCCCGAACGGCTGCGTGCCGTCGACGGTGTAGCCGGCCGGCACGGTCAAGCTCGGATACAACGCAGCCGCACCGACGTTGACGTTGACGTTGTTCGGCGACACGATCGCGTCCAGGTCGTCGGCGAGCACCGCGACGTCGATGACGGCGCGCGCTGCCTGGATCGCAGCCGTGCGGTTGGCGATCGCGGTGGGCTCGTCCATGTTTCCGAGCGTCAGGTCCGAGGCTTCCAGCAACTCTTGCCCGTACTTGACCTTGTCGGGATGCTGCCGGTTGAACTCGATGATCTGGGTCAGCGTCTTGACGCGAAGATCCGGGACGGTCTCGGTCGCCAAGTATCGGTTCAGCGACGCCTTGAACTCGTTCGGGATCGCCGCGATCTCGGCCAAGCCGACGGTGCGGGTCGTCGAAAGCTGATCGGTTTCGACCAGCGTCGCCCCGAGGCTCTCCAGCTTCCCGAGCGCCGCGTCCAGCAGCGCCTGCTGCTCGTCGCCGAGCGCATCGCGGTCCGATGTCGAGTATCCAATGCGCGCGCCCTGCAGCGCTTCGGCGCGCAGGAACGCCGTGTAATCCGAGTTCGCGGGGATGCGGTCCGCGCTCTCGGACGTCGCGGGATCGCGTTCGTCAACGCCGGTCATCGCACCGAGCAGCACGGCCGCGTCGGTGACGGTGCGCGTCATCGGCCCCGGCGTGTCGAACGTCGGCGCGAGCGGGATGATGCCCGCGCGGCTGGCCAATCCGACCGTCGTCTTGAGCCCGACGATGCCGTTGGCGAACGCGGGGCTGATGATGCTTCCGCTCGTCTCGGTTCCGATCGTGACGGTCGCAAGCGCCATCGCGGACGCAACGCCGGATCCGCTGCTGGATCCCGACGGGTCACCGAAGTGATAGGGATTGCGCACCTGGCCGCCGAGCGACGAGTAGCCGCTGGGCATGTTCAGCGACACCCAGTTGGCGAACTCGGAAAGGTTCAGCTTCCCCAGAACGATCGCGCCCTCGGCTCGCAGCCGCTCGATCAGGAACGAGTCGCGCAGCGGCACGCTCCCCTCCAGCGCGATCGATCCGGCCGTCGTGGGCATATCCGCGGTCCCGACGTTGTCCTTGACCATGACCGGAATGCCGTGCATCGGACCGCGCGGACCCGTCGCTCGCCGTTCCGCATCGAGCGCATCGGCGTGAGCGAGCGCGTTCGGATTCAGCTCTCGCACGGCGTTGAGCTTCGGGCCGGCGCGATCGAACTCGGCGATGCGAGCGAGGTACTCCTCGACCAACCGGCGGCTGGTCAGCGTGCCGGCATCCAGCGCCGCTTGAAGCTGCGGGATCGTGACCGTCTGAAGATCCAGTCCGGCGAGTTGATCCGAGCGGCATTCCCCTAGCGCCGTCCCGCTCATCTCGAGGCTGCCGGTATATGCCTGCGGAATCGCCGCGGCGAAGCCGCATGCGATGACGCGATACGTGCCGGCGGCGGGATTGAGCAGTTGCACGAACTCGTCGGCGTCGACGAACCCGTTGTCGCCCGAGATCTCGGCGCCGTCGGGCGTGACCACGGTCACGATCTGATCGGTCGCGCCGTCGAAGGCGATCGCGAACCGCGCGCTCACGGCCAGCCTGTCGTAGAGGCCGGCCGGCACGCTCAGCTCGATCGAATGCTCGTCGGCCTGCGTCGCGTCGCCGCACGAACTCGACGTGTTGGCCCCTGGAGGGATCACGCCCGTCCACTCGACCCGAACCGATCCGCCGCCCGCAGCCGGGACCGTCACGGCATGAGAGGGCGGATCCGATCCCGCGGCGGGAACGACCATCGCCAGGGCCACAAGAAGCGCCATTCCCGCACCTGCCGGCAGTCTCCGTCTCATTTGGCCTCTCCTGTCAACGTGCGCACGACACCGTTCAGATGCCGCTGGAGCAGACAACCGCGATGGCGAATGATGGATTGTGCGAAGCGACGCAGGTGAGGATCGCGCCCGCCGGAACTGCCGCACTCGAGGTTGCCGAGCAGACCGGCTCCGCGTCGCACGAGGCAAGCACCGTCGTGCCGCTGCGAACCTGGAAGCCGCAACGAACCAAGATCACACCCGCTCCGCCCGCATAGATCGGCCGGCAGGTTCCGGCAACGCGCACCGGCGCGCCGGTCGCAGCGAACGAGCATGCTCCGAGCGAGGTCGCGACGCAGCCGTTCGGCTCAGCCGCCACGGGCGGCACCGCCGACCCCGCTCCCATCGCCATGACCGCCGCCACCGCCACCATCCGCATCCGTCTCATCGAAACCTCCTGCCGGAGATTACGGCGCCGGACCGGCGGATTCCTGCGTGGGGCGGGAACCGGCGCCACCCACGTACTACCAAGCCAACGGCGAGTCCCCCATTTTCGAAGAGTTGGCGGGACTGGTCCATGCGGCTACCAGCGTTCGCGAAGGATCTCGTCGCGCTTGCGCTCGTATTCCTCTTCATCGATCAGACCGTCGCGCCGCAACCCCTCCAAATCGCGAAGTCGCTCCGCGAAATCCTTCGGCACCGGCCGAGGCGGAACGGGGGAAGCGTGGTCGTCGCTTTCGGTCTCGATGTACCGCCCCGTGGGGAGCCCGCCGACCATCAAGCCGATCCCGCTCCAGATCATGACCGCCAGACCGAACAAGATGGGGATCTGCGGGTCCTCGAAGCCCACAGACTTGCTGCCGAACCCGATGAGTATCACAACGAAACCACCGGCCAGACCCAGCCCGTGCACCCACGGACTCGTCCGGATTCGATTCCTCGCCACACCGCGATCATATCTTTCGGCCTCGACCGAACTGCGCGATGCGGTCTTACCGGGACATGGCGCCGCGTGCCGCCCGGTTCCGGGTGCAGAAAAAGGCCGGTTCAGGTCTGTCCACTGGGTCGGCAAAGGACTATCCTTTCAACGCTCCTAAAAGAGCATCGGCGCGCCGCCCGGCGTACCGCGCACGGGAGGAGTGGGGATGCACCGAGCGTTTCGTACTGCCGCCATCATCGGCCTCGGCTTCGGTCTCATCGGAATGCTTGCTTCACCGGCAACCGCTGCGTCCCCGCCGTCCGAAGAGATCCGCAAAGCGCTCGAACCCGTGCCCGGCCGCTACATCGTGGTCTTCAACGAAGGCGTCGATGCGGCGACCGCCGCGCCGGCCCTTGCAGCGCGGCACGACGCCAAGGTCACGCACGTGTACCGGCACGCGCTTCAAGGATTCGCCGCCGGCATGTCCGAAGCAGCCGCGGTGGCGCTTCTTCGAAACCCAAACGTCGCCTTTGTCGAGGAAGACGGGATCGTCCGCGCCGTGACCACGCAAAACAACGCGCCCTGGGGTCTGGACCGGATTGACCAGCGGGATCGGCCGCTGAACGGAACCTACGTCTACGAGCCGACCGGATCGGGCGTGACCGCCTACGTGATCGACACGGGAATCCGGATCACGCACACCCAGTTCGGCGGACGCGCCGTGAACGGCACGGATACCATCGACGGGGACTCCGTCGCGCAAGACTGCAACGGGCACGGCACTCACGTCGCGGGAACGATCGGTGGGAGCACCTACGGCGTCGCCAAGAGCGTTTCCCTGGTCGCCGTTCGCGTCCTTAACTGTCAGGGCAGCGGCACCGTCTCCAGCGTCGTCGGGGGCGTCGATTGGGTAACCGGCCATCACACGAGCGGCCCCGCCGTCGCCAACATGAGCCTGGGCGGCGGCGCCAGCTCGACCATCGACAACGCCGTGCAAGCATCCATCAACGACGGCGTCGGCTACGCGGTCGCGGCCGGCAACGGATCGTTCCCCTTCGGCGGATCGAATGCCTGCAACTCTTCGCCGGCTCGTCTGCCGGCAGCGCTGACCGTCGGCGCGACGAACACCAGCGACGCCAAGCCGTCGTTTTCGAACTACGGATCGTGCCTGGATCTGTTCGCGCCCGGCGATGCGATCATCTCGGCATGGAACGGCAGCGACTCCGATACGAACACGATCAGCGGAACGTCGATGGCGTCGCCACACGTGGCCGGAACGGCGGCGCTATATCTGCAAGGCAGCCCCAGCGCGTCGCCCGCGACGGTGCACGCCGCGATCGTCAACAACGCCACCACCGGACGGCTGTCGAGCATCGGGTCGGGATCACCGAACCGGCTGCTCTACATGGCGTTCCTGAATTCAGGCGGCGGCGACGTGAACAATCCGCCGACGGCCTCGTTCACATTCTCGTGCGCCGAGCTTGCCTGCGACTTCAATGCGAGCGGCTCATCCGATTCCGACGGGACGATCTCCGGCTACGCGTGGAACTTCGGAGACGGCTCCACCGGGAGCGGCGTCACCACGTCGCGCACCTACGCGGCCGGAGGCACCTATGCGGTCACGCTGACCGTCACCGACAACGACGGGGCGACCGGCCAAAGCCAGCAGAACGTCACCGTCTCATCCGGCGGCGGCGGCGGCTTCAGTCTGTCGGCGTCCGGCTCCAAGGTGAAGGGCGTGCAGCATGCGGATCTGACCTGGAGCGGCGCATCATCGACCAGCATCGACGTGTTCCGCGACGGAGCGAAGATCACCACGACCGCCAACGACGGCGCCCACACCGACAACATCGGAAAGAGGGGCGGCGGCTCGTACACCTACAAGCTATGCGAGGCGGGCACGACGACCTGCTCGAACGAAGCGACGGTCACGTTCTAACCGAACCAGACCAACGCTCAGCCGACCGCGGGTTTGGCGGTCAGTGTTCGGACTGCGCGCGCGCTCCCTTGGTGAAGTAGCCCATCGTCCCGTTCGGGATCACGATGGTCTCCGAGCCGAGCGTAACCGTGGAGGGCTGGGTGCCACCCTCGCCGTGATTCTTCACCGGCGCGTCCTTGCGGATTCCCGCGTTCGCGCCCTCCGCGTCGGCGGCGACGTCGTCCGCGCTGGCACCCGGGGCAGCGGTGATTCCGTCGAACGAGATCGCAACCGAGCAGCCGTCCCCGGATCCGGTGATCGACGCTCCGAACCCGAACGGGTCCGCAGTCATCCGGAACCCCGGATCGTTGCTCATGCAAACGACCGTCCCGTTTCGCTTGACCTCGAAGCTGCCGTGGGGGGCGTCGGAGTTGGTCGTCCCATCCGAGCAGACCGATACCGGTCCGGTCGCGAAGTTCCCGTACGTCCAAGCGGTGACCTCGAGGTCCCCGTAGGTGACTCCTGCGGTGTCGTACGGTCCGGCCGAGCCGCCCCGGTTGCTGGGTGTACATCCGGCGTTCGCCGCTCCGGCTGCGACGGCGGTGACGAAGATGGCGACGATCAATAGACGCTTCACGGCCCCTCCCCTGGTTGCGGTTTGCCAGAGAGTTCGAGGCGCACTCGCCTGATTCCTGCACGGTCGCGCCCCGATCCGGCAACTACGAAGTCGCGCTAACGCGAGCAGACGGAGATCCAGGTGAAGCCGTTGCTGATGCCGCCGCACGCTGCCTCGCCCGCAGCCTTCCATCGGCCGTCCTCCCAAAACACGGACGGCGCAAGCGTATGGATCGCTCCGGCCACCGTTCGTTCGGCGGCTTCGCAGCAGATGCCGGCATCGATGACGGCATCGGCGGTCACGATGATCCGCCATCGAACCAGCGCAATCGACCCGTCTCCGGGCAGGTCGCCGCCGGGAAACGCGATCTGGTTCAGATCGTCGGCGAACTCGACGGTCGGCGCATCGGCGGGCGCGACGATCTGAACGTCAACGACGGCGAATCCCTTCTCGTCCGTCACGACGGCGGCGCATCGGGCGGTCAGCGGAGGCAGGCTGGGATCGGGCGGCGTCAACGCTCCGGCCCGCGCAGAGCCGTCCGCGTTCGGCATGCACCGATCCAGCAGGCCCGGACGGGCGCTCAGCGCGCGGCGGATCGCATCCGCGCGATCGGGGTTCGGTCCGGGCACGGCCACCTCGACGCGAACCGACGGCAACGCGACGACCTCACCGCTTTCGCATCGCACGGTCAGATCCAGCGGCCCCGACCATCGAACGGTCGGGTTCGCAATCGGAACGAGCATGGAGTCGCCGGCGGCCAGCATGGTCGGAAGCCTCATCGGCCCGCTCCTGAACCCAAAAGCGGGACCCGTATGACCGGCGATGTCCAGCGACCCCTTCGGCAGCACGACCGAAACGGTCTCGCCGGACACGTTTTCGAAGCGGACCGTGACGCCGGTGGGCCGGCCCGGCTGCAGGACGGTCGGAATACGCGCCACACATCGCAACCGCTGGTCTGCGAACGGCGCCGAGACTTCTTTGAACCCTTTCGAGCCGCCGGACGAGACCGGCGTCGGCGTAATGATCCCGCGGCCGGCGCCGCTGCGAGCCAGCACGATACCGCCGCCGGCGACGACAGCAAACGCGACCACCATCGACACCATCGTTCGCGCGACGCGGCGCCGGGCGCGTCGCGTCAGCATGGCGGCATCGGTCGATAGCGGCGGCACGTCGGCGGCCATTCGGCGCAGCATCTCGCGTGTTCGCTCATCCATCATGAATGCTCATCTCCTCGCGAAGCGTTTCCATGCCGCGCGCGATCAGCGACCGAACGGTCGCGCGGCGACATCGCAGAATGTCGGCCGATTCGTCGTCGGGCAGATCGGCGTAGTAGCGCAGGACGATCGCAGCCCGCTGCCGCTGCGGCAGGTTCAGCAACGCCGCGCGCATATCCATCATCGCGTCCGGATCGGCGCCCGGCGCGGCGGCCACGCCCTCCCCAAGGGGCAGATCGGATGACGCATGCCGTCGATAGTGCATCCGCACACTATTGACGACGGTCTTTCGCAGATAGGCCGGAAACTTGTCGGGATCACGCAGATGCGCAAGCCGTCCGCACGCGCGCAGAAACGCATCCTGCGCCAGATCTTCGGCAAGCGCCATGTTTCCCGTCATCAGATAC
>DASWHR010000006.1:0-13897 GCA_036398095.1 Actinomycetota bacterium
CTCGAACGCCGCCGGCAGCGTGCCAACGAGCTGGTCGCCGCCGCGCGCGACGCGGGAGTGGACGTCCCGCCCGGCGCCCGGCTCGGCGAGGCCTGCATGCAAGCCTTCGTCGAACAACGCGCCGTCGTCGAGCGGATCGACGCCGCGCTCGAAGAGATCCAGATCGTCGACAAGGACCGCAAGGCGGCCGAGGAAGAGCAGGCGGTCGCCTCCACGCTCGGCCGGCACCTTTCGGCCAGCAACTTCGAAAAGTGGTTGCTCGACGAAGCGATGGAGCGGCTCGTCGCCAGCGCATCGCGCGCGCTGCGCGAACTGTCGTCCGGGACGTACTCGCTCGCGGTCGACGGCAAGGGCAACTTCGCGGTGACCGACCATCGCAACGCCGACGAACAGCGAAGCGCCAAGACGCTTTCGGGCGGCGAAACGTTCCTCGCGTCGCTGGCGCTGGCGCTGGCGCTCAGCGACGACCTGGCCGGCATGGCCGCCGAAGGCGCGCGGCTGGATGCGATCTTTCTGGACGAAGGATTCGGCACGCTCGACTCCGAGACGCTCGGCACCGTCCAGTCGGCGATCGAAAGTCTTGCGCATCAAGGACGCATGGTCGGGCTCGTCACCCACATGCGCGAGATCGCCGACTACGTTCCCGTCCGCTTCGAAGTCCGCAAGCATCCCGACACGTCTCGCATCGAGAAGGTCTACGCGTGAGGTTCTCGGTCGAGCCCTGGTCGCCCGACTATGCCGCGCCGTTCGACGCGGACGCGACCGAGCCGGGCGCGACGCCGCAAGCCGACGTCGACGAGCGCGTCGAATTCGAACCGGTCGACTGGCATCCGCGCGCCGCGCCCGCCGGCGGGGCGGCCGCTCGCACCGTGATGTTCATCGACGGCGTGCAGCGCATCGACGCCTGGGTGTGGGTCACCGCCGACGACGGAACCGTCCGGCCCGGCATCTGCGCGTCCTACGCCGCGGGCGTCGTCTGCTGCGACGGTCGCGCCGACGTCCCCGACATCGAGGTTCGCCGCGGATTGTTCTCGGCTGCGCCGGTCGAGCCGATCCAGGGACGGCGCGTCCTGTACCGCCCGTACGGCGCGACGGGCGAAACGCCCGACCAGCTCCGCCACGCCGTCCAGCAGCGGATGGGGGAGTTGGAAGCCGACGTTGCGCGGCGCTGCGGGCCCGCCGACCTGATCGTGGTGGACGGGCCGCTGCGCGGCCGGCAGAACGTGCCCGGCGCCGTCGGCTTCATCAAGAGCCATCACGTCCGGTACCTGTCCGAGCCCGCGCACGCAACCGTCGGCCGGCTGGCGGCGGGGGAGCGCACGCCGCTGTTTCTGATGACGACCTCGTGGACGCGTTACTCGTGGTATCTGCGGTTGCCCGGTCCGGCGGCGCAGCCGTGGTCGGGGATCGTGCGATGCGAAGCGTCGGCCGACCTTGCCGCTGCCGACGCAACTCGCGCCGCGGATCTCGTTGCCGCGACATTGCCCCGGTTCGCCTCGGCTCCGCACAAGGACCCGCGCGCGCCGCAGAACCTGTACCCGATCGGCGGGCTCGAGCGAAAGCTCAAACACCGGCTCGGCGACCCTGCCTTGCTCTACCGGGACTTGCGATCCGCCGCGCAACGCTCCCCGGCCGCGGCCGCGGCTCCCTCCCCGTAACCTCCGCCTTGCCCCCTGCCGGCCCCCCGGGCGACCCTCCGGGCGCCGCCGGGAATTCTCCGGCCGGAAAGAAGCGTTGCGTGGGGTGCTTTCCTGGTGTATAACTCGCGCGCCGAACGGCGGGATGGTGAAAAACGTGGTTGACGACGACGAAGAGACAGAAGCTCCCGAAGCGTCCTTGGACGAGATCCTCGCGAAGCGTGCCGAAGAAAAGGACGATGACGAAGAAGAAGAAACCGTTATCGAGCTGACACGCGAAGAGCGAGCCGAGTCGCTTGCGGTCAAAGTCCTGCCGCAGCAGTCCGACGAGTTCACCTGCCGGAACTGCTTCCTGGTCAAGCACCGGAGCCAGCTCGCGGACCGCAAGAAGATCATCTGCAAAGACTGCGCCTGATTCGGGCGCCTGGTTCCGGCCTTCCGGCGGGCACTGCGCAGCGGTAGTACCTTTTAGGCGTGTCCACCCCCAAGCCCCCGGCTTTGCTCACCTTTTCCGGCTGGCCGCTCCGGTTGCGCGTTCCGCTCGCACTGGGATCCGGTCTGCTGGCCACGCTCGCGTTTCCGCCCGCTCAACTCCGGTTCGTCGCCTTCGCCGCTCTCATCCCATTCGCGTTGTCGCTGCGCGAGGCGACCGCCCGCGAGGGAGCCGTCGCCGGCGCCGCGTTCGGCATGGCGTTCATCGGCGTGTTGATCGGCTGGATCTCGGTCGTCGGCTGGCTCGCGTGGGGCGCGCTGGTCCTGCTGCAGTTGCTCTTCTACGCCGCCTTCGGGGCCTTGGCGGCGATGCTCGGCCGTGCCGGCGTGGCCGCGCGCGTCCTGGGCTGGCCGGTGCTCTTCACCGGCCTCGAGATCGCCCGCTCGCGATTTCCGTTCGGCGGATTCGAATGGGGCGTCCTCGGCGCGTCGCAAGAGGCGGCGTCGCCGCTCACGCCGCTCGCCCGCGCCGGCGGCGTCTTCGCGATCTCGATCGCGCTCGTCGCGGTCAACGTGTTGCTGGCCGAGGCGATCGCCGCGCGACGCAGGCGCGGCGCGCTCGCGGCCGTCGTGCTTGCCTCCGCCGCGGCTGTGGGGCCCGCGTGGATGCCGATCGGCGCAGTCGCGAACAGCTCGACGATCGACGTCGCGATGGTGCAAGGCAACGTCCCCACCGGCTACTTCGCCGGACTCCGTCGCGGCCGCGTTGGACCGGAAGACGAGGTCATCATCCGCAATCACCTGCGCCTGACCGACACGCTCGCCGCCAACCCGCCGGAGCTGGTGATCTGGGCCGAGAACGCGCTCGACCGGGATCCGTTCACCGACCCGGACGCGCGTCGCGCCGTCGTCGACGCCGTCGCCGCCGCCGGCGCGCCGCTGCTAGTCGGCGCCATCGTGGACGGACCCGACCGAGCGCACTTCTACAACTCGAACTTGCTCTTCGATGCCGACGGCCGGCTCATCGGCCGCTACGACAAGCAGCGGCTGGTGCCGTTCGGCGAGTACGTGCCGTGGCGCTGGACACGTAGCGTTGTGCCGGCCCTCGCGCAGATCGGGAGCGACGGCATTGCCGGCGAAGGGCCGGTCGTGCTCGAGCATCCCGGCGGCGTGACGATCGGCGCGGTGATCTGCTTCGAGTCCTCGCGTGCCGAGCTGGTGCGCCGCTTCGTCGAACGCGGCGCCGAGATGATCGTGGTGTCCACCAACAACGCGACCTTCGAGCGAACGCCACTCGCCCGCCAGCATCTGGCGATGTCGCGGATGCGGGCGGTCGAGACCGGACGGCCGGTGCTGCACGCCGCGATCTCGGGCATCTCGGCGATCATCAACCCCGACGGCAGCATCGTCCAGCAAGCCGGCCTGTTCATCCCCGCGATCCTGCGCCAGCAGGTCCGCACGACGAGCGGGCTCACCCCCTACGTCGCCTACGGTGAGGAAATCGAGCTCGCCTACGCTGCCGCCGCCGCGCTTGCCGCGCTGGCTTCGCTCGCCTATGTGCGCCGCCGTCCCGCCGCGCCGTCCGCCGAAGACGACGACGACGAGCCCGAGTTCTGGCTTGCGGCTCCGCCGGCCGCGCCCGAGACGCCGCATCCGCTGCTCACCGTCGAACACGCCGATCGCGCGCCCCCCGGCGCGCCACCCGGCGCGGAGGCCGCGCAGTGAGGGCGCTGCTCGTCCTGCCCACCTACAACGAGGCGGCCAACATCAAAGAGGTCCTGGAACGAGCGCTCGCCGCGACGCCCGACATCGACGTGCTCGTCGTCGACGACAACTCGCCCGACGGAACCGGGATTATTGCCGACGACGCCGCCGCCGCCGACACGCGGGTGCGCGTGATGCACCGGCCCGGCAAGGGCGGGCTCGGACCCGCCTACATCGCCGGCTTCACCGACGGGCTCGCGCGCGGGTACGACGCGTTCATCGAGATGGACTCGGATCTGTCGCACGATCCCGGCGACCTTGCGCGCTTCGTCGTCGCTGCACACGATGCCGACCTTGTCATCGGATCGCGATACGTCTCCGGCGGCGGTGTCACCAACTGGAGCAAGGCGCGCCTTCGCCTGTCGCGGGGCGGGAACTTGTACGCGCGGCTGCTTTTGGGGTTCGGCCTGACCGACTCGACGAGCGGCTATCGCTGTTACCGTCGCGGCCTGATCGAAACACTCCCGCTCCAGCGGATCGGCTCGGAGGGATACACGTTTCAGATCGAGATGGCCTGGCGCGCGTGGACGATGGGGTTTCGCGTCGTCGAGATTCCGATCATGTTCGCCGAGCGGCGCGAGGGAGCCTCGAAGATGTCGCGACGCATTGTCTTCGAAGCGCTATGGCGCGTCGTGCTGTTCGCGCTGCGCTTTCGCCGCGCACCGAAGCGACCTCACGCCCGAAGCGTCGCCGCCCGGCCCGTATAGGCGACCCCGCATCGCAGAACGGAAGCAGCCGCACCCCCCTGATTCGGGTGCGGCCGCTGCCGGATAAGCGCGTGCCCTTACGTCGTTCGGATCCAGAGGACCTGGCCGGTCGTTCCCCGCACGGCCACGATCAGCGTGCGCTCGCGGGTCCCGCTTCGCTGAAGCACGGTGAGGACGATGTCGCCCGAGCCGTCGGGGTTGATCGCCTGCGCGTGCACGTCGCGGACCCGTTCGGTGCCGCCGCCGACCAGCACGCGCGCGGTCCATGCCGGTGCGCCGTCGGCGCCGGATGCCGTTTTGATCACCAGGCTGTCGGACGTCTTGGTTGCCGACTCTTGCACGTCGACGATGTCGGCTGCCGCCGTGCCCACGACGTTGCCGCCCACCGGCGCGCCGGGGTCCAGTGACGAGGTGCGCGTCCACAGCACGGCGCCGTTCGCAGCCGACACCGCCGCCTGGCTCCACTGGGTCGCCAGACCGTCGGACGGGATCGCGTTTACGGCGTGCACTGCGTCGGCGTGCGTGTCGGCGTCGATACGCCCGGCGTTCGCGGTGAGCTTGGCCGACCAGTCGCCGATCCCGCCGCCGTTCGCAACGGCGATGTCGCGCTTGTAAACGTCGGTCCCGTTCGCGCCGCCCAGCACGCGGTAGGTGACGGCCGACGGAATCCGGCCCGCTCCTGAAACGAGCAGGCCTTGCGTCTGCACGTCCCTTCCGGCGGCCGCGTCGATCGTGCCCGACACGAACGCGATCGCGGCTTCGCCCAGCGTGCGCGACCAGACGCTGAGACCAAGCGGAGCGCTTCGCACCGCCACTTGGCTGGGACCGGAGCCCGGCAGCATCGGATAGCGGTTGACCAAGATGTCGGCGAGCCCGTCGCCGGTCAGGTCGCTGCGAGCGTCGAACACGCCCACGTAGCCGGGTGCGACCGAATCGGGCGCCGCGAACAGCGGGATGCCCTGCGCGGTGAAGGCTCGGTAGGTGACAAGGTTGCCGCTGCCGGTGGCGATCTCGTCAACGGCCAGCAGTCCGGTGATCCCGGCGCCGAGGAAGTCGCCCGCGACGCCGACCGAGGGGACCGCGTCCTTGCCGACGGCGGTGACCGTGCCGATCGGCGTGCCGCCGGCGGCGGCGACGGTCGTCAACGACGATAGGACCGCGACCGAGGAATTCGGAAGCGTAAATGCGACGGTCTGCGTAAGCGCGAAGTCGAGCGTGCCGTCGTCGTCGATGTCGGCCGGCGCGGCGCCGGTGACGTAGGCGGCGAAGGGAATCGGATTCGATTCGTCGGCGGCGCTGTTGCGTGCCGAGGCGGTCGACGGCGAAATCGTCGGCGTCGGCAGGTCGCTCGGCACCTCGCTGGGGACCTCGCTCGGCAAAAGCTCGGTGGGAACGTCGCTCGGAACGTCGCTCGGAACAAGGTCGGTGGGAACATCGCTCGGCAGGAGGTCGGTGGGAACCTCGCTCGGCAGTTCGCTCGGCAGATCGCTCGGCAGCACCGACGGAACCTCGCTCGGCAGCTCGGACGGAAGCCCGGACGGCAGGCCGGCCGGCGGGATGCTCGGCGGGATGGACGGAAGGTCCGAGGGAAGGATGCTCGGCAGCGCGGTCGGGTCGATCGGGGGAATCGTCGGCGGCGCAGACGGCGGGATCGTCGGGGGCGTGGTGCTCGGAGCCGCGGTCGGCAGCGAACCGTTCGTCGCCCAGATCGTGGCGCCGGTGGCGCCGTCCACCGCGTGCAGGGTCCAGTGAAGCTCGCCGTCGGCTTCGTGCTGGTCGAGCACGTAGGCGTCGGTCGCGCCGTCGTTGATGCGCGCGGGGAAGACGGCCACGTGCACCGTCGAGGGACGCGTGATCGGCTCGGCCTGCCAGATCGTCGAGGCGTTGTGGCTCGACAGCAGGCGGTAGCTCAGCGTCCCGCCGGAGGCGCGGAAGTCCAAAAGGTCGGGCTTGCCGTCGCCATTCGCGTCGCCGATCGGCACGACCAGGCGTCCCCTCGTGCCGTTGCCCGACAGCGACGCCGCGGTTTGGGCGGCGTTCACCTGTGCGGCGTCGGCCGGCCGGCCGGAGGCCAGCGATGCCAGGGCGGCCGGCAGCGCGGCCGGGGTTCCGGACAGGTCCACGCGTCCCATGGACGCGGCGAGAATCTCGCTGGTCGTCGAAGCTTTCGGGGCTCCGATGGCGATCGTGGCGGCAAGGGCCAGTGGCGCAATCAGCCACCGTGAGATCGTGCGGGTCGTCATCAACACTGTAGGCCTCCGTCGGCGCAGGCTTCTGCTCTCGGCCTGTCAACGAGGCACCAGGTCGGACGTGACTCTCCTTGCCGCGATATCTCGATTCGTCCCGGAAGGATTTTCGCGTTCGAAGCCGACGGTTGGGGCGTCCGAGGGAGCCGCTGCCCCTCCCTGAGGCCAATCCCCCATAATCCATCTTATGTCAACTACCTAGAAGGAGGGGCGGAAAGGGAGAGGCGCCTCCCGAAGGAGGCGCCTCGATGGTTCGGAGCTGCCGCGGCTACAACGACGTCGTCTTGCTCATGCAGTCGTCGGCGGGGTGGCTGTCTCCCGGCGCGCGGATGCAGGCGGTGACCCGGTACTGCGCCGAACCCGGAGCGTTGGGCTTGAGCGCGACGAACTGCATCGTCCGCGTCTCGCCCGGACGCAGCGTCACGGTCTGGGGCGAGGACGTCCACGGGCTTCCGCCCGATTGTGACGTCACGGATACGGTCACCGGCGCGGTCACGGTCGCTGGGCCGTGATTGTTCACGACCACCGATACCGCCGCCCGACCCGGCCCGGCCCCGTTCGGGGTCACGGTCAGGCCGCGCACGGCGGCGTCCGATCCGGCTGTGTACTCGACGGTGACGCGGGACCAGTCCAGGCCGATGTCGTCTCCGTTTTCGTTGAACACCAGGTCGATGATCCCGTCGTTTGCGAAGGCGGCCGCCCCGCCGGTGAACTCGAATGTTTGCACGACCGGCGGGCCGCAGAAGGACGGCCCATTTACCACGAACGGCATCGTGGTGCCGTCCACCGTAAGGCTCGAGGCGTCGAAGTCGGAGAAGATCTCTCGGATCTCGATGAAGACCGAGCTGACGGTCGCGCCGGCCGGCAAGCCCAGCGTATGCGTCCAGGCCTCGACCTCGTCCCCGGAGGTCAGCTCCCGGTCGAAGACGCCCAAGTCTCCCGGGCCGGAGTTGTCGAAGAAGACGCACGGGATCGGATTGCCGAGCCCGTAGCCGAAATCGTCGATGTCGCCTGCCAGGTTCACAAGCGTGGCGGCCGAAGCTTGCGTTGCCATGGCCGCGGTGGCTGCGACGGCCATGCACAACACGGCCGCAAATCGTGCAACTTTCCTCATGGTCTCCCCCTTGGAGCCGGAATGTGTCCGACGCCCTATCAGAAGCTCTGAACTGGCCGGACGCAGCGCCACATCTAATGGGCTCCGAACCCGAGCGTCAACTACCAGAGTCGGGTGGTCCCAGGCGACGTCCCGTCACGAGCAGGTTGATCGATAGTGCCCGCACAACCGGAATGCGGACAAGCCGGGCATCGATGCGGTCGTAGGCGGCACCGAGCCGGGCCGGCTTCGGCGGGGTATAGAGCAGCCGCCGCACCTCGACGCGCTCCAGCCCTGCCGCTCGTGCCCACTCGGCCAAGCGGCGTTCGTTGATCCGGAACGTCTTTCGCTCCTCGGGCGTGATCGCCGAATACACCAAGACGCTCGGGAACTTCCAGTTCGGCTCGAGGGCCGCCACGCGGCCGCCCGGCTTCACGACGCGCGCCAGCTCGCGCAGCCCCGCCCCCGCGCTCGGAAGATGGTGAAGCGTGCCGGCGCAGAACGCCGCGTCGAACGTCGCGTCGCCGAACGGAAGGTCCAGCGCGTCGGCGATCGCCAGCCGCGACCGGTCGCGGAATTCGGCGAGTCGCTGGGCCGCAATCGCGAGCATCGGCCGGGACAGGTCCACGCCGGTGTGCTCGATGGGCGAGTGCTGCAACAGCCACCGCGCATGCAGGCCGGTGCCGGCGCCGACTTCGAGCACCCGCCCTCCCCCGCCGGCTCCGATCGCCGCGGCAATCGCGCGGATCTTCGCCTCGTGGTTGCGGTTGTCCCGGCAGCCGAGCGACCACACCGACCGGTCGTAGCGGCCGGCCGTCCGCTCGTAGAACTCGACCTGCTTGCGGTCGTGATCGTCCACCACCGCTATGCCGGGTACCAGCGCGGCTTCAGGTCGCGCGCGGCGCGAGCTTCGTCGGGGCGTGACACCGGCGTCGTCGTGGGCGCGGCGGCGAACACATCGGGAGCATCGGTGATCTCGCGGTCCACGGCAATCATCGCGGTAGCGAACGCGTCGAGCGTCTCGGGCGTTTCGGTCTCGGTCGGCTCGCACATCATGGCCTCGTCCACGATGAGCGGGAAGTAGACGGTCGGCGGATGGAACCCGTAGTCGATCAGGCGCTTGGCGACGTCCATCGCCTTGGCGCCCTTCGCCTTCTGCGCGCGCGCCGTCAGCACGAACTCGTGCATCGGCGGCTCCGCCGGGAATGCAAGGTCGTAGGTCCCCTCCAGCCGCTTCGCGAGGTAGTTGGCGTTGAGCACGGCGCGTTCGCTGATCCGGTGGAGTCCTTCGCGGCCGTGCGCCTTGATGTAGGCGGCGGCGCGAACCAGGACGGCGGCGTTGCCGTGGAAGGTGTGCATCCGCCCGATCGAGCGATCGTCGCCCACGCCCCAGCGGTAGACGTCGCCGTCGCGAACCGGCCGCGGCCCGGGAAGGAACGGCGCGAGCGGCGCCGTCACCGCGACCGGGCCGGCGCCCGGTCCCCCGCCGCCGTGCGGCGTGGCGAACGTCTTGTGCAGGTTCATGTGCACGATGTCGAAGCCCATGTCGCCCGGGCGCGCGCGACCAAGAATCGCGTTCAAGTTCGCGCCGTCGTAGTACAAGAGCCCGCCGACGCCGTGGATCAGCCCGGCGATCCGGTCGATGTTGCGTTCGAACAATCCAAGCGTGTTCGGATTCGTGATCATCAGGCCGGCGACGTCGTCCGAGACCATTGCCTCCAGCGCATCGATGTCGACGAGTCCGTTGGCGTTGGACGGGACGGTCGCGACCTCGTAGCCGGCGAAGGTGACCGACGCGGGATTCGTTCCGTGCGCGGAGTCGGGGATGATGATGCGCCGCTTGTCGTTTCCGTGATGCGCGTGCCAGGCGCGCATCAACAGCAGGCCGGTCAGCTCGCCGTGCGCTCCGGCGGCGGGTTGGAACGTGACGGCGCTCATGCCGGTCACCGCGCACAGCGCCTCTTCCAGCTCGACCAAGATCTCCAGCGTTCCCTGCGTTTGGGTGTCCGGCTGCAGCGGGTGAAGCCGCCGGAACCCGGGGAACGACGCGATCTCGTCGCAGACTTTCGGGTTGTATTTCATCGTGCACGATCCGAGCGGATAAAAGCCCAGATCGATGCCGTAGTTGCGGTGAGACAGCCGCGTGTAATGCCGCACGAGATCGCGTTCGGCGACCTCCGGCAGCAGCGGAGACGTCTTCCGGCGAAGCGCCTCCGGGATCGCGTCGGCCGGCGCCGCGGGCACGTCGAGCGCGTCAAAACTGGACGCGCGCCGTCCGGGACGCGACGTTTCGAATACGAGCGGCTCGTCTTGCGTTCCGATCGTGCCGCGCATCACGCCACCGCCTTGCATGCGCGCGCGACCGCTTCGACCATCGCGTCGATCTCGGCTCGCGTTCTCTTTTCGGTGACGGCGACGAGCAATCCGTCGTCAAGGCCGTCGCCCGGCAGCAGCGTTCGAACCGGCACGCCGGCAAGATACCCGTCCGCGGCCGCGTGCTCGGCCACCCGCACCGGGTCGGCCGGGAGCCGGACGCAGAACTCCTTGAAGTGCGCGGCTTCGAACGCCGGCGTCGCGCCGGCGACTTCGCACAGCCGCTCCCGGGCATACCGTGCCTTCGCCAGGCACGCCTGGCCCATCTCGCGCAGGCCGGCGGGGCCGAGCCACGCGAGCGTGATCGCGGTCGCGAGCGCGTTGAGCGTCTGGTTCGTGCAGATGTTGCTGGTCGCCTTCTCGCGGCGAATATGTTGTTCGCGCGCCTGCAGCGTGAGCACGAACGCTCGGCGTCCCCGGCGGTCGACGGTCTCGCCGACCAGCCGTCCCGGCAGACGGCGAACGTCGTCGCGCCGGCACGCGATGACGCCGACGTAGGGTCCGCCGAAGTTCAGGTGATTGCCCAGCGATTGCCCTTCGCCGACGACGATGTCGGCGCCGAGCGCGCCCGGCCCCTCCAGCACGCCGAGCGCGGTCAGGTCGGTGTGCACGATCAGCTTGGCTCCGGCGGCATGCGCGATCTCGGCGAGCGCCGGAACGTCTTCGATGCAGCCGAAGAAGTTCGGCTGCTGCACCGCGACCGCCGCCGCGCCCTGCGCGAGCCGGGCGACCTCGGACGCGTCAACGGTTCCGGCCGCCGTCCGGCCGGCGCGACGGATTTCGATCCCGGGACCGACCGCCGCGGTAGCGAGGACCTGAAGGTAGAGCGGGTTGACGGCGCCGGCGATCACGACCGCATCGCGTCCCGTGGCGCCGGCGGCCATCGAGACGGCTTCCGGCAGGGCCGAACCGCCGTCGTAGAGCGAGGCGTTCGACACGTCCAGGCCGGTCAGCTCCGCCACCATCGTTTGATACTCGAACAACGCCTGCAGCACGCCTTGGGACAGCTCCGGCTGATACGGCGTGTACGAGGTCAAGAACTCTCCGCGCATCAGCAGCGGCCAGACCATCGACGGAATGTGGTGGTCGTAGGCGCCGGCGCCGAGGAAGCACACCATGTCGTCGGCATGTCGATTGCGACCGGCCAACGCGGCCGTCTCGCGCAGCAGCGCAGCTTCCGACAGCCCCGCGGGCATGTCGAGCGTTCCGCCGAATCGCGCAGCCGCCGGCAGGTGCGCGAACAGGTCGTCGATCGACGATCGTCCGATTACGGCAAGCATCTGCGCGACATCGTCGTCGGTGTGCGGCGCGAATTCCAAGGACGTCCTCCTTCCCCCGACGGATTCGAGGGCCCGAAACGGTTGTGGCCGGGGAAGGCGCCCCGATCTTATCAGCGCTCTTCGGTGTCTTCCGGGTGGGCGAGGCCGTATTTGGCGAGCAGCGCCAGATAGTCGCGCTGATAGAAGATCTTGATCTTCACGTCGGGATACAGCTCGCGCAGGCGACGAACTTTTCGGTTCTTCTTGGTCACGAGCTTCTGGTTCATCGTCGTGACCTCGATGTAGGTGTCGAATTCGGGGAGATAGAAGTCCGGGCTGAATTGCTTGATGACGTTGCCGTCGGAGTCCCACTCCACGTCGAAGGTGCGCGGCTCGTAGTCCCACTTGATCTCGTAGAAGTCCAAGAGCCGCGCGTACTGCCGCTCGCTGGCGTGCGCGAAGTCGGTGCGGTCGGAGGGAAGCGCGCCGCGACGGCGCGAGGGCGTGGTCGAGGCGTTCTTAGCCGTGTCCGGTCTCCCGGCCGCCGCCGCCCGTGTGCGCCTCTTCTTCTTCGGTTGCTTCTCCGGCGTCGCGTTTGAGCTCGGCAACGCTCCCCTGCACTTCCTCGTAGATGCGGCCGACCGCGATTCCGAAAACGCCTTGCCCCTTGTTGAGCAGGTCGATGACTTCGTCCGCCGACTTACACAGATAGATGGTCGTCCCGTCCGATACCAGCGTTGCCTCATGCAACGGCTGCTGCTCGATCTCGGCTAGGTAGTCGATCGCCCGGCGCGTCTGCTGAAGGCTGACACCGGCGTCCAGCAGCCGCTTGATGATCTTCAGATGCACGACGTCGCTGAACGAGTACAGACGCTGGCTGCCGGAGCCCTTCGCGTTGCGCACCGAGGGCGTCACCAGCCCGGTGCGGGCCCAGTAGTCGAGCTGCCGGTAGGTGATCCCCACGGTCCGGCACACCGTCGGTCCGCGAAAACCCTGTTCGATCGTGCCGCCGTTCGTGTCGCCGCTCGCCATAGTGTCCCCCCGGGCCACATACCGGTAATTACGCGGTTGTCACGCTACGGCCCGACCCGGGCAACTGTCAATGCTTCCTCTAGGGGTTTTCAAGCCTCAACTACCAGTCGAGAGTGGGAAAGTCCCAGGTGGGAGGCTGGTTAGCTTTCGAAGTCTTCCGGGTTCACCTGTTCCAGGAACTCACGGAATTTCTCGACTTCTTGCTCTTCGTCGTCCCGGATGACGATCGACGCTTCGTTGAGAACCTCTTCGGCGGCGAAGATCGGCACGCTGACCCGGACGGCAAGCGCGATCGCATCCGAGGGCCGCGAGGACACCTCGTACTTGGTGCCGTTCCGCGACAGCTCGATGGTCGCGAAGAACGTGCCTTCCTTCAGATCGGTGATCAAGATCCGGTCGACGCTGATTTCGGCGCGCTCGAGGATGTTCTTCATCAGATCGTGCGTCATCGGCCGCTGCGTGACGATTCCTTGCAGCGCGAACGCGATCGCGGTCGCTTCGACGGCGCCGATCCAGATCGGCAGGAATCGCTCCCCCTCCCGCTCGCGCAGCAGGACGATCGGTTGGTTCGTCGGCAGCTCGACGCGGACGCCGACCAGTTGCAGCTCGATCACGCGGGTATCCCTCCTCGACGGCGGGAGCCTAGCACCGGCGAGCGCAGGGCAACAACGGGCGGGAAGGTCACGTGTTTCGCGTTTCCGGCTCGACCCATCCGGCCGGCAGATAGGGCGCGAGCGGCCCCGGCCCGGCGGCCAGCGAATCCAGATCGGCCACGCCGACGATGGTAGAGACGTTGCGGTAGCGGCCCTCGTAGTCGAGCCCGTATCCGATGACGAACTCGTCGGGAATGTCGAAGCCCTTGTAGCGGATCGGCACCTCGATGATGCGCCGCACCGACTTGTCGAGCAGCGCCGCGACGTGAAGCGTCTTCGGATTGCGAGCGCGAAGGTTGGCGAGCAGATAGGTCACGGTCAAGCCGGTGTCGATGATGTCCTCCACCAAGATGACATCTTCCCCGTCCAGCGGCTGATCCAGGTCTTTCAAGATTCGCACGACCCCCGATGATCCCGAGCCGTAGGACGTGATGCTCATGAAGTCGACGCGGACGGGCAGATCGATCGCCCGCACCAGATCGGCCATGAACAGGATCGAGCCCTTCAGCACGCCGACCAGCACCGGCGACCGGCCGGCGTAGTCGCGGGCGATCTCGGCCCCGATCGCGGCGATGCGTTCACGGATTTGATCCGCCGAAAGGACGATCCCCGCCTCGCTCACCGGGTCAGGCTACTCTCCTGCGCCCAGGAACGAGCGCAGGTTTTGCCGCAGGAACGCGTGCCGGAGCTTCTTGACCAAC
>DASWHR010000007.1:0-17488 GCA_036398095.1 Actinomycetota bacterium
ACGGGGTCTCGATCGACGAAGACGTGATAGTGGCCGGTCGTTCCGGACGTGTCTCCGTCGGCCGCGACGATCGTGAACCCCGCGGGCGGGGTCAATCGCAATTCGACCGAGTCGCCGGTGACTCTGCTATCGGCGATGACGCTGACGGGGCCCACGCTGCTCTCGTCCGGGCCGCTTGAGCAGCCGATCGTGACTACGGTCATTGCGATTGCCACGGCGCGAAGGAGAATCTTCACGGTCGATTGCCTCCTCGTTCGTCGGTTGCGAAGATTCTACCGACCGAGGCGGGCACTGGGGGTGGACCGCCGATGCTCACTCGTAAGGAAAAAGTAAGCCGGTGGGGCCAGGGTCGGGTCTGGCGACGGGGCGCCACCGAGCGTACGGTAGGCGCGGATCCGTACGAAGGGGGGAACCATGTCGGTCGACCAGATCGGTTTGAAGGAGTTCGAGAGCGGCTTTGGCGGTTCGATCGTTCGCGAGGGCGACGCGGGCTACGACGAGGCGCGCGAGGTGTTCAATGCCATGATCGACAAGCGGCCGGCCGTGATCGCGGCTTGCTCGTCGGTTGAGGACGTCCGGGAAGCGATCCGGTGGGGTCGCGGCTCCGGATTGCCCATCGCGGTTCGCGCCGGTGGCCATAGCGTCGCCGGTCTTTCGCTCAACGACGGCGGGCTCGTGATCGACGTTCGCGGGCTCAACGACGTCGAGGTCGACGCGGCCGCGAAGACGATTCGCGTCGGAGGCGGAACCGTCTGGGGGGAGTTCGACGCGGCATGCAAGCCGCACGCTCTCGCCGCGACCGGCGGGCGCGTCACCACGACCGGAGTCGCCGGGCTCACGCTCGGGGGCGGCTCGGGATGGATGGAGCGAAAGATGGGCCTTGCGTGCGACAACCTGATCGCGGTGGAGCTGATGACGGCCGACGGCCGCTTGATGAACGCGACCGAACGTGAGAATCCGGAGCTGTTCTGGGCGCTGCACGGCGGCGGCGGCAACTTCGGCATCGCAACCTCGCTCACCTTCCGGCTCTCCTCGATCCCGGCGTTCACCGCGGGCATCCTTCTGTGGCCGGCATCCGCCGGACTCGAGGTCGCACGGGCGTACCGATCGATCGCCGAAGCGGCCCCCGACGATTTCGGCGGCGGTTTCGGTTTCCTGACCGGTCCGCCGGAGGAGTTCGTTCCCGAGCACTTGCAGGGAACGATCGTGGCCGGCGTGATCATCGGCTATGCGGGTCCCGAGGCAGAGCTGCGCGCGCTGATCGAACCGCTGCTGGCGCTGAAGCCGGATGGCGCGGTCGTAATGGAGCTTCCCTATCACGACTTCAACGGGATGCTCGACGATCCGCCCGGGTTGCAGAACTGGTGGACCGCCGAATACCACGACGGGCTTCCGGACGCGATGCTGGCCGAATTCTGCGCATTGGCCGCGCCGATGAAGCCGAGCTCGTCGCAGGTGGTCCTGATCCCATGGGGCGGCGCGGTCGGCCGGAACACCGACACGCCGATGGCGAACCGTCACTCGACGTGGGTCAGCCACCCCTTCATTCTGTGGGAGGATCCGGCCGAGAACGCCGAGCGCATCAAGTTCGGCAAGGACCTTCAGGCGATGCTGCGCACCTACAGCAACGGCGGCACCTATCTGAACTTCATCGGCCTGGAAGGACAGGATCGGGTCGTCGCGGCATTCGGCGAGGACAACTACCGGCGGCTCGCCAAGGTCAAGGCCGAGTTCGATCCGGACAACATCTTCCACGGAAACCAGAACATCATGCCGGGCTGACCCACGCGGCGTGAATTTGCCTCACCCAGGAGAGCGGCGGCGTCGCGCGTGCCGGATTGCGCGCTGCGACCCAATTGCGTTGCGACGAACGCTGTGCGCGGTCGTTTTCGCCGGTGAGGAGGGAACATGGTGGGTCTGCATCGAGGGGGTCTTTCGCGCACCGACGCGCTGCTCGTCCGAGCGGCGGTCTTCGCATCGGCCGGCGCCGGCGCGCTTCATCTGGGCGCGGTGCACCCTCACATGCAGGAGTGGCCGCCCGCGGCGCTGTTCATGCTCGTCGCCGGCATCGCGCAACTCGCCTGGATCGCCTGGGTCGCCAACGACGCGTCGCGCACGAAGGTGTTCGCCGGACTCGCCGGCAACGCGGGGGTCATCGCGCTCTGGGTCGTGACGCGAACGATCGGCCTGCCGTTTGGACCGATGCCCGGCGTCGCCGAGCACGCGCACGCACCCGACCTGATCGCAACCGGCCTGGAGGCGATCGTCGTGGGTGCGTTGGCCGGCCTGATCTTCGACCGCGCGCCGCGTCCGGCTCGCCGGCTGATGATGCTCGCCGTCGCCGGGTTGATCCTTTCGGTCGTCGCCTCGGCGCACGAACCGGCCCGCGAGCGCTTGACCGCGCTGGCGACGCTGGGCGCCGTGGGGGTGGCCGCGGCCGTGTCGCTTTCCTTCTCGCTGTCCTACGTTTCCGCGCACGTGAGGAGGAGAAATGAATATGGGTCGCCGGCTCGTTCCCGTTCTGGTGCTGTCGAGCATGCTCGTGGCGCCGCTGTCGTCGCGCGCGGCTGAGCAGCGCGGCAGCATCAACATCGAATACGACGGCGAGCTGAACCGGGCGCACGGCGTCCGTTCCGGAAACGGAACGCCGTCCAACCCGTACGTGATTTCCGGATGGTCGCTGGAAAACCTGCGGATCAAGGACACGTCGAAGGCGATCAAGATCGTCGGAAACACGATCACCGGCACGCTGACACTCGACTACATCGGACCTCGGATCACCGTCGAGCGCAACCGGATCGGGGATCTGCGCGTCAATCAGAACGTGGCTCGGTGGGGCGGGACCACCAGCGGATCGTTCACCAGGAACACGATCGGCGTCGTCGGCCAGCTCCGCCACTTCGATGGGGTGTTCCGGTGGAACACGATCGGCACGCCGGCAGCGACGGCGACCTCGGCGTATCCGGATGTGCGCGCGGTGAACCTGGACGGCTGGAACAACGCCCGATTCGCGAACAACAAGATCTACGGATACATGGACGCGCGCATCCACGGACACCATCACTCGTCCGAGTTCGGGATGATGAGCCACGACCACAGCGGCGCGACTCACATGACGCACATTGTGGACCACTCACGGCGCTATCACCAGGTCGTGATCGAAGCCAACAGCATCTTCACCAGCCACGCGTACGGGCTCGCCTACCTGGACACCAACCATGCCGCCAACGACCGAACTGCCAACTCCGAGACCTACCCATATCTGAACGCGCCCCATACGCATTACACGCGGGCCTTCATTCGGGCGAACGCCGTCGACGGCTCGGGAATCCTCGTCAACGTCTTCAACGCGAAGGACGAGCGCCACATCCGCACGCCCAGCGGGCTGCTCGAAATCGACCGCAACCGGGTCACGCTCGAACGCGACCTGTCGAAGCCGTTCGAGGTCGTGAGCGGCATCGAGGTGCGCCAAGCGCGGTACCTGACGCTCAAGATGCGCTCGAACAGCGTCACCGGCGCGGAGCCGCTCACCGGCGTTGCCCAGGTGGACGCACCATTCCAGAAGGGCGCCGGGATTCTGCTGAACACGCTCGAGTACGCGACGGTCTCGATCGAGAACCCGAGCGTCGCGAACCGTCAATACGGGGTCCAAGCCAAGAACCTGAACAAGACCGTCCGCTGGAAGGTCGTCGGGCTCAAGACCACCAACGTCGGCGAAGACGTCGGCTACGACGCCTCCGTCGCCAACGCGCCCGCCCGCCGCTGACGCGTCAGACGAACAGGGTTGCGATCGTGATCAGCGGTAGCTCGGACGCGCGGCCGTAGCGCTCGCCCACGTTGGGCTGGTTGCCCGGCAACACGACCATGCGCTGCTCGAAGTCGATCTCGTTGACCGGCTTCGTCAGGTTCGCGTTGTCGCTGTCGGCGATGAACTGAAGATGCACGCCGTGCGTGGCAATGTCGCCCTGCCAGAACTTGCGCGGCCGGCCGTCACCCACCGACGGGTCGCTGGGATCGCCGTCGGCCGGCGTCCAGCACACGCGCGGCTTGGTCAGCCCGTCGCGCGGATCGACGTAGGTGCCGAACGGCCCGTCGTCCACGGCACGGCTGTTCAGGTGCGGCCCCGGGTCGCTCCCGGTACCGTCGTCGAAGCACGAATCGTCGCGGTAGTAGGGCTGGGCGATCAGGGCGTAGGCGTCGCCTCCGGTATGCTTTCGAACCTGCCAGCGCGTCACCACAGAGCCGTACGGGCCGCTGACCTGCTCCCAGTTCACCGCCGCGGCGGGCCCCGAGAAGAACGGGTCGGCGAAGTCGAGATCGTTGCAGATGCCGCTTTCGCCGCCGAAATCGCATCGGTTCGGGTCGCCCCCGGCCAGCGGAACCGCGGCGTGCTGGGGACCCACGACCGGGATGTCGTCGTCGTCGCGGACCTCGATCCGGTCCTGCGCGACGTGCATGTTCGTGTTCCCGAACACCTCCTCGTCGTTGACGCCGTCGATGGTCGCACCCTTCGGCGGCGTCCACGGGTTGTAGTAGGTGGCGACCTTGCCGGCGTTGTAGTCCCACTGCACGTAGATGCCGTCGGCCGGCGGGATCACGTGCACGCGCAGCTTGTCGCCGAAGCGGATCTCATCGCGGTAGAAGATCTCGGTCTTGACGTTGTTCGTGGACGAGTCGGCGCCGAACGCGGCGCGGATCGCGCGGACCGCGCCGACCCGCTCGCCGAACAAGATCGACGAGCCGCCCCAGTTGTTGACCTCTTCTTCGTAGCCGCAGCACGGCGTCTCGCCGCCGGGACGCTGCTGGAACGCGCGCGCCTTCCACTGGTCGATCACATCCGGACCCAGATTCGGCGGCTCGGAAAGGCCGCTGTTGTCGGGCGAGATGCGAAGCCCGGTCATCAGCCAGCGACCGTCGTAGCGAAACCAGTAGCGCGGCGTCTTCACCCACGCGGTGTCGAGCGGCCGCCGTTGCTCGACCGCCCATCCGTTCGGCGGCGGCGGCGCGGCCGGCACGTCGTCATCGTCGCGCGGCGTGGTGACGATGGTTCCATTCAGGTCGCAGTACGGACCTTTGGGCGCGGCGCCGTAGCCGTCGTAGGAGGACTGCGAGTACACGAACATGCCGGCGTTCGCGTCGCGCACGTAGCGCACGTAGCCGTTGGTCGCGTCGAACGCCGCCCGCGGCCCGTCGGGCGTCGCCAGCGCGATATAGACGTAGCTCGCCGACAGCGCGTTGCTGGGGTCGGCGACCTTCACCACGTAGGTGGATTCCAGCCCCGACGGCATCGCCGTTCCGAGCGGAGCCTGCGTGCCGGCGTCGGAGGCCATGAAGACGAGTTCGTCGTTGTCGTCGAGCCCCTTCACCGGATCGACGGTCGTGGCCTTTCCGCCGTGCATCGGGCTGCCGGGACGGGGCCGCGACTCGCACGGGTCGCCGCTCTCGTCGAGGTAGGCATCCCAGGTGTAGTGGAACGGTTCCCGGTCGAACGCGTAGGTCGTCTCTTCGTCCACGCCGCTGTAGAACGCGAAGCCCGACACGTTGTTGGAGATGTAGCGCGTGAAGACCTCGTCGACTTGGAACGGGATCTGGGTGAACGCGTTCGCCTGGGCATCCCACCGATAGGCCAGCAGACGAGACACGTCTGCGCCCTCAAGCGGGTTCGCCGGCACGCGTGAAGACTGGTAGCAGTTGTGGTCGCCGTTGTCGGACCAATCGTAGGGATTGGGATGCTCGGTCGTCTGGTAGCAGTCGCTGCGCAACTCGGCGGGCAGGTATTGCTGAAGGTCGAACGTCTCGTAGTTCGTGGGTGTCTGCGGCTCGCGGAGCGCCGGATCGGGTCCGGCCGACCAGGACGGGAATTGGGCGCCGGTCATCACCACCGGCTCGACGCTGCGCGCCTGGGCGACCGGGCTCGCGGGCGGATCGGCCTGCGCGGCCGGTGCCACGACGGCGAGGAGTGCGATGAGAGCGGCGAACGTTCGGACGCGCATGCCGAAACCCTTCCGTAAAGAGGCGTGTTCCGGCAGATTCGCCATGGTTCGTGCCGATTCCTGCCGGCCGGGCAAGGAGGTCGGGGGCCTGCGGAGTCAGTCCTCGAAGACTTCAGCCTCGACCTTGCGGACCTCGTCACGGTCGGTGTCGAACTCGCGGGCGATTTCGCGGAGATCCCAGAATCGACCGTCGGACAGGCCGAAACGAAGGCGCATCATCATGCGCTTGCGCTCAGGAAGGGCGTTGATGCGGCCTTCCAGCGAATTTTCGAGTTCGTCGATCGGATCCATCCGTTCGATCCTACCCCGGGCCACCAAAGAGGTCATGATCGAACCACGCCCCCAATAGACAGGGGTCGTGGTTCTTTCGTTTCTTGCCAGCGGCGGGCTAGCCCTCGGCAGGCGCTGGCCGCAATCCGGTCAAATAGGTACCACCATGGCATTCGGCCGTGGCCTCTGCTAGAAATCATGAACTTGGTTCGCTTCTCAGGGATCCCCAGGGTCATGGCACTTCACGAGATCGACCTCGAACTCCATGCGCGCGGAACCCGGTCAGACGACGGGGCGCTCAACCTCGCCCTTGATCCCGGTTCCGAAGCTAGGGTGTTTGAAGAGGTCTGTCGGAGGTACCGCCGGGCGATCTTCGATTTAATCCTCAGATCGGTGAGGGATCGCGATCGAGCAGAGGATCTAACACAAGAAGTCTTCATCAAGTGGTTTGTGAACATCGAGAAGTTCGATTCTCAGAGACAGATTTGGCCCTGGTTGGCCACGATCGCGCGCCGCGTCTGCATCGATGAGGCACGTCGATCGCGGCGGGCAGCGCATGTGCGCTTTGACGACTTCAGAGATCACGAGTTTGACGAAGCGCTGCCTTCTGCTTTGGACGAAGCGATCTTCAATGAGGAGCAAGCCCATCTAAGAGCCGAGCTGGCCAAGGCTTTGAGATCGCTTCGAAGTCGAGATCGTCGGCTATTGCTGCTGCGCTTCGTTGCGGGCTGGAGCTACGAGGAGATCGCTGATGACGATGCGGTCTCGATCAATGCTGTTCGAAACGTGATTTGGAGGGCTCGGCTTAGCCTTCAGGTAAGGCTCGAATCTGTCTACCGGGGTTGGCAGCTACCCATCGTTGCCTTCGTGTGGATGCGCGGAAAGTGGACGTCCGCCAAGAAGCGCGTGCATGGCCGTCTATATGGCCGTCTATACGGTGGCTGGCGCAGCGTCGGGTCAACGGTCGTGGCCACGGGGCCCTCCTTCCACACGTTAGGCAATCTCCTCGCCGGCGCACTGATCGCAGTCGGCTCGCTGGCCGCGCCGCTTCAGGTCCAGTCGACGAGTATCGCCACGTCCGTCGAGCGCGCGGCAGAACAAAGCACGTTAAACCCAGTTGTGCAGTTGGAATCGTCGCTCCACAGAACTACCTCACAGATCATCGATTCTGGTCCCCGAGTGATTGCCCGGGGAGGGTTCGGCCCAACCAAGAAGAATCACGTTGCGCCGTCATCGGCGCAGATGCGCCTTGAGCTTGTTGGCCCGGATGGTTCTACTCTCTATTGGCGCGAGACCGATGTTCAATGCGGCAGCCAGGGCGCTCAGGCGCTTCCCCAGGATGGGCCAATTCGCGCCGTGTGCTGATCAGTCCTTAAGGCGTGTAGAGATGCACCCCCACGCACTCGCTGAAGCCAATCGGTGGCACGCCTTGGCAGTCCGTCACCGTGAATGGCTGGGTGAACGGCGTCGGCACGAGACAAGGATGTCCTTGAGTGGTCCCTGTCTGGGCGGTTGTGACCCTGTACGACACGCATTCAGATCCAGCTCTGGCCGGCAGACTCCCGACCATCGCTAGAAGCGGCAAGACAACGCGCAACGCAAAGCGAACTCTCTGCATTGTGAATCCCCCTGGGTCGGTCGAGCGCCGACTTACGCAGGGAGATACGCGCGCCGCCTGAACAGCATCACCAAAATGAGATGAATCCAGTGCTTCTGCGTACTTACCTATGAAGAAGTGTCTCTATCGGGCCCAGGGCACTGAGAAGGGAGCCCATTCGTGGCGGCAAAGTGGCGCAGGAAACGAGGAACGGGAGTTCAGACCAAGTTCCTGAACGGAACAACGCTCGACGATACGGCGCTGCTAGTCGCCGGGACCTCGGCCGGCACGACCGGACGCACGGGTGTGGAGTACGTGCCGGCGTCCCCGATCAATGGTCCGCCGAGCGCGACCTGCGCTATCGTTGCGTGTGTGCCTGCCTATCTCAATGGCGGTAAAGTAAAGGTTTATGCCAATAGCGACACGCCGCAGTCGCAGCCGCTTTGCGTAAGTTGGTCGACGCCCTGCCCACCATGAGAACATTGCGCAGCTCTGGGACAGTCCTGCTTCTGGTAGGGCTGTCCCTAGTCGCGCCGCTTCCCGTCAAAGCTTCGCCGTGTCCTGGCTACTACTGCCCCTCTTACACCTTCAACATTGGAACCGCCGAGGAATCTCGCTGGCCGGCGGAGCCGGATCGGACGATTCGCATCGAGTACTGGGTAAATCCCAATGGTCAAGCATGGTTGCCATCAGACAAGGTAGCGGGTGCAGCCAAAGCGGCCGCGGCGACCTGGATGCGGGCGAACCCACGTCTAAGGATGATCTACAAGGGTTTGTCGAGCGATCTGCCGTTGCCGTTTGACGGAAAGCTAGTTATTGGGTGGTGGCCGAATCATGGAGCCGCTGCCGCGTTCGGGAGACCTGACGGCCTGAACTGGCACCCTCAGATTCGAAAGGAATTAGATCCGGTCTGGTATTCCACGCCGTTGGAGGGCAATTTCAACTACGACATCTGGATTTCGCCGCACAATCCCATCGAGTGGGAGCCATGCAGCACATCCTGTCGACCGTACCCGACTCGCTATGTCGTCGCAAGGGATGTGGGAGACGGCACCAATTGCCCGTGCTACGAGCCAAGAGTTGTGCCTTACGCCGAGTTGCAGGCAATGCTTACGCATGAGTTCGGACATGTCCTCGGTTTAGGTCACGTTGGGATCGAGAATTGTCCACTCACCATGGTGAGCGCTGGGTGTCCCGATTGGCCGCCGCCATCACCTGGGTACCGAAACCATAACGCGGCAAGTCTCGCTCTAGGCGACATGCTTGGCCTCAAAGCTCTCTACCCATTCACCTGTCCGAAGGTCAAGAGAGGCCAGCGAATGCCGACTAGGTTTGCGCAGGTCTGCCCAACTATCAAGGTTTACACACCATAGGAACGCCTTCCCGAACCCCGGGCCTACCGCGGGTGAGGCGTGGCGTGTATGCCGGGATGAGCCGAAACTTCCCCGGCCGGTCGTAGACTCGTCGCCAATGATCACGCAAGGCGAGATCGTCGTCCGGCTGCTTATCGCGGCGGCGTTCGGCGGGTTGCTGGGATTGGAGCGGGAGCGGCGCGACCAGCCGGCCGGGCTCCGGACGCACATCCTGGTCGCCACCGGCGCGTGCCTGTTCGCTTTGGTGTCCGCATTCGGTTTCGACGATTTCACGGGCACGTCTTCGGACACCGCGCTGCGAGCCGACGTGACCCGGATCTCTTCGCAGATCGTCGTCGGGATCGGGTTTCTGGGCGGCGGCACGATCCTTCGTTATCGGGGCGTGGTCAAAGGCCTGACCACGGCGGCCGGCCTGTGGGTGACGGCCGCGGTGGGCCTTGCGGTCGCGATGGGCTTCTGGGCGGGCGCGGCGGCGGCTGTGGGAATCGCGCTCGTGAGCCTGATCTTGAAGCCGGTCGAGTCCAGAATTCGCCGCAGCCGCGTAGCCGAGGGTGTGCGCGACGATGAGGACGAGGACGAGGACGAGGACTAAGTGGTTCCAGGCATAAACTCGGTTGCGAATCCGACGCCCCTGCATCCGCGATCAGTGCGTTGCTCCTCGGCCGAATAGTTACAACTATTCGGCCTGCGGTGCGCCTTCTGCTCGCGGCGCAGGATGCGCCAGATTCATCAACGTATTTATGCCAGCAACCACTAAGCGGGCGCGACGCCGCGGCGCTGACTGAGTTCGGTGACCGCGTCGCCGGACGCGGGCCGGTCGAAGCCCCACAGGTCGTCCACCAGCGAGTGCAACAGCGTCTGGGAGATCAGAAAGCTCATGTGGCCGAGGTCTTTCACGAGCACGTTGCGGGCGCGAATGTTCGTCGAGACGATCTTGGCGTTCGACGCGGGAATGATCATCGCATCCAAGTTCGAGTAGTAGGCCACGAATCGCGTGTCGCAGGGCGCCGCGTCCTCGAGCCGTTCCAGCAGGTCCGATCCCGGGCGAAGGTCGCGGGCGGCGCGACCGCGTCCCGCCCACGCGGCGTAGGTGCCGCCGTGCGGAGAGCCGAGCGTGACGCAGGTGTGGACTTTGTCACTTGCCCCGCAGAGCTGGATGTAGGCGCGGGCGACGAGCCCGCCGAGCGAGTGGCCGATCAGATGAACCTGATGGGCGCCCGTTTCTTCCAGCACGCGATCGACGTGCGCCGACAATTGTTCGGCGAGCTCGTTCACGTCGTGGCCGATCACGTTGTAGTTCATCGTCGAGACGTGCCGGAAGCCCGCGCGGCGAAGCGCGCGCCGCACGACCAGAAACGCGGAGCGGTTGTGGAAGTATCCGTGCAGCAGGACGATCGGCGTCGAGGCTGCTTCGGGGTCGAGGTAGCGAAGCGGCAACTCGGGCGTGAAGCGGCCGGCGATGCCGCGGTCTTCGTTCGGTTCGAGCGCCTCGCCGACGACGCCGGCGGGATACATCGCAAGGTTGAGTCCCGCCCAGGCGATCTCTTTGGCGGCGCTGCGGTAGGTGCGAGGCCGGCGGAGTGCGCGCGTCACGGCGCGTCGTGCTGCTTGCGCCTTCCGATACGTATCGCGTAGCTCGATGCGGTCCATCACTTCGCCTTCCGGCCCGAGTCGGGCGGTCGTCGTTTGCTCGCGGTGACGGGGAAGCGATGCACGGTCGATGGAGAGTTCGTTTCGCACGGCCATTGTTCCTTCCCGGTTCACCTCGGTCAACGAGGTGGGACGGTTTAGGGGTTTCCCTCAACCGGGAGCCACGTAAACGGCGCAAAGGCACGAAGCTGTGGACGAACCTTTCGGTCTGTTATTGGGGTTTTACGATCAAAAAGATAGTTCCGGCGATCAGGATGATGCCGGCGATGATCACCGGACCGATGATCCACTGAATGCCCATCCGGCCGCGGGGAACGATCTTGCGCGGCGGGTGCACGCGCTTCTTCTTGTAGGGCTTCGATTCCATCGCGCCGCATTATCGCCGCTCACACGCGACGATGCCCGGGATCAAGAAAGGAACTGGTTTCCGGCTTCACGCCAGCGGCGCGTGCGCGCCTCGCGAGCGCTTTCGGGGTCGATCTGTGCCAACGCCAGCGCGATCGCGTGCCCGACGGCGTCGGCGGCCCGGTCGGGATCGGCATGGGCGGCGGGCGAGGGTTCGGCGACGACGCGGTCGGCCAAGCCGAGCCGCCGAAGGTCGAACGCGGTGAGCCGGAGATCGGCGGCGACCGACGCGGCGTCGTCGCGTCGAAGGATCGTGGCTGCGGCCTCCGGGCCGATCACCGAAAAGATCGCATGCTCCAGGATCAGCAGACGGTCGGCGCACGCCAATGCCAGCGCCCCGCCGCTTCCCCCTTCGCCGGTCACGACGGCCACGACAGGCTGCGGATGCGCCAGCAGCGCGGCGAACGTGTCGGCGATCGCCCGCGCGATGCCGTTCGCTTCGGATTCGCTCGACGGATCGGCGCCGGGCGTATCGACGAACGAGACCACGGGGAGCCGCCACCGGCCGGCAAGTCCGATCAGCCGCTGGGCCTTCCGAAAGCCCCCTGGGCCCGGATGCGCGCGTCCGAGCGCGACGATGCCGCACCGAACGCCGCCGATGCGCGCGAAGGCGCACAGCACGCCGGCGTCGTCGGCGCCCCGCCCGTCGCCGTGAATCTCGACCGGGTCGCTCGCGACGCGGCGCGCGAAGGCGATCCCGTCGGGGCGATCTGGGTGCCGCGCCAACTCGACTTCGCGCCACGCGTCCGGTGGCGACGGGGCTTTCGGTTCGGGCACGGTCGCGACCGGCGCGGTCGTGTCGCGTCCGCCGGCAAGGTCGATCAGCGCGCGAAGGGCGGCGCGCAGCGCCTCGGGCGTTACCTCGGCGTCGATCAGGCCGTGCTCGACGGCGAACGCGGCGGTGTGCGAGCCGTCCGGCAGCGGACGGCCGGTGACGGCCTCCGCCACGCGCGGTCCGGCGAAGCCGACCGTCGCGCCCGGCTCGGCCCAAACGACGTCGGCCAGCGACGCGAAGGACGCGTAGACGCCGCCGGTCGTTGGATTGCGCAAGTAGGCGACGAACGGCAGCCCGGCGCGCGCGAGCGTTTCGCGCGACACGACGGTCTTGGCCATCTGCACGAGCGCCGTCATGCCCTCTTGCATGCGCGCGCCGCCGCTCGCGCACAACGCCACGACCGCGGCGCGGCGGCCCAGCGCGCGTTCGAAGGCGCGCGCGACTTTTTCGCCGGCGACGATTCCCATCGAGCCGCCGAGGATGCCGAAGTCGAACGAGACCGCTTCGACAGGATGGCCGCCGCTCGCGCCCGATGCGGCGACGACGGTCTCGCGCCCCGGGTCGTAGCCTGGGAAGGCGAGCGGGTTGCCGGCCGCGAGATCGCCGTCCCGCTCGACCCATCCCGGGTCGAGTGCCAGGTCCAGCCACGGCTTCGCGTCGCGCATCGAGGTGAGCTTTTTGCGGCGGAGACGACGAACTCTCTATGATCGACGATCATCGGTCGCCCGCGCACTGTACCAATGGGCAGAAGGGACGAGCATTGCCGGTCCGCGTCGTCATCGCCAAGCCGGGCCTCGACGGTCACGATCGAGGCGCGAAGGTCGTCGCGCGCGCCTTGCGCGACGCGGGGATGGAGGTCATCTACACCGGCCTGCATCAGACACCCGAGATGATCGTCGAAGCCGCGATCCAGGAGGACGCGGATGCGATCGGGCTGTCCATCCACTCGGGCGCGCACATGACGCTGTTTCCCCGCGTGGTCGAGCTGCTCAAGGATCGCGGCGCGAACGACATCGCCGTGTTCGGCGGCGGGATCATCCCGAAGGAAGACATCCCGGTTCTGAAGGCGAAAGGGATCGCCGAGATCTTCACGCCGGGCACGCCGACGCAAGCGATCGTGGACTGGATCAACACCTCGCTGGGCGCGAAGACCTAGCCGTCAGTCGTCGCGGCGGAAGAGCCGCGTGAGGTCCACGCGCAATCCCGGCAGTCCCGCGTACTCCAGCGTTTCTCCCGGCTCGAAGAGCTCGGGTTTGCCATAGCCGCCGGGCCCATGACGGTAGACCTCGATGCGGTCGGCCTCGGGATCGACGACCCAGTAGTCGGGGACGCCGAACCGCGCGTAGACATCGCGCTTTCGGACCCGGTCGATCCGCGGGTTCGACACAACCTCGATCAGCAACGACGGTACGCCCTGCATGTTCATCTCGGTGAAGATGTCGCTTCGGTCGTCGCCGACGTAGACGATGTCCGGCTCGACGACGTTATCGTCCGAAAGCAGCACGTCCGCCGGAGCGACATACACGCGTCCGATGCGGTGCTCCTCGACGTAGTTGCCGAACAGCAGATGGAGACGACCGACGATCTCTTGGTGGCGAAGCCGCGGTGCGGCGCTCACGACCAGTTCCCCGTCGAGCAGTTCCCGACGCAACCCGTCGTCGGGGAAGTCGAGCAAGTCCGCGTACGTGAGTCCGGTCGTTCCAGGCATGAGTTCGATGGTACCACTCCCTTTCTGCCGCGAGCATGCCGGTTCCGGGTGCCCCGGTCCCGTCCCGGCAGATCGCGCGGAACCGGTCGATGCGAGCGGGAGAACCGGGCGGATTGCTAGAGTTTCGCGGGCTCGCGATCGCGCGAGCCGATCATTGAGGAGCGTAGATGGATCTCTTCGAATACCAAGGAAAAGAGCTGTTCAGAGCGCATGGGGTGCCGGTGCCCGACGGCAAGGTCGCGTCCTCGCCGAAACAAGTGCGCGTGATCGCCGAAAAGCTGGGCGGCACGGTGGTTGTCAAAGCTCAAGTTCAGGTTGGTGGACGCGGCAAGGCCGGCGGGATCAAGCTGGCGAAGACGCCCGACGAGGCCGCCGCCGTCGCCGAGCAGATCCTCGGCATGGACATCAAAGGCCACAAGGTGCGCCGCGTTCTGGTCGAGCGCGCCGGTGACATCAAGGCCGAGTTCTACGCGTCGTTCTTGCTCGATCGCGCCGGAAAAGGATTCCTGGGCATGGTGTCGAGCAGAGGCGGTGTCGATATCGAAGAGGTTGCCGCGACCGAGCCCGGCGCGATCGCGAAGGTTCCCGTCAGCGCGCTCACCGGCCTGCAGCCCTACCACCTTCGCCGGCTCGTGTACGGCGGCGGCATCCCCGCGGATGCGCACACGAACGTGGTCGCGCTTCTGCAGAAGCTGTTCGACGCGTTCGTCGCATCGGACGCGTCGCTGGTCGAGGTCAACCCGCTCGTGCAGATGGGCGACGGCAGCGTGGTCGCTCTCGACGCAAAAGTCTCGATCGACGACAACGCCGTCTACCGTCAGCCGTGGACGGCGAAGTTGAAGGACGTCGGACCGACATCCAAGCAAGAGAAGATCGCGGCCGAGAAGGGCCTGAACTACGTCAAGCTCGACGGCAGGGTCGGAATCATCGGCAACGGCGCCGGGTTGACGATGAGCACGCTCGACGTCGTGGCCGAAGCGGGCGGGACGCCGGCGAACTTTCTCGACATCGGCGGCGGCGCCAACGCCGAGACGATGGCCGCCGGCATCGACCTGATCTTCAGCGACCGCAAGGTCAAGTCGCTGCTCGTCAACATCTTCGGCGGCATCACGCGCTGCGATCTGGTCGCGCAGGGAATCTTGGAAGCGCTGCAGAAGCTGAAGGATCTGAAGGCGCCGATCGTGGTGCGCCTGGACGGCACCAACGCCGAAGCGGGACGCGCGATTCTGGAGAAGGCCGGCGATCCGCGGATCGTTCCGCAGCCCGACATGCTCAGCGCGGCGCACAAAGCCGTGGCTCTTTCGAAGGGGAAGAAGTAATGGCGATCCTGCTGGACGGCATCACGCGCGTGGTCGTGCAGGGCATCACCGGTTCGGAAGGCACCTTCCACACCAAGCGCAACATCGCCTACGGCACGAACGTGGTGGCCGGCGTCACGCCCGGCAAGGGCGGACAGACCTGGGAAGGGAGCGTCCCGGTTTTCGACTCGGTGAACGACGCGGTGATCGAGCAGGGCGCGAACGCGTCGCTGATCTTCGTGCCGGCGCGGTTCGCCGCCGACGCGATGCTCGAGGCCGCCGACGCCGGCGTCGACCTGATCGTGTGCATCACCGAGAACATTCCCGCCGCCGACATGGCGCGCGTTTACCCATACGTGCGCGGCAAGGGCATCGCGCTGGTGGGTCCGAACTGCCCCGGGTTGATCTCGCCCGGCAAGGCGAACATGGGAATCATTCCCGGCGAGATCACCGGCCCGGGTCCGATCGGTCTGGTGTCGCGCAGCGGCACGCTCACCTATCAGGTGATGCACGAGATGTTCACGCGCGGCGTCGGGCAGTCCACCTGCGTCGGCATCGGCGGGGACCCGATCGTCGGCTCGAACTTCATCGACATCCTGGCGAAATTCCAGGCCGACGACCAGACGCAGGCGATCGTGTTGATCGGCGAGATCGGCGGCGACGAAGAGGAGCAAGCCGCATCGTTCATCGCGGGCAACGTCACCAAGCCGGTCGTTGCCTACGTCGCCGGCCACACCGCGCCGCCCGGCAAGCGCATGGGCCACGCCGGCGCGATCATCAGCGGCAGCAAAGGCACGGCGCAGGCGAAGAAAGAGGCGTTCGAGTCTCGCGGCATCAAGGTCGGGATCAACCCGACCGAAGTCGCCGAGCTGGCCGTCAAGAGCGTCTAGCACTCAGACGCAGAACGGGCCTTCATTTTCCTGGCCGGTCGTGTTCGTACCGCGCTTCGGTCCTTCGACGAGGGTGCGAGCGAACACGATCAAGTTGGTGCCCGACACCTGAAACTTCAGACGGTCCAGGCCGCGAGGCGCCGGACCCAGTTTGTATTCGCCCGCCAGGTTGTACTTGCAGCCGTGGCAGGGACACTCGAACCAGCGAGATGAGGCGCAGAAGTTGATGCGACACGGCGCGTGCGTGCATCGATCTGACAGAACCATCACGCCGTCTGCCGCGACGCCCGCGTCCAGATACGGCTTGGCCGCGGGCGCATCCGTCGCGTACGGCACGACGTAGAAGCTTCGAGCCAGTGCTTTTCGCGGATCGAAATGGTAGGCGATCCGTTCCCGTTTGGCTTCCAGATAGCCTTCCGAGGTGAGATCGACGACGACCTGAACGGTGTCGGTGGTGGTATCGATGCACGCGGTCAGCCCGGTCGCGGTCGCGATTCCGCCTGCGGCCACTGTCGTGGCTCGCGCTATGAACGCTCTGCGCGAGAGCATGATCGTGCCAGCACAATAGCTGGTCTCGGGCTCCATCCCCATCCCTCCGGCCGGCGTGCCGTAACCATTGGAGAGAGATTGCGAAGCGACCGAGATTAGTCGCCCAGTACGAAGGGCGCGGCTTCGGGTCGCTCGTCGCGCAGCGGAGTGCCGGACTGGCACAGCCATCCGTCCCCCACTTCGGCGTTGCACACGTCGGGTGCTCCGTCGATGCTGCCGGCGCCGCGTCCGGTCGCCGGGGTGCCGGCGTAGCGAATCGACAGCGACGTGTCTGCCAGTGTTTGGCCCGCGTGATAGAGCGCGGCCACGGGCGTCCCTTCGAAGGCGCTCAGCATGACGGTCGCCGTGGTCGTCGCGCCGTCGCGAGTGACGGTCACCGGCGACTCGTACACGGGGTTCGGCTGCGCGCCGCCCAGCACGAAGCCGACCAGGGTCGAGTCGGGCCCATCGCAGTGATGTTCGATGGTGCCGGTCCATGCGTCGGCGTCCGACCCGGTCAGCCACAGGCCGCCCCAGCAGGGCTCGTCCCCGGCCGGCCCGAGGCTCCACGACGCGCGCGCCGCCAGAGGCGCCGGGGATGTCGCCGGGTCGGCGACCGTCCGGAACGAGAACTCAAAACCGATGAGCGCGTCGCCGTCGTAGAGCGAGGCGAAGCCGCCGGAGAGAAGATCCGCATACGGCGCCGGGCCGAACGTGTCGCCGGCCGGGTCGCTGATCGCGGGCGACCGCGAGGCGCCCGCGTGCGAGACCATCAGGAGCGAGAGGGGGAGTACGGCGAGCAAAGCGATCGATCGTTTCATGCACGGGCATTTCGATACAAGGGGTGGGGTCCCCTGGTTCGGATCGGCCGCTTTGTTCGGCTCGGCCAAATCCAGCCGCGTCGGCGTTCGCTGACGCGCAGCGCGCCGCGGCGACCAAACCGGAGGCGAGCGTTAATACCGTCTGACGTCGCACCGCAAACGAGGCCGCCCCGCGCATGC
>DASWHR010000008.1:0-24591 GCA_036398095.1 Actinomycetota bacterium
GCCTCGATCACGGGTGCAGCCATCGGCCGGATCACCGGCGACCACAGCGCGGCGTACGATGCGGCCATGCCCGAGTAGCGCGCAGCGGTCGGGTTCATCTCGCGACGCCGAGATCGGCGAGGGCCTGAAAGAGCGCATCGACATCGTCTTCGCTGTTGAAGAAGTGCGGGCAGACGCGCAACGCGCCGTGTCGCTCGTCGATGATCACGCCGCGGTTGAGCAGGGCGTCCAGCACTTCTTTCGCGTCGGGAACCTCGACGGCGACCAGACCGCCCCGGCGGTCGTCTTCGCGCGGCGTGCGGACCGTCAGTTGTGCTGAATCGGCCCGCTCGATCACGTACCCGGTCAGGGCGAGCGATCGTTCGCGGATCCGATCGACACCGACCTCGAGGACGATCGACATGCCCGCAGCCGACGCGAAGATCGACATCGCCGCCGGAGTGCCCAGCGCGAATCGCGCGGCGGTGCCGGGCCAGTCGATCCGCGAGCCGTCGAAGGCGAAGAAGTCGCGCTGCGCGAACCATCCGGTGATCGTCGGGCGGAGGTGCGCGGCCGTCTCGGGCCGCACGTAGAGGAGCCCCACGTTGCTCGTCCCCAGCAGATACTTGTAGGGGCCGAACACCAGCGCATCGCAGCCCACGTTCGTTACGTCGATCGGGACGACGCCCGCACCGTGAAAGTCGTCGATCACCGAGAGCGCGCCGGCACGCCGCGCATCCGCCGCGATCTCGGTCGCGTCGGTGATCGCGCCGTCCAGATACGAAACGCGCGAGGCGGCGACCACGGCGGCGTTCTGTCCGGTCGCCGCGGCGTAGTCGGCGGCCTCGGACCCGTCCACCCATACCACGCGCGCGCCGCGACCTTCCTGCGCCAGCCACCCCAGCGAATCCGTCGGGAACTCGCGCCGCGAGAGCACGATCTGGGTTCGCGAGCCCGAGAAGTCGATCGCCGACGCGAGCGAAGCGATCGCCGTGGTCACCGACGGCGACAAGGTAACGTCGGCGGGGTCGGCGCCGATCAACGTCGCGGCCATCGACTCCAGGCGTCGCATCTCGGGAATGATGTCTTCGAACCAGACCCGTTCGGCGCTCGCTTTCGTCTCCCATGCGTCCATGAATCGCTCGATCGCCGCACGGGTCCTGCGTGAAGCCGGCGCGAGCGTGTGCGATCCGAGGAACACCGTGCGGCCGACGGCCGGGAACTCGTCCCGCCACGCCAGCAGATCAGCCGGGCCTCTCATCGAATCCGAACTCCTTCCCATCAACCAAGACCAGTGACGGCCTGCCGAGCAGCGCGAAGTCCAGGCCGTCGCACACAATGATGTTCGCTCGCTCTCCTTCGCGCACGCGGGCGGGCGGGAAGCCGGCGAGCGCCGCGGCCCGCGAGGTGGCCGCCCGCAGGGCCGGCTCGACCCCACCGAGCGCCCCTCCGAGAGCATCGGCGACGATCGAGAGTTCTTCGGCATCCACGCCCGGTTCGATTCCGTCGTTGCCGAGATCGGTGCCGTAGACGATCTCGCAGCCGGCCGCGGCGAGCGCGCGAAGGTTGGCGCGCGTCGCCGGGGCCCCGCCAAACGCTCGCACGGTCGAGATCACCGTGACGCCTCGCATCGCAAGCGCGGCGATCAGATCGTCGGGCAGCGGCTCGACGGGCGTGTGCGCAAGCACGTCGATGCCGGCTTCGACCGCCGTGCGCACGTTCGCGATTCCGAGCGCGTGCGCGGCGACGCGCAGCCCTCGTCCCCTGGCAGCCGCGGCGACGGCGGCGAGGACGGCGTCGTCGAGCGCGGGGTCGTCCGTCAGCGCGACCTTGATCATCGCCGCGCCGCGATCGGCGAGCATGGCGACGGCTTCGCGCGCGTTCGACTCGCCGGCCAGCTCCAAGCCGTAGCCACCGGCTCCCCAGGATCGGGTCGGGTACCCACCGGCTGCCGTCAGCAGCGGTCCGGCGGCGCGCATGCGCAGCGGGGGATGCGGCGCGAACGCACCATCGATCGGCGCGCCCAGATCCAAGGCGGCCGTCACGCCGCCCGCCACGATCGCGTCGGGCGTCGAAAGCGACACGTGCACATGCGCATCGACGATTCCCGGCAACACCGCGCCGCCCTCTTTCACGCGGACGGCGGCCCCGACCGCGGCAGCGTGCGTTCCGGCCGGATCGATCGAAACGATGCGTCCGTCCTTCACCAGCACGTCGCAGCGCCGGTCCGACACGCGTTCCCCGTCGAAGAGCTCGACACCGCGAAGCGATAGCGGATCGGACATTTGCGGCAAGACTACAGCGAAGCCGAAAAATTCTCGGTGCAAGACGGGAGGTTCGGGCGTGTCGGACATCGGTTTGCCGGTGCTCGCTGGACTTTTCTTGCGACAATTGCGGACCAGCGGTCGTTTTCTTCCATGAGGGACGCGAATGATGATGCTTCGGATTTCCACCGTTGGGCTCGCCGCGGCGCTTGCGCTGTCGCCGGCGCCGTCCGGCGCGATCGTGGGCGGGACGACTGTTGCCGACGGCGAAATGCCTTGGGTCGCCGCGATCTACAACTCCGCATCACCGGAGGCCGGACAGTTCTGCGGCGGCTCGCTCGTCGCGCCGCGCGTGGTGGTCACGGCCGCGCATTGCGTCACGCTGCTGCTCGACGACACGCTCGCACAGCTTCCGGTCGACGTCCTGGATTTGAAGGTCAAGGTGATGCTCGGTCGCACACGCCTGGGCGGAACCGGCGGCGAACAGATCGCCGTCGCGCGCTTGCACCGTCATCTTTCTGCGCCCATCAACGATGTCGCGGTGCTGGTGCTCGCCGAAGCGTCCTCGATCGCGCCCGTCGCGTATGCGCGTCCGGCCGACGCTGCCTTCTTCGCACCGGGTGCGATCGCCACGATCGCAGGCTGGGGCGCGACCAGTGAAGGAGGCTCGGGCTCGGATCGATTGCTGAAGGCGTCGGTCTCGGTCATGACCGACGGCCGGTGCGCGGACGTCTACGGCCCGGAGTACAACGGCGCGAGCATGGTCTGCGCCGGTGATCCTCAGGGCGGAACCGATACGTGCCAGGGAGACAGCGGCGGGCCGCTGACCGTCGCAGGCCCCGGCGGGGCGCCTCTGCTTGCCGGCGCGACCAGCTTCGGCCGCGGCTGCGGGCGAGCCGACTCCCCGGGCGTCTACGCCGAGATCGCCGCGGTCGCCGACTTCCTCGCCCAATACGCCTGACCCGGCCGGAGATCCCGCAGGGGGAGGCCCCGGGCGTCCCTGCCCCGATTGACGCCCCGGCCGCTACCTGGCTACTATGCCGTTTAGCACTCGGCACATCAGAGTGCTAACCACAGGGATTTGGGGACCATAGGTTCTAGGAGGGTGTATATGGCGTTTAGTCTCGAGCCGCTCGAGGATCGGGTCGTTGTCCGACCGCTTGAGGAAGAGGTCCAGAAGACTCCGACCGGCATCATCATCCCCGACACGGCGAAGGAAAAGCCGCAGGAGGGCGAGGTCGTCGCCGTGGGCCCGGGGCGCTTCGAGGATGGCAAGCGCGTCCCCATGGACGTCGCCGTCGGGAACCACGTGATCTACTCGAAGTACGGCGGGACCGAGGTCAAGGTCGAAGGCGACGAGTATCTGGTCCTGTCCGCGCGCGACTTGCTGGCCGTCATCAAGACCGGCAAGAAGAAGTAACCGACTTTCTCGAACACCGACGGGCGGCTTCGTGCCGCCCGTCGCGTATTCTTTCCGCATGATTTTCCGACTCGCCGGGCCGTTGATGGCGCTCGCCATGACGCTCGGCATCGCGCTCCCGGCCGCGGCGCAGCGTCCCGTCACCGACCGCCTGGCGATCGACATCGGTCTGGTAGAGATCGCCGGCAAGCCGGGCGGCCAATCGGGTGATCGCTTCAAGCTGATCAACCGGACCGATACGGCTGTGGACGTGTCGGCATTCGTCGAGGATCTGGGAACCGATGCGCGCGGCGATTTGGTCGCGGTTCCTCGCGGCAGCACCGACCTTCCGTCGGCCGCCGCATGGGTGACCGTCGCCGACGACGAGCTGACGGTCCCGGCCAACGGGACCGCGACGGTGGATGCCAAGATCGTCGTGCCGCCGGGCACGAAAGCCGGCGGCTACTACGCGTCGATCACATTCGACGTCGATGATGAGGGCGCGCCCGAGTCACGTCTGACCCATGCGATTCTGGTGCGGATCGGCGGCGCGGGCTTTGCGCCGGCCGGCCGCGTTGTTTCGATCCAGATGTCGACACCGTCGTTTTCGGGTCGCGTTCCGATCGAGGTGACGGTCGAAAACCGAGGCAACCTTCACGCCGTCGGAGGCGGGGCCATCGAGATCGTCGACACGTTCGGATCGCGATTGGCGAGCGTCCCGATTCCCACCGTGGTCGTGCTTCCGGGACGGCAACGCGTCGTTCGGGTGGTGTACGACTCGCCCCCCGTCATCGCGCGACTGAAGGCGACCGCGAAGGTCACGTTCGGCAACGACGAGAGCAGCGCCACCGATGCGGGGTACGTGTTGATCTGGTGGCTTGCCGCGATGCTCGCGGCCGTCCTGCTTCTCTTTGCGGTCTCGTTGGTTCGCATCGCCGGTCTTGCCGGGCCCAAGGCGCGCGCTCGCCGTGCCGCTCGCGCTCCGGTCCGTGCCCCGGCTCCCGTTCCTGCCCCGATGCCCGCCCCCGAGCCCGCTCCGGCGGCCGCGGAGCCGGGTCCGAAACGGAAGCGTCGCGATCGCAAGAAGAAAGACGAACTCGTCGCCGTGCCCGCGCCCGTCCCTCAGCCGCTCGCACCCATGCCGCCGCTCTCGCCCCCGGGCGCTGCGCCGGTGCCGCCGCCGATCCGTCCGCGGCACGACGAGTCGTTCTGGGGACCAGGCGACGACGAAACGCCGGCGCCCCGGGTGCGCGACGAGCCCGAGGTCGAGCCGGTCGCGGTCGAGGAGCCGGTGTCGCCGTTCGATGCGTGGACGCTCGACGACGAGGAAGATCTCGGCGAGGAGATGCTCGACGAAGAGGATGAGCCGATCAGCCCGGCGGAAGGCGAAGCCGAATCCGATCGCGACGAAGAAGAAGACGAGTTCGAAGAAGATGAGCGCGACGAGGATGAGCCGGACGAGGAACCCGACGTCGAGCCGCGGGCAGACGATGGCCCCGAGTCCGCGGGAGGCGAACGCGACGAGGACGAGCCGGAAGCGGCATGGCCGGCGGCTCAGCCGGCGCCTCCGGCCGCGCGGATCGTGCCGTCGCGACCGGTCCCGGTCGTCCGTCCGGCAGGACGCAAACTCTCCGCGCCCTTCCCGCAATCGGAGCCGCAATCGGAGCCGGAATCCGAGCCGGAATCGGGGCGCGAATTGAGGCCGCAGGAAGCAGAGCCGGTGGACGAACCGGCTCCGATCCGTCCTGCGATCCGGCCCGCGGCCCGCATGCGTGATGTCCAGATCGCGGGCCTGCCGCCGCTGCGCGAGCCGGCGCCGCTGCCGGATGCGCATTGGGGCGCGCTGCCGCCCGACCGGCCGCTGGACCGACCGGCCGGAGGATCGGCGATGGCGCTTCGCCGCGCCGAGGTCGCGATCCGCATGATCTCGGGAAAACCAGGCGAGACCGGCGCGATTCTTGACTCCGGTCTGGACTTGCTCTACTCGGTGCGAACCGATCCGTCGGTTGTCGAGCGAGTCGAGCAGGCATTCGAAGAGACCCGAAACCGCCGCAAGCTCGGGCCACTCGCGCTCGCCCTGTTCGCCGTCGACAGCCGAGCAGCCCCGGAAGCGCTCCTGGATGCGTTCGGGACCGCGTCGAAAGTCGTCGCCGAGCGGCTCCGCCGAGCGATCCTGGCATGCGACCCGGCCGACATTCGCCCGCACCGCGCCCTCATCCAGGCGCTGCCGCAAGGACGCCGCGACCAACTCGGACTATAGGAGGCGATCACCGGCCGGATCCGGCTGACGGTGTCGCACCGGCTCCCCTGGTGGGTTACGCTTTCTCAAGACCTGCAGCCGTCCCCATCCCGACCGGCCGGCGGCGCGGGAACCGGCACGCAGCGAGGCGGAGGGCTTCATGGCGGAATTGGAAATCGGCATCGGCAAGACCGGACGGCGCGCCTACGGATTCGACGACATCTCGATCGTCCCATCGCGCCGAACGCGCGACCGCGACGATGTGGACATCTCGTGGGAGATCGACGCCTACAAGTTCGCGCTGCCGATGCTCGCCTCCGCGATGGACGGTGTTGTGTCTCCGGCGACCGCGATCGCGATCGGAAAGCTCGGCGGTTTGGCGGTGCTGAACCTGGAAGGTTTGTGGACCCGCTATGCGGACCCCGAGCCGATCTACGAAACCATCGCGTCCATGCCCGACCACGAAGCCACGCCGTACATGCAGAAGGTCTATCAAGAGCCGATCAAGGACGAGCTGGTCTTCAAGCGTATCGCCGAGATCAAGGGCGCAGGGGTCACCGCTGCGGCGTCGCTGACCCCGCAGCGGGTGGAGCGCTATTACAAGCTGGCGCTCGACGCCGAGCTGGACATCCTCGTGATCCAAGGAACCGTCGTCTCGGCCGAGCACGTCTCGACTCGCACGCAACCGCTCAACCTGAAGGAGTTCATCGCCTCGCTCGACATTCCGATCATCGTCGGCGGGTGCGCCTCGTTCGAGACGGCGCTGCATCTGATGCGCACCGGCGCGGCCGGCGTGCTGGTCGGCGTCGGGCCGGGCGCGGCATGCACGACGCGCGGTGTGCTGGGCATCGGCGTGCCGCAGGCGACCGCGATCGCTGACGCGGCCGGCGCGCGGATGCGTCATCTGCAAGAGACCGGACGGTACGTGCACGTCATCGCCGACGGCGGCATGCGCACCGGCGGCGACGTCGCAAAGGCGATCGCATGCGGAGCCGACGCGGTCATGATCGGATCGCCGCTCACGCGCGCCAATGAAGCGCCCGGCCGGGGTTTCCACTGGGGCATGGCCACCTTCCATCCCGAGCTGCCGCGCGGGACGCGCGTCCAGACGAAGCTCGTCGGCTCGATGGAGGAGATTCTCGTCGGCCCCGCGCTGGTCAACGACGGGACCTTCAACCTGTTCGGGGCGTTGCGGACGTCTATGGCGGATTGCGGCTACAAGGACATCCGCGAGTTCCAGCGCGTCGAGGTCTGCGTCGCTCCCTCGTTCTTGACCGAGGGCAAGAGCTACCAGCGCGCGCAGGGCGTCGGCATGGGACGCTAAACGTTCATTCCGTAGCGAACGGATCGTCGGGGGACGGATTGCGTGCGAATACCCTCCGAACGGGCTATCCACTTCTCGGCGGGTTCCGACGACCATTGTGGAAATAGAGCCCGCCTCTCTTCTTCCTGCATGTTGGAGATGCGATGCGCATGCGACTCGGCTTCATTCGGCGACGCAGAGGCGACGGGCGGCTCGATGTTCTGAGCGCCGCCCGGCGCATTCGCGCGCATCTGGACGGCGAAGCGGTGCTGCGGGCGACCGCCGGTGAGATCGAGCGAAGCTATCCCGGCTCGTCGGTGGACGTATGGCTGACAACGGGCCGGCAGCGGCCGACGCGCGCGATGCCACCCGGCGGAGCCGGCGACGAAGTTCCCCGGGCCGTCACGCTTTGCGCGCGACGGCGCCGCCCGATCGCGAACGCCGGCTCGATTGCGGTTCCGATCTTCGCCCCGCGCGGTGGGATGCTCGGCGTCGTCCGCTGCTTGGGTATCGACGCGGCCGCCTCCGGAACGTCCGATCTCGCGACGTTCGCGGTCGAGGCCGGCTACGCGCTGGAGACCGCGAACCTCTACGAGCAGGCCGTCGCCGAGCGCGACAAGTCCGACGCGATCTTGTCCCGCGTCGGCGATGCGGTCGTCGTCACGGACGCGGGCGGGCGGATTCGCGCATGGAATCGCGGCGCGCAGCGCACGATCGGACCGGCGGCCGAGGAGGTCATGGATGGCTCGTGCGCCGGCGTGCTCGGGCTGCGCCTTGGCGAGCGAGAGCTGGACTGCGCCGGCGGGTGTCCGCTGCTTGCGGTGCGGTCACACGACGCCGCGCTCGGAATCGATGTGTGGCGTCCCCGCGCAGACGGGCGTCGCCAGCCGCTGCTGGCAGATGTGAGCGCCGTGATGGATGCGAACGGAAACGTCTCCGAGGTCGTGCACTCGCTTCGTGACGTGACTCGCCTCAAAGAAGCGGACGAAGCCAAGACGATGTTCCTCGCCACCGCCTCGCACGAGTTGCGAACACCGCTGACGGTCATCCAGGGGTTCGGACAGACGCTGCTGACGCTGCCCGACTTGGACGGCGAGACGCGCGACCGGGCGTTGCAGGCGATGGTTGGGCGGTCGCGGCAACTCAACAAGATCGTCGATCGCCTCTTGCTTTCGAGCCGGATCGAAGCCGGCCGCAGCGAAGTCCGGCCGGTTCCGGTGGATCTGTCGCCGCTGGTGCGAGAGCGCGCGCTTTCCCTGACCGAGGCGACCGGGGTGCACATAGAGACCATTTTCGATCAGGCGGAGTCGAACGCGATGGCCGATCCAGATGCCGTTGCCACGATCCTCGACCACCTGCTCGAGAACGCCGTCAAGTACTCGGAGGGCAAGGGCGTCTGCGTGAGCGTCGTCGCGGCCGAGACGCACGTTACCGTGAACGTGTCCGATCAAGGCATCGGAATGGACGACGAGCAGGCCGCGCGCTGCTTCGAGAAGTTCTGGCAGGCGGAAAGCTCCGACGTCCGTCGCTTCGGTGGGACGGGGATCGGCTTGTTCATCGTCCGGTCGCTCGTGGAGGCCATGCGCGGAAAGGTCGGGGTGACGAGCGCGCCCGGGAAGGGAAGCACGTTCTGGTTTCGATTGCCCGTGCCGGGCCACGTGGAGGCGGCGGCTGCGGGGGCCCCTGGGACCGCACCCGGAATCGGAGAGCGCTCGATCACGCGAGAGTTCATGCGTCAACTGGGGATTCCGCTTCGGAGGGAGCCATGACGGCAGCAGTCGCGATCACCAATCTCATTCTCGGCACGGCGTATACGTCCTACGGGATCATGACGCTGCTCGACATGCAGCGCGACCGTCGTGCCGGGGCTCCGTTCAGTCATTTCGGCGCCGCATGGGTCACGATGGCGTTCACCTGCGGGCCGCATCACCTCTTGCACGGTATTCACGTCGGTTTCGAAGGTCGAGCGCCCGGCTCGGCCGACCTGGTCGCCGTGCTGATCGGGCTTCCGGTCGGCGTGATCTGGCTCCTGCTGCGAATCGAGGCGTTCTTTGGAGGACGCGGCGACCGGTTCGTGTCCGGAACGCCGGCGTGGCTTGCGATGGCTCCGGCCGCGGCCGGCGCGTACCTGGCCGCGCTCATCTCGTGGGTGTCCAGAGTCGGCATCGACGGTTTCACGCTTCCTTCGATGATGCTGCCGAACATCATGCTCGTGATCATCTATATGGCGATCGGCTACTTCTTGCTCCGGACGCAGCTTCGCAACCATCAGCCGCTCGGCGGGTGGTCGGTATCGGGCTTGACCCTGACTTCGGTCTTCCCGACCTGCGCCGCGATGCACGGCATCTGGGTGGTGTACGCGTCGACGGGGCTTTACCACTACGACGTGCACGGCTTCGCGATCGACTGGCTTGGTGTCCCCGCGGGGCTCTACTTCCTCTGGGTCGTGATGGGCGCGTATCGCGAAGCAGAGGCGCAGACGGCTCGTGCGCCGCGTTCGGTCGTTCGGGAAGGAGCCTCGGTGGGATGAAAGCCCTCGTCGTGGATGACAACGAGGACCTGCGCTTCCTGATCGGGCGTCTGCTGGTGATCGAAGGATTCGAGATCGCAGAGGCAGGCGACGGAGGCTCGGCGATCGCGGCGATCGATGCCGGCCCGCGGTTCGACCTCGTGCTACTCGACGTTCAGATGCCGGTCGTGGACGGCTGGCATGCGTTGGAGGCGATCCGCGGACGCGCCGAATTCGACGATGTCCGGGTTGTGATGTGCACGGTGAAAGGACGGTCCGACGATCTGATTCGCGGGTGGGAGCTGGGGTGCGACGGATTCATCGCCAAGCCGTTCGACATCGACGCGTTTCGCCACGAGATCCGTGAGGTCATGACGCGCGACGATAGCGCCCGGCGGACGATTCGCGCGGCCGAGATTCGCCGGGCGCGTGCGGCCGCATCTTCTTAGGTTCGCGCGTTCGGCTCCTCGGGTAGCATCTCGGCCATGAGGCGATGGCCGGTGTTGTTCGCGTTCGCTCTGTTGCTTTCCGCCTGCGGCGCGGGCGACCCGTTCGTGGACGATGGCGGCGACTCGCGGGCGGGCACCCCTCCGGGAGGCCGCTCCGAGCCCGGTACCGCCGGGGAGACGTCCGGTGGCGGATCGGGTGGTTCGGCTGCCCGCTACGACGACAACGGCGTGCTGGGATCGATGGTGCGCGCGTATCTGCGGGCCGAGCCGGCAAAGAACCTGATCGTCGAGGTCGACTACGTGTCACGCCGCGCCCCGTCGTCGCGCGCGCTGGCGCACCTGGCGAGCGTCCTTGAGGGCGTGGCCGACAAGCCCGGCGGCATTGACGTCAAGGCGGGCAACGAGATCGCCGCCGGCCGGGACACGTGGTCGATCGGCGAGATCAAAGCGCTGGAGAAGCAGCATCGCGCCGCTCGCTCGAGCGGAGACACCGCAACCATGTGGATCGTGTACCTGGACGGCCGCTATGCGAGCGAAGAGAGCGCGCTCGGCGTTGCCTACTCCGCGTCGGCGGCGGCGATCTTCCGCGACCGGATCGGCGACGCGACGACGGCGCTGATCGATGCGTCCTCCATCGAGCGGGCCGTCGTCGTCCACGAAGCCGGCCACATTCTGGCGCTGATCAACATCGGCTACACCAGCGCAATCGATCATGAGGACCGCGATCATCCGCACCACTCGAAGAACAAGGGATCGGTGATGTATTACGCGGTCGAGGACGTTTCGATCGCGAACCTGCTCGGAGGCGGGCCTCCCGCGACCTTCGACGATGCCGACAAAGCCGACTTGGCCAAGCTCAAGAACGGCTAGCGCTTCTTGGACTTCTTCTTGCGGCGCTTTCGCCACCAGCGGCGGATGCTGGTGCGCCGCGTGAAGCCGGCCGCTGCCGCGATGACGATCGTCGAGGCGAGCACGATGACGTAGGTGCGGGCTCCGGTTCCCCCACTTTGCGCGTGGGTGAACGGGCCGGCCGGAACGAAGGTGCCGAGCTCGGGTGAGTCGCCGAAGATCTGCAGCGACGACGGGATCGCCTGGGCGCCCTCCATGGCCGTCCAGCTCGCTCCGGTTCGCCGGTACAGGCCCGTCGAACCGAAGGCGTAGCGGACGACCAGCGTCGCGCATTGCTTCGGCTGCTGCTCGGCCGGGCATGTGTCCGCATCGATCGTCGCCGGCTCGTTGGACGGCAGATACACCGCCGTCACTCGATAGGCGTTGCCGTCGTAGGACAAGCCGTCGGGCGGCTCGCCGATCGCGTTCCCATCCAGCGGCGTCACGTCGATCTTGACGCTGTTCTGCCCGGCCTTCGACGCGATGCTGCCCTCCTGGATAGTGATGACGAACTGGCCGTCGGGCGTGGCGATCGTTCCGTTCTTGACGCCGCTCGCGTCGAGCCCGATGCGCCCGGTCGCCGGCCCGGGCTTGACGTTGCCGTCTGCTTGACCCGCGGGCGGCTGCACCCATTGGTAGGGCTGCGGCGGCGCGACGCCGTCGTAGACCGGCCGGATCGGCAGACCCGCGTCGAACGAGATCGATGCGAACGCCAGATACGCGGCGACAACGGCGGCGGCCGTGAGCGGAACGAAGCGTCGCGACTCGTTCATGCGATCGGAAGCGGAAGAATCGATCCGGTCGCGAACTGAGGCGGCCACACGACCGTGCGTGTGAACGGCGCCGTCCACTGCCAGATCACGCTGGTGGCGAGCAGGTTCTGGCTGGATCCGGCTTCGAATCCCATGCCGCTGCCGTTGGGAAGCGCCCCTTGCTCGATGCGCGTCGCCCGAAGCGCGTCGGCGATCCCGGCCGGAGTGAGCGCCGCCGCCGCGGGGAGGGCATGCGCGAGCAACGCGAAGGTGCCGCTGAAACCCGTGAGTGCGGCGGCGGTCATCTCATGGTCGTAGCGGCGTTCGAACTCGTCGCGCGACCATTGCAGGGCTTCGGCCGCCTGGGAAGTGAGCCGGGTGGGATCGAGCACGTGCCCGTCGGGCTTGTCGGAGGCGAACAAGCCGACGGCGGCGTCGCCGAGCGCTGCGCCGAACTCGTGCATGCAATACGACGACGAAGTCCCGACGCTGGCCAAGAGCGGAAGCCGCTGCGCGACGGTCTCTTTGCGGATCGCGATACCGTCCTGCAGGTAGGCGCTCACCAGCAGCACGTCGGCGCGCGACGCCGCGATCCGGCGGACCAGCGCCGCGTAATCGCCGCCTACGACGTAGGGGAAGACGCCGGCGAGCGTGAGCCCGTCGCGGCGGATCTCGTCGGCGGCGCCGTCGCCCACGGCCCTGCCGTAGACGTCGTCCACGTACGTGACCGCATAGCGAAGCGATCGCGGATCGCGCTTCATCACCGGCATCAGCTGATCGCGCGCGAACGCAACCGCGGCCGATCCCAAATGCGCGCCGGTTGGCGGGAAGCGAAAGACCAGGTCGGTGTCGGTTGCGGCCATGCTCAGCTTCCCGACGGCCCCGGTTTCGAAAAACACGATGCCGGCCCGCGAGGCTTCGCCGGCGGCCGGCGCCGAGATGGTCGAGCCGTAGGATCCGACGATGGCCGGCACGCCGCGGGCCGCGAGGCGCCGCACCGCACCGGGCGCTTGGTCGGACGATTCGGCGGGTTCGAGCACCAGGCGCACCGGACGGCCGTTGACGCCGCCGCGGGCGTTGACGTATTCGGCCGCCATGCTGGCCCCACGCCACTCGTCCTGGCCGCCGCGGCCGTGCGATCCGCCGGTCGGGTAGATCGCGCCGATCTCGATCGCGGCGGCCGAGCGGGCGACGAACGCCGTCGCCACGACCGCGACGACGGCCGCAAGGGTTGCGATGCGTCTCAACGAAGCCCTCCTATTTGACGGTGAACGTGACGGTCGTGACCACCGGCGGGTTGAACGGCCCGTGGTCGGCGGCCGCGAACGACGCTTCTAGCAGATGCGATCCCGGCTTCAAGTCTGTTAGCTCGTATTCCAATCCGGCCAGCAGCGTAACCGTTTGTCCGTCCAGCGCGATGTGAACGTGGCCGGTGTCGGGCCGGATGTCGCGCGAGGCCTCGACCAGAACGGTCGCGCCTTCGACCGCGAGCTTGACGACGAGCGTCGCTCCTTCGACGACCTGGCCGGGCGTGGGTGAGGTGATCGTCAAGGTCGCGGTGGACGAGGGCCGCGTGTTCGGGGTGGGTGTGGTCGTCGCTGGGGTCCCGTCCTCGCTGCCGCTGCTGCACGCGGCGAGCGTGAGCAGCGCGAGGGCCGCAAGCAGGCGATTGATTGTCACGGGAATCATCCTCCGATGGTCTCTTCGAAGCAGGTCTTGAAGGTTCCGTCCGGTGTGGCGATGCCGATGTCGAAGCGCCACGTGGCCGGGGCCAACTCGCCCGCGGCGATGAAATGCCCGTCGCTGAAGCGCCGGTGAGGCATGCCGATCGGGTCCGCCCCGCCTCGCGTGGCGGTCACGCCGACCGACCGCACGAACGTCTCGGTCCCTTCAGCGTCGAACAGCGTCACGTGCACCTCGGTCTTGGCTCCTTGGGTCGGATCGGCGTAGAGCTGGGCCGTGCGGCCGCCCGGCAGCATCGCATCGTAGAGCGTCGGTTGCCCCTCGGCCGCGGTGGCGGTGACGCGGCAGCGCGTGGCGACGACGAGCGGGATCTCGACCGAGCCGCTGCCTTGCTGCACGAGGATCGTCAGCCGCCAGCGCCCGTCGAGGGACAGGTTCGGGGTCTGTGTCGAATACCGCCCGCCGCCTCGGTGCTCGAGCAGGCTGACCGCGGCGGGAATCGTGGTGTCGTCCAGGTACGCAAACCTGATCGAGACCTCCGCGTCGTCGATCGGCTTGCCCGAGTCGTAGTCGGTGATCGAAGCCGTCACGGTGTTGATGCCGGCATAGCCCGGCTCGATCGCCACGCGCGCGCGAGCGGTCGTGGCGAAATCCGACCCCGAGACGACGATCCGTTCGGGCGGGGGCGTAGCCCCGCCGCGTGCCGGCGACGGCGGCGCGAGGCTCGCCAGAATCGCGGCTGCGACGAGCGCGACGACCCCCAGCGCGGCTTCGCTCTTGACGACTCGTCGAAGCGGAGTCAGCGTTGCGGCCGCGCGGGCGACGTTGCGGAAGCGGTTCACGGCGCCCAGCGCAGCAAGGGCGGTGAACACGACGATCTTGATCAGCACCGCGCGACCATATCCGGTCGAGGTCAGGTCGCCGAACCGGTCGAGCTCGCCGAGCGATCGCAGGATTCCGGTTGCCAGGACGGCGGCGAGCGTCAGGCCGGCCATCGTCGAGTAGCGCTTGATCGCGCGGTGCTTGTCGGGCGTGGCGGCGCCGCGGATCGTGGCGAGCAGCGCGCCGAATCCGCCGACCCACAGCGAGACGGCCAGAACGTGGATCCATTGACCGGCGACTTGGATGCCGGGGCTGGTCGTGGCGGACGCGTGGCCGGCTTGGACGTGCACGAACGCGGCAACCGCGGCGGCGATGCCGCCGGCGGCGATGGCCCTGCGACGCATCGCGCCGCTCGCGAAAATGGCGGCCGCGACGGCGACGCCGGCGACCAGCACCGCGACGCCGCGCCAGATCAGCGCACGGCCGAGCGAGGTCGCGGCGAGATCGGCGAAGCCCGCGTCGGCGGCGCGTCGTTGTGCTTCGGCGAAGAGTGGGACGCCGGCGGCGGCGGCGACCCATCCGCCGGCGACGAAGCCCAGCAGCCTGCGGTCGCGCCGCTCGTCCACGGCGTCCCGCGCGCGCCGGCCCTTCGCCGGGCCGGCCAGAACGAGGGTCGCGAATCCTGCCCCGCCGAGCAACGAGATCAGCCCGGCAAACAGCAGCAGGCGTCCGATCATCTCAAGGCTGGATCGGCCGGGAGCGACCGGTTGCGCGGCGACAGGCGGTGGCGGAGCGCCGGCCGGTGAGATGCCCACGCCGAACGCGAACGATCCGGCGGTGGCGTGTCCGTCGACGCGCGACACGACCCGCCAGAGCACCGTGTAGACGCCTTGGCTCATCTCCTTGACGGAGGTGCGCAGCGTTAACGGATCGCCGCCTGCCGGCGAAGGCTTTGCCTGTTCGTATGCCGCGCCGGACGCGTCCAGCACCCGGATCGATGACAGGGCCGGTTCGGGCTGCTCGGTGAAGGTGATCGCGATCTCGTCGGGTGCGGCCGTGATCTGTGCGCCGGCGGCCGGCTCGGACGTGCGCAGAGAGGCGTGCGCGTCCGCGCTCGGAGCGGCCATGACCGACCCGAGCGCGAACAGCGCGACGAGCGCCGCCGCGCCCGCGACGCGATGCTTCACGCGCGCGCCTTCCCGCCCCGGCCGCGCACCAGAGCCACGATCAGCGCCACGGCGCCGAGCCCGATCCCGATGATGCCCAGCAGCCGCGCTGTGTCCGCCGAAGAGCCGACGTCGCTGCGCACCGCGGCGACGCGCTGCTCGACCCGCGGGAACTCACGCTCGATCCGGTCGCCCAGCTCGGCGAGCGACGGATCCTTTTCGGGGAACTGGATCGCCACGGTTTCCTCGATGCATGCGAACGTCTGCTCGCCGCAGGTGAACGTCGAGTCGAGCTTTTGTCCGTCGTGCGATCCGGCGAACTTGAACGTGTAGTTTCCGGCACGGGTCGGCAACAGATGGGCGACATACTGGCCCGGCGTGCCGAACCGGCCGACGACGAATGCCGGCTCCAGATCCAGCGTCGTCTTCTGATCGCCGAAGGAGACCTCGACCTTGATGTCGCCCGCGGCGACGTCGGTCAACGGCTCGCCGCCGCGCGAGAGCGCCAGTTGAACGCTGTTGACGATGCCGGCGTACGCGGGTTCGCTGCCCCAACCGACGACCATCGAGATCGCTCCGAGCGTGCGACTCTCGTGCGCGAGCGCGGTTCCACCCAGTGCGGCCGATGACCCTGCCAGCGCGGCCGCGAACACGGCGGCGCGAAGCGCGATCTTCTTCATATCGTTTTCTCCCTGTTCTCGTGGCGCCGGTACTCCGGCGCACCGTCTGCTAGGAGGCGGTGAGAGCGGGAGGGCCGCGGGCCGGATCGGTCGCGGCGCGCCGCACCCGACGCGGCGGTGTGAACGCACGAGCCGGCAGATCTGCTTGTTGAGGGATGCGGGGGAGCGCGAAACGATTGCCGCCAAGCGCGTGCGCGAGACGCGAACTCGCCCGGGCCAGCAGCACCATGGCGGCGGCGAGCGTTGCCGCGACGGCGATCTGCAAGCCGACGCCGACGGCGAGCAGGAGCGGCGATAGATGATGCGGCGGCGCGCCGGCGAAGATGCGCTCGCCGAACTCGAGCGTCACGAACGCCAGCGACTGCGCCGCGCCGAGTCGCATCGCCGTCGCGCGAATCGACGAGGCCGGGCGCGCAGTGTCGCAAAGGCCGCTCGCGAGCGCGCCCACGACCGAGGCAAGCGCGCACGCGACCGCGATCGACTCGATGTGGGGGATCCATGCATGGCCGGTCGCGTGGAGAAGCGCCTGCCGGCGGACCGGGTCGGAGACCAGCAGCCAGTAGTCGAGCGCGTGAGCGCCGACCAGGCCGGCGACGACGCCGGCGGCCAGGATCGGCGGACGGAGCAGGCTCGGTGCCCGTTTCATAGGGTGCCGAGTCTAGCGCGGCGCTCGCTCGTCTTCCGGCGGCGACCGGTCCTCGGGCGGCCCGGAGCCGCGAAACAGCCGGAAAACGACGATGAACACGACCGGGACCAGAATCAGGAGCAGGTCGTCGAAGCCGCTGCCGTGCCCGAGGATGATCACCGTTCGATCAGTGTACGCCCGCGACGACGGCTCGATTGCCCGGGATCGTCGCGGCCGGTAGTCTTCGCCCATATGAGCGGCCGGTCTTTCGACACCGTTCTCGTCATCGACTACGGGGCGCAATACGCGCAATTGATCGCGCGGCGCGTTCGCGAGTGCAAGGTCTACTCCGAGATCCTGCCCCACGACGTCTCGATCGACGAGATTCGCAAGCGCACCCCGAAAGGCTTGATCCTGTCCGGCGGCCCCGCCTCGGTCTTCGAGCCGGGCGCCCCACCGGTCAACCCCGCATTCTTCGAGCTGGAAATCCCGGTCTTGGGTATCTGCTACGGCCAGCAAGCGATGGCGCACGCCCTAGGGGGACGAGTCGATCAAAGCGCCGCCGGCGAATACGGCAAGACGCCGTTGACGGTAGAGGCCGCGGCCGGAATCTTCAAGGAGTTGCCGCTCGAGCAGACCGTCTGGATGAGCCACGGCTTGGCCGTCACCGAACCGCCGCCGGGCTTTCGCGTGACCGCGTCCACGCCCGGCTCGCCGTGCGCGGCGTTCGAAGCGCCCGAGCGCGGCCTGTACGGCGTCCAGTTCCATCCCGAGGTCGCGCACACGCCGAAGGGACTGGACTTGCTGAAGAACTTTCTGTACGAGGCCTGCGACGCGATGCCGGCCTGGACGCGCGTGTCGATCATCGAAGAGGCGGTCGAGGCGATCCGGACGACGGTCGGCGACGAGCGGATCATCTGCGGGCTGTCCGGCGGCGTGGACAGCGCCGTCGCGGCGGTGCTCGTTCACAAGGCCGTCGGCGATCAGCTCACGTGCGTGTTCGTCGATCACGGGCTGCTTCGCGCCGGCGAGCCCGAGCAGGTCGAAGAAACGTTTCGCCGCCACTTCAAGATCAACTTGATCCACGTCAAAGCGCAGGATCGCTTCCTGGCGAAGCTGGCCGACGTGACCGATCCCGAAGACAAGCGCAAGGCGATCGGCCGCGAGTTCATCCGCGTCTTCGAAGAGGTCGCCAAGACCGATCTGGCCGGCGTGAACTTTCTGGTGCAAGGCACGCTGTATCCCGACATCATCGAGTCGGGCACGCGCGACGCCGCCAAGATCAAGAGCCACCACAACGTCGGCGGCCTGCCCGAGGACATGGAGTTTCAGTTGGTCGAGCCGCTGCGCAACCTGTTCAAGGACGAAGTGCGCGCGGTCGGTGAAGAGCTGGGCCTGCACGAGGAGATCGTGTGGCGCCAGCCGTTCCCGGGGCCGGGTCTTGCGATCCGGGTGATCGGCGCGGTGGATCGCGAGAAGCTCGACATCTTGCGCGCGGCCGACGCGATCGTGCTGGAGGAGATCCGCCGCGAGGACATGTCACGCAGCATCTGGCAGTCGTTCGCGATCCTTCCCGATATCCGCACGGTCGGCGTGATGGGCGACGGGCGCACCTACGCGCATCCGATCATCCTGCGCGCCGTCACCAGCGAGGACGCGATGACCGCCGACTGGGCGCGGCTGCCCTATGACGTTCTCGAGCGGATCTCGTCGCGGATCGTGGCCGAGGTTCCCGGCGTGAACCGCGTCGCCTACGACATCACGTCGAAGCCGCCGGGCACGATCGAGTGGGAATGAGCCGCCGGCTCGCCTCGCTGCTCCTTCTTTCCGCTTCGTTCGTCTTCGTCGCCTCGCCCGCGCAGGCGAAGTCGTTTTCGTTTCCACGCGTGACCGCCGACATCGCCGTGCAGCCCGACGGCTCGTTCACGGTCCGGGAAGAGCGCACGTTCGACTTCTCGGGCTCGTTCAGCCGCGCATTCATCGAATTTCCGTCGGGCGGGTATCGGATCACCGACGTCGGCGTCGCAGAGCGCGGCGCTGCGTACGAGCGCGGGAACCGCTATCCAGAGATCCCGGGGCGATTCGCGTTCGAAGAGAGCCCGCGCAACCGGATCGACTGGTTCTACACCGCGACCGACGAACAGCGGACGTTCGCGATCACCTACACCGTTCGCGATGCCGTCGTCGCCTACAGCGACGTCGCCGAGCTTTACTGGCAGTTCATCGGCGACGAGTGGGACCAAGGGACGGGCGAGGCGGTCGCGACGGTGCATCTGCCGGCCGGCGCGACGCGCGAACAGGTCCGCGCGTGGGGTCACGGCCCGCTCGAAGGAGAGGTCGAAATTCTCGACGCGGCCACGATCGTCTGGAGGGTTCGCAACCTGCGGCCGAAGACGTTCATGGAGGGTCGCGTGGCGTTCCCGGCGTCGCTGGTGCCGTCCGCTCCGCGATCGTCGGAGGCGCGGCTGCCGGTGATCCTGGCCGAAGAGCAGCAATGGGCCGATGACGCCAACCGCGCCCGCGCGGTCGCGCGGTTCTGGAACATCGCCTCGCCGGTCGCGGCGATGCTGGCCTTTGCGGTCTTCCTCTTCTTGTTCTTTCGGTACGGCAAAGAGCCGGACACGCCGCGCGTCGGCCGCTACCTGCGCGAGCCGCCGGCCGACTATTCGCCCGCGATCCTGGGCTATCTGATGCGCTTCGGGCGCAGCAAGCCGGTGGACATGGCCGCGACGCTGATGGATCTGGCACGGCGCGGCCATCTGCAGATCGACGAGATCCGAGAAGAAGAGGGACTGATCTTCAAAAAGCCCGAGTATCACTATGCGATCACCCGGACGGGCGCGACCCGCGATGCCGTGACACCCTATGAACGCGAAGTCTTGGAGATGCTCGAGCGCGCATCGGCCGGGGACAGCGTCGTGCGCGAAGACGAGCTGAAGAAGTGGGCGAAGGCGAATCCATCGAGCGCGCAAAAGCATTTCACCGATTTCAAGGAAAAGGTTCGCGAAGACGCGAGGATGCGCGGCCTGCTCGAGCCGCGCGTCGGCGTGATGGTATGGAACGCCATCGCCGCGGCGGCCGCCGGCGCGGTGACGATGGGGGCGCTGAGTCGCCAGATCGGCGAATCGGCCGCGGGGGTCGTACCCGGCGTCGTTTTCCTGATCGTCGGCATGTTCTTGGTCCGGGAGAGCCGGATGCTGGGACTGTTGATGATCGGACTCGCCGGAATCGGGGTGGCGGCGCTCGCCGCCGCCGACGCGTGGATCTATGCGCCGGGCGCGCTGGCGGGGCTGGTGATGATCATCGTCGTGGCGGGGCTCACGCCGCTGCTGCAGCGGCGAACCAGCGCCGGCGCGATGCAGCACCGCGGATGGCGGGCGTTCCGGCGGTTCCTGAAGGAAGGCTCGCGCATGGAGGAAAAGCGGCCCGGCGCGGTTGTGTTGTGGGAGAAGTACCTGGTCTATGCGATCCCGCTCGGTGTCGCCGACGAGGTTGTGAAGGCGATGGAGGTGCAGGCTCCCGAGGTCGCGCAGCAGATCGGCTGGTACCACCCGGTCGTCGGTGGCCACGGTGACGGCGGCCGGTCCTTCGCTTCGTCGTTCGGCTCGTTCACCGATGCATTCACCGCGTCGGCAACGGCCGCGTTTTCCACCGCCCCGTCGAGCGGAGGCGGCAGCGGAGGCGGATTCTCGGGCGGAGGCGGAGGCGGCGGAGGTGGCGGAGGCGGCGGCGCCAGCTAGTTACTCAACCGCCGCTCGTCGGCACGAGACGGTAGACGCGAACGAGGGGGATTCCGGCGACGCGAACCTCGTGTAGGGGTTCGCGATCGCGATAGGCGCGCCAGATCTCGTCGTAGCGGCCGGTCTGGAGGCTGGAGAAGTAGAACAGCACCACGTCGGGCCGCGGGCCGCCCGGCGTCATCAAACTGCTTTCTTCGATGCGGATGGTGCGTCCCTCGTAGAAGCTGTCGAAGGGGGCGAGGCGGGTCGATGCGACGGTTGCGCCCGATAGGTCGGGCATGCGGTGAAGCGCACGGGCGGCCTCGTCAAGGCCGTCGCCCCATCCGACGGTCAAGACATGCTTTGCCGTCACCGGTCCGCCGGCGGCCCAGTTGTAGGACTCTTGCTCATACGGATGCAGCGCGAGTCCGGGGGCCGCGTGCAGCGCCAGCAGCGCGGCGACTGCGGCCGCGCCGACGGCTCGGGTGCGGCCGCGGAGCAGGTGCGCGATCCCGATGCCGGCCGCCAGGGACGCGAGCCCGTAGCCGGGCAGGCCGTATCGGTCTCCCTTCTTGGCTCCGATCGTCATCATCGCGACGAAGCCCAGCGCGAGCGCCAGGAGCCGCAGCGTGTCGCGCGCGGCCGGCTGCGTCGCTCGGCGTCGCACCGCCCAGACGCCGGTTGCGATCACGGCCGGCAGCGTCACGATGGTCGCTCGCCAGATGAACGCGACCGGATAGAACAGCGGACCGGGATCGCGAACCTGGCGGCCCAGGAAGAATGCGTCGCCGGCGTCGGCGGCGCCCTTGCCGGCGCTGGAGATCAGTAGCGCCGCCGGCTTCCACGGCCACACCCAGATGACCGGCCATGCTGCGACGAAGACGGCGACGGCCGGCCAGAGCCAGTGCAGGAATCGAGCCTTGATGCCTCCGCCGTCGCGCCACAGCAACACCAACGTGGCCGGGACCAGAAACGCCGACGGCTGCTTGGTGAGGAACGCGACGCCGGCTAACACGCCGCTGATTCGAACCCAGCCGCGATCGTTCAGGTGCAGCCCGCGCATCAACGCCAGCAGGCTCGCGGCCATCGCCGCCGTCAGCAGCCCGTCCAGGTGCAGCACGCGCTGGTTTGCGATCAGGAACGGATCGAACGCGAGCAGCAACGCGCCCGCCGATCCGGCGAAGAGGCCGAACAGGGCGGCGGCGAGCCACCACACCAGCACCAGCAGGCCCACGTCGGCCACGGCCATCGCGATGCGGGCGCGCGCGTAGCGGTCGCGAAGCGGCGCGTTGTCGGGGAGTGTTTTTTGTGCGAGCCCGCCGATCCACATCGTGGTCACGCCCGGATGACCGCTTGCCCACGCGTCGCCCAGGCGTCCGTCGAAGACCGCGTCGACGAAGTTCGCGCTCCGGTCGATCCAGAGCGTCTCGTCGATGGTGATCGCCTCGGACGGATTCGCCGCGCGCGGCACGAGCGCCGCGAACGCGACGAGCAGGATCAGCAGCCGGCGCAGCGCGCGGCTCGGTTTCGCGGCGATCGTGGATGCGGCCATCGCGGGTCGGCGCGATCATAGATAATGCCGGTCATGGAATCCGTATCCGCGGCCGCGGGGCCGCTCGACCTGCTTGCCGACCTCAATCCGCCGCAGCGGGATGCGGTTGCGCACGGCGACGGTCCGCTGCTGGTCGTTGCCGGCGCGGGCAGCGGCAAGACCAAGGTGATCACCAACCGGATCGCCTACCTGATCCGCGAGAGGCACGAGTCGCCGTTTTCGATCCTTGCGATCACCTTTACCAACAAGGCGGCGGCCGAGATGAAAGAGCGCGTCGGCCGCTTGGTCGGCGAGCGGCTCGGCAACGCGATGTGGGTGATGACGTTTCATTCAGCCTGCGCGCGCATCCTGCGACGCGAAGCCGCCCGGCTGGGCTACACGTCCTCGTTCACGATCTACGACGCCTCCGACTCCGAGCGGCTCGTGCGGTTCTGCATGGACGATCTCGACATCGATTCCCGGCGGTTCACGCCCCGGCAGATCCACAATGCGATCGGAAAGCTCAAAGACGATCTGGTGGACGAAGACCTGTTCGCCGAACGCGCATCCTCGTACGTCGAACGGGCGATCAGCGACGTCTACCGCGCGTACCAAGCGCGGCTGCGCAAGGCCAACGCGATGGACTTCGACGATCTGATCTTCAACGTCGTCCATCTGTTCCGGCTCTTCCCCGACGTGCTCACCGCACACCAAGACCGCTTCAAGCACATCCTGGTGGACGAGTTCCAGGATACGAATGCGGCGCAGTTCCGGCTGATCGCGATGCTGGCCGGCCGGGACCGCAACATCTGCGCCGTCGGCGACTTGGACCAGTCGATCTACAAATTCCGCGGCGCCGACTTCCGCAACGTCATGAAGTTCGAGGAAGAGTTTCCCGACACGCGCGTGATCACGCTCGAGCAGAACTACCGGTCCACGCAGACGATCTTGGCGGCGGCGAACGCGGTGATCGAGAACAACCGCATGCGCAAGCCGAAGAACCTGTGGACCGACACGGGCGGCGGCGACAAGATCGTCCGGTACCTCGGCGACGACGAGCACGACGAGTCCATCTGGATCTCGCGCGAGATCGAGCGGCTCCGCGAAGACGAGGGATACGCATTCCGCGAGATCGCGATCTTCTACCGCACCAATGCGCAATCGCGCGTGCTGGAAGAGATCTTCATGCGCTACGGCATGCCCTACAAGGTGATCGGCTCGCTCAGATTCTACGACCGCAAAGAGATCAAGGACGCGATCGCATACTTGCGCGTGTTGATCAATCCGGCGGACGAGGTATCGCTCAAGCGCATCATCAACGTGCCCAAGCGCGGCGTCGGCGAGCAGACCGTCGCCGCGTTGGAGCGGTTCGCGTCCGCCCAGGAGATTCCGCTCGGCGTCGCGATCGACCGCGTCGACGAGATCGAAGACTTGCAGAACCGCGCGCGCAGCGGCGTCGGCGAGGTCGCCGGCGTCTTGTCGATGGTCCGCGATCGGGTCGAGCGGAGCGACGGCGTCGCGGAAATCCTGGAGGCGACCCTGGAACGCTCGGGCTACGTTGCCGAGCTGGAGTCCGAACGCTCGATCGAAGCACTCGGCCGCGTCGAGAACCTCAAGGAGCTGATCGGCGTCGCGCGCGAGTTCGACGAAGCCAACCCCGATCTGGGTCTGCGCGAGTTCTTGGAGCAGGTCTCGCTGGTGTCCGACACCGACGAGCTGGAAGACGAGTCGGGCGCGGTCACGATGATGACCGTCCATATCGCCAAGGGCTTGGAGTTTCCGGCCGTCTTCATCGTCGGCTTGGAGGACGGCGTGTTCCCGCACGCGCGTTCGATGGCGGATCCCGACGAGCTGGAAGAGGAACGCCGCCTCATCTATGTCGGGATCACGCGCGCGAAGAAGCGGCTGTACCTGACGCATGCGTTCAGCCGAAGCCTGTGGGGCGGCAGCAACTACAACCCGCCCTCTCGCTTCCTGCACGAGATCCCGACCGAGCTGATCGAACCGGCCGGCCGGGATGCCGGCACGAGCGGGACTCGCGTGGCGGCCCGTCCGGCGCCCGAATCGAAAGGCGGCACGCTGCTCAGCGTCGCCGTCGGCGACGAGGTCTACCACGAGGTCTTCGGCAAAGGCATCGTCAGCGCGGTGTCCGGCACGGGCGGCAACGCCGAGGCAACCATCGAATTCCCCGCCGGCCCCAAGCGCCTCCTTCTCGCCTACGCCCCCCTCCAAAAGACCTGACCCGGTCCCGGCTTTCTTGCGCGTTATGCCGCGACGACTTCGACGGTGATCTCTCCGTGGGACCCGCCGATTCGCTTGTGTAGGCCGTCACCGAGGACCACAACGAAGCGGTGCATCCCCGGCTCGAGCCCATCGACCACGACCGGATTGTCGGTCGAATGGATGATTCCTTCCTCTGTGGGAATGACGGCCCCCGGCGCCACGGGGTCTCGATCGACGAAGACGTGATAGTGGCCGGTCGTTCCGGACGTGTCTCCGTCGGCCGCGACGATCGTGAACCCCGCGGGCGGGGTCAATCGCAATTCGACCGAGTCGCCGGTGACTCTGCTATCGGCGATGACG
>DASWHR010000009.1:0-41942 GCA_036398095.1 Actinomycetota bacterium
GGCGACGCGCTGCTGGGCCGTGTGGTCGACTCGATCGGCCGGCCGATCGACGGCAAGGGCCCGCTGGATCGCTCGAAGATCGCGGGGCTTCGCGCGCTCGAGCTGCAGGCGCCGACGGTGGTGCAGCGCTCGCCGGTCAACGAGCCGCTCCAGACCGGCGTGAAAGCCGTGGACGCGATGACGCCGATCGGCCGCGGACAGCGCCAGTTGATCATCGGCGACCGGCAGACCGGCAAGACCGCCGTCGCGGTCGACGCGATCATCGCGCAGCGCGAGCTGTGGGGCACGCCGAAACAGGTCAAGTGCGTGTACGTCGCTATCGGCCAGAAGGCATCGACGGTGGCCGAGGTCGTCGCCGCGCTCGAAGCGAACGGCGCGCTGGAATACACCTGCGTGGTCGTGGCTTCCGCATCGGATCCGGCGCCGTTCAAGTTTCTCGCCCCCTACACCGGTTCGGCGATCAGCCAGCACTGGATGTACAACGGCGAACACGCGCTCGTGATCTACGACGACTTGTCCAAGCAGGCCGAGGCGTACCGCGAGCTGTCGCTGCTGCTGCGCCGTCCGGCCGGCCGTGAAGCGTTTCCCGGCGACGTGTTCTACCTTCACTCCCGCCTGCTCGAGCGCGCGGCGAAGCTGTCGCCCGAACTCGGTTCGGGATCGGCGACGGCGCTGCCGATCGTCGAGACCAAAGGCGGCGACGTCTCGGGCTACATTCCAACGAACGTGATTTCGATCACGGACGGGCAGATCTATCTGGTCACCGACCTGTTCTTCGCGGGCGTTCGTCCGGCCATCAACGTCGGCATCTCGGTGTCGCGCGTCGGCGGCAACGCGCAGATCAAAGCGATGAAGAAGGTCGCCGGCCGGCTGCGCCTGGATCTCGCCCAGTTCCGCGAGCTGGAAGCCTTCGCGGCCTTCGGCTCCGAACTCGACAAGTCCTCTCAGCAGCAGCTCGAACGGGGTGCGCGCGTGGTCGAGATCCTCAAGCAGCCCCAGTTCTCGCCGATGCCGGCGCAGGAACAGGTCATCTCGATCTACGCGGTGACCAACGGCTTCATGGACGACATTCCGGTCGGCGACTGCTCTCGCTTCGAGACCGAGCTGCTCGAGTACATGCGCTCTCGCAAGCCGGAGGTCCCGCAGACGATCAACGAGACGGGTTCGATGGACGACGCCACCGAAAAGACCCTGCGCGATTCGATCGAAGAGTTCAAGCGCGGCTTCAACGCGACCGAAGTCGCGGCCGCCGCCGCCGAGCCGAATGCCGGCTGGGATCGCATGGAGGCGGAAGTCGAGTGACGATCCTGATCCGGCCGATCCTGACCCGACGGGCGGGGGTGGTCTAGCGTGGGCGCGCAGCTGAGAGTTCTTCGCCGTCGCATCCGCTCCGTTCAGTCGACGATGAAGATCACGCGCGCGATGGAGCTGATCGCCGCGTCGCGCATCGTCAAAGCGCAAAGGCGCGTCGAGCAGGCCACGCCCTACGCCATGCGCATCACCGAAGCGATTCGCGAACTGGCCGGCGTCACCGAAGTGATGGCCACCTTCCCGCTGTTGCAAGAACGCGAGATCCGTCGGGTCGCGGTCGTGGTGATCACCTCGGACCGCGGCCTTGCCGGGGGCTATAACTCGGCGGTCATCAAGGTCGCCGAGCAGACGCTCAAGAAGGTTCAAGCCGACGGCAAGGATTACCGGCTGCACCTCGCCGGCAAGAAAGGCATCTCGTACTTCCGTTTCCGCAACTACGAGATCGCGTCGCAGGTGACCGGCGTGTCGGATACGCCGACCTACGACGACGCGGCGCGCATCGGCCGGCGGCTGATGGCCGACTTCGAGTCCGGCGACATCGACCAGGTGATCGTGTGCTACACGGACTTCAAGTCGCCGACCGTTCAGGTTGCGACTCGCACGCAGGTGCTTCCGATTCAGCGTCACCAGGTTGCCGCGACCGACGGCGCCGTCCCGGCGCTCTACGAGTTCGAGCCCGAACCCGGCGAGATCCTGTCGCTGCTGCTGCCGCGCTACGTCATCACCGTCGTGTATGCGGCCATGTTGGAGTCCAGCGCCGCCGAGCACGCGGCCCGTCGGCGCGCGATGAAGGTCGCGACCGATAACGCGGACGATCTGATGGGCGTCCTGCAGCGCGCCGCAAACCGTCAGCGGCAGGCCGAGATCACGACCGAGATCCTCGACATCATCGGCGGCGCGGAAGCGTTGCGGAAGCAGAAAAAGACCGCGGCCGCGCGCTGAGCCGGCCGAGCGAAGGAGTGCATCAGACATGACGATGACCGAACCGCAGAAAGCGACGCTCGCGGATGGCCGCGTGATCCAGGTGATCGGGCCGGTCGTCGACGTCGAGTTTCCCCCCAACGCGCTGCCCGAGATCAACTTCGCGCTCAAGATCGAGCGCGAAGTCGACGGCAAGCGCGACGAGATCACCGCCGAGGTGGCGCAGCACATCGGCGAGTCGGTCGTGCGTGCCGTCTGCATGTTGCCGACCGACGGCCTGCGCCGCGGCGCCAAGGTCGCCAACACCGGCTCGGCGATCACCGTCCCGGTCGGCGACGTGACGCTCGGGCACGTCTGGAGCGTGCTCGGCAATTCCCTGGACGCGCCCGGAACGAAGGTCGACGAGCGCTGGCCGATCCACCGCGACCCGCCGCCGTTCGACGAGCTCGAGCCCAAGACGGAGATGTTCGAGACGGGCATCAAGGTCATCGATCTGCTCGAGCCGTACGTGAAGGGCGGAAAGATCGGGATGTTCGGCGGCGCCGGCGTCGGCAAGACCGTCGTCATCATGGAGATGATCAACCGCGTGGCCACCCAGCACGGTGGCGTGTCGGTGTTCGCCGGCGTCGGCGAGCGCACGCGCGAAGGCACCGACCTTCTGATGGAGATGCGCGAGTCGGGCGTCATCGACAAGGCCGCGCTCGTCTACGGCCAGATGGACGAACCGCCGGGCGTGCGGCTGCGCGTCGCGCTGGCCGCGCTGACCATGGCCGAGTACTTCCGCGACGTGAAGCGACAGGACGTGCTGCTGTTCGTGGACAACATCTTCCGGTTCACCCAAGCCGGCTCCGAGGTGTCCACGCTGCTCGGCCGGATGCCGTCGGCGGTCGGCTACCAGCCGACGCTCGCCGGCGAGATGGGCGAGTTGCAGGAGCGGATCACCTCGACGAAGGGCCGGTCGATCACGTCGCTGCAGGCGATCTACGTTCCCGCCGACGACATCACCGATCCGGCGCCGCACACCACGTTCGCCCACCTGGACGCGACGACGGTCCTTTCGCGGCAGATCGCCGAGCTGGGCATCTACCCCGCGGTTGATCCGCTCGACTCGACCTCGCGCATCCTGGACCCGCGCTACGTCGGCGACGATCACTACAAGGCCGCCCGCGCGGTGCAGCAGATCTTGCAGCGCTACAAGGACTTGCAGGACATCATTGCGATCCTCGGCATCGACGAGCTGTCCGAAGAGGACAAGCTGGCGGTCGGTCGTGCGCGCAAGATCCAGAAGTTCTTGTCGCAGCCGTTCTTCGTCGCCGAGCAGTTCACCGGCATCCCCGGCAAGTACGTCAAAGTCGAAGACACGATCGAAGCCTTCAAGGCGATCACGCGCGGCGACATGGACTCGGTGCCCGAGCAGGCGTTCTACATGTGCGGCGGCATCGACGACGTGATGGCCAAGCAGCGCGAGATGGAGCAGTAGACATGGCCGCGACCGATGCCGCGATGATCGTCCAGGTCGTCACGCCCGACCGTCAGGTCGTGGCGGCCGAGGACGCGACGTTCGTGCTTGCGCACGGCATCGCCGGCGACGTCGGCATTCTTCCCGGCCACGCGCCGCTGCTGATTGCGCTCGGCGTCGGGCCACTGCGCGTGGACGCCGGCGAGCGCAAGACCTGGATGGTCGTGGACGGCGGCTTTCTTCAGGTCAGCCGCAACCAGGTGATCATCCTGGCCGAGTACGCGGTCCTGCCCGCCGAGGTCGAGCGCGCCTGGGTCGAGCGTGAGATCCGCGAGATGGAAGAAGCGCTCGCCCGCCAGGATGACGAGGAGTTCCGCGGCCGGCTCAACCGCGCCAAGGCCATCGAGGCCGTGCACGGCATGCTCAAGATGTAGCCGATATCGCGCTCGATGTCGCACATCGGTTCGCATATGCTCGTCGCATGTCCCGGAAGCCGGTCCTCGTCCAGCTCGACGAAGACTTGATCGTTCCGGATTAGCCGTCGGAGAGCCAGCCGGTCGCGTGTTCCCAGGCGGGATCGCCTGCCGGCGGGACGAGCGCGCGATAGCCGCGCATCGATCTGTTGGCGTGACGCGTCTGCGCCCACGACAGCGGCTGATGCGTCAAGCCGAGATCGAAGGTCTCGGAGCTGAGGATCGCTTGGACGTGCGCTCGCGTGGGGTTTGTTCCGGCGCGTCCGATCGCGTGCGCGGCCAGCATCGTGGCGGCGTAGGCCATCTCGGCGAGCGGGTTGAGCGGATCGGCCGTCGGGGACGAGCCGAGCAACGCAGCTTCGTACTCGGCGACCGGGGGCCCGGCCGGGGGAACGGGCGCCTCCAGCGGCGCCCACGACACCATCCCGTGACATTCGCCGGAGTCGGCCGGGAACCGGCTCCTCAGCATGTGCGGTCCTGCAATCAGTTGCGTCGCCGGGGCGTCGGCTTGGTGCCACGCCTGAAAGAAACGAACCCCCGAGGACGAATCCAGGGCGAGCACGACCGCGTCGCACATCCCGCCGGTGCGTGTCTCGCATTGCGTCCGAATATCGTTGATGACCGCCTGATAAGAGGGCTCCGAGATCGAGACGCGCCGCTCGGCTGTCAGGGACGCGCCGGGCATCGACGCGAGCGCGGCTGCCAGCGCCTCAGGCACTCCGGTGCCGAACGGGTCGTTCCAAACCAGGGCGAACGAGCGCGCGCCCGCCTGGTATGCGTGGGGGGCAGCGATCCGCGCGAACGCCCCGCGTCCCGGCCCGAGCGGGAAGACAAGATTCTCAGCGAACTCCGACGCCGATTCGCCGCTCGTGCCGATCACGGGAATGCCGGCGGCGGCGATATCGCCCCCCTCGATCGCGGCTGCAAGCGTTGGCCACCACGACATGCCGACGAGCGCGAAGGTTTGCTGTGCAAGATCCTGAACGAATGTCCGTCCCAGTTGCGTGTCGCCGCCGTCGTCGATGGTCGTCACGTTAAGAGTTCGGTCGCAGATGCCGCCGGCGGCGTTGATTCGTGCCGCCGCGGCCCGGATGCCGGCGATGGCGTCGCGGGTCGCGATGGAGAAGAAGCCGCTGGCCGGGATCACGGCGCCGAGTTCGACCGTGTCGGGCGTGATCCCGACGTCGCTTGCGACCTGCTCCGAACCGCCGGCGCACGGGATCGGCGCGAGCGGCGGGGGAACACCGACCCGGCCGTTCGCGGTCTCGGTGATATCGGAGCCGACGAGCGGGCATCCGCCGGCCGTCACGGTCCCCACGACCGGAAAGACGCCGTAGCCGGGGGCGCGCACACGCACCGAGAGCGATGCGGAATCCCCGTCGATACAGGCGGCCGCCTCGCCGGCAATCCCGGCCGGCACCGCGGTGTGCTCGGCGCAGTCGTCGGCGAGGCAGAGCGAAAGGAATCGGATGCGGCCGTCCGGATCGGAGGCATGGAGGGTGAGGTCGAATTCGAAGGGGTCCGCCGTCGGCTCGATGAGCAACCACGCCGTCGGACCCGCATCCCCCAGCCCCGGCGGAAGCGCGCCGGCCGGCAGGGTCAACAGCAGCGGCAGCATCGCGGCCAAGAACCGTCTCATCAGAATCCTCCCGAGGAAGATTCGCCGGGGTTCCGGATAATCCTTCCGTTCGGGAAGCCCGGCGAGTGGGTAGTATTCGCCCGTGGATCACGAGAAGTTGGTCGTTTCGGGCGGCAATCCGCTGCGCGGGCGTATCGAGGCGGGTGGGGCGAAGAACTCGGCGTTGAAGCTGATGGCCGCCACGTTGCTCGCGGAAGGCTCCTATCGCATCGAGCGCGTGCCGCGCATCGTGGACGTGCAGACGATGGTTCAGGTGCTGGGCCGGCTCGGCTGCGCGACGACCTTCGAAGGCAACACCCTCACGGTTGACGTGCCGGCAGAACCCGGGACCGAAGCGCCCTACGACCTGGTCCGCCAGATGCGCGCCTCGATCATCGTGCTCGGGCCGCTGCTCGCGCGCCGCGGTCATGCGCGGGTGTCGATGCCCGGCGGGTGCGCGATCGGCTCGCGCAAGATCGACCTGCATTTGCGCGGCCTCGAGCGGATGGGCGCCGAGATCGCGATGGACCACGGCTACCTGGATGCGCGCTGCGACCGGCTGACGGGCACGCGCGTCGTGCTCGACTTCCCGAGCGTCGGCGCGACCGAGAACTTGATCATGGCCGGCGTGCTCGCCAAGGGCACGACGCGCATCGAAAATGCCGCGCGCGAGCCGGAGATCGCGGACCTGTGCGCGATGCTCGCGACGATGGGTGCGCGCATCGCCGGCGCCGGCACGCCCGACGTCGAGATCGAAGGTGTGGACGCGCTGCGCGCGACCGACCATGTCGTCGTAGGCGACCGCATCGAAGCCGGCACCTATCTGATCGCGGCCGCCGCGACCGGCGGCGACGTGACCGTGACCGGCGTCGCGCCCAAGCACCTGGACTTGCCGTTGCAGAAGCTCGCCGACGCGGGCGCGCAGGTCGATGCCGGCGTGAACGAAGTGCGCGTTGCGATGCCGGGTGGACCGAAGCCCGTGGACTTCGTCACGCTGCCCTTCCCCGGATTCCCGACCGACCTGATGCCGCAGATGATGGTGCTGTGCTCGCTGGCCGGCGGCGACTCGATCGCGACCGAGAACGTCTTCGAATCGCGCTTCATGTTCGTCGACGAGATCCGCCGCATGGGTGCCGACATTCGCTTGGACGGTCATCATGCCGCGATCCGCGGCGGCGCGCGTTTGCAGGCGGCACCCGTCCGCGCGCCCGATATTCGTGCCGGCGCTGCGCTGGTGATCGCGGCGCTCGCCGCCGAAGGCGAGACCGAAATCACGGGCCTCGGCTTCATCGACCGCGGCTACGAGCGGATCGAAGAGCGACTGGCGACGCTCGGGGCCCGCATCGAGCGCCGGGTCCCGCGGTAGGCTTCGGCGAGTGAGCGAGATCGGCGGGCCGTCCCCGCCCGACCTTCCCGGCGCCCCGCCGTCCTGGATCGGCGGCGAGCCGCCGCCTCTTCCTCAGATCGCCGAGCAACACCCGCTGCCCGGCGTTCCCTGGCGTTGGTGGGAAGCCTTCGCCGTCTTCGCGCTGACGCTGGTCACCTCGGGCTTGCTGGCCGTCGGCGTGGCCGCGGTCTTCGGTGGCGACCTTCAAAAGGCGATGGCCGTGGTCGTGTTCGAAGTGACGCTGGGCGCGTGGGCGATCCTGTGGTTGAAGGTTCGATTTGGGGCCGGACCGTCGGCGCTGGGATTTCGGAGCGATCAGATCCGGCGCGACATCGGGTTCGGTCTCGGGATCGGGCTGCTCGGCTGGGTCGTCTCGACGCTCGTCGTCGGCAACATCGTCGTGCGGGTCGTCGAGCGACTCTCGCGCGGGCCGGTGACCGAGCCCGATCAGCTCGACTACGCGAATCCGAGCGCGCTCGTGCTCACGATTACCGCGATCGGCGTGATCGTCATCGCTCCGATCGCGGAAGAGATCTTCTTCCGAGGCTTCGTGTTTCGCGGCTTCCGCCGTGACGTCGGATTCGTCGTCGCCGCGGTCGCATCGGGCGCGTTGTTCATGATGGCGCATCTGCCGTTCTGGATCATCTTTCCGTCGATCTTCACGCTCGGGCTGTTCCTGGCCTGGGCGCTCGAGCGACGAGCGTCGCTGATTCCGTGCATCGTCGCGCACGCCTTGTTCAACTCCGCGGGCTTCGCCGCCTACATGCTCACGCTTAACTCCTAGAGCGAGGCGGCCGACAGGACGCGGGCGAGTTCGGCCGGCCGCGCCACCATCGGACAATGGCCGCCGTCGAGCATGACCGGCTCGGTCCCGAAACGCTCGCGGGCGATCCGGACCGACCAGTCGGGATCGACCACGCGATCGGCGCGGCAGACGACGAACCGGTTTTCGACGTCCGGCATGGCCGTCAGCGGGCACGGCTCCTGCAGCACCCTCCACTGCTGCGGGCGAAGCAGCGACACCGCCCACTGCTTCTGCCGCCAGGACGCGTCGTGGAAGAAGACCTCGCTTGCGCGCGCCGGCCCGACGCTCGCCGATCCGTCTTCGCTCGCGAAGGGTACGGTTTGCACCGCGTAGGACGCGTTGATCGCCGGGTCCTGCCAGGAAACGTCGTCGAAGGACCGGCCGGGTTCGGGAACCAACGCGGCCAGGTAGATGATGCGGCGCACCGGACGCAGGGTTGCGACCAGCGGAGCGGTGAGCCCGCCCAGCGAATGACCGACCACGACGACATCGGACGCGTCGCCGATCGCCTCGGCGACGACGCGCGCGTAGCCGGCGGCGCCGGCATCGGGATCGGTTGCCGGCAAGTCCGGCGCCACGGCTTTATGCCCGTCCGCGCGCAGGACTTCGACGACGCGCGCGAAGTGAGCGCCGCGATGGTAGGCGCCGTGGACGAAGGCGAAGGTCGTCATCGGCGGCGAGTGTAGAGCAGGGAGCATCAGGCAGTTTTGAGGCCGCTCGCGAGACTGTGACAGAATCCGCCGCGACCGCATCTGTGGAAGGAGATCCGATGGCGCTGTTCCCGAGCGAGGACTGGCTGAAGCTCTACGTCGAGAAGATCAACTCGTCGAAGGAGTACGAAGAGGCGGCATCGACATGGGAAGGCGATCTCGCCTACGTCTTCGAGGCCGAGCCCGACAAGGGCGTGCCGGAAGACGTCTGGTCCTGGGCGGATCTGTGGCACGGAAAGTGCCGCGACTCAAAGTGGGGAATCTCGCCGGAAGAAGGCGAGAAGTCGAAATTCATCATCCGCGCGCCCTATTCGCGGTGGAAGGAAGTCATCAAGAAAGAGCTTGACCCCGTCAAGGGCATGATGCAGGGAAAGCTGAAGCTGAAGGGCGATCTTCCGACGATCGTTCGGTACGTGAAGGCGTCGAACGAGTTGGTCAACCTGGCGGCCCAGGTGCCGACCGAGTTCGTCGACGAGCAGTAGTGGAATACGTCACCTCCGATCCGGACCTGGGCGGGCTGGGTGAGATGCTCGCCGATCTGGTTCGAGCGAACATCGCCGCGCACCCGGCGCGCGCCCGGCTGCTCGAGAACGTCACCGGCACGATCAACGTCAAGGCGGTCGATGCGCAGGTCGAGGTCGGGCTGGAGTTCGCCGCGAATCGCCTGAACGTGTTCGCAAAGCCCTTCCGTCGCGCCGGCCTCGAGATCGTCACCGACTCGGAGACGTTGATGGACCTGACGACGGTTCCGCTGTGGATGGGCCGGCCGGATATCCGCACCCGGCAAGGACGGACGCTTGTCGGCAAGATGCTTCGCCGAGACCTTCGCGTCAAAGGGATGGCCGCGCACCCGAAGTTGCTGAGCCGGCTGCAGCGGCTGCTGTCGGCGGTATGAGGACCCGCGCATGATCGTGTCCTTCGTCGGCGGCACCGGCCCGGCCGGATTCGGGCTGGCCGCTCGATTCGCGAAAGGCGGCGTGCGGGTCGTGATCGGCTCGCGCAGCGCGGAGCGCGCCGAGCAGGCGAGGGGGATGGTTCTGGAGCGCGTGCCGAAGGCGGACTGTCGTGCGATGGTCAACGAAGCCGCAATCGCCGCCGGCGACGTCGTCTTTCTGACGATCCCGTTTCAAGCTCAGCGCCACACGGTCGAAACGCTCGCGGAGGATCTCGCCGGCAACGTCGTGGTGTCCATGGCGAACCCGGTTTGGGTGCACGCTGGGAAGGTGCGCGCCGACGCGCCGCCTGCCGGGTCGCTCGCCGAAGAGGTGCAAGAACTGGTGCCGACCGCGCGCGTCGTCGGCGCCTTTCACGAAGTCAACGTCCGCAAGTTCCCGAAGATCGACAACCCCATCCACTCCGACACGATCGTCACCGCCAACGATGCCGTGGCCAAGGCCATGGTGATGGGCCTGGTCGGACACGTCGACGGGATGCGGGCGGTGGACGGCGGTGGGCTGCTCAATACGCGCTACGTCGAAGGGTTCGTTTGCGTGCTCGTGTCGGCGAACTTCATCTACAAGGCATCGTCGGCGCTGCGTCTTACGGGGCTGCCGGAGGACCTGTGAAGCGCCTCGCCACCGCGGCGCTGGCGATCCTCGCCGGGTGCGTCCCGTCCGTCCCGCCGGGTTCGGCTCCTACGGGCAGCCCCGCGCCGTCGCCGCCGCTGGGGACGAACCTGGCCGCGTTGCTGTTCGACGAGCCGCTGCCCGGCTACGTCGTCGTGCCGGACGAGACGCGTGCCGTTACGCTCGACGAAGCCGTCGAAGGCGCCGACGATCCCGAGGAGGCGCGAGCGCGCCTGAGCACGCACGGCTTCGTAGCCGGGTTCACGCGAACCTGGACCAGCGACGACGACGCCGGCAACGTCATCTACGCGTTCGTCTACGAGTTCGCAGGCGACGAGGGAGCGAAAGCGGATCTGGACGCCGGCTTGGGCGAGGCGCGCCGGGACGGCAGCGAAACGTTCGACGTGCCCGGCATCGAAGGCGCCATCGGCGTGACGAAGGCCGCCGCGGCCGGCACGGAGGGGGACGACAGCACGTTCCATGCGATCTTCTTCGTTCGGGGGCCGCGCCTGTATTTGGTTGCGATCGGCGGCCCGACGGAGCCGTCGCGGCAGAATGCGATCGACCTGGCCCTGCGGATGGACGCAACGGCACGGTGACGAACGCCGCTGCGGGGTGCGCGGCGCCGCAAGGTACGATAAGGCCATGGACGTCGCCGAACTCGTCGAAGGGCTGCGGCGCGGAGACCGGCGCACGGTCGCGCGCATGATCTCGTTGGTGGAGGACACCTCTGTCGAGACGCTCGGCGAGGTCATGCGACAGATCGGCGGGATGACCTCCCACGCCTACACGGTCGGAATCACCGGGTCGCCGGGCGTCGGCAAGTCGACGTTGACCGGCGCACTGGTCGCCGAGTTGCGACGCCGCGACCGGACGGTCAGCGTCCTTGCGATCGACCCGACGTCGCACATCACCGGCGGCGCGCTGCTCGGGGACCGGCTTCGGATGCAAGAGCACGCGACCGATCCGGGGGTGTTCATCCGATCGATGGCCACGCGCGGTCATCTGGGCGGTCTTGCGTGGGCGGCGCCGCACGCGCTGCGCATCCTGGATGCCGCCGGGTGCGACACCATCCTGGTCGAGACCGTCGGCGTCGGCCAGGACGAAGTCGAGATCTCGGCACAGGCCGACACCACCATCGTCGTTCTCGCGCCGGGCATGGGCGACAGCGTGCAGGCCAACAAGGCGGGCATCTTGGAGATCGCCGACTGCTATGTGGTGAACAAAGCCGACCGGGAAGGCGCCGATCAGGTGGCGCGTGACATCCGGCAGATGCTTGAGTTGGGCGCGCACGGAGACTGGCTCCCGCCGGTGCTTTCGGCCACGGCGACCGACGGGTCCGGCGCGGACGCGGTGCTCGACGCCGTGGACCAGCATCGCTCCTATCTTGAATCCTCCGGCGAGGGACGCCGCCGGCGCCTGGCGCGCGCGGCCGGCGAGATCCGTGAAATCGTCCTTGGCCGGATGCGCGCTGCGATCGGCACGGTGAAGGATTCGGACTTGCTGGCCGCTCTTGCCGAGCAGGTGACCCGGCACGAGCTCGACCCCTACGCGGCGGCCGATAAACTGCTCGCAGAGGTGGACGCATGACGGACGCATACGAGCAATGGCGCGCGGCCTACGAGGCCGGGCTGAAGCGCGAGGCCGATTTCGACACGCTGTCGGGCGAGGTGCTGGAACCGCTCTACACGCCCGACGACGTCGGTGACGTCGACTACGAAACCGACATCGGCTTGCCCGGGCAGTTTCCCTACACCCGCGGTGTCTATCCGTCGATGTACCGGGGCCGTCTGTGGACGATCCGGCAGTTCTCCGGATTCGGCAACGTCCATCAGACGAACGAGCGCTACAAGATGCTGATCGATCAAGGTCAGACCGGATTATCCGTCGCCTTCGACATGCCGACGCTGATGGGCCGCGATAGCGACGATCCGCGTTCGCTCGGGGAAGTGGGACATTGCGGCGTCGCGGTCGACACCGTGCGCGACATGGAAATCTTGTTCGAGGGACTTCCGCTCGGCGACATCACCACGTCGATGACGATCAGCGGACCGGCCGTCGTGCTGTTCGCGATGTATCTGGTCGCGGCAGAACGGCAAGGCGTCGCCTGGCGCGATCTGGACGGCACGCTTCAAACCGACATCATGAAGGAATACATCGCGCAGAAAGAGTGGGTGTTCCCCCCCGAGCCGCATCTGCGCCTGATCGGCGACCTGATGGAGTTCTGCGCAAACGAAGTCCCGAAGTATCACCCGATCAGCATCAGCGGCTACCACATCCGCGAAGCCGGCTCGACCGCCGCCCAAGAGCTTGCGTTCACGCTCGCCGACGGCTTCTGCTACGTGGAGCTCGGCAAGCAGCGCGGCTTGGACGTCAACGTCTTCGCGCCGCAACTGTCGTTCTTTTTCGACGCACACATCGACTTCTTCGAAGAGATCGCCAAATTCCGCGCCTCCCGCCGGATCTGGGCGCGCTGGCTGCGCGACCGGTACGGCGCGACCTCGCCGAAGGCGCAGCAGCTTCGCTTCCACACGCAGACTGCCGGCGTGTCGCTGACGGCCCAGCAGCCGTACAACAACGTCGTGCGCACCGCGATCGAGGCGCTGGCCGCGGTGCTCGGCGGGACCCAGTCGCTGCATACCAACGCCCTGGACGAAGTGCTGGCGCTTCCCAGCGAAGAGGCGTCTGCGATCGCGTTGCGCACGCAGCAGGTCATCGGATACGAGACCGGCGCCGCGAACGTGATCGATCCGCTGGGCGGATCCTGGTTCGTGGAATCGCTCACCAACACGATCGAGGAACGCGCGGAAGACTATTTCCGCCGCATCGAATCGCTGGGCGAAGGTGGAATGATGGACGGCGTGTTGCGCGGCATCGAGCAAGGCTGGTTTCAGCAAGAGATCGCCGACGCTGCCTATCGCTACCAGAAGCTGGTCGAAAAGAAGCGCAAGATCGTGGTGGGTGTCAACGAGTTCGAATCCCGTGACGAGCGAGAGCTTGAGATTCTTCGGATCGGCGCCGACATCGAGCGCGACCAGGTTGCGACGCTGCATCGCGTTCGCGGCGAGCGCGATCAGCCGGCCGTCGACAAGGCGCTCGACGCGCTGCGCATCGCGTCGAAGGGCAGCGACAACCTCATGCCGCTGATCGTCGATGCCGCGCGCGCCGAGGCCAGCGAGGGCGAGATCATCGGCGCAATGCGGGACGTCTTCGGCAGCTATCGCGAAACGCCCCGCTTCTAGCGCTTGCCTCGTTCCGCTTTGCGAGGAACGTTCCCGTTCGCGTCCGGTTTGCCCGCGACTGCGCCCTGTTCTTGCGTGGCGCGTCCGGCCATACTGGCAGTGCCGCCCGGCAGTCCGGTCCCCGTCCTGGAAAGCAGGGAGTGTCGAACGCATGGCCCGCCACATGCGCCCGAAGTTGATCACGCTCGAAACACTGCGAGCCGTCGATCGCGAATATCGCGATCTGGTGATGTCGCTTCGTGCGCTCGCGTCCCTTCTGCACGACCCGGACCCGGGCGCCCCCGATGACCGGGCATGGGAGCCGGTTCTGGCGAACATCCTCGACGCCGAACTGAACCAGCTCGCCACATTGATGGGCGACGTCACAGCGGCCCTTCGGATGGAGCACTCCGCCACCGGACCGCGCCGAAGCATCGACCTGTCCCGAGCGCTGGAGTCGGCAGTGCGCCGCACCGGCTCGCGCGTACTGACCGGCCTCGGCGAGCCCGTGCGCGTCGCCGCGCATCCGGAGATCGTCTCGCAGGCGATCATGAGCGCCGTGTCGCTCGCGCTTCGGACGGCCGACGGCCGCGTCTCTGCCGGCACGCGCCGGCGTGACGACGAAGCCGGGGTGGCAATCACGGTCCCGATGTCGGAAGAGCGGCATTGGAACCGGCTCGACGCGCGCCTGTCGCTGTTGCGACGCATCGTCGGTGCCGAAGGCGGCCGCGTCGCGGTCGACCATCGAAGCGATGCGATGATCTTGAACCTGTGGTTTCCCGTCGCGGGAAAGGCGAAGCGAAGCGAGTCGGCTTAGCGACCTTCGCCCGGCGGGGGGCCGAGCCGCTCGCGGACGCGGCGGCCGTAGGCGAGCAGGTGCTCGGCCGGCTTCGATCCTTCGAGCCGCTCGAGCGCGTCTTCGGCATCGGCTCGGCGTCCCGATCCCGCTGCGAGCATCGCGCGCATCAGATGCACCTCGCCCGGGTCGAGCGTCCGGTCCCTCTGGGTCATCACCAGCGCGGCGTCGAGCGTCTCGTCGGCTTCCTGCGCCCGGCCCTGCGCGCCGATCACGCCGGCGAGCTCGACGACGATCTGATACGACAGCGACACGCGCAGTGCTCCTCGGTAGTGCTCCTCCGCTCCGGCGACGTCGCCGAGCAACTGAAGCGCGCGGGCCATCTCGATGTTGGCTGCGGGATCGTCGGGTTGAGAGACGAGCAGCGGGGCAAGTTCATCGACGGCGGCGGCCCCGTCGCCGCTGCGGCGTCGTTCGCCCGCGCGCTCAAGGGCACGCATCCGTGCGCGTGCCTCGCCCCGTCCGAAGATCGCCATGCGCGGAGGATCTTATAGAATCGCCCCGCTTCCCGCCGACGTCCGCTGAAGGCGTCGCGCGCGACGAAAGGGGACCGTTGTGGGCGAGTTCGTGAATCTGACCGTGGACGCGGTGACCGGCGTGGGGACGATCCGGCTGGACCGTCCGCCGATGAACGCGATCAACGATTCGGTCGTTCGCGAACTGGAGATCGTGGCGCGCGAGGCGACCTTCGACGACAAGGTTCGCGCCGTCGTCGTGACCGGTGGCGACAAGATCTTCGCCGCCGGCGCCGACATCAAAGAGATGGCCGACCGGGCCCCCGCCGAGATGATGAACAAGATGGGCGCGTTGCAGGCGGCGTTCACCGCGCTCGAAGAGGTTCCAAAGGTCGTCATCGCCGCGATCAACGGGTTCGCGTTGGGCGGTGGCTGCGAACTGGCGCTTGCATGCGATCTGCGCGTGATGGCTGAGAACGGCCAGATCGGCCAGCCCGAGATCTTGCTCGGCATCATTCCCGGCGCCGGCGGCACGCAACGCCTGCCGCGCCTGGTGGGGCCGGCGCGCGCGAAGGACATCATCTTTTCGGGCCGGTTCCTGAAAGCGTATGAGGCGCAGCAAATCGGTCTCGTCGACGTCGTCGTCCCGCCCGAGCAGACCATTCAAGCCGCGACCGAGATGGCCGAACGGTACGCGAAGGGTCCGACCGTGGCGATTCGCGCCGCGAAGATCGCGATCAACCGCGGCTTGCAGACCGATCTCCAGAACGGCTTGCTGATCGAGCGCGAATTGTTCGTGAACCTGTTCGCAACCGAGGATCAGAAGGCGGGGATGAAGTCGTTCGTCGAGCAGGGTCCCGGCAAGGCCGTCTTCTCGGGCCGGTAGCGCCCGACCGCGCGGCGCCCGTGTATCCTTGCCGCCCATGACCACCGTGGATCCCGCATCGATGGACGCCAAGACGGCGAACGTCTTGTATCACGACTGGGAAGCGCAGAACTACGACGATCGTTGGAGCATCAGCTTCGACGAACGATGCGTGTCTTATGCGCGCGAAAAGTTCGGCCGCGTCGCCCCGGTCCGAGCCTATGGGGACGTGCTCGAGATCGGATGCGGAACCGGGTTCTTCATCATCAACTTGTGGCAGGCCGGTCTGGTCGAGCGAGCGTACGCGACCGACATTTCGGCCGGCATGGTCGAGGCGTGTCGCCGAAACGCCGAGCGCGTCGGTTTAGCCGACCTGGAAGGAAAGGCGTCCGACGCGGAGTCGCTTCCATACGACGACGACTCGTTCGATCTGGTCGTGGGGCATGCGGTGCTGCATCACATTCCCGACGTGCCGGCCGCGCTTCGCGAATGCTTTCGCGTGCTTCGCCCCGGCGGGACGCTGGTGATCGCCGGCGAGCCGACCCGCATCGGGTACCAGATCGTGTTGCGCGCCCGCCGCGGGACCGCGGCGATCGTCAAGGCGATCGCGCGGTTCAAGCCGGAGATCCGGCTGCCCGAGGACGATCACTCCGAGCTGCCGCCGGAGGCGGCGCTGGAAGCGCACGTCGATCTGCACGAGTTTCATCCGCACATGGTTCGCGGCTGGCTGCGCGAGGCAGGCTTCGCCCGGGTCAACGTCCGCACGGAAGAGTTTCTGTCCGGGATGCTCGGCTGGAGCAACCGAACCGTCGAAGCCATGGTTCGGCCCGAGTTCCTGGGCGCGTCCTGGCCGTTCTTCGCCTATCACTCCTACATCGCGCTCTACCGTCTGGACGAGTGGATCGTGCGGCGCATCGTCCCCAAGCCGCTCTTCTACAACGTGCTGCTGAGCGCGACGAAACCGTTGCGCTGAGACGGCCATTGGCGCGGTCGCCGGAGCGTCTGGAAGACTTGCCTCCTATGGGTGCATCGAAGCCGTTGGACGCCGACGCGCAGCCGCTCCGGTTCGACGATGCGCCGGCCGCGCCGGGGGGTCCGGTTGCCCGTATCGCGCGCACCGCGCGGTTCATCAGAAAGAACCGTCTCTACAAGCGTCGCTATCTCGTGATGGCGCTTCGATACGTGTGGTTCAAGATTCGCAACCCGCACATCGTCACCGATGGCTTCTTCTTCTTGGAGCGCGGCGCGGAGGTGTACGCGCGCAAAGGCTACGGACGGCTGCGGATCGGCCGGTGGGTCTGGGTAGGCAGCGGCAACGCGCTTCGATGCCATGAAGGCAACCTCAGGATCGGCGACAAGTGCGTGTTCGGCCGCAAGAACACGATCAACGCATACCTGGACGTCTCCATCGGTGCTGAATGCATCTTCGCCGACTGGATCTACATCACCGACTTCGATCACAAGTTCGACGATGTGAACGTCCCGATCCGCAAGCAGGGCATCGTCAAGTCGCCCGTCACGATCGGCAACGACTGCTGGTTCGGCGAGAAGACCACTGTGCTTCGCGGCGTCACCATCGGCGACGGGTGCGTCATCGCGAGTCATGCGCTCGTCAATCGCGATCTGCCGCCGCGATCGGTCGCCGGCGGGGTCCCGGCGCGCGTGCTCAAGGCGCGCGGCGAAGGCTCGACGAGGGCTTGATGGAACACGTCCTGATTCGCAGGCTCGAGCATCTGGCCGGAAACGCGGCCTCGCCGCGCCTGGGCTTTGCGGTCGAGACTCGCGACCGAAAGGGACCGGCGCACAAGGCCGGCGCCTTTGAAGACGACATCGTCCGGGTGCAGCTGCACGGCGGCTTGTTCGTCGCGAAAGCGATCGTCAAGATTTGCTGGATTGGCGAATACTCGCGGATCGAGGACGTGCGTCGCCGCACCGCCGGCTCGCCGATTTGCGACGACGACTCTTTTTGGGCGGGACGGGCGCGCGTGGGGTATGCGGCCGTCGCCGAGTTGATGCGCGAGACATGGGTTCCCCCCTTCTGGGCCGGGCCGCGCACCTACGGCTATGAATGGGTCGTGCTCGACAGCGACGCGAAGCGCGCCTCTTGGCTCGACCCGAAACATCCTCCGCGTGGCGGCGAGGATCTGGCAGCCGGGTTCCGGCAATGGATGGACGCCCGATGATCGCCGCGGTGTCGAGCGAACGCGTCCGGCCGATGACGGTCGCGCTCGCGCTCGTCGCCGGCGCGGCGTTGTTTGCCGTCCGCCCGCTCGTGGCGCTCGACCCGAACGCCGCGCCGTTGCTGCTTGCGGGACTGTACCTGGCGCTCTGGGGTGTTTCGACGGCGCCTCATGTTCCCTCGCCGGCGGGCGCGACCGCCGCGCGCGTCATGTCGCTGCCCGGCGCGCTGGCGATCGGAGCGGTCGCGGTCGTGCTCGTGCGTTTCACCGCCGACCCAGTCGTGCCCCCCGACCGGCGCCTGATCGCGGTCGCGCTCGGCCTGGCGGCGGCAGTGGCCGAAGAGGCATACTTCCGCCGCCTGCTGCATCCGGTTGCGGCCTTCGGCGGCGCCGTCGTCGCGATCGTCGCCGGCGCCGCGCTGTTCGCCGCGATGCACTGGCCGTCCTACGGGTCTGCGGCCATGCCGCTGGACTTCGGGGCGGGACTTCTGTTCGCGTGGCAACGGTGGGCGACCGGGTCGTGGACCGCGCCGGCCGCGACGCACGCGCTCGCCAATCTTCTGTCCGCCGTGTAGATCGAAAGGAGCCAACCCGTTGCATCCGACCCTCGCTCGTCGCCGCGTCGCTTTTGCCGGTGCGGTCGTCGCCGTCTGCTACGTCGTCGCGGCATCCGTTTCGGGCACGCTCAGTCCGCTCGCGCGCCGGCCGCTGCTCGACGGCGTCCATTCGGCGCCGCCCTACAACTGGGTCGAGGCCCCTCCGGACGAGCAAGGGAGCGGCACGCCGGCAGCCGATGAAAGCCGCCGGCTGGCGTTGAAGGCCGCCGGCAACGACGAGGTCTCGATTGCGACGTCGGATTCGCAGGCGATTCTGAGCATGCCGCAGGGAGCCATCAAACCGGCCGAGGGGCGCACGACCGCGGAGGTCAAGCTCGAGCCGCTCAACCCGAACGAATACCTGGCTCCGACGGGCTACACCATTCGCGGCAACGTCTACCGGATCGCGGTGCGATCGGTCCCCGGCGGCGCCGGCATCCCGACGCTGGATCCGGCCGGACAGTTGACGATGACGTACGCGGCTCCCACGATCAATCTTGTCACGGCGCAACACGACATCATGTTCTCGTCCGAAGGCGAGAACTGGCGGGTGATCGGTGCGCAGGATCAGCACGCGACGCAGCAGGTGTCGGCGCCGTTCGTGGACATCGGCTACTACGCGGCTGTGGCGCGGATCCCCGAGGACGAGCCGCCGGACGATGCCGGTGGCGGCTTCCCGTGGATCATCCTGGTCGTGGTCGTCGTCGCGGCCGGCGCGGCGTTCGCGGCAACCGTGCGCATCCGCCGGGCCCGCAGCGCGGCAAAGCGGCGGGAACGCATCCGGCAAGAGCTGGTGCGCAAGTCCCGCTCGACAAAGAAGCGACGGAGCTAGGCGCCTGTATTTCCGGGAGGAATAATGAGATTCACCGTGGAGATTCAGCAAGAAAACGGCCGGTGGATCGCGGAGGTGCCGGACTCAAGCGGTGCCTCGGCGTACGGTGCCACTAGACGTCGGTTGGGTCTGCTCGTGCCTTGCGTACTCTTGGTCATATTGTCAGCATGCTCCAGTGAACTGCAGCGTGCATGCGAACCCTTCCCCTCGAGAGGCCCGGATGCGTGCGGGGGTTTCACGTGCTTCGATTCCGAAGGAGCGGCGTACCGGCCCCCCTGCGATCAGTTCGGGGCAACGTTTCCGTGGCTCCCGGTGTTGGTCTCTGCGGTCATTTTCTGGGGCGTTCCGGCCTTCTTCATCAGGCGCGCGGCCAAGGCTCGAGGACTTGACTCTCGCAACTTGGTGGCGGTTTGGACATTACTAGGCGGGCTCGGACTGGCGTACGCACTGTTCAAGGGCATACCGGCGAGGACGGGTGAATCTGGAAAGCGATCCGATCGTGACAGGGTGTCTTGACGTACGTTGGCGTCATGAAGGCGGAACCGCCGTTCAACTCGCGGCTGGAGCGGACGCCGGTCGCACTTGGCGCGCGGCTCGTCGCAATGCAGCGCCAACTCAGGTACTTAATGTGATGAAAGGTGCCGCGGTAGCGACGATCGTCATGTCGAACAGATCGCGGCTTCATGCGCACCGCTCTTCCGGAAGGCGACGATGATCATGCTCAAGCAACTCAGAGCTGTGCTGGCGATCTCTCTGTCCGTGGCCTGCTCCGGTTCGACGCAGAAGTTGTACGTCGCGGATCCCGCCCCAACCGTTCTTCATCCAGGGACTCTCGCCCATCTGGGTCCAGCGCCTTTCGAGGTAACTTCGGCGTCACCCATCCGGCTGGTCTCCGCAGAGCTCGTCAACGTCACGCCTGGTCTCGAGACCGTATCGATTGTCGCCTTGAATGGGCGTGAGAACGGCGGGTCTCGTTCACGCGACCCCCGACGAACGCTCAGATTTCACGCTGATCGGCGATGGGACGGGAATCCATTGGCCACAACTCGATGAGGATATCAGCGTGGAGGGCATCCTCGCGGGGCTTCCGTCAGGCGAGTCTCAACGGTCCCTCCAGAGGTGGCTGCGTGACCGAGGATGAGCCGGCTAGCTCGCGTCTGCAACGGCCGCCGTCTCACGGCGCCGCTGACGCGTAGGGTCGTTCTACGATGGATGAAGTCTGCCCGACTTCGGCTGCGGCGTAACTTGCGACTGGAGGCGTCATGTCCAACCGACACCGGGTGACCGCGGACGATATCGAGGAAGCGGTCGACGGCGCAGTTGCCGCGCTCAGCGCTGGAGCTACCGGGGATTGGGCCGAGCCCGCGGGCGAGCTCGCCTGGGACTGCCGCCGGACGGCCGTCCATGTAGCGGACTGCCTCATGGCGTACGCCGCCCAAGTTGCTGCCGGACCCGCTGATCACTGGGTCCCCTTCTCGGTAAGCGCCCCGCGCAAGGTTAGGCCCGCCGATCTGCTGGAGTTGGTCACAGCGAGCGGCGGCATCCTCGCGGCGACGGTCGGGGCGGCAACGCGGACAGCCCGTGCCTGGCATCCGTACGGGGTGTCAGATCCCGAGGGCTTTTCCGCTATGGCCGTCACGGAGACCCTTGTCCACGGAGCCGACATCGCGGCGGGCCTGTCGATACCGTTTGAGCCTTCCTCGAACCTGTGCCGCCGGACTGTCGCGCGACTGTTTCCGGAAGTCGGGGATCAGGAAGACCCTTGGGCGTTGCTGCGCTGGGCAACAGGCCGGATTGCGCTGCCGGATCGTCCTCGCCGGCGCTCGTGGCGCTGGCACGGCGAGCCCATCCGATGACCCTTGAGAAGCTCCGTCAGGAGCGATTGTCGCGTCGCGGCGGCTCAGCGCCACGGTCGTTATGCGGATAGGTGAGTTCCTCAATGTCGGTGGACTGGATTGGGTGTCACTTGTATCCCACGATTGAACCGCATGCCGGTCACGGAGGCGGCAGCTTCGGAAAGGAGTTCACTGCTGCTATCGACCGCCTCATGCATCTGTGTGAACGACTAGATGGATGATGCCGATGGAACCGCATACACTTGTTCCGATGACGCTCGCGATCGAAGTCGAGCAGGAATCGGACGGACGGCCGGGGAAGCGGGCTAGGGGGGGTCGGGATGCCGCTGTTCATGGATCGCCACGACGGAGCCAACGAAACTGCCGACGAGGTAGCAAAGGCACACCTGGCCGATCTAGGGGTTCAGGACCGCTACGGGGTGCGCTACATCACCTACTGGTTCGACCCCGACCGCGAGGCCATCTTCTGCCTCGCCGACGCCCCGAACAAGGAGGCCGCCGAACAGGTCCACCGCGAATCACACGGCTTGCTCGCGTCGCAGATCATCGAGGTCGACCAAGACATGGTGCAACGCTTCCTCGGGCAGATCTATGAGCCGCAGCCTGGGGAACCGATTGCCCAGACGGCCTTTCGCGCGATCCTGTTCACCGACATGGAAGGCTCGACCGAGCTGACCCAGCGGCTCGGCGACGTGCGCGCGATGGATGTCCTGCGCGCGCATGACAAGGTCGTCCGCTCGTCGCTGCGCACGTGCGAGGGACGCGAAGTCAAGCACACCGGTGACGGGATTATGGCCTCGTTCGTTTCGGTGGCGCGCGCGCTCGAGTGTGCGGCGGGGTTGCAGCAGGCGCTCGACGTAGCCGGGGTCGACATGCCGGGCGTGCGGGTTGGCCTGAACGCGGGAGAGCCCGTGACCGAGAACGACGACCTGTTCGGGGCAGCGGTGCAACTGGCGGCGCGAATCTGTGCGGCGGCGGACGGCGGCGATGTGCTTGCGTCGTCCGCCGTGAAGGAGCTCTCGCTGGGCAAGGGCTTCACGTGGGGCGATCGCGGCGAGCACCGCTTCAAGGGCTTCATCGAACCTGTGCGCGTCCACGAGCTGCTTTATCGGGACCAGGCGTAGCAGACGACGCTGAGCGTTCCCGCGTGTGTACGCGCTCTAGGGTTCCTGGACGTAGTCGAGCGGTGCCCTTCCCGTCCTCGCGAGCTGAGCGTCGACCGCGGCGTGAACGGCGTCCGACGCGGTGGCGAAAGTGATGAAGAATGAGTCGCCCTCGGTTCCCATCTCGTTACCACCATGGCGGTCGAATGCTTTGCGTAACAGCTCACGGTGGGTCATCAAAACCGATGAGTAAGCGGGGCCCAGCGTCTGAAGCATCGCGGTCGAGCCCCCGATGTCGCTAAAGAACAGTCCGAGGGTTTGCTTCGCATCAGCTCGCGGATCCAATGTCACGAGTTCACCATTTAGCGTGTCACGGGTTGACGGAGCCGAGCAGGGGCGAGCGGCCGAGCATCGCGCGAAGTGGCGGCCGGTCGTCGGCGCGCTGCGAGCGTCGCAGATCGTCTTCTTCGCGCGCGGCTTGCCGGTAGACGTCGGTGGTGCGGGCCGCGATCGACCGCCAGGAGAACTGGTCGTCGAGCATGCGGCGCGCATCGACGACGAGCCGCTTGTCGAGCCGCCGATCGGTCAAGATTCGAAGCATCGCCGCCGCGAGCGAAGCGGGGTCGCCCGGCACGAAACGCAGCCCGGTCTCGTCGTGGACGATCAACTCGCGGAGCCCGCCGGTGTCGGCCGCGATGCAGGGCGTGCCCGATGCCATCGTCTCGAGCGCCACCATCCCGAACGGCTCGTACAGGCTCGGCACCACGGCCAGATCGGCGGCGCCGTACCACATCCGAAGATCCTCGTCGGGAACGAACCCGAGAAACTCGACGGCATCTCCCAGTCCGTCGCGCGCGACGTGCTCGCGCAGCGCATCAAGGTGCGTGCCGACGCCGGCAACGACGAAGCGCGCAGGAACCCGCTCGCGGACGCGCGGCAATGCGTCGAGCACCGTCTGCACGCCCTTTTCATATTCGAGCCGGCCGGCGAAGAAGATCAGCTTCTCGCTCGGAGCGAGTCGCTCGGCGCGAAACTCGGCGACGCCGTCGGGCTCGCCGAAGGTGTCCAAGTCTACGCCGTTGGGAACGATGTCCATCTTCGCCGCCGGGAGCTGAAAGATGTCGCGGCAGACGTCGTGCATGTACTGCGAGCACGTGATGGTGCGGCGCGATTCGTAGGTCAGCCACCATTCGACTTGATGGATCAGCTTGTTCATGGGTCCGGGAAGCCACCCTTGATGGCGGCCGTATTCGGTGGCATGGATCGTCGCGACCAGCGGCACGCCGAAGATGTTCTTGACGGCGGCGGCCGCGTAGGCGACCAGCCAGTCGTGGGCGTGCGCGACGTCGATCTCGACCTCGCGCATCAGTGCGGTGGCGCGTTCCAGGACCGCGACGTTGAATTGAAGCACCCACGGGATCAGATCCTCGAACGGCACCGTCTCCGGATCGGCGGCGGCACGGACGACGTGAACCCCGTCGAGCATCTCCTCGGCGGGCGCATCCGGATGGTCGCGCGTGACGACGTGGACTTCGTGACCGGCGGCCGCGAGGCTCGTTGACAGGCGCCAAACATGCCGGCCGAGCCCGCCGACGATGCGCGGCGGGTACTCCCACGACAGGATCAGGATTCTCACGCGTTCGCTCCCACGGCGCGTGATCGCTTCGCTGCCGCCGCGCCGGCCGGGCGGCATCCTGTCACGTGTCGTGGGGAGCGGGCAAAGCGGCGAAGCAGTTATCGATCTCCAGCAGCGCCGCCGCCTCGCCGGCCGCCCGGCCGCCCGCCCCGCCGCCGGTATCCGCCTCCGCCGCGGCCGCGAGCGACTCGAACCGGTTCGCGTGCGCCTCGAATCGCTCTTGCGCGTACTGCGCGTTTTCGTCGCGGGCGATCATGTAGGGCCAGTCGGAGGATTGCAGCAGCATCAGCTCGCGCAGAAGTTGATCGCGGACGGCGCCTTCCCGGTCGAGCCACGCGGCAGCGCGGGATTCCGCGTCCGCTTGCCGCCGGAACAGCGATTCGGTGGCGGGCGAACGCCAGTTGCGAAAATCCGAGCCTGCCCCCCACGACGACGGCGACACCGGGCGATGCGGTGCGTCGCCTGCGGCGCGTGCGACTTCCCCGAGCGTGACCGGCGCGATCGCCGGGTGCTGCGCCAAGAGCGACAGGAGCGTCTCGAGCCAGACCGGTCCTTCGAACCACCAGTGGCCGAGCAATTCGGCGTCCAGCGCAACGACGAGCGCGGTGGATTCGGTCTGGTCGAATCGACGCTCGACCGCGGCCGTGAACGCGGCGGCGTCGCGCCGGGCGGCAGCCGCCGCGGCCTCCGGTTCGTACGGCTGCTTGTCGCCGAGCGACGCGTCCCGCGCGGTGACGCGCCAGTTCTTGAAGCCGCCGACCACGTCGTAGTGCTGGAAGTCCCGGTACCACTCGCCCGACGGATAGCCGCCGGGAGACCACACGGCCGCGGTCAGGGCACGGTCGCGCGGAAGCAGCAGCATGCCGGTCTCGCCGGCGAATGCGGGGACGCTGCCCACGGCGGCGGGATCGACGACCGCGTAGCCGACGCCGCGCACCGCGAGCGAGAGCTCGACCTCAGGCGCGACCGCGCACTCAGGAATCCACATCCCCTCGGGGCGCCGGCCGAAGATCCGCTCGTGCTCGGCGAAACCTGTTTCGATTTGGGCGGCGCGCAGACGCGGCGACGACACGAACGGCAGCAGCGGATGCGTCGCCGGTCCGGCGAGGATTTCGATCAGGCCGGCCTGCTCGAGCCGTCCGAACGCCCCGGCGAGCCCGCCGGTCGGCGATCTCAGCCGTGCCGCCGCCTCCCGGCCGTCGATCGCATAGCGCGCCGCGAGATCCTTGACCGCATCGGCGTGCAGGCCCTTGTAGTTGGCGACCTGGCGCATCGCTCGCAACTCCACGCGACCCAAATACGATTCGAGCTCGCGGCGCATGTGCGCATCCTGCATCTGATGCGCGAGCACGGGCGTGATCCCGACCGTGCAGACGCCGTGCAAACCGCGGTCGGCGAGTCGTTCGAAGACCCCGAGCAGCGGCAGGTACGACTCGAACGCGACTTGATGGAATAGGTCTTCGCCGGCCGGCCAGACTCCGTTGCGGCGCACGTAGGGAACGTGCGCATGCAGGACGATGGCCAGCCGCCGCACGCCGTCCCTGATCGTCAGAGCCTCAGCGGCGGCCGACGGCGATGAGATCGAGGCTGCGGTCGAGATGCTCCCCGCGGATGCGGAAGTCGCGCGTCGTGATGCGCGCGACCGCGGCACGCCTGCGCTGGGACCATTGCGGAACCGGCGTTGCGATCAGCCGCTCGGGAAGCGAGGAGCGCGTGGCGATCTCGGTCGCCCGGATGCGCCCGGCGTGGAACGTGCCGAGCATCTCGGTCACGGTGAAGTGCCGCGCCAGCACCGCTCGCAGCTCGGCCGGCGAGAACTCGACGGTGTGGAACGCGTTGCGGATCCCTCTCGGAGAGAACGTGATCCGGTTGGGCGTGGCACACAGGAATTCGCCGCCGGGACGGAGCACGCGCGCGGCCTCTCCGCAGAAGTCGACCGGCGACCGCATGTGCTCGATCACCTGGAGCGACACGACCGCATCGAAGGATGCATCCGGATAGGGGAGCGCCTCTAGGTCGGCCGGCTCGAACCGCGCCGACGGGTACCGAGCAGCGGCTCGCTCGACCACGCCGGCTTCCAGATCCACGCCGACGACCTCGCCGGCGGTCGCGGCCAGAATCTGGGTGCCGTAGCCTTCGCCGCATCCGGCATCGAGCACCCGGCGTCCCGCGGTTCGCCGCGCCGCCCACTCATAGGCGACGACGTGCCGCTGAAACCAGTAGTTCTCTTCGGGGATGCCGGGTGCCGTTCGCTCGCCGGTCAACGGCAACGGGTCGTCGAAGACGTACTCGGGGTCGGTCGGCATGGGCGGATCATACCCGCGGCGGCCGCCCCGGCCCCGGCGGGATCGCCGGGCACGGGACGGCCGCGGATGTCAGTTCCGCCGCGCGCGCGCAAGGAACCGAGCACCCGTACAATGTGCCGCTATGGCCAAGCCTTGGGATCAGCGCAGCGCCGCCGAGCAGCGGCGGATTCAGAACGGGCTCGTCAACGCCACGCTCGTGCAGATGGCGCTGGCGCACGTTCCGTTCACGCGCGCCAAGCTCCAAAAGGCGGGGGTGGACGCCCGGCTGCTGCGCCGCGTCGAGGACCTCAAGAAGGTCCCGATGACGATGCGCCGCGACGTCGTCGACCCGGTTCGCAATCCGGACGGCCCGGGCGCGTTCATCTTGAAAGGAACCGCAGAAGGAGTGAAGCGGTTCAGCGACCGCAGCGTCCTGTGGCGCGTGGCGCTGTCGCGACTGTTCGGCGGCGAGCACGTTCAGGCGCTCGCGATCGAAGCCGCGAGCCGAAGCATTCACCTGCATCTGTCGCCCGGACCCGGCGGGCCGATCCCGATCTCCTACACGCGCGACGATTTGGATCTGCTTGCTCGCGCCGGATCGCGTTTGGCGCAGGTCGCCGGGATCGACCGTGAGGACCGCTTGCTGAACCTGGTGCCGTTCGGCGCGACGCTGGACTACTGGGGCGTGTTCTACATGGCGCACGGCGTGGGTATGACGTCGCTGCACACGCGACGCGAAGGCGCCGACTTGGTGCAGGCGCTGGCGATCGGATTCGCGTCCGAGCCTGCGACTGCAGTGGCGGTGCCCGCCGACGAGGCCACGACGTTTCCGGCCGCCGCCGCCGAGGCCGGAGTGCCACTCGACGCGCTTCGCGTGATGCTCGCCGTCGGACGGTCCTTGTCGCGCGCCGAGCGCGAACGGCTGGGCGAGGAATTCACCAGGGCCGGCGCACCGAACGTCCGTATCGCCGCCGCGTACGGTCCGGCGGAAGGGCGCGTGCTCTGGGGCGAGTGTGCCGTGCCGGCCGGCACCGTCGAGACGTTCGGCTTTCACACCTATCCCGACATGGACATCGTCGAGATCGCGCAGCCCGATACCGGCGACGCCTTGCCCGACGAAACGCCGGGTGAGGTCGTGGTGACGCCGCTCGGCTTCCGCGGGGGCGGCGCGCCGCGCTGGCGCACCGGCGATCTGGCGCTCGGCGGCGTGACGAACCGGCCGTGTCCGAACTGCGGCCGGCAGGTTCCCCGCGTCGGTCCCAGCGTGCGCCGCAACGCGTGGCAGCGCCGGATCGTGCTCGGCGGTCGCCGCGTTCGTTTCGACTTCCGCGACGCCGCAAGCGCGCTCGCCGGCGCGAAGGATTGGCAGGTCGAGCTGCGCGCCGACGACAAGGCTCACGACTTGTTCGTTTACGTCGTCGGAAGCGATTCGGATGTCGGTCCGGTGATCTCGCTCTACGAGGCGATGGAACGGTGGGGGGTCGCACCGACCCAGATCGTGCTCGCGTCGGAGCAAGAGATTGCCGATAAGAAGAGAGCGGTCGATTCGTCGTGGCCGCGATTTTCCGAAATCTGAAATCTGACGTCGAGCAAGCCCCGCGCGAATGACGCTGCTTGACCCGGCCTACTCTGGCTCGTAGTCTGCCTCGGGCTCGTCGATGAGCCCACGTGCCGATTCACAGACTTCCCAATGCAAACAAACGCTCGGACTTCCCCCAACCGGTTCACGCGGCGCGCCGTCACGCTCGCCCTGTCCGGACTGATCTCTTCGCTTGCCTTCGTTGCCTCCCCCGCCGGGGGCGCGCCGGCGTTCGCACGGACCGAGGCAAGCGACGTCGTGCTGCAGAGCAAGCCGGCCGCCGCCGTCGTCAAGAACGTCGCGTTGCCGATCCGCGCGAACATGATCGGCCTCACCTATCGGGGGACCGGAGCGAGCATCCGTGTGCGCGTGCATCGTCCCGGCGCCGGCTGGGGCGAGTGGGAATCGGTCGCGGCGAGTGACATCGGGCCCGATCGATGGACCGGCGAAGGCACCGACCGGTCGGCGATCGAGCCGATGTGGGTCGGCACGGCCGACCGCGTCATGGTGCGACTCGACGGAAGCGTCCGCGACGTGCGTTTGCATGCCATCAACACGCTCGGAGACGCACACCCGAAGACGTGGTGGCAGAGAATCTTCGGCTTCCTCGGTTCCGCGCCGGCCGCGCTGACCGCGCTGACCGCGCCGCGCGCCGCCGAAGCCGTCCCTGCCGTGCCCCAGATCGTCAGCCGCGCCGGATGGGGCGCCGACGAACGGTGGCGGCGTTGCTGCCCGCGCTACGCGCCCACGGTCGAGGTGGCGATGATCCATCACACCGTGAACCCCAACAATTATTCGTCGGCCGACGCGCCCGCGCTGATCCGGGCGATCTATCGTTATCACCGGTTCAACCTCGACTACGACGACATCGCCTACAACTTCATCGTCGACCGATTCGGGCGTGTCTACGAAGGCCGCTACGGCGGGACGACGAAGCCGGTGGTCGGCGCGCACAGCGAAGGGATGAACACCAAGACGAGCGGCGTCGCGTTGCTCGGCACGTTTTCGAACGCCTACCCGAGTGGTCCGATGATCATCGAGTTGATGCGATTCTTGGCGTGGAAACTTGACGTGCACCACATTCCCGCGTGGGGCGTCGTGCCGATGACGTCGGGGGGCAGCAACAAACTTCGTCGTGGCCAGACCGTCAACCTGAACCGGATCTCCGGTCACCGGGATGTGCAGGCGACCGATTGCCCGGGCAACAAGATGTACTACCAGTTGCCGCGCATCCGTGAGACGGTCATGAAGTGGGGCGCGCCGAAGTTCTACATGAACTCGACGCCACGTTCGCTGCGCCCCGACGGCGACGGCGAGGACGAACAGCACGATGCAATCAAGGTGTGGCACTCCGCGGCGCTGAACTGGAAGATCGAGTTCTCCGATGCCGCCGGGAACGCGAAGGCGACCTTCACCGGCGCGGGCACCTATGCCGAAGCGACCTGGGACGGACGCGACCAGACGTCCGGCGCGCTCGCAACGACCGGAGCCGGCCGCGTCACGATCAGCGCGTGGGACGATTCGAACAAGCAGGCGACGCCGAACGAGATCCCGTTACGGATCGTCACGACGCATCCGGCCGGATCGGTGCTCAAGTCCGGATCATCGGTCGTCCTGATCGACGAGGGCGCCACCTCGCGCTCGATCCCGACATCGGCCGTCTACAACTCCTGGTTCGCCGCCAACGAAACGGTCCTCACCGGCGCCGCCGAGCTCGGCCGCTACACCGCCGGCTTGCCGGTCGGCTTCCGCGACGGGACGCTCGCCAAGACGCCGGACGGGACGTACTACTTCATCAACGCCGGGCAGCGCCGCGGATTCGCCTCGCCGGCGGTGTTCTCCTCACTCGGATTCCGTCCCGAAGCCGCGATCGAAGTGCCCAGCGCCGAGATCAGCACGCTTCCCGCCGGACCCGTGATTGACGACGCCAGCCGGCATCCCGCCGGCAGCGTCGTTCAGGACGCGGACAAGACGCTTTGGGTCGTCGGCGCTGCGGGCAAGCAGCGGATCCCGTCCGTGATCGTGCGGCAATCCTGGTACCGCGACGACGAAGTTGTGCCCGCTTTGCCGGGCGATATCGCGCTGGCGGAAGGCGAGCCGGTCTCGTTCCGTCCGGGCACCCTGCTGCGAACTCCGAGCGATCACCTGTGGATCATCACCGGCGGTACGCGCCGCGTCTTCGCCGACGAGCAGATGTTCGCGCTCATGGGCTACAGCACCAAAGCGATCCGAAGCGTGTCCTGGGCCGACATCGGGATCGTCCCCTACGGCGGCACCGTCTAAGAGCGGCCCGCATAGAACGGCCCGAGCCTCCGCGGGCGCCGGTGCTACCCTGACCGTGATGCAAACACCCACGACCCTGTATCTGGACTATGCGGCCACCACGCCGCTGTCCGATGCGACGCGAAGCGCGATGCTTCCGTGGCTTTCGGACGGCTTCGCGAACGCCAGCGGCCTGTACGCCGGCGCGCGCGAAGCGCGCAAGGCGATCGACGAGGCGCGCGAGGCGATCGCGACCGCCGTCGCGGCGCGGCCGGAAGAGATCGTGTTCACCTCGGGCGGCACCGAAGCGGACAATCTTGCGATCAAGGGCGCGGCGTGGCACGGCCGCGACCAGGGACGCGACGGGATCGTGATGTCGGCCTTCGAGCATCACGCCGTCCTCGATCCGGCCGACTGGATGGCGCGGTCCGGTTTCCGCGTCACGCGCGTGCCGGTGACACCGGACGGGATCGTGGACCTTGACGCCCTGCGAGATGCCGTGGACGCCAAGACCGCGATCGTATCGGTCATGTGGGCCAACAACGAGGTGGGTACGATCCAGCCGGTCGCCGAGGCCGCCGCGATCGCTCGCGACCGCGGCGCCGTATTCCATTCCGATGCGGTCCAGGCGCTGCCCTGGATTCCGGTCGGGATTCACGACGCCGACATGATCTCGCTCGCCGCGCACAAGTGTCACGGCCCCAAGGGCGTGGGCGCGCTCGTCGTTCGCCGCGGCACCAGGCTTCAGCCGCTGCTGCACGGCGGCGGGCAGGAGCGCGGTGTTCGTTCCTCGACCTACAACACGCCCGGCATCGTCGGGTTCGCCGACGCCGTCACGGCCGCGATGCGCGACCGCGACGAAGCCGCCGTCCGCGTCGCGGCGCTTCGCGACCGCCTGCAAGAGTCGCTCGTCTCGCGCCTCGGCGGCGTGCACGTCAACGCGGCCGGCGCCCCGCGACTGCCGAATCATCTGTCGGTCGGCATTGACGGCATCGAAAGCGAGCCGCTGTTGCTCCTGCTCGACGCCGCCGGCGTGGCCGCATCCGCGGGCAGCGCCTGCCAGTCGGGCGCCTCGGAGCCGTCCTACGTGCTTCGCGCCATGGGCGTTGCCGATCCGCTCGCCGCCGGCGTGCTGCGCCTGACCTTAGGCCGGCCGACGACGACGGACGAGGTCGATCGCGCGGTCGAGGCGATCGTGGCGGCCGTCGGGCGGTTGCGCGGATGAGTCGCGTGCTGGTCGCGATGAGTGGCGGCGTGGATTCATCGGTCGCCGCCGCGTTGCTGGTGCGCGACGGTCACGATGTCACCGGCGTCCACCTGAAGCTCTCCGACTACGCCGCGCCCGAGCAGGAGGGCCGCGTGCACGGCTGCTGCAGCGTCGAAGCTGCCGACGACGCTCGCCGCGTCGCCCAAGTGCTGGACATCCCATTCTACGTCTGGAACCTGGTCGAGCCGTTCCGCGAAGCGGTCGTCGACGACTTCATCGGCGAGTACGCGGCCGGCCGGACGCCGAACCCGTGCGTGCGCTGCAATGAGCGCGTCAAGTTCGGCGCGGTGCTCGAACGTGGCATCGCGATGGGCTTCGACTTCGTCGCGACCGGCCACTACGCGATCGCGCGACGCGACGGTGCCGGCCACGCTCGCCTGTTTCGAAGCGCCGACGCCGCCAAGGACCAGTCCTACGTGCTGTCTTCGATCGGACGCGCCGCGCTGGACCGCTCGCTGTTTCCCATCGGCGCGCTGACGAAGCCCGAAACCCGCGAGACCGCGCGCGCTCTGTCGCTTCGGACCGCCGACAAGCCCGAATCGTTCGACATCTGCTTCGTGCCCGGCGGCGACGCCGGCGCGTTCGTCGATGCGGCCGTGGGCGCCGCACCGGGTCCGATTGTGGACGCCGACGGGACCGTGCTCGGCGAGCACGGCGGTATCCACCGCTACACGGTCGGGCAGCGACGCGGCCTCGGCCTGGCCTCGCACGAACGACGCTTCGTCGTCGACGTGGACGCGACGCGCAATGCGATCGTCGTCGGTCCCGGCGAACTGCTCTCGCGGACCCATCTGACGGCCGATCGCGTCCGTTGGCTGGCCGCGCCGCCGCCAACGGGCGCGAACCTGTCCGTCCAGATCCGCGCCCACGGCCGATCGATCCCGGCGCACATCGCCGTCGCCGGCGACGACGCGGCGGATGTGCGGCTCACCGAGCCCGAGCGGGGCGTCGCGACGGGCCAGACGATCGCGTTCTACGACGGCGAGGAGGTTCTCGGGGGCGGCATCATCGTCGCCGCTCGCTAGCGCGAAACACGTCACCCGGCTTCGTATAATCAACTGGACACGACCGATCCAACGCACCGATTCGACTCGACCGATCGTGGAGGACACCGTGGAGAACGTTCGCTTGCCCGACCTCGAAACAATCCGGCGTTTTTCGATCGCCGTCCGGACCGAGCACGCCCCCGCCGAGGAAGTTCTGGAAGCCCTGCGCGTGGACCTGGAGCGAATCGAGCGCGCGATCGGCACGCGACGCCCCGCGCGATCCTCGCAGACCGCGCCTCGTCGCCGGCGCTGATCGCGTCCGGCGGTGCGTACGGACGAGGCCCGCACGCGAATCGAGGCGCTCCGAGCCGAGATCGAGCGCCACGACTATCTGTACCACGTCCTCGACAAGCCCGAAATCTCCGACGCAGGCTACGACGGGCTCCTGCGCGACCTCCGCGCGCTGGAAGAGCAGTTCCCCGAGTACGTCACGCTCGACTCGCCGACCCAGCGTGTCGGCGGCGGGTTCGTCGGCAGCCAATTCGAACCGGTCACGCACGGCCGGCGCATGTATTCGCTCGACAACGCGTTCTCCGACGACGAGCTGGCCGCATGGGCCGAGCGGGTTGCCAAGAGCGTCGGTGACGTCCGCTACGTATGCGAGCTGAAGATCGACGGCCTCGCCGTCGCGCTCACGTATCAGGACGGCCGTTTCGTGCGCGGCGCGACCCGCGGGGACGGCTACGTCGGGGAGGACGTCACCGCGAATCTGCGCACCATCCGCGCCATCCCCACCAAGCTGCGCGCCACGAAACCACCGGCCCTCATCGAAGTCCGAGGTGAGGTCTACATGCCGACCAAGGCCTTCGCCGAGATGAACGAGGCGCTGCGCGAGGCCGGCAAAGAAGCCTTCGCGAATCCGCGCAACGCCGCGGCCGGCGCGCTCCGCCAGAAGGACCCGTCGGTGACGGCTTCGCGTCGGCTCACGTATTGGATCCACGGATCCGGCGCGACCGACGGGATCCGGTTCGCCTCGCACCACGAGTTTCTCGATTGGTGTCGAGACGCCGGGCTGCGAGTCGCCCCCACCTCGACGATCGTGGACGACCTCGACGGCGTGCGCGCGTTTATCGCCCACTGGGCGGAGCACCGCCACGACCTCGAGCACGAGATCGACGGCGTGGTCGTGAAAATCGACGACCGCGCGCAACAGGACGAGCTCGGCTACACCGCGAAAGCCCCGCGCTGGGCGATCGCCTACAAGTACCCGCCGGAAGAACGCGAGACGATCCTGAAAGGAATTCGGGTTCACGTCGGACGCACCGGTGCGGCGACCCCGTACGCCGTGCTCGATCCGGTGTTCGTCGGCGGCGTGACGATCACGACGGCGACGCTGCACAATCAGGACGAGGTCGCGCGCAAAGACCTCCGGCCGGGAGACACCGTGATCGTACGCCGCGCCGGCGACGTCATCCCCGAAGTTGTCGGGCCCGTGCTTGCCAGGCGCGCCAAGAAGGCGCGGCGGTGGAAGATGCCCAAGACCTGCCCCTACTGCGGCAGCGAGATCCTTCGCGAAGAAGGCGAGGCCGTCGCATATTGCACCGGCATCGACTGCCCCTCCCAGCGCGTCGAACGGATCGCGCACTTCTCCGGTCGCGGTGCGCTCGACATCGACGGGCTCGGCTATCAGACGATCATCGAGCTGACCGAGGCGGGGCTCGTCTCCGACGCCGGCGATCTGTACGCGCTCACCGACGATCAGATCGTGTCCCTGGACGGCTTCGCCGTCGAGAAGGACAAGACGTCGGGCGAGCCCAAGCCCGGTAAGCGCGCGCGCAATCTGCGAGCGGCGATCGAGGCGTCCAAGGACCGGCCGCTCGCCCGGCTTCTCGCCGGCCTTGGGATCCGGCACGTCGGTGGCACCGTCGCACAGACGCTCGCGGCGCACTTCGTCACGCTCGACGCCTTAGAGAGCGCGAGCGAAGATCAGATCACCGCCGTCGAGGGGATCGGCCCGGTGATCGCCCATTCCGTCCATGAGTTTTTCCGGCAGCCGCGAAACCGCAAGGTGCTCGGAAAGCTTCGCGCCGCCGGAGTGCGCACGGCCGACCAGCCTCGCGCCCGCGCCGAGGGGCCGCTCACCGGCATGACGTTCGTGCTGACGGGCGGGCTGGAGTCCATGACCCGCGAGGACGCGACCGAGGCGATCGAAGGGGCCGGCGGCAAGGTCACCTCGAGCGTGTCGAAGAAGACCTCCTACGTGGTCGCCGGGGCGAACCCCGGATCCAAGTACGACAAGGCGGTGAAGCTCGGCGTCGAGATCATCGACGAAACAGGCCTTTCGAACCTGCTCCGGGGGTGATCGCCTTGCCCGAAGGGTCCGGGTCCGCGATACTTTCTGAACCGGACAAGCGATCACGAATCGCTCAATTGTTCTCGGAGGGCTTCCATGCGCAGCTCCATCAGCAAGGCCGTCTCGGCCGCCGCGGCGGCGTTTACCGTGCTCGCGCTCACCGTCGTGTCGCCGGCAGCGACCGGACCGGCGACGTGCCCGAGCGGCTACGTCGCGATCGTCGACTACGGCGTCCCAGCCAAAGACTCGCGCGGCATCATGTGCATCGCGCAGAAACACCCCGAATCCTTCCTCGAGCTCTCCAGGCGTGACAACCAGCTCAGCTCGGCCGCGACGGCGCCGCTGGCGGTCGCCGACACGATCGGCTTCTACCGCGCCTCGCTCGCCGAGCGCAGCGCCGTGATCGCCGCCGCGAGCGATGTCGCGGGCGCCGACGGAACCTGGGAACCGTACGGGAAGGGGCCGCTGCGCTCCGACGACGAACGCTTCGGCACGAGCGGTACCGGGCTGGCCGAGTTGAACGGCCGCATCGACAGCCTCGACTACGACCCGGTCGGCAAGCGCCTGTTCGCCTCGAAGGGAACCGGCGGCGTCTGGATGAGCGAGAACATGGGCGAAAAGTGGGTGTCGATCGGCGAGGCGCTTCCGTCGCAGATCGTCGGTGCGGTCGCATGGACGCCGGCGAGGGGCGGGTCGCTTGTCGTCGTCAGCGGCGAGCCGCTCGTCGCCGGCTTGACCCGGACCGGCATCGGCGCGTTCTACTCGCGTGACCTTGGCAAGACGTGGAAGCAGGCCGCGGGCGTGCCCGACGGCGCGCTCGGCTTCCAGGTCGCGGTCGACCCGACGAAGCCGGATGTCGTCTACGTCGCGACCAGCAAGGGGCTGTATCGCTCGGCCGATGCGGGCGCGACTTTCGCGAACGTCAAGCTGCCGACGGGCGAATGCGCCGGCAAGACCGATAACGGGAAATGCCTTCTGGCGAACCAGGTCACCGATGTGATCGTGCAGTCGCCCGACACGTTCGGACACACGGGCGGCCGCGTGCTCGCCGTGGTGGGCTACCGCGGCGGTCCGCGCCCGTTCCCGCAGGATCCCGACGTGATCGAGTCGGCCTACAACGGCATCTACCGGTCCGAAACCGGATTGCCTGGCTCGTTCGCCAAGCTCGACGCGAGCGGTTTCGCGCCGCAGAACCGCATCGGCCGGACCGAGCTCGGCGCGACCGTTGGCGGGGCGCAAGATCACGACTACGTGTACGCGATCGTGCAGGACGCGGTGCTGCTCAACGGCGGCTTCCCCACCATCGACGCGCCCGAAGATCTGTGGACCGGGGTGAACAACACCACGATCAACGGGGTCTATGTTTCGGCCGACTTCGGCGACACGTGGGAGTTGATGGCCGACACGGCGCAGATCGCCGACAACCCGGCGACCGGCTCGTCGCTGGCCGGTGTGGGCCAGGCCCTGCTCTTCGCGCCCGGCGTGCAGGCTTGGTACAACGAATGGATCAAGCCCGATCCGACGCGTCAAGACGCGAACGGCGTCCCCACACGCGTGACCTTCGGGCTCGAAGAGGTTTGGCAGAACGAGCTGACCGATCAGCCGCAGAACGGCCGTTCGTCGTTCAAGGTGATCGGGCGCTATTTCGCCGGCAACACGTGCATGCTGCTCAACACCGGCTTGCCGTACTGTCCGACCGGCCGGCCGCTGGCGGCCGAAACGACCACGCATCCCGATCAGCACGATGCGCTCTACATTCCGGACGGGAGCGGCGGCGTGACGCTGGTCGTCGGCAACGATGGCGGCGCCTACAAGCAGCATGTAGCCGAAGGGGAAGAGTTCGACAACACGAAGTGGGGCATCGGCATCAACCGAGGCTTCAACACGCTCTTGCCGTATCACGCACTGGCCGCCAAGGACGGCCGGGTCTGGTTCGGCTTGCAGGACAACGGCTCCGGCTACATCGACGCATCCTCGCGCGAACAGGTCATGGCGTTCGGGGGTGACGGCTTCTACGTTGCCGTCGATCCGAACAACAGCGACTACGCATGGAGCGAGACCACGTTCGCGGCCATGCGCGTCACGACCGACGGCGGCAAGACATGGACCGATGCGGCGCCCGAGATCACCGGCACGCAGTTCGGGAACGTGTTCGTGATGGATCCGGCCGACGCGAACCATCTGCTGACCGCCGGCCGCCAGGTGGTCGAGACGGTGGACGGCCCGAACACCTGTCAGAGCGTCAACGCAGCCGACACTGCAGCGGCCAACATCTCGTGCTCTTGGGTCCAGGTGTTCGACTTGGGAACCCAGCAGAAGCCGGGCGATGCCGACGCCGCCGCGAGCGCGTCGGATCCCGGCAACTCGATGTCGTCGGTGGCCCTGCAGGGCGCTGCGGCCTACGTCGGATTCTGCGGCCCGTGCGACATCATCAACGCGACCGCGGCCTACAAGAGCGGTCTCGCGACCAACGTCGGCGGCTCGGCCGCGCCGGCGAAAGCCTCGCCGGACGGCTGGCACATCGCTGCGACGAAAGGCTTGCCGGACCGCACTATCACCGGTATCGCGATCGACCCGAAGGATCCCAAGACCGTCTACGTCACCCTCGGCGGCTACGCGCGCCGCGGCTGGCGCGACCCGGGGACCTTCGGCGACAAGAACACCAATATCGGCAAGGGGCACGTGTTCGTCAGCCGCGACGCCGGCGCCAGCTTCAAGGACATCTCCGGCACCCTGCCGAACGCGCCGGCGAACGCGATCGCGCTCCGCGACGGCCAGTTGATCGTCGGGACCGACGTGGGCGTGTTCTTGTCCGCCGACACCGGCGGCCGCGCGTGGGCCGCGCTGAACAGGGGCCTGCCGGTCGTGCCGGTCGCCTCGGTTCAGGTCATGCCCGGCGAGACCGACCGGATCCTGATCGCGACCTTCGGCCGCGGCGTGTATTCGTACAAGATGCCGTCGGCCGCACCGAAGCCGGCGCCGGCACCTCCGCCGACGCGCGTCGGAGGCGTCCGCAGCGAACTCCCGGCGACCGGAGCGGACGATTGGTTCTCGATCGGCGTCGTCTTGTCGGCGATGGCCGCATTCCTGCAGACTCGCCTGCGGCGCGGACGCCCCGCGCGGTCCTGACGCGGTGGAAACGGCCCGGCGCGCGCTGGTGCGCGCCGGGTAGACTCTGCCCCCGTCATGGCGATCTCCGATGAGCAGGTTCTGCACGTCGCGCGGCTGGCGCGGCTGTCGCTGACCGACGACGAGGTTGGCAAGTTCGCGCGGCAGTTGTCGTCGATCCTCGAACACGCCGAGCGTGTGATGGCACTGGCGTCCGAAGACGTGCCGCCGACCTCGACGGCGATCCCGCTCGTCAACGTCGTGCGTCCCGACGTGGTGGGGGAGTGCCTGCCGCACGACAAGGCGCTTTCGACCGCGCCCGAGTCCGAGCAGGGTCGCTTCAAGGTTCCTCGCATCATCGAGGAACCTCGATGAACGACCTGTGGCGGATGGACGGCGCGACGCTCGCCGCGACGATCGCGAGCGGCGAGGTGACCGCGCTCGAGGTCGCCGACGCGCACCTCGCCCGAATCGAGGCGACCGACCCCGACGTGCATGCGATGCTCACCGTCACCGCCGACTATGCCCGCGCGCAGGCCGGTCGCGTCGACGCCGCTCGCGCCGCCGGCGAGCCGCTCGGGCCCCTGGCGGGCGTCCCGCTGGCGCTCAAGGACGTGCTCTGCACCGACGGAATCCGAACGACGGCCGGCTCGAAGATCCTCGGCGACTACGTGCCTCCATACGACGCGACCGTCGTCCAGCGCCTCGCCGTAGCCGGAGTCGTCACCGTCGGCAAAGCGAACATGGATGAGTTCGCGATGGGCTCGTCCACCGAAAACTCCGCATTCGGACCGTCGCGAAACCCGTGGGATCTCGCGCGCGTGCCCGGCGGCTCCAGCGGCGGGAGCGCCGCCGCGGTCGCTGCCGGTCAGGCGCCGCTCGGGATCGGCTCCGACACGGGCGGCTCGATCCGCCAGCCGGCGGCGCTGTGCGGGGTCGTGGGCGTGAAGCCGACCTACGGGCTGGTGTCGCGCTATGGGCTGATCGCTTTCGCGTCGTCGCTGGATCAGGTCGGTCCGTTCGCGCGCACCGTCCGCGACGCGGCGATGCTTCTGCAGTCGATCGCCGGTCACGACCCGCGAGATTCGACCAGCGTTCCGGCGGATGCGCCCGACATGGTCTCAGGCTTGAACGAAGGGGTGAAGGGGCTTCGGATCGGGGTGTGGACCGAGTCGCTCGGCGACGGCACGCAGCCGGGTGTCCGCGATCGCGTGCGCGAAGCCGCCGACCGGCTGGCCGGGCTCGGCGCTTCGATCGACGATGTCGTGCTTCCCTCGTTCGAGTATGCGCTCAGCGCGTACTACCTGATCGCGCCGGCCGAGTGCTCCTCGAATCTGGCGCGCTACGACGGCGTTCGGTACGGGATGCGCACCGAGGGCCGCGACGTGGTCGAGATGAACAGCCGCACGCGCGCCGGCGGCTTCGGCGACGAAGTCAAGCGTCGCGTGATGCTCGGCACCTACGCGCTGAGCGCCGGCTACTACGACGCCTATTACGGCAAGGCGCAGAAAGTCCGGACGCTGGTCATTCGCGAATTCGAAAAAGCCTACGAGCGTTTCGATCTGATCCTGTCGCCGACCTCGCCGACGACGGCGTTCAAGATCGGCGAACGCACCGACGACCCGATTGCGATGTACCTCGCCGACCTGTTCACGATCCCGACGAACCTCGCCGGCGCCTGCGGGATCAGCGTCCCCTGCGGCCTCGCCGAAGACGGCCTGCCGGTCGGCCTGCAGTTGATGGGCCCGCCCATGGCCGAGCCGCTGATGTTCCGCGCCGCCGCCGCGTTCGAAGCCGACCGCGGACCGCTTCCGGACCCGCCGCTATGGACGTGAGCGTGGACACGACCTCCGCGTCGGAGAATCCCCGGCCGCAGTGGACCGGTCGCGTCCCCAAGCCTGCCGCAATCCTGATGCTTCAGATCGTCGGCGGCGTCTTCCTGCTCGCCGGCGCCCTGGCGTTCTGGCTGGGTACGGCGCTGGACTGGGAGGGGCTCGCCAAGGCGTACGCGTTCGTCGGCGGCTATCTGGCGCTCACCGGACCGTTCGCGCTCGCCTCCGGATGGGCCCGGCCGCCGGGATTGGTCGCCGGCATGGTCGCGCTCGCGTTGATGCTCGCCGCGCTGCCCATCGGGCCGATTCTGGTCGCGATCATCGGCTTTCTCGGCATCCGCAGCCGCGACCACGTCCGCGATTATTACCGACAAGGGATCCGCAAGACATGAGCGACTACGAACCGGTCATCGGACTTGAAGTCCATTGCGAGTTGTCCACGAACTCGAAGATGTTCTGCTCGTGTCCCGCGCATTTCGGGGCCGAGCCGAACACGAACGTCTGCCCCGTGTGCCTGGGCGAGCCGGGATCCTTGCCGGTCGTCAACGAGCGAGCCGTCGAGGACGCGATCAAGATCGGCCTCGCGCTCAACTGCTCGGTGGCGCCGCGCACGATCTTTCACCGGAAGAACTACTTCTATCCAGACATGCCGAAGAACTATCAGATCTCGCAATACGACAACCCGATCTGTGTGGGCGGCTATCTGGACGCCGGCGGCGACCGCGTCGGCGTGACGCGCGTGCACATGGAAGAGGACACCGGCAAGTCGCTCCACGTCGGAACCAGCGGCCGAATCGCCGAGGCGACCCATTCGCTGGTCGACTACAACCGCGCCGGGGTTCCCCTGATGGAGATCGTCTCCGAACCCGATGTGCGAAGTGCCGAGCAAGCCATGATCTACGTCGCGGAGCTGCGATCGATTCTTCAGACGCTGGGCGTGTCGGACGTGCGCATGGAAGAGGGTTCGTTGCGATGCGACGCGAACATCTCGATCCACAAGCCGGGGGAGCCGTGGGGCACGCGTGTCGAGGTGAAGAACCTGAACTCGATCCGCTCGGTGGGACGCGCCGTCGCGCACGAGATCGAACGCCAGACGAAGCGGCTGGACGCCGGCGAGCCGATCGTGCAAGAGACGCGCCACTTCGACGAGACGACTGGGGCGACCAAGACGCTGCGCTCGAAGGAAGAGGCCTTCGACTACCGGTACTTCCCCGAGCCCGATCTGGTTCCGATCGAACCCGACCTCGCCTGGATCGCCGCGCTTCGCGCCGCGTTGCCGGAGCTGCCCGCGGCTCGCCGCGCGCGGCTCGAGGCCGAACACGGCCTCACCTCCGCGCAGGCCGCGTTCGTCGGCGCATCGCCTGCGAGCATCGCCTACTTCGAGGCCGTAATTGCGGCCGGAGCGCCGCCGCGCGAGGCGGCCGTGTGGATGGCGGGCGAGCTTGCCCGCTGGCTCTCCGAGCACGGCGCCGACATCGGAGCCAGCCCCGTGCCCGCCGCGTCGCTCGCGTCGCTGATCGCGCTCGTCGTCGGCGGAACGATCAACTTGAACACAGGCAAGCGCGTCCTGCAGCTTGCGTTCGAGACGGGCAAGGATCCGGTGACGATCGTGGCCGACGAAGGGTTGGAGCAAGTGAGCGACACCGGTGCGATCGATGCGGTCATCGCGTCGGTTCTGGACGCGAACGCCGCCGAGGTGGAGCGGTTCCGCGCCGGCGAAGAGAAAGTGTTTGGATTCCTCGTTGGCCAGACCATGAGAGCCTTGAAGGGTCAGGGGAATCCGAAGCTCGTCAACGAGCGGCTGCGTGCCGCATTGGGAGGATAGCCGATGGCGGCAAGTCCGGAGCAGTTTCTCGCGTCGTCGGTTCGCTCGCGGCCCGAGATCGACTATCGGTTCTCGTGGGGAACCTACATCGGCTGGACCATCTTGACGTTCGGCATCTACAGCCACTATGCGACGTATCGGATGGTTGAGCGTCGCACCGAGCACGGCAAGCGCCGGCTCGCGTTCTCCGCGTACCTCTGGCAGGTGCTTGCGGCTCGTGCGGACGCGGCCGGCAAGCGCGAACTGGTCCAGCCCGGCCTGGACAACCTGTCGCGCGTCCACGCAGAGATCGAGTCCCACGAGCGTCGCAACAAGCGAGAGCCTGCGCTCTGGGCGGTGCTCCGGTTCATCGTCAGCGTCGTCGGCGCGTATGTCAACCATTTCTTGAACAAGGATTTCCGCTATCTCGAGACGTGGGAGGCGTCGCTCGCCGAGAACGCCGAATGGGTGATGCAGCGCTTGGACATGCCGGTCGCGATTCCCAAAGCCGCGCATCGCACGCCCGATCGCAGCACCGGTCTGTATGTGACGCTGTCGATCGTGACCTTCGGTTTGTTCACGATCTGGTGGCGCTACGCGCTCATGAAGGACGGCAA
>DASWHR010000010.1:0-75451 GCA_036398095.1 Actinomycetota bacterium
CCGCTCCCCCGGCTTGATCGTCGCGTCGACGGTCGAACGCAGATCCAGGCCGGCATCGCTGGGATTGGCTGCAGCCGGCAAGGCCGCACCCGGATCCAGCCGTTTGATCGAAAGCGTCACGGGCTCCATCGTTCACCTCGAGGATGTGTCGCGCCCCCGACTCGTGGGCCGCACGAATGCGGAGCCGGGGGCGCGACGATCTTGTCGTCTTAGCTGCAGCCCGACGTGGATCCGCAGGCTTCGCACACGAAGCACGATCCGGCGGGCCGCATCTGGTTTCCGCAGTTGTAGCAGTAGGGCGCATCGGCGGCCTTCACCGACGGCATGTTTGGCGGGACCGTTCCCGGTGCCGAGGCGATCTGCATCGGCTGCTGCGCCTTTCCGGCGACCTCGTCTTTGCGCTCCTCGGTCGTTCGGATGCCGAGGTCGGCGCGAACCTCTTCCGGCAGGAACTCGATCGCGAGCCGGCGGAAGATGTAGTCCACCAGCGATTGGGCCATCCGGATGTCGGCGTCATCGGTCATGCCGAGCGGCTCGAAGCGCATGTTGATGAACTTCGACACGTAGGCCTCGAGCGGCACGCCGTACTGCAAGCCGATCGACACCGCGATCGCCAGCGCATCCATGACGCCCGAGACGGTCGAGCCCTGCTTCGAGACCTTCAGGAAGACCTCGCCCACCCCGTCGTCCGGATACATGCCGGCCGTCATGTAGCCCTCTTGGTCGCCGACCCGGAACGAGATCGTTCGCGACGGCCGCGACTTGGGAAGCCGCTTGCGGTCTGCGAGCGTCTTGGGCACCTCCACCGGTTCGGCCGCCGCCGCGGGCATCGCCGTCTTCTTCTTGTCGGCAGACAGCGGCTGCGCAACCTTGCAGTTGTCGCGATACAGCGCGAGCGCCTTCAGGCCGAGACGCCACCCTTCGGCAAGCAGGTCCTCGACCTCTTCAACCGTCGCCGACTCCGGCATGTTCACGGTGTTGTGGTTGACGATGCCGTTCGCGACGAACGCTTCGGTTGACGGCACGGCGATGTCGTAGACCTCGCGCTCGCCCGCGTCGGCGACGGACTCGACCGGACTGAAGTGAAGTCCGTCGGACAGTACCGTGCGAAGCCACTCCGGCAGCGCGACGCCGGGGATCTGCGCGACGCGTTCGAGCGTGCGCCGCGAGACGCGACGGGTGCGAGGATCCAGCAAGAAGGAGAACTCCTTGCGGAACCCGTATCCGTTCCGGCCCGACCGTCCGCGCGGGATCATGTTGTAGAGCTCGCGTGGCGCGACGCCGGGAACGACATCGGCGGTGCTCTGGGCCGGCGTTGCCTCCAGGCGACCTTCGGCCCGCTCACGCTTGTCGGATTCGACGAACGGGACCGTGCGGATCAGCGCCACGGCCTGCTCGCCGACCGCGTAGACCTCGCCGTAGCTCTTGCCGTACTCCTTGTTGTATTTCTCGATGCGAGAGTGAACGATGCCGAGGTTCGTCAGCACCGCCTGAAGGTCATCGAGCATCGCGGGCGAATCGAGGCAGATCGCCCACTTGGGGGTACTTCCCATCCGCGCCGTGTACGCGTCGAGCCACAGCCCCTGCAGGAACGCGAGGACCATCTGCTTGGGCGAGCGCAGAATCAGATCCGGGATGCGCTTCGCCGATGCGCGATGTCCGCAGCCGAGCCAGTCGAAGAACTCGACGATCGTCTTCGACGACACGACGACACCGGGACAGCGCTCCGGCTGCCGATCGATGCGAGCTTCGACGCCGAACACCGTCCGCCATGCCGAGACCACCTTCGCCAGCACGGCCTCGTCGGCGTTCGTGATCGTGATCGTCCAGTTCGAGGGGGTCGTGTGTCCCTCGGCGGCGTAGGCACCGAGCAGGAACGCGAGGTCCCCGGTCATCTCGGCCGGGATCGATACCTTCCGCTGGTTGCCGTAGGCCGGGGACGCAGCGAATCCGGTCAGGGACGGAGGCACGGACGCCCACATGTCGGCTCCGTATTGCGTGGCGACGTACTCGCCCGCCGCGATCTCGTCGAGATAGCGCCACTGCAGCTCGCCGTCGGCCGCGACGAGAACCCGGTGGTTCGGGGTCCCGACGATCCGCTGTCCGGAACGCAAGCGGATCTGGCGAACGGGCCGCACGCCGCCGAAGTAGAAGGATTCGGCCTTCTGCTGCCCGCCGAGCGACGCGACCAGCATGCGGTGCTCGCGGTAGGAGTCGGGCTCTTCGCCATCGTGGAGCGAGGCGATTCGAATGAGTCCGTCCTCGGTGGTCAGCAGCGTCTCGCCGGTGACGCACTTGGAGATCGCTCCGCTGATGAACGGCTGCACGCCGGCCATCATCTTGACGTGGCCCATGTAGTGGATGGTGTGCTCGCCCATCGCGCAGTCGAAGACGGGATAGTGCTCGGGCCGCACGTGCGGTGCGTCGTGCACCATGTTGTGCTCGTGGATGTAGGCCGTGATCTCCTCGACCTGCTGCGGGTCGTAGCCGAGCCGCGTGAGCGCCCGCGGAACCGTCTGGTTGACGATCCTCATCGTCCCGCCGCCGACCAGCTTCTTGGTCTTCACCAACGCCAGGTCCGGCTCGATCCCGGTCGTGTCACAGTCCATCATCAAGCCGATGGTGTTGTGGCTGACGAAGCCGTTCGCAACGTAGGTGACGTTGTCGGGCACGCTCAGGTCGTAGGTCAGCTCTTCCTCGCCCAGTTCGGCCGAAGCGATCTCGTCGTAGAAGAATCCGAGCAGGTGGCCGAGTTCGTCATCGCCAACGCGCTCCTGAAGCTGTTCCGCCACCGCGCGAGAGACCGATCCGCTCCGGCCGGACTCCATCAGGAGCACGCGGCGCAGCCGGTCGTTTTCCGGCGCGAGACGGTCGATCATCTCGCGGAGCATCGGGATCCTATCCTTCTTGCCGCTCTGCGAGGCCGCGGGCATCGTCACGCGCGCGTTCTTTCGGCCGCTCAGGAAGCCGATCTCTTCGAGCCAGCGCTCGTTGCGCGACGAGTTGGCGTGACGAAGGACCGCGAGTTGCGAGCGGCCCCATCCGGTGGTGTCGAACTTGCGCGTCGTCGGGTATCCCATCGCCAGCATCAGCGACTGGACATCCTGCGAAAACTCGAGCGACGTCGTCGACCAGGACGGCGCACCGGCCGTCACCGTTCCGTCGGCTTCGTAGAGGCCGCGCAGGAACGCCGCATAGCTTTCGCGGTCGTTCGAGTGCAGGATCGCGTCGGGGACGTGCGGCAGCCAGCCCTTTCCCGGTTTCCCATCCGGCCGGGCGTACTTTGCGAAACCGCAAGCCTGCCACCACTGGACGAGACGCACCGAGTGGAAAGCGACTTCGACGTACCCCTGCTTGTCCGTGACGGCCGCTTCGATCCCGAACAGCGACTTGCCGAGACGCGTCAGGTGTTCCACGACATCGAAGTTCTCGGCCGCGACGCAGAAGCGAAGCCCGCGCGAGTGGAGCGAGCCGTCGCCCATGAAGTAGCCGACCAGCTCGGCCAGTTCGGACGTCACCCGGTCGGGCACGCGGACGTGATGCTCGCCCGTCCAGTACCCCTCGCCGAGCGGAGGCAAGGTAACGACCTGCGGCCGGCCGACTAGCGAATCCAGAGCCAGAGGCACCCGATCGCCTTCCGTCAGATCCGCGAACCGCTTCCAGACCCACGCACCCGACGGCTCGACGACCTTGATCCGATGCGTCGTCGTCCCCTGAATCCGGTAGCCGCGCCGCGTTCGCACATCGACGACCGGCTCCGAGCCGTTCACGTAGAACTGGGTGGCGCGGCGGACACCGTCGTCGGTGGCGACGTCGATGCCAAGATCCTGCCACTTGGCCCCATCCGGATCGCCGAGCGAGCGAAGTCGAACCAGACCGCGCTCCGTCGGAACCAGCGAGCCGCCGACCAGGCAGCCGGTAGGAGCTAATACCGTGGCTTGCGAGTTTCGGTAGCCGTGCTGCTCACCGAAGGTGATCGCGTCGTCCCACGATCCCTTCGCGGCCTGCAGCAGCCCTTCCGGAACCAGCTCGGGGTCGATGTCGTCCACGGCGGCGCGGTGCTTGCGCATCACACGCAGGTGCGCCTCGCGGTTCGGCGGATAGCCGTTGTATGGGCCCTGCTTTTCGGCGACTTGCGCGCTGACGCGGTAAGCCCAGCCCGTCATGAGCGCCGTGATCGCCCCGGCCCACGCGCGACCGGCCTCGGAGTCATACGGCACGCCGCGGCTCATCAAGAGCGCGCCGAGGTTCGCGTAACCCAGGCCCAACTCGCGGTAGTCCTCGGCGTTCTTGCCGATCTTCTCCGTCGGATACGACGAGTTCGACACCAGGATCTCCTGCGCCAGGAACACGATGTCGATCGCATGCCGGAACGCCTGGATGTCAAAGTTCAGATCCGCGTCGAGGAACTTCATCAAGTTGAGCGAAGCCAAGTTGCACGCCGAGTTGTCCAGATGCATGTACTCGGAGTTGTGCACGACCACACCCGTGGACGCAGGTCCGTCCCCCGTAACCACGAAGTTGTGCGTGTCGGCGATCTCCAGATCGAAGACAGGAACGGGCTCCTCCGGACAGAGCCGCGCAACGTCGGCGACCGCGTCCTGAACTTCCTTGCCGTCCGAGTCGAAGGCGGTCAGAGCCATGCCGGCCTGGAGGTTCTGCGCCTCGATCCATTGGTCGTTCGACAGGAAGCGATGCTCCGGCGTGCACTCGAAACGCTGCCCACTTCGGGTTCGGACGACGACCAGCTCTTCGGCCTCGCCGGCAATCCAGGCATTGGAGACAACGGTGAACCGCGACTTCCCCGATTGGAGGTCACGCGTGAGGACCCGGGGAAGCTGCTCGCCGGCGCGGGCCATCTTCTCGATGATCTCGATGCTGATGGATCCGAACTCGGTAACGACGAGCGTTTCTCCGATGAAGCAGCAAGGGTTCGACGCGTTGATGCGTCCGCTGGCGGGGCAGGTGTGCCAGTCGTTGATCGTGGTGTCGTACTGCATGCCGGGATCGGCGCACTCCCACGCGGCTTGCGCGATCTGGCGCATCAGGTGCCGCGCGCGGACTTGCTCGACCGTCTCGCCCGTCTGAACGGCCTTCAAGTCCCAGTCGGCGTCGTTCAGATACGCCTGCATGAATTCGTCGGTGACGCGCACCGAGTTGTTCGCATTCTGGTACTGGATCGAGTGCGAGTCGCTGCCGTCGAGATCCATGTCGAAGCCGTTGTCGCGCAGCACCCGAGCCTTGCGCTCCTCGACGGCCTTGCACCACACGAAGTCCTCGACGTCCGGATGATCAACGTTGAGGATGACCATCTTCGCCGCTCTGCGTGTTTTCCCACCCGACTTGATCGTGCCGGCGCTGGCGTCGGCGCCGCGCATGAACGACACGGGGCCGCTCGCCTCACCGCCGGACGAAAGTTTTTCCTTCGAGGAGCGGATCGACGACAGGTTGATGCCCGAGCCGGATCCACCCTTGAAGATCGTTCCCTCTTCGACGTACCAGTTCAGGATCGAACTCATCTTGTCATCGACGGCGAGGATGAAACAGTTGTGGACGACGATGTTGTTCGTAAGGTACTCGCCGCTCTCAGTCTGGATGTCGAAGACCTGCTGGTCACCCAGCAGAATGATCTCGACGATCTCTTCCTCCCGGATGTCCGGGCAGTCCTTGCCCACCAGGGCCAACGAATCGCGCAGGCGCTCGCTCTTGTCGAAACCGATGAAACCGATCTCCTCGTGGAATCGCTTCCGTTCGCTGCGGTAGGAGACGCCTACTTCCCAGATATCCGAGCGATCCTCGCGCTTCTCCACCTTGTGGAAGCGTCGCGAGTAGATGCCGTGACGCAAGAGCAAGTTCTGGACATCCTCGGTCCAGCGCTCGCTAATGACGGCGAACCCGATCCGCGTCGATCCGTTGTTACGTCCGACAAACCCGTCCGACTGGAACACGCTTCGCAAGTACGCCCGAGAGGCTTCCTTTGACGCCGTCCACAGGACCACGGGTACCCGGATGTCGTGACGACGGTTCAGCAGCTCCCACCGCTCGACGAACTCCCTCAAGTGTTCGCCGTACAACCGGATGCGGTTCATGCCGGGATTTCCGTCAACGGGACGGACCTTGCGATGAGCGTTCGGGAAGACGACGTCGAGGTGCTCCTTCACCCAAACTTCCTCGTCGGCGTTCGCGATGAAGAACTCGATCGTGAGGGATCGGTTCGTTCCCGTTTCGTACTGTCCGACGAAACCGTCGGCTTGCAGCCAGCCAGCAAGCGCAGCCTCTGAGACTTCCGCTTCGGTGGCCGCCGGCGGCTGAGTCGTACCGCGGTGGGGGTGAAGGTGCATGCGCATGCCGGACACCAACTCGTCCACGCGATACCACGCCGGACGCGTGCGGCGCTCACCGACGGCGCGGACCACGTGGTCCCCCGTCGCCTCCACGAAGGCACCGTTGCGGAGCAGGATGCGGTAGACGGGCTTGATGCCGTTGTCCTTGGTCGCGACGACTTTCGTCTCACCGCTGGAATCGAACACCGAAAGCCCGACCATGTCTCGTTTGACGATCTCGCCGATCGGGATCATTCCGCCCGGGGTCGAGATCAGTGCATCACCGGGCTGGCACGCTGAGCATTGCGGGTGCTCTTCGCTGCCGACGTTGAACCAGACGGGCGAGTTGAACGCGGCTTTCTGCGTGACCAGGATGTGCTTGAGTTCGGCGTTGAAGATCTGACGGTCGTCTTCGGCGGCGAAGTAGCCGTCCTTCCATCCCCATGCGGTGATGGTGTCGGCGACGCGGTCGATGAGCTGACGCACCGAGCTTTCACGCTGGGGCGAGCCGAGCGGTCCGCGGAAGTACTTCTGGGCGACGATGTTGGTGGCGTTGAGCGACCAGAGCGAGGGGAACTCGACGGCGCGCTGTTCGAAGGCGTTGCCGCCCTCTTTGTAGTTGGGGATGATCGCGTCGCGAACGTCCCATTCGATCTCGTCGTAGGGATGCTTCCCCTGCGACGTGAAGTATCGCTTGACCGCCAGGCCCTTCTCCATCGCTCGTTCCGTCTTCGCCACGGTCCCCTCCCTGAAGTCCACTGTCGCCGTCACTTCAACGCTGCACTGCCTCGGGCTGCTATCCGTCGGGTTTGCCGGCCGCGTTCACGGTTTTCGGCGGCGTCTTCTTCTGCAGGAGCAGGCCGACCTCACGCTCGAAGTCGGTCAGCTCTTGGAAGTCCTTGTAGACGCTGGCGAACCGGATGTAGGCGACCTGGTCCAGGTCGCGCAAGCGATCCAGGACGGCGATTCCGACGTCCTGGCTGCGGACCTCGTTGACGCCCGGAGCTCGCATCGCTTCCTCGATCTCATCCGCCACGCGCTCGATCTCCTCGCTCGCCACCGGCCGGTTCACGCATGCCCTCCGGAGTCCTTCGACGACCTTGCCGCGGTTGTAGCCGACCCGCTCACCGGAGCGCTTCACCACCCAGAGCGTGACCGCATCGGCCCGCTCGAAGGTCGTGAACCGCTTCCCGCATGCCAGGCATTCGCGTCGCCTGCGGATCGCGGCGCCCTCTTCGGCCATCCGCGAATCCACGACCTTGTCGTCCACCGACCTGCAATAAGGGCACCGCACCCGAACCCTTCCATTTATCTTGGCCGTCCCCTTGTCCACCGCTGTTGACGAAGCCGCAGCACTAGATGTTGGGGATATCGACCCGAAACCACAATATCTTGTGGTTGGCGGTAATCTACCACACCAGATAGACGCGTTCAAGGATCGTGGAAGAGGCGGAGAAAACTGCTGGTCAGGGCGCCGGAATTCGCAACTTCTGCCCCGGGAGCACCACCGAGGACCGGATCTGGTTCTCGGCCTTGATCCGCGCGATCGCCTCGCGAGGGTCGGTCCCCGGGTAGGCGTCCTTGGCGATTTCCCACAGGGTTTCCCCAGGCTGCACCGAGTGGACGCTGCCGCGGAACGGCTCGGGGTGGTCCTGCCGGGCGGTCACGTTCGCCGCGCCGCCGATCAAGATGCCGGCGGCCAGGGGAACCGCGATCCATAAGCGTTTCAGCCGTTTCAAGCCTTCCATCGCTCCTCACTCCTTCGATCGGCCGGGTGTCTTCAGGTCCGGACCCAGGCTAGACCCAGGCACCGACACTATCGAACACCTGTTCGATCCGGTCAAGGGGAGGCGAGGGGATTTCCCGTCTAATCGTTGCTCGACCGAAGGCAGCAAAGGGGGGAGGGGATCCCGCTCGAGTGGAGCGGGATCCCTGTGGTATGGCTCATTCGCAGTTGCGGGTCGTCTCGCCGTTGCACGAGTCCCAGCTGTCACCGCCGTCGATCGTGTCGTCGCCCGCGCCGCCGTTCAGGCTGTCGGGTCCGCCCCCGCCGTCGATCCTGTCATCGCCCTCGCCGCCGTCGATCGAGTCGGCATCCTCGCCCCCGGAGATCGTGTCGTTGCCGGCGCCGGCCTCGACCGAGTCGGGCCCTGCTCCCGCGACGATCATGTCGTCGCCGCCCCCCGCCGAGATGTTGTCGGCGTCGTCGCCGCCGTCGATGGTGTCGTCGCCGTCGCCCGAGCGGATCGTGTCGGGCCCTTCTCCGCCGGTGACGGCGTTGATGCCGCCCCCCGCCGAGACGTTGTCGGGACCTTCACCGCCGTCGATGGTGTCGTTGCCGTCGCCCGAGAAGATCGTGTCGGGGCCATCTCCACCGTCGATGACGTTATCGCCGTCGCCTCCGTCGACGATGTCGGGTCCATCTCCGCCGTCGAGGTCGTCGTTGCCTTCGTTGCCGTAGACGGCGTCCGGTCCCCAGGTCGCCTCGATGGTGTCGTCGCCGGGCCCGCCGGCGAACCGGTCGTCGTGGTCGACGCTTGTGCTCGGAGTGTGCAGCGTCGCGGGCGATCCGGACGAGGGCGCCGCGTCGCCGCTTACGATTGTGTCGTCTCCTTCGCCGCCGCAGATTCGGTCGCTGCCGCCGCGGCCGTCGATCCGGTCGTTGCCGCCCATGCCGACGATGACGTCGTCTCCGGGCGTACCTTCGATGACGTCGTCGCCCTCGGTTCCGACGATCGTGGGCTCGCGGTCGAAGCACGAGCCCGGAGGCCCGGACGAGAACACCGGCGCCGCCGACGCGAGTCCTCGTGTCGTGCGGACGGCCTCGCCGAGCTCGGACGCGCCGGGCTGCGGTGAGGAGGAAGCGGCCGCGTGCGTCGCCGCCCCAGCCGCCGGCGTCCCGCCGTCGCCCGCCGATGTCCGGCGAACCCCCTCGCGCGCGGGGCCGACGATACCGGCGAGCACGCTTCCGGCGAGCGACACGCTCATCACGATCGCCGCGATCAGCACGATGCCCGCGCGGCGAGTCCTCGTCCGCCTTTGCGCCAGCGTCGCGAGGACCCACGCCTCCGAGACCGGCGGCGGGGCCGCGACGCGCGGCGCTGCCGCTCCGATGTCCTGCCAGTCGGCGACGAGCGCCCGGCATGTCTCGCATGCCTCCAGGTGCGCGCGCGCGCGGACCGTCTCCTCGGCCGTCTCCTCGCCGTCGCAGTAGGCGGAAAGGATCTCGCGGATCTGTTCGCAGCTCATCCTTCGGTCCTTTCAGAGTCGGTGCGCAGGTGCGCCCGCAGCGCGTCGCGGGCGCGGAACAGGCGCGATCGAACCGTCCCGATCGGCACGCCGAGCACGCCGGCGATCTCCACGTAGGACAGGCCCTGTGCGTGGAGCAAGAACGCTTGGCGATGATGCTCGGGCAACTGGTCCATCGCGGCCTGCAGCGCGATGCGGCGATCGACGGCGTGCGCCGGATCGGGAACCGCTGACGGCAAGGCGACCTGCCTCAGGCGAGCATGCCGCCGCTCGCGGCGAAGCAGGTTGGAGCACGCGCGGTGCGTGATCGTGAAGCTCCACGCAACCACGTTGTTCTCTTCGTAGGCAGGCAGGAACCGGTACATGCGGATGAAGGCTTCCTGCACGGCCTCCTCGGCGAGCCGACGGTCGCGGACGATGCCGATCGCGTACCCGGTCAAGCGATCGGCGAGGTGCCGGACGAGGGCATCGAACGCGCCGGGCCGCCGTTCCCGAGCCGCCGCGGCGAGCGACTCGGGCGAGCCGGGCTCGCCGGACGCGTCCACGGCGGCCGGAGCCGCGACATCCTCGTCCATCCGGCTGCCCATTCCTCCCCCTCGGTTGATCATCACCGGATAAACCCGGCGAGGCCCCGCAAAGTTCCATCCAACCGACGATTCGGACCAGGAATTCTTTCGACCCGGGCCCGACCATCCGCGGGAACTCGAACAGGTGTTTGATTCGAACGCGCGTTCGTGTTACGGTCCTGCTCGCTTCCCGAAAAGGAGGGACCCGTGAGCGAACTGACCAAGCGGCAGCAGCAGATCCTGCATTTCATCCGGAACGTGACCGAGCAGCGGGGCTATCCCCCGTCGGTTCGCGAGATCGGCGACGCGGTCGGCTTGAACTCGCCGTCCAGCGTGCACGCCCAACTGGCCACACTCGCCCGCCACGGCTATCTGTCGAAGGACGCCTCCAAGCCGCGAGCGATCGTGGTGCGCATGGACTCCGAAGGCATCCCGGTCGAGGCCGCAGCCGTCGAGCACGTGCCGCTGATCGGCCGGATCGCCGCCGGCGGGCCGATCCTCGCGCAAGAGAACTTCGAGGACACGCTGCCGCTCCCGCGCGACATGCTGGGATCCGGAACGCTGTTCGCGCTGCGCGTGCAGGGCGATTCGATGATCGACGCCGGCATCTTGGACGCCGATCTGGTGATCGTTCGCCAGCAGCCCGACGCGCTCGACGGAGAGATCGTCGCCGCGCTCGTCGACGGCGAGGAAGCGACCGTCAAACGGCTCCAGCGCAAGCGCGGCAAGGTGCAGCTGATTGCCGAAAACCCGGCCTACGAGCCACTCACGCCGGACGAAGTCTCGATCCTCGGCAAAGTCGTCGCCGTGTTCCGCACCAACGTGTAACGCGTTTCAGCCGAAACGCCGAGCGGTGCTAAGCGCTGGCCGCCACACGCCAATAGCCGGTGCCGGCCGCGCTGGCAACCAGCGTGACCGTCTCTCCCGCGCGGAACGGCCCCGAGAGGCTGTGGCTGCACGACTCGGATCCCAACAGACTCGATCGACAATGGATCTCGATCCGCCCGCCAGACGGAGATGTCGCGACGGCATCCACTTGCCCATCCATGAGGAGCTGCGACTCCGAGCCAACCCCACCGCCGGAGGCGGTGAAGGTCATCCGGCATGTCGAGATTGCGGGCGCCACCCCTGAGCACTCAGCCGCTCCCGCCTTGCCAGGAGCCATGCCCAAGGTCGCAACCGCCGCAAGCACGTACGCAGTTAGGCGCATTGCCGATCCATTCTTCCGCTGACGGTGCTCTTCATCTTACGACGTGGGCCACGCCAACCATGCGGTCTGCTTGAGCGCGTCTAGGCTGCTGCCCATCAAACCGGCCTCGGACAGGGTCAAGAGCATGTCGCCGGCGACGAACGCGCGACGGATCCCGTGCAGGCCCTGATCGGGTTGGGCAGCCGGGTGCGCGAGGCGGCCGGCTTCGGCGATCGTGGATTCGCCGACCGTCATGCCCACGGCGCCGGAAAACGAGACGCCGCCCGACGATAGGTCCCACGACTGATACGGCACCACCGCGAGGCGGCGCGACGGCCACCACAGGAACGCGTGGTGATCCTGCTCGGCTTCGCTCTGACCCGAGCCGAGCACGTGCTGCGCAAGCCGCTGCGGCTTCGCCGGATCGGACACGTCGAACAGAGACACTTGCGTCGCGGTGACGCGGCCCTGATCGTCGGCTTCCTTGCCGATCCCCAGCAAGAGCCCGTCCCCGACCGGATGCAGATACGACGAGAACCCGGGAATCTTCAACTCGCCGGTGACGCGCGGGTTCGCCGGATCGGACAGATCCAGCACGTAGAGCGGATCGACCTGACGGAACGTGACGACGTAGCCCCGATCTCCCATGAATCGAACCGCGTAGATCCGTTCGCCCTGGCCGAGATTTCCGACCTTCGCCGTCACGTTCAACGACGGCCCGCTTTGGGTCAGCACCGACACGAAACTCTCACTCGACTCGCCGGATCCGCCGAATCGCTGGACGGTCGTCGCGACGCGCAGCCGGCCTTCATGTTCCGACAGCGAGAACTGGTTCAGGACGGTGCCGTCGACCGACCCGCTCGCCAGGTAGCGCGCCGGTCCGGTCCCGGTGATGTCGAACGAGTGCAGCGCCGTCGACGCCGCCCCGCCGGGCGCAGGAACCGGTTGCTGCTGCTCGGGATACCGGGTCGTAGCGACGTAGAGCCGTTCGGGCGAGGCGTAGATCGTCTGTGCGTCGCCGAGCACCGACACGCCATCGCGCGGTTCGGGATGCATCGGGTCGACGGTCACAACCGAGATCATGCCGAACCCGGAAAACTGCTTCGGAGACGCGACCTGATCGCATGACGCCAGCGTCCCGGTCTTCCGAACTGACTTCGGTCCGCGGCGGTCGACCATCAGATAATCCGGGCGGAAGTCTTCGGCACCCAGACTCGCGGCGATCCGGCGGTTTCGTCGTGTCGAGCTCCGCAGGGCGCTTGCGGACGAATCAGCCGGCGTGATGAACGAAATCTGATCGGGTCGCGCGCGCAGCACGAGACGCGCGACGCCGCCGATCATGCGAGCCGAAACGTAGGCACCTTGAAGATGCAGCGTCGCGAGGGATCCGAGCCGCGCCGGATCCGACACGTCCACGACCAGAATCGTCGTGCGCTCGCGATTGCGCCAGACCTGGGGAACGCCGCGACCGATCTCTCCGGCCGACGGAGTGATCACGAGCGCCCGGTCGCCCGCAAACAGCACCTGGTGTCCCGATCCGTCGGGAAGCGCGAGCGAGTCGCGCAGCACCGGCTTGCCGCCGCGCAGCACGAGGGACCGAAGACGGTTGCCTGCGATTGCCAGGATTCGCTCGCCGTCGGTCTTGACGATGTCCGGCTCGTCGACGCCCTCCTCTTGCACGTTCGTGGTCGAGTACGAGCCGGGCGCGCCGCCGTAGGACTCTTTGGCGGCACCCCCAGCGGGTACCGCCATCGGCGCAGCTTGCGCCACGCCGTCCACGCCGGAATCCGTCGGGGCTTCCGCGGTGGAGGGCATCATCATCATGAGGTCGCCGTGGAAGTTCGCCAATTCCTGCAGCCCTTCAACACCGTAGGGGCCGGCTCGGCGGACGGCCTCTGCACGAACCTTGTCTTCAAACGCCCGGCAGTCGCCGACCGGCTCGAGCCCGACGGACGACACACTTGGACCCGCCGCAAAGACCCGCCTGGGACGCGGATCGTCGGAGGGCAGCCGCAGGCTGCGGGTCGGGACGGCCACGGACGAGGTGCAAGCCGTGGCGGCAAGCAGCACCAATGCGAACGTCCGGCGCAGGCGAGTCATTGGGTTCCCCCTTACTCGATGAATCCGTCGTCCTGGGACGCTCCGAAGCGACTCGGGGTTCCGGCACGTCGAGGTTGCCCGCGCCGCCCCGGAGCGCTCAGTCGTCACACGCATGCTCGGTCACTTCGGTAGAGGATGCTCCGAATCCTGCTCGTGGGCGGGGCCCGCCACAAGGGTGTCCGGACGACCCAGATCTACACCCTCATTCCGAACAAGCTGCTTGGTCAATCTCGAGGCAGGGACATGACCCAAAGCCATGGTTTGAGCCACGTGTCATTAATCCCTCGGGCGCGGTAGTTCCATACCCCGGCGACCTCGCTCGCAATATAGAGTCCCCCGCGCGATTCCAGTCTCATCCCGTGAGGGTCCGTCGCAGAGAGTACTCCGTGATCAATATCCATCACTGCGAACTGGAAGGCTCCGCTGCTTTGGTCAACGCGCAAACCACGGTCCATGGCGGCGATCGATGTCGGCACGTCTCTGGTGGCATGCCCCGCCGGTGACAACCCTGGGCTCACTTCGATCCCTGCCCCTGACGTCCCTTCACTGGGCAACAGCACCCGAGCTTGTCCACGCAAGAGGGGATTCAATCGAACGCTGTTTCCGTTGACACTTAGGTGGCACGTATGGTCCGCCCCCCAGGCGGCAACACCGAAATACAACATGGACGCGCTCGAGGCGACCCCTAGGGAACCGAACGCTCCCGTACCCCCGTCAACTTCAACACGAGGCCACGCGCGAATCGAACGGCGCCCATGACCAGCAGACGCACCGGGGCCCGACTGGACGACTCCCGTCAGGAAGAGCTTCGCCTGCGCCTCCCTGTCGGCGTTCCTCACCAGAGCGAAGGCAGCAAAGGTAAACGCAGGCGCTGACTGAGTCTGTTCTTTGCAGTCAAGTTGATACTCGTCACCCGCTGAGAGGGGTATCCGTTGAAACCAGCCGATACGGCTGTCGCCTTCGCCCCCATGCGCCGACCCGACAGGAAACAGCACAGCAATCGCCAACCCGACTGCACAGACCCGTACGCGCGACTTCCTTCCCCGCTGCATCACGACAGATGCCCAGTGAGCAGTAGCGAACGAATGCGATGCTGGCGATGTCGTGGCACGATGCCCCCTGGCATGACAAACAATGACGGGCGAAATCTTCACGTCCAATCGACGTCCAAGTTCGACGTCCGAGCGAATTATCCTCCCTTGCCCCGGCAAAGGCGCCGAACCGTTCTACAGACGATGGCGAGAGTAGAATGCGGCCATGACCGTTCGCTACAAGATCGCCCTCCATCGTTCGGACGAAGGGGTCGCCGTCTCCGTCCCTGGCCTTCCTGGATGTTGGTCACAAGGCAAGGACGAGGACGAAGCGATCGAGAACATCCGCGACGCGATACAGGCCTACCTATCTGTCGCGGACGAACAGCTCGAAGGAGCTGAAGTTCGGGAGATTGAAGTCGCCATCTGATGCCGAGTATCCCGGGCATCTCGCACAAGCGCGCGGTTCGAGCTCTTCGCAAGGCAGGCTTCACGGTTGTCCGGGAAGGGAAGCACATCGTGATGTCGGATGGGGGCCGCATCCTGACGATTCCCCGAGCGAACCCGATCAATGCCTTGACGATGGGCGGCATCGCCCGAGATGCAGGCCTCAGCGTGGAAGACTTCCGCAAGCTCCTATGAAGTCACCCGACCGTCTTCTCCATCGCACGCGCGGTGAACGCCACGTCGGTGAGGACTGCCCGTGACGACTGTAGGCATGCGCCGTTTCTGCCTGGATTAGATCTCGTCGTCGGGGGCAGCAGTGCGGGCTCGCTGCTCGGGGAGGATGTAGGGGTCGAGGCGGCCGAGTTGGTCGGCGCGGAGGCGGGCGCGGATGATCGTTCCTTCGTCGGCGTAGCGTTCGGTGACGACGGCACCGGCAGCGTGCAATGCGGCGGCTACGTCGCCGCGATCGTAGGGAATGAGCAGTTCGACTTCGATCTCGGGCCGCGGCAGCTGCGCGGCAAGCTCAGCGAGCAGCTCGTCGATCCCGTCACCGCTCAACGCCGACACGAGCACCGCATCGGGGAAGGTTCGGCGCAGCCGCGCCAGCGTCATCTCGTCCAGTGCGTCGGTCTTGTTCACGACCAGCAACTGCGGGATCTCGGCCGCGCCGATTTCTTGCAGCACTTCCAGCACCGAGGCGTGCTGCCCGTCGGGATCGGCGGACGAGCCGTCCACGACGTGAACGATCAGATCCGCGCGCGATGCTTCCTCAAGCGTGGACTTGAAGGCTTCGATGAGCATGTGGGGCAGGCGCCGCACGAAGCCGACGGTGTCCGACAGCACGCACGAGCGCCCGTCGGGCAGGTCCAGCCGGCGCGTCGTGGGATCCAGCGTCGAGAACAGCTTGTCTTCGACGAGCACGCCGGCTTGGGTGAGCCGGTTCAGCAGCGTGGACTTGCCGGCATTCGTATAGCCGACGATCGTGGCGGCCGGGACGCCGGCGCGTTCGCGCTGCCGGCGCTTCGTGGCGCGCGTGCGGTCCATCTCGCGGATCGAGCGTCGCAGCTTCGAGATGCGCGTCTTGATGCGGCGCCGGTCCACTTCCAGCTTCGTTTCACCCGGTCCCCGCGTGCCGATCCCGCCGCCGAGCCGCGACATCGACTCGCCCCAGCCTCGCAGCCGCGGGATCAAGTAGTTGAGTTGCGCCAGCTCGACTTGCATCTTGCCTTCGATCGAATGCGCGTGCTGAGCGAAGATGTCAAGGATCAGCGCGGTCCGGTCGATGACCTTCACTCCGACGATCTTCTCTAGGTTGCGAAGCTGGCCGGGCGAAAGCTCTTCGTCCACGATCACGGTGTCGGCACCGAGCATCTTCACCGCGTCGCGCACCTCGTCGGCTTTGCCTTTGCCCAGGAACGTCGCCGGGTCGGGCTTGTCGCGGCGCTGCACGAACGTGTCGAGCACTTCCGAGCCGGCGGTTTCGGCGAGGCGCTGCAATTCGGCGAGCGAGGCGTCGGCGTCCTCCGGGTCGCGACCGACGGCCAGACCGACCAAAACCGAGCGCTCGAGCCGGACCGCTTCGCGCTCGAGTTCGATCGCGCGGAATTCGTCGGAGAGCTGTGAATCGCGCTTGCGACGCTGCTTGTCCTCGCCCTTGTCGTCCTTGGAGCGCCCCCGCACCTACAACACCTTTCGGATTCGCTGAAGCGCCTCTTCCAGACGATCGTCGGGCGTGGTGATCGAGATCCGAATGTATCCTTCGCCGGCCTCGCCGTATCCCCGCCCGGGCGGAACGACCACGCCCGCCTCGTCCAGCAGCAGGGTTGCGAATCCGGCCGAGTCCTGACCGTCGGGCACCGGGATCCACACGTAGACCGCGCCCTTGGGCGCCGGCAGGCTCCACCCCGAATCGTTGAACGTGGCCACCACCAGATCGCGGCGCGTGGTGTAGAGCGCGATCATGTCCTTCAAGAAATTTTGCGGCCCTTCCAATGCGGCGATCCCGGCGCGCTGCACGGCGTTGAAGATGCCCGAATCGATATTGGTCTTGACGCGGCCGAGCGCTTCGATCGCGGCGGCGTTGCCGACGACGAACCCGATCCGCCAGCCGGTCATGTTGTAGGTCTTCGACAGCGAGTGAAACTCGATTGCGTGATCTTTCGCGCCCGGAACCTGCAACGCGCTAGGCGCGACGTAGCCGTCGTAGGTGATCTCCGAATACGCGTTGTCGTGGACCAGGAGCAGATCGTTCGCGCGGCAGAAGTCGACGGCCTGGGCGAAATCGTCGAGTGTCGCGACCGCTGCGGTCGGGTTGCAGGGATAGTTGAGCCAGAACAGCTTCGTCGTGTCGGGAACGGAGATCGAGTTGTAGTCGGGCAAGAAGCCGTTGCCGGCATCGAGCGTGAACGGAACCGGGATGCCGCCCGCAAGCCGCGTGCCGATGTCATAGACCGGATACGCCGGGTCGGGCACCAGCGAGACGTCGCCGGGATCGATGTAGGCGGTGCACAGGTGCGCGATGCCTTCCTTCGATCCGATCAGCGGCAGCACTTCGGTGTCGGGATCCAGGTCGACGTCGAAACGACGCTCATACCAGGCGGCGACGGCGCGGCGGAACTCGGGCAGGCCGAAATAGGACGGATACTGATGCGTCGCCGGATCCGCGACGGCCTCTTTCATCGCATCCACGATGTGCTGCGGCGTGGGACGGTCCGGATCACCGACGCCAAGACTGATCACGTCCATGCCCTCGGCGCGCTTCGCCTGGACCTTGCGGTCGATCTCGGCGAACAGGTACGGGGGCAGCGTCTCGATGCGGCGAGCAGGCTTCACGCAATCCTCCTAGACGGTTTCGGTCTTGACATGATGCGACACGAAGCGGGGATCGAGCGTTCCGCGGAAGACCTCTTCGGCCGGGCCGGTCATGAACACGCGACCGTCGCTCGCCCAGTCGATGTCGAGCGTTCCGCCGGGGAGCTTCACGGCGACCTGCCGTTCGGTGAACCCGCGGAGCGAGGATGCGACGGCGATCGCGCAGGCGCCGGTCCCGCACGCAAGCGTCTCGCCGACGCCGCGTTCCCAGACGCGCGATCGCACCTCATTGCGGTTCAAGACTTGGACGAACTCGATGTTGGCGCGCTGCGGGAACAGCGGGAGCATCTCGATCGTCGGCCCCAGGTAGCCGAACGGAACGGCATCCAGGTCGGTGACGAAGAGCACGCAGTGCGGGTTTCCCATCGACAGCGCCGTCGCGATGAAGGTGAAGTCGTCCACCTCGATGGTCTCGCGCAGCGCGTCGTCACCGGGGCCCGACAGCGGGATTCGCTTGCGCTCGATGACCGGCGGGCCCATGTCCACGCGAACGCGCTCGACGTCGCCGCCGGGGCCGCGAAACAGCTCGAGATCCTTGATGCCCGCGCGCGTGCCGACGCGGAGCTTGTCGCCGCCGACGAGCCCGCGGTCGGCGACGAACTTGGCCAGGCACCGGATGCCGTTGCCGCACATCTCGGCCGGCTCGCCGTCGGCGTTGTAGTAGTCCATGAAGAAGTCCGCGTCAGTCGCGGGAGCGACGCGGATCAGCCCGTCGGCGCCGATTCCGAAGTGGCGATCGCACAGCAGGCGAACCATTTCGGCGCCGACCCGGATCCGGTCCTGCAGGTCTTCGATCATCACAAAGTCGTTCCCGGCGCCCTGGCTTTTCACGAACTGCATCGGGTGTCCGCTCTCCTGTCGTGGTCGTGAACGTCGCGCTTTAGTCTACTGCGGCCGGAGGGGCGAGCCGCTGTCTTTCCCGCCGAACCAGACCCCGACCGGATCGGCGATCTGGGCCGGGTCGTCCGCGTCGAACCAGCGGATGCGCGGATCCTTTCGGAACCAGGTCATCTGCCGGCGAGCATAGCGCCACGTCGCGGACTCGATCGCCGCCTGCGCCTCATCGAGGCTGATCGTGCCGTCGAGGTGCGCGACGATCTCGCCGTAGGCGATCGCACGCGACGCGGTGAGTGCGCTGCGAAGCCCGCGGTCCAGGAGCGCGCGGACCTCATCCACAAGACCGGCTTCGAACATCCGGCCCGTTCGTCGCGCGATCCGAGTCTTGAGGATCTCGGGAGGAAGCGCGATTCCGGCAACGGTCAGATCGTAGGGACTCTCGTACCGGTCCCAGGCTTCGCGGAACGCGCTGAACGGCGACCCCGTCAGTTGCGTCACCTCGAGCGCACGCACAACGCGGCGAAGGTTCGACGGGTCGATTGAAGCGGCCGCGACCGGATCCAGCGATCGCAGCCGCTCGCGCAACGCGTCCGGATCCTGTTCGGCTATCGCCGAGCGCACGGCCTCATCCGTCGGGGGGAAGGTCAGGTCGTCGACGACGGCGCGGAAATACAAGCCCGATCCGCCGACGAGCAACGGCACTCGGCGACCCATCGCGACCCGGCCGATCGCGGCGCGCGCGACCTGCTGGAACTGCGCCACGCTGTAGGGATCGGCGGGGTCGGCGATATCGATCAGGTGATGCACGACGCGGTCGCGGTCGGCGGGCGGCGGCTTCGCGGTGCCGATGTCCATGCCGCGGTAGATGGTCATCGAATCCACCGCGACGATTTCGGCGCCCATCCGCTCGGCGACGCGCATCGCGATCTCGCTCTTGCCCGATCCCGTCGGCCCGACGATCGCCGCGATGCGGATCTGGGCGGTCGCCGGGTCGCCGCGCAGCGCGCCGGTCGAGGCAGGCTCGGCCATCGCGCTCTAGACGAGCGCGGGCGCGGCCGCGTCGAGGAAATGCGGATGCGCGCCGGTGATCCGGGCCGTGAGGAACGTTCCGGGGGCGGCCGCGCCGCGGATGTGGGCGATCTTGTTCGTGCGCGTCCGGGTCGTCAGCACCGCCGGGTCCTTCTTGGACGGACCTTCCACGAGCACCTCGAAGTGCGCCCCGATCAGCGCGGCGTTCTTCGCAAGCGAGATGCGCTCTTGCGCTTCGACCAGACGGCCGAACCGTTCGGCGACGACGGCGGGCGGCACCTGCTCGTCATAGCCGGCGGCGTCGGTCCCGGGCCGCGTCGAATACTGGAACGTGTAGGCCGAGTCGAATTGGGCCTGCTCGACAACGCGCAACGTCTGGGCGAAGTCGTCGTCGGTTTCGCCGGGGAAGCCGACGATGACGTCGGTCGAGACGGCGACGGCCGGGATCGCCTCGCGAATCGCATCCAGCCACGCGAGGTAGCGGCCGCTGCGGTAGGAGCGACGCATCCGGGAGAGCACCCGATCCGAGCCCGATTGCAACGGGAAATGGATGTGCTCGCACACGACCGACGACGATGCCATCGCATCGATCACGTCGGGCGTGAAGTCGTGAGGGTGCGGACTGGTGAACCGCACGCGTCGCAACCCTTCCACGTCGTCGAGCGCGCGGAGCAGCTCGGCGAACAGCGGCCGGCCGTCCAGGTCGCGGCCGTAGGTGTTGACGTTCTGGCCGAGCAAGGTCACTTCCAAGACTCCCTCGCCGGCAAGCGCCCGGACCTCATCGAGAATCTCGCCCATCCGGCGGCTGACCTGCTTGCCGCGCACGAGCGGCACGATGCAGAACGTGCAGGCGTTGTCGCAGCCGACGCTGACGCTGACCCAGGCATGGAACGGATGATCGCGCCGCGCGGGTAGCGCGCTCGGAAATACCTCGGTCTGCTCGCGGAATTCGAACGCGGTGGCGCCGGTCCGTTCGCGTTCGCGAAGCAACGCGGGAAGCTCGCCGACGGCGAACGTTCCGAACGCGACGTCCACCCACGGCGCCTTCTCGATCACCAAGCCTTTGTCCTTCTGAACCAGGCAGCCGCCGACCGCGATGCGAAGGTCGGGGTTCGCATCCTTGGCGGGCTTGAGCGCTCCGAGCGCACCGTAGAGCTTATTGTCGGCGTTTTCGCGGATGGCACAGGTGTTGAGCAGCACCAGGTCGGCGTCGGAGGCCGTGGCGGCGCGCTCGTAGCCTTCGGCCTCGAGCAACCCGGAGATGCGCTCCGAATCGTGCTCGTTCATCTGGCAGCCGAAGGTTCGGACGAAATATCGCTTGGTCACGGCGATCATGCTACCGCTCTCGACGGCGCGTCACTCGCGAAAGCGAAAGGGCCGGGAGACAATCCCGGCCCTTTCCCCCTTCGCGTTCTAGGCGTCGCTTCGTCCGCTCTTGCGCCGCCCGAGGAGCACCAGGGCCGCTCCGCCTGCCAGGAACATCAGACCGTAGAGCCAGCCGGCCGGGCCGGTACCGGTCGGAACCAGGCGCACGCCCGCGACCACGGTCACCGTCGCCGGGTCGGTGTCGCTGACCCGCAGGCCGAGCACGTCCTCGCCCGAGGCGGTCCCGATGTTGGTGATCGCCGTCGTCCCCAGCACCGCGCTGCGCGTCAGGGTCGCCTTCGCCCCGGCGGCCAGCGATGCGACGGTGCCGATCGTTCCGAGCTTGTCGTCGGTAACGAGGACATCGAACAGCGTCGTGTCACCGGTGTTGGTGACGACGTAGCTGTAGATGACCGGCGTCCCGAACGTGCCCGACACGGGCGAGACGGTCTTGTTCAGGTCGATGTCGGGAGCGATCAGATCCACGACGTGGTCGTCATCGTCGGTCACGGTGACGCTATTGCCTACGCCGGTCGCGGTTGCCGTGTTCGGCAGCGGATCCGGGTCGGTGGCGGTGATGATATGGTCGCAGGTGTAGATCCACGTCTCACCCACCTCGAGCAGCCCGTCGCCGTCGTCGCCGAGCCGGAACGCCGGCGCGGCATCGCAGTTCGGGTCGGTCACCGCCACCTGCGCGAGCGGCGTGAGCGTCGTCGTCGTCACGGCCATCGTGTAGGAAGCCGTGTCGCCGCGATGCGCGAGATCCGGTCCCTCTTTGACGATGTTGATTCCGACGGGGCAATCCACCACGATCGTCGCGTTGGCTTGCGCCGAGCCGTCGTTGCTCGTCGTGACCGCGGCGACGTTGACGATCGCACCGCATGTGAGCCCCGTGGTCGGCGACGAGATGTGCACGGTCGCAACGGCCGCCGGGGCCATCGTGCCGAGACTGCACGTAAGCGTGCCGCTCGTGATCGAGCAGGATGCCGCCGCGGTGCCGCCGTCGATCGTCCACGACAAGCCGGGGTTGCCCGGCAGCGTGTCGGTCACGGTGACGCCCCGCGCCTCGCCGGCCCCATCGTTGCGGACGGTGATCGTGAACCCGATCGCCTCACCGGCCGTCACGGCTGCGTCGTCGGCGGTTTTGACGATCTGGATCGAGGCGCAGTCAACCTGCGTCGCGTCACTGTCGGTGACGTCGGCGTGGTTGGAGGCCGACGCCGTGGCGGTGTTGTCGTAGGTTCCGCACGACGCCCCGGTCGTGGCCGATGCAACGTGGACCGTCGCACTCGTCGCCGGGCCCATGTCCCCGAGGTCGCATTCGAGCGAGCCGCCGGTGATGGTGCACGAACCGGCCGCGGTGCCACCGTCGATGCTCCAAGCGATTCCGGGACCGGACGGCAGCGGATCGGAGACGACCACGTCGCGCGCCGACCCGGGTCCGTCGTTGAAGACGGTGATCGTGAAGCCGATCGGGTCGCCCGCGGTCACGGACGCGTCGTCGGCCGTCTTGACCAGTCGCAGCGACGGGCAGCGAACCTGAATCGAAGCGCTCGCCTCGTCGCTGCCGTCGTTGGTCGTGGTCACGCTCGCCGTGTTCTGGAGCGTTCCGCACGACGCGAACGTCGTCGGGCTGGACACGTGAACGGTCGCCGTTGCGCCGGCCGACATAGTGCCGAGCGCGCAGGCCAGGGTGCCGCCTGCGATGGCGCACGAACCGGCCGCGGTTCCGCCGTCGATCGTCCAGGTCAGTCCGGCCGCGGCGGGAAGCGGGTCGCTCACGGTGACGTCGTATGCCGCGCCGCTGCCGTCGTTGTGGACGGTCACGGTGAATCCGACGGGATCTCCGGCGCTGACGATTCCGGAGTCGGCCGACTTCTCGATCGAGATGTCGGCGCAGCGGACCTGAATCGTGGCGGCGTCGGTCGCCGTTCCGTCGTTGCTCGCCGTCACGGTGGCCGAGTTGTCGATCGTGCCGCATGATGCGGCGGTCGTGGCGCTCGAGATGTGCACGCTTCGTACGGCCCCGAACGGCATCGTCCCGAAGGAGCACGACAGAACGCCGCCGGCGATCGAGCATGCCGCCGCGCCGCTGCCGCCGTCGATGTGCCAGGACAGGCCGGCCGCGGACGGAAGCGTGTCGGTCACGGTCACGTTGTACGCGTCGCCGTCACCCGTGTTCGAGATCACCAGCAGGAAGCCGATCTGATCCCCGGCGTTGACGACCGCGGCGTCCTCGACCTTGAGGATGTTCACCGTTGCGCACCGAACCTCGAGCGAGGCGCGGTCGTGGTGATCGCCGGCGTTGCTGGAATGGACGCTTGCGACGTTGTCATAGGTCCCGCAATCGTCCGCGTCTGAGGCAGCCTGGACGTGCACTGTGAACGACGTGCCGGCCGCCATCGTGCCGATCGTGCAGGTCAGGGTGCCGCCGGCGATCGAGCATCCGGCCTTCGCCGGCGAGATCACCCAGGCGAAGTCGCCCGGCAGCGGGTCGGTCATGACCACGTCGAATGCCGAGCCGGGGCCGTCGTTGTGCACGGCGATGGAGAAGCCGACCGTGTCGGCGGCGGAAACCGACGAGTCGTCGGCGGTCTTGACGATGCGCAGGTCGGGGCAGTCCACGCGGACCGAGGCCTGCGACGAGTCCGTGCCGTCATTGGTCGTCGTCACCGATCCGGTGTTGTTCACCACGCCGCACGAGGACGGCGTCGTCGGGCTGATCAGGTGAACAGTCCGAACCGCTCCGGCGCTCATCGTGCCGATCGCGCACGTGAGCGTGCCGCCGGCGATGACACACGATCCGGCCGCGGATCCTGCGTCGACCGTCCAGAGGAGTCCGGCGGCGGCCGGCAGCACGTCGGTGACGACGACGCCGAAGGCGGAGCCGGATCCATGGTTGGTGATAGTCAGCGTGAAGCCGATCGGCTGTCCGGCACTGACGGCCGGCGCGTCCGGCGTCTTGTCGATGTCGATGTCGGCGCAGTTGACGACGATGGCGACGGGTCCGGCGCTGTTGTTGACCAGCGCCGACGACGGTTCGTTGCTCGCCCCCACGGTCGCCTCATTGTCGTGCAGGCCGCAGTCGTCGAAGTCGGTCGGGCTTTGGACGTGGATCGTGATGCTCGCGCCGGGCGCCAGCGTCGCGAACGAACACGTGAGCACGCCGCTCGCGATGCCGCAGCCCGGAACGGCCGGGTTGATCGTCCACGAGAACCCGGCGGGAAGCACATCGTGAACCGTCACGTTCTTGGCCGTTCCGGCACCGATGTTGGAGACCGTGATGTCGTAAGAGACGGTCTCCCCCGCGCTGACCTCAGGCGTCGTCGTGGACTTGAGCACCCGAACGTCCGGGCACCGAACCGTGATATCGGCCGAGTCCGACCCCGATCCGTCGTTGGTCGAGGTGAATCCCGCCGTGTTCGGCAACGTCCCGCACGAATCCGCGGTCGTCGGCGACACGACGTGCACACGCAGCGTCGCGCCGGCAGCCAGACTCGCCTGCGTACAGGTGAGCGTCGATCCGGCAATCCCGCACGTCGCGCCGGCCGAGGAGGACTCGATCGTCCATGCCATGCCGGAACGCTGCGGCAGCGAGTCGGAGATCACGACGCCCTTCGCCGCCCCGGCGCCGGTGTTGGTCACCTCGATGGTGAAGCCCACCTGACTTCCGGCGTCGACAACGGTCGCGTCGGCCGTCTTGACGATATCCAGCTCGGGACACCGCACCGTGAAGGTGACCTGGTTCGATTCGTTATCGTTTCGATCGGCGATCGCTTCGACGGCTGCGTCGATACGGGCCCGGTTGGTGCGCACGCCGCACGATGCCGGCGTGGTCGTCGCGGTGATCGTCACGACGACGGTGTCCGGCTCGGCGCCGGTCGTGTTGCCGTCGCTCGCGGCCAAGGTTCCGACCGCGCAGGTGACGACGTTCCCGGCGCCGACGCTGCACGTTCCGGTCCCGCCCGCCGTGTTCGGGTCGACATCGAATGTCGCCGACACGCCGGTGAGCGAGTCGAGCAAGTCGTCGGTGATGACAACACCGGTGGCTTGCGCGATGCCGTCGTTGGTTCCGACGAGCGAGAAGGAGATCTGATCGCCCGCGTCGACGGTCTGCGTCGGCGGGGATTTGGTGATATGCACGTCGGGGCAGCGTGCCAGCGTCAGCGGCACCGGCTCGCCGACATCTTTGAGTTGCGAATTGAAGGACTCACCCGATGCACGCGTCTTCACCGAGAACTGCGCGAAGCCGGGACACCCCGGGAACTGTGAGCCGAAGATGGCACCCAGGCTGAGGGCCGCTTCCCCGAAACGCAGCGTATCGACGGTTCCGCCACCGAAGGGGGCGGCCGAGGGCCGCAGGACCGAAACACCGTTGACGTCGGCGCGCGCCGACCCCGCCGGCAGCGTCGCAAGGTTCCAGCTTCCCGACAGCGCGGTGCCGCTCCACGTGCGCACCTCGACGGTCGCTTCCTTGCCGCCCCCGTCGAAGTCGTAGACGACCAGAAGGTCACCGGCCGTTCGTTCCGGGATGACTGCGCCCTTGGAGTTGGTGACGGTCGTTACCTTCTGGTTGAACTCGAAGTTCGCGTGTGCGTCTCCCACGCCTTCGACCTCGAGCCGTTCGAAGCCGATGAACAGGTAGGCGTCGGTCGCCGTCACCGAGGTCGCGCCGTAGAAGCGAGTGAGATCGTCCTTCCCCGGAGGCTTGGGGCCATCGGTGAACGTCCATGTGTCGGGCGTTTCCTCTTTGGCGCCGCCGCCGAACACATCGTCGGTTGCCGAGTTGAAGGCGTCGTCCCCGCGCGAAACGGTTCCGGCGATGGTTGCCCAGTCCTTCGTCGCGCCGGTGATGGCCGGCACGAACGGGAACGCAAAATCACCGTCGATCTCGAATCCGCCGACGTGGCCGGCGGTTGCCGTGTGGCTCGCGAAGGACGAATTGGAATTCAACGATGGAAGGACTCCAACCAGCAGCAGCGAAACAACGAATGCACGATAGACGCGCGTGCGCATTGCACTCACCCTCTCTCCCACGAGCCTCATCCGCGTCGTCGCGGACGTTCTCGTTCCCGCTGTCATGGTCACGCGGAAATGGCCCCGACGGAATAGAGAGTTAGGCCCAAAGTCCTCCACGCATTGGGACTACGGAGACTCGAAATAGGCGAAGAGTCCCGCACGGAGCGGGACTCTCGTTTCCTATGCGGCGAAGCCGGTGCGGCTACTCGAAACCGTAGCCTTTCGCCCACGACGTCTCGTAGCCGTCGATCGCCGCCGCGAGCGCGGCGTCGTCGAGCGTCAGCGGTTTGACCGCTTCGACCATCACGGCAACTTCGTCGGCGAACTCCTTCGTCTTCGCCGCCTCAAGCGCCGGAGCTTGCGGGCCGTGATGAAGTCCCTGAGGGTGGATGGTCATCATTCCCGGAGTAATCCCGGCCCGCGAAAAGAACTGCCCCTCGTGGTAGAAGATCACTTCGTCGTTGTCGATGTTCGAGTGGAAGAATGGGACCCGCAGCGCGTCCGGGTCGCCCGTTTCGGTCGGCCGCGGCGCGAACGTGCATACCGCGAAACCGTCGTTCGCCCAGGTGCAGTGAACGCTCGGCGGCAGGTGATAGCGGGGCGAGACGACCGGCCGGAAGTCCTTGACGTTGAGCCGCATCGGACACAGGTCGCCTTGCCACCCGACGACGTCGAGCGGGTGGTAGGGATAGGTCAACGAGGTGTACGCGTTGTCGCGCTTGACACGCACCTCGAAGCGGCCCGGTTCGTCGTGCGGGTCGGGTTCGGGCGTCGCGATCACGCCGGGATCGAATTGCGCGTGACGGCCAAGCATCCCCCGGTCGGGGATGTGGAACTCCCCGGCGCCTTCGATGACGAGCAAGAACAGCTCTTCGTCGGGCACGAAGCGATGCGTCGTCCCCTTCGGGACGATCAAGTAGTCGCCGGACTCGAACGTCAGCGGTCCGTAGTCGGTTTCCATCGTGCCCCGGCCGCGGTGCACGAAATAGCACACGTCCCCATCGGCGTCCCGCAAGAAGTACGGCATCGGATCGCTGCGACGCGACACGTACAGGGCGCAGTCGTCGCTGAACGCGATCCGCTGCCACATCCCGGCCGCATCGGTCATGTCCTGCGGCTTCAGAGCCGCGACGTCGATGGCTCGCGGCCGAAGCGGCCCGTCGATTGCGACCCACGCGGTCGGCGGGTGCGTGCGATACAGGTGACTCGCACGGCCTTCGAACGCCTCGCGGCCGTGTTCTTCTTCGTAGGTGCCCTCGGGAAGCCCGACGTGCGCCTGCTTGGTGATGCGTCCCTTCGACAGCGGAAACATTCGCCCTCCCTAGAGCCCTAGAGCGTCCCGCGCAGCTCTTGCTCGCGCTCGATCGCCTCGAACAGGGCCTTGAAGTTGCCGAGGCCGAAGCCGCGGGATCCGTGCCGCTCGATCACTTCGAAGAACACCGTCGGGCGGTCCATCACCGGCTTGGTAAATATCTGGAGCAGGTAGCCGTCCTCGTCGCGGTCGGCCAGGATCGACAATCGCTTCAACGCTTCGATATCGACTTTGGTCAGGTCGGCGAAGCGGTGCGCGACCTCTTCGTAGTAGGCGTCGGGCACACGTAGGAATTCGATGCCCCGATCCCGCAGGTCCGAGACCGTGGCGACGATGTCGTTGGTGAGCAGCGCCACGTGCTGAACGCCGGCGCTGCCGTAGAAGTCGAGGTACTCGTCGATCTGCGAGCGCTTCTTCCCTTCGGCCGGCTCGTTGATAGGGAACTTGACCCGGCCCGAGCCGTCCCACATCACCTTCGACATCAGGGCCGTGTATTCGGTCGAGATCTGATCGTCGCGGAAGTGGACGAGGTTCTGGAAGCCCATCACGCGCGCGTAGTAGTCGGCCCACACGTTCATCTTCCCCATTTCGACGTTGCCGACGACGTGGTCGATGATCTTGAGCCCGCCCTCGGCACGCGGGTCGTCGACGGCGGAAAACCCGGGCAGAAACGGCCCCCCGTACTCCTCGCGTTGGATCAGCGAATGGACGGTCTCGCCGTACGTGCCGATCGCGGCCCGGACGACCTTGCCGTGCTCGTCCTCTGAGATCTGCGGCGAGTGCACGTCGATCGCTCCCCGTTCGAGGGCAACCCGGTATGCCTCCTCGGCGTCGGGAACGCGAAGCGCGATGTCGCGAACGCCGTCTCCGTGACGCGCGACGTGCGCGGCAACCGGCGACGAGGGGCCCAGTGAGCCGGTGATCGCGAAACGAATCTTTCCCTGCTGCAGCACCCGCGTCGTCCGATCGCGAACCCCGGTCTCCAATCCCGCGAATGCCACCTCGCGGAAACCGAGCGCTCGCGTGTAATAGTAGGCGGCCTGCTTGGCGTTTCCGGTCCAGAATTCGATGTGATCGATTCCGAGTACGGGAAATGCGTCATCGGTCATGACGAGTCACCTCCATGATCGATCGAAGCGTATCACCGGCCGGCAGCCACACCCGGGCGAACTCGGGCCGTCGGGGCTGATGCGGTCAGACCTGCGGAGCGGCAACCGCTGCCGCAGCGTCCTTCGCGGGCATCGCGTCCGTGCGATTCCGGTCCAGCACCGAAAGGCAGATGGCCGTGCGTCCTTCGCCACCGATCTCGATGTCTTTGAACGCGGGAATGCACACCGGGTCGATACCATCTTCGGACACGAACGAGCGGGCGATGGCGATCGCCTTGACGGCTTGGTTGAGCGCTCCGGCGCCGATCACTTGCACATCCACGTAGCCGCGCTCGCGCAGGATCCCTGCGATCGCCCCGGCCACGGAATTCGGACTCGACTTGGCCGAGACCTTGAGAAGTTCCACGGGTTGGGCCCCTCTACTCCGACGTCCTGGTTTTTGTCCGACGTCCCGACCTCAGTCTCCAATGGTTGCGTCGGATTGTCCACCGTTGTCCGAATCTTTTTTTTGCTGCCGGGGGGCGGCCGGCTACTTGGCGAATTCCGTCGAGCGTGTTTCTCGGACGACCGTGATCTTGATCTGTCCCGGGTACTGGAGTTCCTCCTCGATGCGCTTGGCGATGTCTCGTGCCAGAACCTGACAGGACAGATCGTCGAGCGACTCGGGCTCGACCATGACCCGGACTTCGCGGCCCGCCTGCATAGCGAACGTCTTTTCTACCCCTGGGTAGGATGTGCAAATCTCCTCCAGCTTCTCCAAACGCTTGACGTAGTTTTCGAGCGTCTCGCGTCGCGCACCGGGGCGTCCGCCGGAGATCTGGTCGGCCGTCTGGGACAGCACCGCCTCAATTGTTCGTTGCTCGACCTCGCCGTGATGCGACTCGATCGCGTGAACGACCTCGTCGGGCTCTTTCAACCGGCGCGCAAGTTCGGCGCCGATGAGCGCGTGGGATCCTTCCACCTCGTGGGTGACGGCCTTGCCGATGTCGTGCATCAGGCCGCATCGCTTCACCATCTGCACTTGGTCGGGCGTCAACCCCAGCTCGGCCCCCATCATGCCGGCGAGATGCGCCGTCTCGATGAGATGCTTGAGCACGTTCTGGCCGTAGGACGTTCGATATTGCAGCCGCCCCAGAACTCGGATCAGCTCTGGGTGCATATCGGTGATTCCCACGTCGAGAACGGCGGCTTCACCGGCTTTGCGGATCTGCTCTTCGACGTCGCCGGACGCGCGCTCGTAGACCTCTTCGATCCGTGCGGGATGGATCCGTCCGTCGGCGACGAGCTTTTCGAGGGTGATCCGTCCGACCTCGCGGCGAACCGGATCGAAGCACGAGAGCAGGACGGCCTCGGGCGTGTCGTCGATGATGATGTTCACGCCGGTGACCGATTCGAACGCCCGAATGTTGCGGCCTTCGCGGCCGATGATCCGTCCCTTCATGTCGTCGCTGGGAAGAGACAACACGGCGACAGTCGACTCGGCGGTCTGTTCGCTGGCGAGGCGCTGAATCGCGAGGGTGATGATGCGGCGGGCACGGACTTCGGCCTCTTCCCGGGCGCGCGTCTCGAGCTCACGGACGGTGGCCATCGCCTCGCGCTTCGCGTCGTCTTCGATCCGCTTCATCAAGACGGCTTTTGCTTCGGCGGACGTCATCGCGGCGACTCGTTCGTATTGGTGGTCGAGATCGCCGGCACGAGCGGCGATGTCCTGGGAACGGCGATCGAGTGCTTCACGCTCTTGCCGGAGCGACTCCTCGCGCTGCTCGAGCAGACGACCCCGGTCGGCGAGCGAGATGGCCTGCCGATCCAAGTCTTCCTCGCGGGCCTGCAGGTGCTGCTCACGCTGCTCGAATCTGCTTTCGCGTCGCTCCAGGTCGGTTCGGCGGCTCTTGATGTCGGCTTCTGCATCCTCGCGAAGGCGGAGCACCTCGTCCTTACCGACGACGAGGGCTTCGCGACGGGCGCGCTCGACCTCCTTGTCGGCGTCGGCGAGCAGGTCGCGGGCCTTTGCCTCGGCGGTCGACACCATGGCAAGACCGGCTCGGTGACGGATGAAGTACCCGATGCCGCCTCCGACGATGAGCCCAATCAGGACTCCGATCGCGAGAGACATGGCAGTTCCTCTCTTCACAACGACCGGACGTTCGAGCCCGGCCGGTTCATGGTCGGTGGGATCGGTGCGGCATCCCGCCGAAATGCACGGCGTGCTCGATCGGAGTGCGGTTCCCCGCCGGGATAGCGACACTGCGAACCCGTCTGGGCTCGCGACGAAGCGGACGCTGCGTTTTCGCAGGTCCTAGGGAGTTTCGGCCCTCGTCATCGTCGTTGTTCGCGCCGCCTGTCCGGATCGTTTGAAGGAATTGGTTAGTTTTCGGGTTTCCGCATTCACAACCGAGCAATTCCGATCCTAGCACCGCGAGGTTTTCCCACTCAAGGGACCCCGCTCAAGAATAGGAACACGCCGCGGAAGATGCGTCCTAAATGTCGGTCTCGGCGACATCCTTCGACAGTTCCGAAGCGAGCCGGAAGACGATCTCGGCGGGATAGCCCCGTCGGGCCAGCGCGCCGGCAAGTCGGCGGTAGCGCACGTCGGGGGGGTGGGAGGCGAGGCTCCGGGCGCGCTTGGCGGCAAAGACGCGGGCGCGGGCTTCCTCATCTTCGGGGGAAACCGTCGCTGCCTGGGCCGCGACGTCGGGCGCGATCCCCTTCGTTCGCAGGCGCATCCGGATCGCCGCCGACCCGTAGCCCCGCCGCTCGGCGGCCTCGGCCGCGAACGCCTCGGCGAAGCGCGTGTCGCTGAGCAAGTTCTTGGACCGGAACTCTTCGACGACGACGGCGATGGTCTCGGCGTCGTGTCCCCGCTTGCGGAGCGCCTGGCGAACCTCGGCCTCGGAGCGCTCCCGGGTCGTAAGCATCCGCAGCACGATCTCGCTCGCCGCGCGGCGCCGTTGCTCGGGCGTCGAGTCGGCTTCGGCCGGCCAGGTGCCGCCGCGCGTGCCACTCCGCCGGCGGGAGGAAGAGGACGGGGAGGCGGGTGCCTCCCCGTCGCCCGGCTTTTCGCTCATGCCGCCTTCCCCAGGTGCGCGAGCGGTGGGCCGGACTATTTCTCGTCCTCGTCGTCGTCGTCGTCTGCTGCGACCGGGTCGGACGGCACGGCCGGCGCGGGGGGGCCGGCCGGTTCGTCGCCTTCTTGGGGAACCAGACCCAGCCCATCGCGGATCCGCTTTTCCAAATCGTAGGCAACGTCGCCGTTGTCGATCAGGAACTGGCGCGCGTTCTCGCGTCCCTGACCGATCTGGGTCCCGTCGTAGGTGAACCAGGCGCCCGACTTCTTGACCAGCCCGAGGTCCACGCCCACGTCGATGAGCGAGCCCTCCTTCGAGATGCCTTTGCCGTAGATGATGTCGAACTCGGCCTGACGGAAGGGCGGGGCGGTCTTGTTCTTGACAATCTTGGCTCGCACGCGCGAACCGACGACCTCCGCTCCGTCCTTGAGGTTCTCGATTCGGCGCACGTCCACGCGCACCGACGCGTAGAACTTGAGCGCGCGCCCGCCCGGGGTCGTCTCGGGCGAGCCGAACATCACGCCGATCTTCTCGCGCAACTGGTTGATAAAGATCGCGCACGTGTTCGAGCGGCTGAGGTTGCCGGACAGCTTGCGCAGCGCCTGCGACATCAGACGCGCCTGCAGGCCGATATGGTTATCGCCCATCTCGCCCTCGATCTCGGCGCGAGGCACAAGCGCCGCGACCGAGTCGATCACGACCACGTCCACCGCGCCGGAGCGGATCAGCGTGTCGGCGATCTCCAGCCCCTGCTCTCCGGTGTCGGGCTGCGAGATGAGCAACTCGTCGAGATTCACTCCCAGCGCGGTCGTGTAGACCGGATCGAGCGCGTGCTCGGCGTCGATATAGGCGGCGATGCCGCCGGCGCGCTGCGCCTCGGCCACCACGTGCAACGCCAAGGTGGTCTTGCCGCTGGACTCGGTGCCGTAGATCTCGACGACGCGGCCGCGGGGCATGCCGCCGATCCCCAGCGCCTGGTCGATCGCGATCGAGCCGGTCGGAATGACTCCGATCCGCATTCGCTCGTGCTCTCCCATGCGCATGATCGCACCCTTGCCAAACTGCTTTTCGATCTGTCCGAGCGCTGCCACGAGGGCCTTATCCTGATCCGCCATCTGGCTCTCTCCTTTTCCCTGTCTTCGAACGGAACTGATGCTAGACCGGGCCGCCGACATAATCACAGGCGTGTGGTTCGGTGGGAACTCTAGGCGAACACCTGTTCGGAGTCAACGACGCCGGGACCTACGCTACTGCCCCGTTGAGACATGGTCCCGTCCGGGAAGATCGAGCGAAACGGCGCTCACCCCAGGAAGGGCGCGAACGCGATCCGCTCGTAGCGGGGCGCGGGCCGGCCGAGGTGCGAGCGGAAGATCGACAGGCCATCGGCCGAGAATGGAACCGGCCCGACCGAGACCGCGCCGAAGTCGATCCGGCCGGGAGCCGGAAGCCGTGCCAGGGTCACGTGTGGTCTGAACGGCCGGGCCTCGGATTCGAAGCCGAGCGGCTCGAGCACTCGGGAGACGGCAGCGGCGATCCCGGTCATGGCCGCGACGTCGCCGCCGAGTCCAGCCCACAGCACGCGCGCGCGACGCGCCGACGGAAAGGCGCCGAGCCCTTCCAGGCGCAGCGAAACCGGCGCCCACGGCGCAGCCGCCGCCGTGACCGCATCGACGACCGCGTCCGCTGCGGATGTTTCACCCAAGAACGCGACCGTGGCGTGGAGATTCTCGGCCGGTACCCAGCGCGGGCCGATACCAGTGCCGAGACGGGGGGCGATTCGCGGCGTGAGCGCCTCGATCGCGCGCGCCGCAGCGGCGCGCACCTCGTCGGGCAGCGCCACCGCGACGAATAACCGCGTTACGAGACCTCCTCGGTCAGAAAGAGGCGGAGCAGGTTGAGGGCCGCCGCGGCGGCGGCGCCGCGAACGGCGGCCCGGTCGCCGGCGAATCGCACGGTGCGCGCGGCGCTTCGGCCGAAGCCGTCGACGGCGATCCACACGACCCCCGGTTCGGCGCCTCCGTGCACGTCGGGGCCGGCGGCGCCGGTCAATCCCACGCCGACATCGGCACCGAATCGCTCGCGCGCGCCGCGGGCCATCGCGCGCGCCACCACCTCCGAGACCGCGCCTTCGCGCCGGATCGCGGATGCGTCGACGCCGAGCAGCGACGACTTCGCGGCGGCCGAGTATGCCACGACGCCTCCCACGTAATACTCCGACGATCCGGCAACGCGCGTGATCCGCTCCGACACGCCGCCGCCGGTCGCCGACTCGGCCACCGCGACGCTCGCGCCCCGCCGGCGGAGCAGTGCGCCGACGACGACCTCAAGGGTCTCGTCTCCCCCGCCGACGACCGCGGCTCCCATCGCTTCACGGACGCGCCGCTCGACCGGATCCAGCAGCGCATCCGCGCCGGCGGCGTCGCCGGCCTTGGCCGTCAACCGCACCCGCACTTCCCCCCCGCCGGCGAGATAGGCCATCTTGACCGGACCGTCCTCCAGCGAACGCCACAGCGGTGCGAGCGTCTCTGCGATCGCGGACTCGGCTACGCCGGAGACGCGCACGACGCGCGCGTGCGTCACCGCCGTGGCACCCGCCCGGCGCGCCAGGTCCGGCAGCACCGCGCGCGCCATCATCTCGCGCATCTCGGCGGGGACGCCGGGGACCGCATAGATCACGCCGCCGTCGTGTTCGACGATCAATCCCGGTGCCGTGCCGATGCGCGTCTCGATCGGCGTCGCGTGCGCGGGGCGGTCGGCTTGCCGCACATTGATCTCGGCCATGGGACGACCGATGCGTTCGAAAATGGCGCGCAGGCGCGCTTCCGATACCGGATCTCGGACGAGCCGTTGCCCGGTCGCACGCGCGATCGCCTCGCGCGTGACGTCGTCGTGCGTCGGGCCGAGCCCGCCGGTCACCACGATCGCCTCGGCGCGACCGAGCGCGTCGACGATGGCACGTGCGATCCGCTCTTCGTTGTCGCCGACGGCGGTGTGAATGTGGCAGTCGACGCCGATTCCGGCAAGCATCGCTCCGATCTCTTGCGCGTTCGTGTTCGCGATGTCTCCGAGCAGCAACTCGGTTCCGACGGCGACGACCTCGGCCCGCATCGTGCTAGTGCAGGATCGAGGGTGCGCGGCGGAAGTAGGCCCAGCCGGTGACGAGGGTGAGCGCGACGGCGATGCCGAGCATCGACGCGCGGGAGACCCGCCACGCGTCCGCGGACGCGGGAACCATGAAGGCGGCGACGGCGATCAACTGGAGCACCGTCTTCCATTTCGCGAGCCGGCCGGCGGGGAAGCCACGCCCGCGACGCGACGCGACGATGCGCAGCGCGGTGACGCTCATTTCGCGCACCAGGATCACGATGGCGGCCCATGCGGGGAATCGTTTCAGGTACACCAGCGCCGCCATCGACGCAGTAACCAAGAGTTTGTCCACGAGCGGATCGAGAAATTGCCCGGTGGCGGAGACCGCCTCCCAGCGCCGCGCGAGCGCGCCGTCAACTCGGTCGGTCAACGCCGCAAGCGTGAAGACGATGAACGCGACCCAGTCGGCGCCGTCGGTTCGGCGAAGCATCAACAGCACGACCGGAACGACCAACAGGCCGCGAAGCGCCGTGACCACGTTGGGCAGGTGGGCCGATCGAAGCCGCGGTCGCACGCCCGGAGGTCTCGTTGAAGCCGCTACTCGAGCGGGTGGCGGCCACCGACGATGCCGTGACGGCCGACGAAGGCCTCGAAGCGTCCGGCGGGCGCGGCGAGCGGCCGGTCGTTCGCCCAGATCGACACGGCCGACGCGTCCACGACGATGACGTGGATGAGACGGTCGCCGCCGAACAATTGCGACGCGCCGGGGGACAGGATCTGGTCGAAGACGATCTTGCCGTCCACGATCACGCGCACGCCTGTCGCGGCCTTAGCGGCGATCCGAACGGCGACGGCATCCTCCGCTTGGCTGAGCGGCTTGACCGCTCGCGACGCTTGCTGCACGCGCGCCGACGGCCGAGAGGCCGGGGTTGCGTCCCCGCCGGGCCCTTTCAGCACGCCCAGCACGCTGCCGGCGATCAGCAGGATCGAGGCGACGACCGCCGCTCGTAGCCAGCGCGATCGAGGCCCGTGCTTTCGAGCGGCGCGATCCTTCTCGTCGAGCGCGGTCAGCGGCGACTGGTCGTCGGGCTCGTGCAGGCTGCGATACGCGCGAAGGATCTCGCCCGAATCCAGGCCGAGCGTGCGCGCGTAGGATCGGAGGTGGGTCCGGATGTGGCCGTGGTGGCCGAGCTCGTCGAACGCGTCTGCTTCCAGAGCGCGGAGAAGCTCGGGGCGGATCCGCAGGCGCCAGGCGAGTTCTTCGATCGACAGATTCCGCTCGGTGCGTGCCCGGGACAGACGTGCGCCGACTCCGGATTCGATGGCTCCGGATTCGCGGTCGACCGGCACACTCACCTCCCGAGACATCGTCGCGGCGGATCGGCCCGCCGGCTGTGGCCCTGCGCCGGGGCTCGGGCCGCGCGAATCATACTGTCCGGACCCGCTCGGTTCAAAGTGGAGTGGTCCGCTGGCCCACCGGGGAGGGAAACGGTCGAAAACCGCCTTGAGCAGTGCTAGCAAGCCCCAGGCTGCCGGTAGTCGGCCGGGGAGATGGCCGCAGTGCCGCCGCCGGGGCCGCGGCCGGCAGCGCGCATGAACACGCGCTCCAGCGTCAACAGGTTCAAGTTCGACGGGCAGTGAACCGGCGTGCTTTGCAGCCCGTCGGGATGCTGGTAGATCGTCTGCATCAGGTCGCCGCCGGGCACCGGCAGGTCCAGGTGCGCCAAACCCAGGCAGTGGCCGACTTCGTGCGCGGCCAGGTTGGTGACATCGTTCGGCGTGAAGGACGCGTGGGCGGCCTTCGCGACCGACGCCACGCACGGTTGTCCGCGTCCCCACGAGGTGCCAAGGATCGGTCCGCTCGTCTCGTGGAATGCGAGAAGGATCTCGGGGTCGCTCGCCACCTGCTGCGGGATCGCATCTCGCCCCGCGACGTAGATATCGATGCGAAGCGATTGCGCGAGCCATGGCACGCCCGTTGCGCGCACGGCCGCCTGCCACAGGCCGGCTCCGCGCTCGGCCGCCGCCGCATAGGAGTTCGCGAGCGGATGCAAGTCGGCGGTCCCGGCCGGCAGCAGTCCGGCGTCGTTGTAGATCTGACCGTGGCCGGGCGGAAGGATGATCACGTCGATCGCGAGCCGGTCCCATTCGAACAGGGCCGCTTCACGATACGCCTCGGTCGCGCCGGCGATGCTCGCACACGTGATCGCAACGGCGGCGAGTATTCCGATCGGACGCATGCCCGAATCGTTCGCTGCGTGTCCGCGCGCTCCCTTTCGGCCGAAGGTTCGCTGCTGCCGCTTCGCCCGTGTGCGCCGCGATTGTCCGTCAGCCGCCGGCGGCGGCGGTCGCGCCGCTGCGCATCTCGTCGAGTTCTTCGATCGAGATCAATACCTCGCGCGGCTTGGAGCCGACCGACGGGCCGACGACCCCGCGCTCTTCGAGCAAGTCCATGATGCGACCGGCACGGGCGAAACCGACCTTGAGCTTGCGCTGAAGCATGCTGGTCGAGCCCAGACCGCTTCGCACGACCAGCGTCATCGCCTGCGTGAGCAAGTCGTCGTCGTCGCCCTCGCCGTCCGGCGACGTGTGGCCGGTGGTGACCGACACGACGCCGTCGGCGTAGTCGGGATCCGACTCGCGCCGGCAGTGCGTGGTGACGGCCTCGACTTCCGGATCCGACACGAAGGCGCCCTGCACGCGCAGCGGCTTGGACATCGCAGCCGGAAGGAAGAGCATGTCGCCGAATCCGATGAGCTTGTCGGCGCCGACCTGATCCAAGATGACGCGGCTATCGGCCTGCGACGATGTCGCGAACGCGATCCGGCTGGGGATGTTGGCTTTGATCAACCCGGTGACGACATCGACGCTCGGCCGCTGTGTGGCGACCAATAGATGGATGCCGACGGCACGGGCCATCTGCGCGATGCGGCAGATCGAGTCCTCCACGTCGCGCGGGGCGACCATCATCAGGTCGGCGAGCTCGTCGATGACGACCAGGATGTAGGGCATCGTCTGAGTGACCGGCAGGCCCATCTTCTTGACGCGTCCTTCGCGCACGGCTTGGTTGTAGCCGTCGATCTGCCGGTGTCCGCTCGCGGCCAGATCGTCGTAGCGGTTCTCCATCTCCTTGACGACCCACGTCAAGGCTTCCGCGGCACGCTTCGGATGCGTGATGACCGGCGACAGCAGATGAGGCATGCCGTTGTAGTGGGTCAGCTCGACGCGCTTTGGATCCACCAGGATCATGCGCAGGTCTTCCGGCCTGGCCCGCATGAGGATCGATACAAGCATCGTGTTGATGCACGTGGACTTGCCCGATCCGGTCGCGCCGGCGATCAGCAGATGCGGCATCTGCGCGAGGTTGACCATGATCGGCTCGCCGGAGATGTCCTTGCCGAGACCGACGAGCAGCGGATGCGGATCGGTCTTGGGCCTGGCGCTGATGAGCAGCTCGCGCAGCGCGACGAGTTCGCGCTCGACGTTCGGAACTTCGATGCCGATCGCGCTGCGACCGGGGATCGGAGCGATGATGCGCACGTCCGGTGTCGCAAGCGCGTATGCGATGTCGTTGGCGAGCGAAACGACACGGCTCACTTTGACTCCCTCGCCCAACTCGACCTCGAAGCGCGTAACGGTCGGACCGCGCGTGTGGCGGGCGACGGAGGCATCCACGTCGAACTGGCGAAGCGTTTGCTCGATCGCGCGGACGGTGTCGTTGACCGACTTTCCGGCCGGAGTCGCGACGGCCGACTTGCGGAGCAAGTCCATCGCCGGCAGCCGGTAGTCGCCGGCGCGTCGCGGGGTTACCGCCGGCCCGCCGTCGTCTTGCTCGTCATCGTCGGGGAGCAGGATCTGCACGATCGGCTCGGTGGGAAGCGGGGGTGCGGCCGCGACGATCGGCGCCGGCTCGTCTTCTTCGTCGCCGGGTTCGGGTTCAGGTTCGGGTTCGTCCTCGAGCGATCCGGCGGAATCTCGCGCCCTTCGGGGCTTGGCGTCGCCGCGACGCTCGCCCAAGGCGGCGGCCCGTTCGCGGACGCGGCCGGCGATGCGGGCGCGGACCGCGGCGATCGTCTCGCCGAGTCGGCGTACCGGCGTCCGGGTCAGGACGAGCACGCCGAGCCCGAGCAGCGCCAGCAACGTGATCGCGGCGCCGGGCGGCGCGACCAGACGGCGAAGCGGCCCGGCGACGATCGCGCCGACCAGACCGCCGGCGTCACGAAGCGTCTCTGCGCCGGCGGTCACGTCCGGTGTTCCCTGGGCGAGATGCCACAGCCCAAGTGCGCCGAGCGCGACGAGAGTCAGGCCGACGACGACACGCGGACGATCCGGTCCGGGCCGGGTCGTGAAGAACGCGTAGGCCAAGTAGCCGAGAACGACCGGCGTGAGGTAGCCGCCGCGTCCGAACAAACCTCGGGCGGCGAGTTCCAAGAATCCGCCGACGGGGCCGGCCTTGTGCAACCACACGCCGAGGGCGCAGAGCACTGCGAGCACGGTCAAGCCGATGCCGTACGCGTCGGACAGATGCGGACCGAAAGCACGCGAGAGCGCTTCGGAGGCCGCTTTCGCGCGCGCACCGACGCCGCCGGTCTTGGACCGGGTCCTGCCCCCAGGCGATCGCCCCCGCTTCTTTGTGGCCACCAAAGCCTCCCGGCTTCGTCGATGACTCGGGTGAGCGGAGTTCGATCATTCGATTCCGGCCGCGAGCAGCCGTCGATCACCGGCCTTGCCGGTTCCTACAGTATGCCGAGTTTTTCCAGCGCAGCGCGTATCGTCGTCTTCTCGGCGTCGGTCGCCTCGATCAGCGGCAAGCGGAGCGGCCCGCCGGGCAGACCGAGCATGGCGAGCGCCGCCTTGAGCGGGATGGGACTGCTTGTGCAGAACAGCGCCTCGATCAGTGGCGTGATATCGCGGTTGATCTGTGCGGCGACGTCGATTTGCCCCTTGTCGTGGGCCGCGATCATCTCGCCGATGCGGTCCCCGACCAGATGCCCGGCGACGCTGATCACGCCGGTCGCGCCGACCGCCAGCATCGGCAGCGTCATCGCGTCATCGCCCGACCAGATCGTCCAGGCGGGCAGGGCGGCGATCAGGCGAGCCGTTCCGGAGGGATCGCCGGCCGCGTCCTTCACGCCGATGATCGTGGGCACGTCGGCCAGCTTCAGAAACGTGTCGTGCTCGATCTTTCGAGCGGTGCGGCCGGGGATGTCGTAGAGGATGACCGGCAGGTCCGTCGCGGCGGCGATCGCGCGGAAATGCGCTTCGAGGCCCGATTGCGGCGGCCGCGAGTAGTAGGGCGTCACGATCAGCAACCCGTCAACGCCACAGCCGGCGGCAAGTTTGGACAGCTCGATCGACTCGGCCGTTGAGTAGGTTCCGGTCCCGGCGATGACGGCGGCCCGTCCGCGCACGGCGGGAACGACGGCAGCGAACAATTCCTTTTTCTCGGGTTCGGTCAGGGTGGGCGATTCGCCGGTCGTGCCGGAAAGCACGATTCCGTCCGAGCCGTGGTCGGCGAGATGCGAGGCAAGCACGACGGCACCGTCGAGGTCGAGCGAGCCGTCGGCGCCGAACGGCGTCGCCATGGCCGTGATCATTCGTCCCAGAGACACCCTTCCCACAGACATCCGCACCCCTCCGATCGCATCGTTCCGGCCCGAACGGGCAGTTTAGCCTGGCCGATCCGTTCCCTTCGGCGGAATCTGCCACCACCCCCGATCGCGCGGGGGGCCGAAACGGGGTCGATCCGGGAGGAATTCACAAACCGGACTCGAATAAGACAGCGAGCAATCGACCAGGGTCTGCCGTATCCAGGGGCCCCGGCACCGCGACGGACGGGCCCACCAGGCTTGCGGCGTGCGGATCGCTAGGGGAAACGACTCGGCTGCACCCTCTGAACCGGAGGAAGACACCGTGATCTCGACCCCCACCAGGCGCCGCCGCGTGCGGCCGATCCTGTTCATGACGATTCTTGCCGCGCTCTTCGCGTCCACGACCGCGCGGTCGGCTCCCGACGCGGCTGAGGTGCTCGCCGCGGAGGAGTCGGGCCGGAGCGAACGCGTCGTCATCTTCGGTGGGGTCGATGCGGCTTTCATGCGCGCCCTCGGCGCGCTCACGCCCTACGAACTCGTCTACAACTACGAGATCCTTCAAGGCGCGGCCGTGTCGGTTCCGGTTCCGGCCGTCGAGCGCGTGCTCGCCTTCGCGCAGGAGGCCGGGCTTCAAGCTGAGCGCGATCTGGAGATCCATCAGGATCTGTCCAACTCGGCCCGCACGGTCTACGTCAAAGACAACGGAACCGGACCGGGCGCGTGGAGCCTGGGCTACAACGGCGCGGGCGTGACGATCGGAATCGTCGACAGCGGCTTGTACGCCGAGCACACCAGCCTCGACGACATCGACGACAACGCCTCCACGAACGATCCGAAGATCGTCAAGTTCAAGGACTACGTCAACGCCGGCGGAAACGATGTCGCGCCCTACGACGACAACGACCACGGCTCACACGTCGCCGGCATCGCCGCCGGAACGGGCGGCGGCTCCTCGCAGAACATCGGCATGGCGTTCCGTTCGCACCTGGCCGGCTTCAAGGTCTTCAGCGATGCCGGCGCGGGATCCTCGACCGACTTCATCGCTGCGGTCAACTGGATCGTGCTCAACGGCGATTCGGTGAACCCGCCGATCCGCGTGATCAACTACTCGGGCGGTTCGGTTCCGGTCGGCGGAAACAACAACGGCAACTCGGCGCAGAGCCAGGCCGTCGACGCTGCCATGAACGCCGGGATCGTGGTCGTCATGGCCGGCGGCAACGGCTCGCAGGACGGCGCCGGCCCGAACCAGGTCGACGGCAACGTCAACATCCCCGCCGACTCGCGCGAAGGCATCGCGGTCTGCTCGAGCAACAGCGCCAACCCGCCGACGGCGCCGACCTACACCAACTGGGACTCGGAAGGGCCGACTGCCGACGGGCGGACCAAACCCGACGTGTGCGCGCCCGGCGAATCGGTCGCCTCAGTCAACAGCCCGGCGAACGGGGGCATTCCCTGTCCGCCGCCGCTGTCGTGCGGCGGTCCCAGCGCCTACGCGAGCTTCGGCGGGACCTCGATGTCCTCGCCGCACGTCGCGGGCATCGCGGCGCTGATCATTCAGGCGGTTCCGAACATCACCGCGATCGAGCTCCGGCAGGTCCTGTTCGAAACCGCGCTCAACTACCCGTCCAAGGACAACGACCGCGGCTACGGGGAAGCGCGCGCCAAGCACGCGATCGAGCTCGCGATCGAGCGGCACGGCGGGGACACAACGGCGCTCGCGGCGAACGCGAACGGCCCGTATTCCGCATTGCAGGGTGAGACGATCTCGCTGACGGCAACCGCCACCGGCGGCGTGCCACCCTATTCGTACGCGTGGGATCTCGACAACGACGGTTCGCATGAGACGGCCGGAAAGACCGTGACGTTTGCGAACACGGCCGCCGCGGGCGTGAAGTCGGTGTCGGTGCGCATCACCGATTCGAAGGCCGTCCCTGCGATCGCGACGGACGCGGCAACCGTGACGGTTTTCCAGAAGGTGACCTTGCTGTCGGACAACGTGGAAGGCGGCGACGCGGGCTGGGTGTCCAGCGATGCCGCGCTCGGCTGGCACAGAACCACGATCCACAGCCAGAGCCCGGCCACGTCCTGGTATGCGGGCAACGACGTGCTCGAGGAGTATCAGCCTGCCGCCGACTTTACGCTGACGCAGCGCGTGGATCTGTCCACCGGCGCGGCGGCGACCTCGGCCCAGATCCTGTGGCGTTTCGCGCGCGGCGGGGCGCTCGAGGCCGACTTCGACTTCTTGCATGCGAAGGTCAAACGCGCGCAGGACGCCACCTACACGACGCGGGCGACCTACGATGACGACCTCGGCGACGGGTGGTCGACCGAGACGATCGACTTGACATCGCTCAAAGGCAACGAAGTCGACATCCAGTTCCACTTCACCTCGGACGAGATTCTGCAGTTCCGCGGTCCGTTCATCGATGACGTTCAGATCTTCGGAACGGCACCGCCCGACGTCGACACGACTCCTCCGGCCGCGATCGGCGACCTCGCCGCGGGCGCGGCGACCGAGACTTCGGTGGCGTTGACGTGGACGGCGACGGGTGACGACGGCATCGTCGGTCAAGCGACGTCCTACGACCTTCGGTATTCGACCGAGCCGATCGGCGCGGCGAACTTCGACTCGGCTACGCCCGCGCCGGGCGTTCCGGCGCCCGGGCTCTCCGGAGCGCCCCAGTCCTTCGTCGTGGGCGGTCTGATCCCGGGCACGACCTACTACTTCGCGATCAAGGCGATCGACGAGTCGTCGAACTCGAGCCCAGTCTCGAACGCGGTGACCGCGACGACGCTCGACGACCTGACGGCGCCGTCTCAGGTGACGGGCCTGGCCGGCATCGCCGGAAACGGCAGCGCCGCGCTGAGCTGGGACGCCGCGACCGACAACGTCGGCGTCGCCTCCTACGACGTGCTGCAAGACGGCGTGCCGGTCAAGAACGTCCCCGGCACGGCGACGACCGTGACCGGCCTGACGAACGGAACGACCTACGAGTTCGCCGTGCGCGCGAAGGACCTGGCCGGCAACCTCGGTCCGGTCAGCGACGCGATCCAGATCCTTCCGACGGGCCCGGCCGTCCCGGCGGGCTGGCCCGAGGCGCGCGGCGGCAACGCACGCACCGGCACGACCGCCGGACACGGCTCGCAAGGCGTCCCCTCGGTCCGTCAGACGATCACCGTCGGCACGCTCGCGGTGGACGCCTCGCCGCTCATCGTCGACATCACCGGCGACGGCAAGGCCGATCTGCTGGCCGTCACCGACCCGGGCTTGAACACGCCGGCCACGGTCAAGGCCTACGAGCAGACCGCGACTCAGCTGGAGCTTCTGTGGACGTATACGTCTCCGATGCTCGACGGACAGAACGAGGGCTTCGCCAACATCGCGCTCGGCCAGCTCAACGGCGACGGCCCGCTCGAGGTCGTCGTCTACTCAAACAACCGGATCAACACCCAAGCGGTCACCAGCAACCAGGGCCGGCTTGCGGTCCTCGACGCCGCGACCGGCACGCTCATCGACGACACATCGGTGGCCACGGCCGACCCGGAGGCGATCGTCATCGGCGTGGACGCTCCTCCCGCGATCGCCGACGTGGACGGCGACGGAAACACCGAGATCGTGTTGATCCATCACGTCGGCGGCACCACGCCCGGATCGTTCCTCGCGGGCTACGGCCTGAGCGGCGCGACGCTGATCGAGGAGTTCGACTCGAACCTGACCGCGGCGTCGAACTGGACGTCGTGGGCGGTCGCCGAACTTCGCCCGGAGCGCGCCGGCCTCGAAGTCGTCGTCGCGCAGAACGCGGTCTTCATCAACGGCCCCTCCACGGGCGCCATTCGCGTGTGCAAGCCGTTCGGCGGCAACGCCACCTGCGACGAGAACGTGAACACCACGACCGGAATCTTGGGCGTCTCGGTCGCCGACCTCGACGGGGGCAGTCCCGAGATCGTCGGCAACGGCCGCACGGGCGCCAGCCTGAACGTCGTGAAGACGAGCCCGGCGCTGTCGCTGGTTTCGCGTACCGACGGGTTCCTGTGGAACACGGCGAGCCTGGCCGATGTGGACGGCGACGGCAAAGCCGACGTCGTCAACGCCGCCTACTCGGGTCAGTCGACTTTCCCGGAAAGCGACCCCGAGAAGAAGGGCGACGTGACGGTGCGCGGATTCACCGGCGCCGCGATCGTCGCGAAGGGCACGCTCGAGCGGACTCCGCCGCCGGGAAGCGACTGGGGCGCCAAGGGCGGCGGCGCGCTGGTGGACATCGCCGGCGACGCGCGTCCCGAGTTCGTCTACGGGCAGGGTGACGGCACGCTGGTCGCCGTGAAATTCGCCGCCGACGGCACGCCCTCGCTGCTGTGGGAGACCTCTCTGTCCGCTGCCGCGAACGCGCCGGTCGCGGCGGGCGACGTCACCGGCGATGGCCTTCTGGATCTGGTCGCCGCGACCGCCGACGGAAAGGTCGTCGTGCTCGGAGCGGGTCCGCTCGCCGGGATCGGGATCACGCCGACCGCGGCGACGATCCCCGCAGGAGCAACGCAGACCTACGCCGTCGAAAGCTTCGACGCGGCCGGCAACTCGCTGGGCGACGTGACTGCCGACGCCTCCCTTTCGATCACCGACGGGGCCTGCACCGGGTCGTCATGCGGCAGCGAGCAAGCCGGCGATCACATCGTGACCGCCACGTATCAAGGCAAGACGGCCGCCGCGACGCTCACGGTCGTTCCGGGCCCGCTCGCGTCGATGACGATCACGCCCGCGGCGGCGACGGTCGCCGCGGGTCAAAGCCAGACCTATGCGGTCTCGGGCTTCGACTCCTTCGGCAATCCCAAGGGGGACGTGACCGTCGGCACGACGTTCTCGATCGCCCCGGACGGATCGTGCTCGGCCAACACCTGCTCGGCCACGACGTCCGGCGCGCACACGGTGACGGCCACGCAGGGCGCCGTGTCGGTCGATGCGTCGCTGCAGGTGGATCCCGGGCCGCTGGCGTCGCTTCTGCTGTCGCCGGCCGAAACCACCGTCGTGCTGGGCGCCTCGCAGACCTATGTCGCTCAGGGCCGGGATGCGTTCGGCAACTCGCTGGGCGACCTCACGGTCGGCACGACGTTCGCGATCTTCCCCGACGGATCGTGCTCGGGTTCGACCTGCACGCCGGCGGCGCTCGGCAATCACACCGTCCGCGCGGCGCGCGGCACGGCGCAAGGCTCGGCGCTCTTGCACGTGATTCCTGAGAGCATTCACCGGATCGTCCTGTCGCCGGCGACGGCGACGATCACGGCCGGCGGCAGCCAGGCCTACACCGCGGAAGGTTTCGATGGTGACGACAACTCGCTCGGCGACGTCACCTCCGTGACGGTGTTTGCCATCGGCCCGAACGGATCGTGCAGCGCCAACACCTGCACGGCCACGATCGCCGGCGACCATACGGTCGTCGGAAGCGTGACCGGCGCGGCGGCGACGGCGGGGCTGAAGGTGCTCGCCGGTCCGATGACGGCGATCTCGCTGTCGCCGGCGTTGTCGCAGATCCCGGCCGGCGGGACGCGCACCTACACGGTGCAGGGCCGGGACCAGTACGGCAACGTCACCGGCGACGTGACCGGATCGGCGACGCTGGCCATCGCCCCGGAGGGCTCCTGCACCGGCAACGCATGCACGGCCGACGTCTACGGCAATCACGTGGTCACGGCGACGGTCGACGCGCTGACCGCGACGGCAACGCTGAAGGTGGTGCCGGCGGCACCGTCGATCTCCACGCCGCTCGCCGGCAGCGTCAACGGCCCGTCGATCGACGTGACCGGACTGGCCCCCACCGGCACGACGGTCTCGCTGTGGGACAACGGCAGCAAGATCGAAGAGGGCATCGTCGTGGCGGGTGACGGCTCGTGGACGGTGACACGCTCGTTCGCGAACGGCTCGCACACGATGACGGCGTTCGCTTCGGTGAGCGGCAACGTCAGCGCGCCGTCCGCGGCACGCCAGTTCACGGTCGACGCGAACGCTCCGACGACCACGGTGCATCGCCGTCAGGGCTACATCGTCGCGCAGGTCTACCACCCGCTCGAGCCGGTACGCGTCGAGGGCGTGGCACGCGACACGGATTCGGGCATCGCCGCGGTCGAGGTGACCTACGCCGGTGCAGAGACGGTCGTGGACACGGTGACGTGCGCCGCGCCCTGCGCGGAGCTTCGCTGGGTCTCCTCGCCGGATCTCCTGCCCGGCATCTACACGGTGTCGGCGGTTCCGATCGACCGCGCCGGCAACCGCGGCTCGGCCGTCACGATCACGATCGTGACCACGAGCCTGGTCGGCGGCGACGGCGGATCGTCGTCGGCGACGGCGACGCGTCCGAACGTGATCGAGTAACGCAAACGATGCGAAACAGCCGGGAGGGTCGCGCAGACCCTCCCGGTTTTTTTTCCGCCCACCGGCGCCGCGCGCGATGCGGACATTCCCGGCCCGATCGGTTGCAAGCGGCCCGGACGCATCCGTTCAGATCGCCGCGCATGCGCTCCGACGGCACAGATCTGGATGTTCCCCGGCATCGAATACCGAGCCCGTTTCCGCTGGTTGAGCGGCTCGTTTGATGGAGTGCAGCCAACGGATGCACGACCGGTAGAGGGCATTGTTCCGCTTTGGGTCGTAAATCCCGCGGGGGTGTTGGAAATTCTGGCGGGACCTCGGAAGGAACGGCTTCCACGGCGTTGAATCCTTGCGCCGAGGAGAGGAGTGAGGATGATCACGTGGGTGTTGGTCCAGGAACCGACCGCAGCCGTCGGCGCTGCGATCGAGATGATCGAAGAACGTATCGGTTCGACCGCCGAAGTGATGTGGCTGTGCCCCGACGAGCTCGCAGAGCCCGTCCAGGACTAGCCGCTCGAACCACAGGCGCGCCCGGCGCCCCCATCGCCTAGGGCTCGTCTCGCTCCAAAGATTCGAGACGTTTCCGCTCCGCCCTCCGCTCCGCCTCAAGTCGTTCCAGGTCCACGGACGAATAGTCCACATGGGACATGAACTCTGCCACCGCCCGGTGGCCGGCCCGCTCGCCGATCAGACGGTGCATCTCATGCGCTACCTTTCGGTAGCCGGCATGCCCTTGCGCGCTGGAGCGCAACTCGATCAGATGCACCGCCTCACGAAGGTTCATCTGCATCGCGTACCGGATCCGGTAGGCCATGCACACCGCGTACTGCGATTGCGGCGCCAGGTCCGGATAGATCGCCTCCCACAGGGCCCCGCTGTCATCGAGCGACGAACGGTACGCTTCGCCGGCGCCGCACTCGTCGGCTTCGGGCGGCAGGTCCGCGCCGTGTCGCGGGGTCAGGTCCTGCCATTCGATCGTGAGCATCCGGTGGCGCTGCAGATCGCGGAAGCCGCCGTAGTCACCGAGCACATCGAAGCGGTAGTCGCATCGCTCGAACGCGCGACCCGGCTTGTGACGGCGATTCGCGCGCTCTCCCACGTACGTCCGCATCACACGGAGCCGCTCCTCGGTCGTCATCGCGCGCGCGCGCTCGACGAGCGCGTCTTCGGGCAGAGACGAGTACGGATACAGCATCGCGGCGACCAGCTTGACCTCGGCGTCGGGGTCGAAGTCGGTGAGCGTGACCAGCGGCCGCTCGCCGGGCTTTTCGTCGCCGAGAATCTCGGCCGCGAGCGAGGCCATCGCCTGCCGGGTGTCGCGCAGATACCCGATCCACGCGCCGCCCCGATCGGGCTGGTCCACGCGTTGCAGGAAGGTCGGAATGACTTTGTTCAGCTCAGAGAGCATCGCGTCGGCGGTGTCGCGGCATTCGCGCAGCGGCGAGGCCCGCAGCCGCATCAGCATCATCTCGTAGGCTTGGCCGCTCGCGTAGATGCCCATGTTCGATACGGTCGCGGCCGGCAGCATCCCGCGCAGCACGTCGCACGCCTTCGCCTTGATGGTGGCCTTCCAGACCCGGTCGGGGTCGCCGTCGTGCTTGGGGTGTCGCCCGGCGAAGTGCTCGATCGCGCGCGGCAGCGCGGCGGCGTAGCGTTCGAAGATCGCATCGAGCGTCTGCTCGTAGGCGGCGGCGTGCGGCGAGGCCATGACGTCGGGCTCGAGAAAGTAGCGCCAGCGGCCGCCCGGCTTGTCGTCGTAGCCGACGTAGCGGGTGGATTGCTCGAGGTAGGCCGCAAGGCGCCCCCATTCGAGCTGCTTGGTCAAGATGTTCGATGCCTGCTCGACCGCGATGTGCGCGCCGCCGAGCTGCGCGACCGAGTCGTCGCCGAACTCGATGAAGATGCGGCCGTAGAGTTCGTCGGCCTTGGCCATCCCCAGATCCGAGCCGCCGGCCGAGCCGAGCGATTCGACGTCGCCGCCGCGCAGGAACTCGTCCAGGAACAGCCGCCGCAGCGACTTGGCGGTGCGCGAGTAGCGTGCGAACAGCGCGCCCTTGACGGCTTCCGGCAGGTTCATCACCGCAAAGACGTTCGAGTCGATGTTGCCCGCGACCCGGCCGAGGATTGCGCGCTCGTGGGGCGTGAATTCTTCGACGACGTAGGGATGCGTCATAGGTCGAGCAGACTTTCCAGGCCGAGCGTCAGCCCATGGCGGGACGAGACGGCCTTGACGGCCAGAACCACGCCGGGCATGAACGATTCGCGATCGTAGGAGTCGTGCCGGATCGTGAGCGTCTCCCCGGGACCACCGAAGATCACCTCCTGATGCGCGATCAGGCCGGGGAGCCGCACCGAATGGATGCGGATTCCTTCGACGTGAGCGCCGCGTGCGCCCGGCACGACCTCGCCGGCCGGTGGCTCGGCGGCGCCTTCGCGATGCCGGGCGATCTCGGAGGCGGTGCGCAGAGCGGTACCGCTGGGCGCGTCGGCTTTCCCGTCGTGGTGGAGCTCGACGATCTCGACCGCCGGGAGGAACTCCGCGGCGCGAGACGCGAAGCTCATCATCAGCACCGCCCCGACGGCGAAGTTCGGCGCGACGAAAACGTTCGACTCGTCGCCCTCCTCGGCGATCAGCGCGCGGATCGCGGTCACGTCGGCTTCGGTCAGTCCGGTCGTGCCCACGACCGCGTGGACGGCGTGGCGGATGCACCAGCGGATGTTGTCCATGACCGCTTTCGGATGCGTGAAGTCGACGGCGACTTCGACTTCGGCTTCGGAGAGCATGTCGAGTTCGTCGGAGACGTCGATGCGGATGCTCGGGTCCCCGACGAGCCGGCCGACCGGAGTTCCCGCCTCGTGGGTGTCCACGGCGGCCGCGAGCAGCAGATCGGGGTCGGCATGAACGGCCGCACACACCTGCCGACCCATCTTTCCGGCCGCTCCGATCACTCCGACGCGAATCATCGCGCCATGCTACCCGGCCCGACCCACGACAACGAACCGCGCGGACACTAGGTGACGAACTCGTCGTAGCCGTTTCCGTCGCCGGGACCGAGCACGGTCAGCGCCCACGGCTGCTGCGTCAGAACGCGGCGGCCGGCGGCGATCACGTCGTCTTGGGTGACGGCCTTGACCCGCTCCACGACCTCGTCGGGCGACAGGATCTCGTTGTGGCACAACTCGCCCTTGCCGAGCCGGCTCATGCGGCTGCCGGTGTCCTCCAGGCCGAGCACGAGCGAGCCGGTCAAGTGGCCCTTGCCACGAGCAAGCTCTTCGCCGGTGATCCCGTCTTCGACCACGCGGGCGATCTCATCGCGGACGAGAGAAAGAACCTCGCGCACGCGCTTGGCCGCGGCGGCCGCGTAGATCGTGAACAGGCCGGTCTCGGCGTAACCGGTATGCGAAGACCAGACCGAGTAGACCAGGCCGCGCTTTTCGCGGATCTCTTGAAACAGGCGCGAGGACATGCCGCCGCCCAGCACGATGTTGAGCACGCCGAGTGCGAACCGGTCGGGATCGTTGCGCGACAGTCCGCCGGTGCCGTATACGACGTGGGATTGCTCGAGCTTCCGCTGCTCGACATGGATGCGGTTGTGGAGCGGCGGCGCCGTATCGCCGGTTCGCGCGACGCGCGTGGGTCCGGCCGGGGCATGTGCGTAGGCCTTCCCGACCGCGTCGACGACGTCGTCGTGGCGGACGTTGCCGGCTGCCGCGAAGACTAGGTTTCCGGGGCGGTAGTGGAGCCGGTAGTAGGCGTGGACTTGCTCGCGGCTCATTGCGGCGACCGTGTCGGCGCGGCCTTGGATGCGGCGGCCGAGCGGATGGTCGCCCCAGATGGTTTCGTTGAACAGGTCGAAGACGATGTCGTCGGGCGCGTCGTCGTGCATCCCGATCTCTTCCAGCACGACCTGTCGCTCGGATTCGACGTCGGCGTCGTTCAGCAGCGAATGCTCGACCATGTCGGCGATCACCTCGACGGCCATCGGTAGGTCCTCGTCGAGCGTGCGCGAATGGAAGCAGGTGTATTCCTTCGCCGTGAAGGCGTTCAGGTCGCCGCCGACCGCGTCGAACAACTCGGCGATCTGCTGCGCCGTGCGGGTCGGCGTTCCTTTGAAGAGGAGATGCTCCAAGAAATGCGTCGCGCCGTTGAGCTCCGGCGGCTCGTCGCGGCTTCCCGCCCCCACCCACGCGCCGAGCGACGCGCTCCGCACACCCGGAACGTGCTCGGTCAAGATTCGAATGCCACAGTCGAGGTCGGTCCGCTGATAGTCCATAGGAACGTCAGTCTACGGTTTCCCCGGCCCTCGGGGGATATGCTTCTGGTCTATGAAGCGCTTCCTCATCACCATCGCGATTGCCGCGGCCATCGTCGCGGCCGTGTCGACGTCGATCGTGCTCGCCGTCGGCTGGTCGGCGGAACGGCTCTCGCGCGGATGGTTGATCGGCGGCGCGATCTTCGCCGGTCTCGGCGCGATGTCTTTTACCGGCGGAACCACGCAGTCGGGCCTCTTCGGCGGCGGTTCCATGGGCCGCGGCCACGAACTCCTCGCCGAAACGCACGCGCTCGGACCCGACGGGCATCTCAAACGGCAAGCCGACGACCGCGCCGGCCGCGTCGGCTTCGCGTGGATCGCACTGCTGGCCGGCGCCGCCGTTATCGGCGCGGGGGCGCTGCTGGGCCTCCTGGTCTGATCGAAGGATTCGAAGAGGGACGGCGCGAACGCCGTCCCTCGTTTGATTTCGCGGGGTCTACTCGCCGCCGCCTTCGCCGCCGCCGGAGGGCGCGCTGTCGCGGCGCGGTCCGCGGTCGCGTCCGCCGCGGCCACGATCGCCTCCGCCGCGGCCTCGATCGCCGCCGCCGCGGCCACGATCACGGTCTCCGCCTTCGCCGCGGGGACGCTCCGGCGGCTCGAACGGCTCGCCGCTTTCGGGATCGATCGGCGCGAGCGAGATCTTGCCGGCCCGCTCATCGATGCGCATCACCTGAACCTCGATCTCCTGGCCGTTCTCCAGCACGTCGCTCGGATGCGCGACGCGCGTACGGCCGAAGCCCAGCTTGGACACGTGCACCAAGCCGTCCTTGCCGCCGGGGATCGACACGAACGCGCCGAAGTCGGTGAGTCCGGCAACCTTGCCCATGAAGCGACAACGATAGGCCAGGGCACCGACAACACTCACAAAACCCAGGGAAACGAAGACGTGCGAAAACTAAGTTTTCGAATGGGATCCGTCATTGAGTGGGGTACTCAAGAGTGGTGATGTGTTTGCCGCTCGTGGCATCGACGATCACGGCGATCTCGTAGTTGACCTCAGGGATCGGCCGCGGAGAATAGCCGAGCGGGTAATCCGTCCGATCAGAAACGGGCACCATCCGGCCGAACTTCGAATACACAACGGCCCAAGCCGGGACGCTGAGTTTCCCGATGTCATCGACGAACCGGCCGAGGAGAACCTCGACGCAGCGGACATCCGCCGGCTTGGTCTTGTCGGCACCGTTCGCAACCGACGCGGCATCGATCGACGGATGATATCCCTCCGCAGGCGGGATCAGCCGCGTGTTCGGCGCCAAAACGCGCGTTGCCGAAACCGCCTTGCCGGGCGGTGGCACGTTCTCACACCCACGCGGCGTCGACGCGGCGTCCGCGGCACCCTGGATGTTGACACCGCCATGATCCGACGGGCCCGGCGTCCGGCCACACGCCGCGAGGCCAATGAATCCAATCGCGACCGCAATTCGCAATCCAGAGCGACGCGTCACAGGGATCACCCTCCTTCGATTGTCAAACCCATCAGGTACAAGCCGCAAGACAGGCGGTGTAGAAATGGTTCGCCGCAGGGTCGTAACTGGTGATGAGCCATCGAGTCCCGTTGGGGTTCGTCGCGACCATTCGGATTGGATTCGGTGCCCCCGGCCCGCCTTGGATGTACTCAACTCGCATATTCCGGAACTCGGCCATCGAACTGGAATAGATCCCGGGAATATCGCTCTGAAGGTACTTTGTCCGAGCTTGCCAGCGTGCCTCAACCGTCGAAAGACAGAAGCATCCCGTGGGATCTCGCCAATCAACGGCGGGATCGAAATTTGTCTGGGCCTTTCGCACTCCCCCAATGAACAGGGCCTCACACTGGCAGGAAACGTCGTAGTCAGAGGCATACGTCGCGTAGGAACCCAATGGCACCGATCCATGGGTTTGTCGGACGAAGGTACTCCCATCACGGGAATATTCAGTGTAGTGATAAATTTGGGGAGCATTGAAATACCGTCGGTAGCCAACTTCGACCCAACCGAAGCTTCCCGAGGAGTAGCGAAATCCACTGATCCCCGCATAGGCGTGAACAAGATTCGTGTACGTATCCGTGTCGGATTCACAAACCAGCCCAGTCCGTACCTGGACCTGAGCGGAGGCGCCGAGCAAGTTGGCGGAAGTGAACTGCTCGCTTCCGAACTGACTCCAGCCCGCCCGATGGATTCCACCCCCGGCACATTGGTCCAGTGCTGCCTTTGCTCCTGACATCGCAAACACCATCGTAGCCATTGCCAATAGGGCCAGCGCGAACCGTGATCGAGACATGAATCATCACCTCCTACAACGATCCTAGGGGGGGGGGCGTTGCATCTGTCCAGTCTTTTGGAGGACTCTTCACATCCGTCTAGGACTTCACAGGCCTCGTCATGGTGATCCCAGGCATGGTCGCCATCCTGAGCGCAATGGCGCAGAATGACGGCCGCACAAGAGTGCCGCAGACGGATCGACCGGCACCTGTCGATGAAACGACCGGACGGGCCCGAAGGCCCGTCCTTTCGCGTATTGATCGGTGCTAGTCGCTCGAGGGCGCGCTGTCGCGGCGCGGTCCGCGGTCGCGTCCGGCGCGTCCACGGTCACCGCGGCCACGATCGCCGCCGCCGCCGCGGCCACGATCACGGTCTCCGCCTTCGCCGCGGGGACGCTCCGGCGGCTCGAACGGCTCGCCGGACTCGGGATCGATCGGCGCGAGCGAGATCTTGCCGGCCCGCTCATCGATGCGCATGACCTGAACCTCGATCTCTTGGCCGTTCTCGAGCACGTCGCTCGGATGCGCGACGCGCGTGCGGCCGAAGCCCAGCTTGGACACGTGCACCAAGCCGTCCTTGCCGCCGGGGATCGACACGAACGCGCCGAAGTCGGTGAGTCCGGCGACCTTGCCCATGAAGCGCATCCCGATCTCGGGCATGACCGGCCAGACGATCTCGCGGATCAGCTTCTCGGCATCGGCCGCCGCCGTTCCGCCCCGGGCGGCAATGAACACCATGCCGTCATCTTCGATGTCGATCTCGGCGCCGGTCGTGGCCTGGATCTCGTTGATCTTCTTGCCCTTCGGGCCGATGACCTCGCCGATCTTGTCCACCGGAATCTGCACCGAGATGATCTTCGGCGCGTGCTCGGCGACCTCGGGACGCGGCTCGGCGATCGCGTCGTGGATCACGTCGAGAACCTTCAGACGCGCCGCCTTGGCAAGGCCCAGCGCCTTCGCCAGCACCTCGGACGGGATGCCCGTCAGCTTCGTGTCCAGTTGCAACGCCGTGACGAAATCGCGAGTTCCGGCGACCTTGAAGTCCATGTCGCCGAAGGCGTCCTCCGCCCCCAGGATGTCGGTCAGCGTCACGTATTGGCCTTCGTCGCGAATCAGGCCCATCGCGATACCGGCCACCGGCGCCTTGATCGGCACACCGGCGTCCATCATCGACAAGGTCGATCCGCACACCGAGGCCATCGACGACGAACCGTTCGACGACAGAACTTCCGACACGATACGAATCGTGTAGGGGAACTCCTCTTCGGACGGCACGACCGGCCGCAGGGCACGCTCGGCGAGTGCGCCGTGACCGATCTCACGACGCTTCGGGCCGCGCATGAATCCCGTCTCGCCGGTCGAGAACGGCGGGAAGTTGTAGTGATGCATGTAGCGCTTGGACTCTTCCGGATCCAGCGTGTCGATCATCTGCTCCATGCGCTTCATGCCCAGCGTTGCGATCGACAGAACCTGGGTGTCGCCGCGCCGGAACAAGCCGGTTCCGTGGGCGCGGGGAAGGAATTTGACCTCGGCCGACAGCGGCCGGATCTCGTCGGTCGTGCGACCGTCGATCCGCATGCCTTCGTTGACGATACGCTTGCGCACCAGGTTCTTGGTCAGCGAACGGATCGCCGCCCCGATCTCGTTTTCGCGTTCGGCCATCGCATCGTCAAGCAGGATCTCGCTCTTGACGCGCTCTTTGATCTCGTCCATCGCCGTGTTGCGGTTCGCCTTATCGGCGATCGTGAGCGCCTCGCTGTATTCCTTTTCGGCCAGTTGGACGACCTTCGCGTACATGTCCTCGCCGTACTCGGAGAACGTCGGGAACTCGCGAACCGGCTTGGCGGCCATCTTCGCGAATTCGGCCTGCAGGTCGCACAACTCGGCGATGTATTTCTTCGCCTCTTCCAGTCCGCCGGCGACGATCTCCTCGGTCGGCGCGGTTGCGCCTTCCTGAATCAGCGTCCAGGCGTTCTCCGTCGCTTCGGCCTCGACCATGATGATGTCGACGCCGCCTTCGCTGTTGCGCGAGCCGGCAACGACCAGATCGAAGACGCAGCCTTCGGTCTCTTCGTAGGTCGGGTTGAGGATCCATTCGTCGCGGAACGTGCCGTCGATGTTCTGCGCGTGGCGGAACCCGAGCCGCAATCCGGCGATCGGCCCTTCGAACGGCATGCCGCCCAGCACGACGGCCATCGACGCGCCGGTGATCGCGATCACGTCCGGCGGGTTCTCCATGTCGGCCGACAGGATCGTGGCAACGACGTGAACTTCGTTGCGGAACCCTTTCGGGAACGACGGGCGCAGCGGCCGGTCGGTGAGGCGGCAAATCAAGATCGCCGTCTCGGACGGGCGACCTTCGCGACGGAAGAACGAGCCTGGAATCTGGCCTCGCGCATACATGCGCTCTTCGACGTCGACGGTCAGGGGGAAGAAGTCGAGATGTTCTTTCGGCTTCTTTGATGCGACGGCGGTGACGAGGATGCTCGTCTCGCCGCTGGTGATCTGGACGGCCCCGTCGGCCAGAGGAGCGAGCTTGCCGCTCTCCAGCGTAAAGGTGCGGCCGCCGATCTCACGCGAGAGCGTGACCGGTGTGTTCATGCAACTAGCCTCCTCGAAGCGCCATCTCGTGGGCGCTTCGCTCCTCGGCCGGAGCGGGGTCGGTGGGAGATGCGGGGCCAGTTCTCAGTGGTGGGCCCCAAGTGGCTCGAAGGGTGGCTCGAAGGCGCTTGGGACTCGCGACCGAAAACTGACCGTCCTGCCGACCGGACGCTTCCGGTATTCGTATTCCGTTTGTCGAACCCGGCGACCCCCACGGGGAGCCGGATTTCGACGCCCCCGGGCGAGGGCTTACCGGCGGATCCCGAGACGCTCGATGAGCGCCCGGTACTTGGCCACGTCGTTGGACGCGATGTATTTCAGCAGCCGGCGGCGCTTTCCGACCATCATGAGCAGGCCGCGGCGGCTGTGGTGGTCCTTCTTGAACGTCTTCAGGTGCCCCGTGAGATCGTTGATCCGCTTGGTGAGAAGCGCAACCTGAACCTCCGCCGAACCGGTGTCCCGGTCGTGGACGCGGAAGTCCTGAATGATGGGTGCCTTCTCGGCAGGTTGGAGCGCCATAGGTCGGGCGGAATGCTATCAGAGGGGCCCGCTGCAGGCCACACGACTCATCGGGGCCACTCAGCGGCCACTCAGGCGAACGGGTATTCTGCCGGACGCCATGATGACGAAAATCAACTCAACCAGCCGTTTCGCGCGCCTCGCTCTGCTGTTCGGAGCCCTGGCGCTGTTTGCAACCGCCTGCGAATACCGGCCCGAAAAAGGCCTGGTATCCCACGAATCCGAAGACGACGCCGAGCCCACCGGCTCGCCGGGAGCGTCCGAAGAACCCAACCCGTCCTCGACCGAGAACATCACCGATCCGGGTCTCGGCGCGACGAACGCGCCGCCGAAGGCGAAGGGCGACTACGACATCAAGCTGCTGGCCGGCAGCGGCTCGAAGAGCTTCGCCGACGGCAAGGGCGCGAGCGCCGCGTTCATTCAGCCGATCGGCGCCGCCGCCGACGCAGACGGAAACGTGATCGTGGCCGACGCAGGCGCACACCGGATTCGCAAGGTCGCTCGCGACGGCACCGTGACGACCGTCGCCGGCACAGGCCAAGAGGGCGCTGCGAATGGCGCTGCCGCCTCCGCGACGTTCCGCGGGCCGCGCGGCGTGGCGGTCGGCGCGGACGGAACGATCTACGTCGCCGATACCGGCAACCATCTGATCCGCGCGATCTCACCGTCGGGGACGGTCGCGACGCTGGCCGGTTCGCCGGGCAAGAAGGGTTTGAAGAACGCGCCCGGCAGCGGCGCGCTGTTCAACGCGCCGATCGGGATCGCGGTCGGCCCCGACGGCTCGCTCTACGTGACCGAGTTCGACAATCACGCGATCCGTCTGGTGTCCAAGGACGGCAAGGTCGTTCGCCAGATCGCCGGCACGGGAACGAAGGGCTTCAAGGACGCCGCGACGCTCGATTCGCAGTTCGACTCACCGGTCGGCATCGCCGTCGACAAAGATGGGATCATCTTCATCGCCGACGCCGCCAACAACCGGATCCGCAAGATCGCGGCCGGCAAGGTCTCGACCCTGTCCGGCTCGCGTGCCGGTTTCAAGGACGGCCCCGGCAAAGATGCGCTCATGAACATTCCCTACGGCCTGACGATGGCCTCGGACGGGATGCTGTTCGTGACCGAGTTCGCCAACAACACCGTCCGCCGCGTGGACGCCAAGGGTGCGGTCACGACGATCTTCGCATCGAAGGCCGAGCCGATCGACGAGTCGCCGTCACCGACTCCGAAGCCCAAGAAGGAGACCCTGCAGCTGCCCGCCGGCATCGCGTGGTTCGACGGTCGCCTCTACGTCGCCGACTCGGGACATTCAAAGATTCAGTTGATCGCGCGCGGCTAACCGGTCACAAGGTTTCAAGACGCCGGCCGTCAACCCAGCCTCGGGTCCCTTGCTGGGTGACCACTCGCATCCACGGATCGTTGCGCTCGTCGGCGCGCACGAGGCTTCCCCCTTCGATCCATGCGGCCGGAGCGACGCTGGGGTCGGGATTCGCCCAGGCTTCCAATCCGGATGCGGGGATCCGGTGCGTGGCCGCGAATGCCGAGGGCGCGGGCGGAGGCGCGGACGGGGACGGCGCAGGCGCGGGCGGCGCGATGCCGGGCTCATCGGGAGGCGGAGGCGGCGGAGGCTCTTCGTCGAATTCGGCCGGCTCGCCGGCATCGACGGGTGGCTCCCACGCATCGGCGACGGGTTCGGGGAGCAACGAGGCGTCCGATTCCAGGATCGTGGCCGCGGCACGCACGACGTCGTCGCTCGCGGCATCGGCGACGGAGGCCGGCGGACCGTTTCGCCGCTGCCACGCGCCGTCGTCGAACTCGTACCAGGATCCGCTGCGCACGCCGACGGTCCAGATTCGCGGACCGGGTCCGGCGACCAGGTGACCGCACAGCACGGCTTCCGCCGCCTCGGATGTGATCTCGCCGCGCTCGTATCGCTCGCGCACGCGCTCGACGACTCCCTCCATGAACGCGTTCGCGTCGGGATACTGCTGCGGCGCGTCGTCCATTCCCGGCGGAACGGGTTGGGTCGATTGGGCGAGCAGCGCGGCTCCTTCCAGGGTGTCGGGGGGAGACTGCGCGGCCACGAACGCGGCGCCGTCGAAGCGAAGCCACGACCGGCTCGCGGCGTCCAGCCGCCACCAAACCCCGGCGGGATCGCGGAAGACGAGCGCCTCCGGGGCCGGCGCTCCGCGTCCGGCCGGCATCCGCTCGGCTTCCGCGCGGGTATACCGGCGAAGCTCGACGCTCATTTCGCCACCGCCTTGATCGGGTTGTATTCGCGGCAGTGCCGAAGCGAGTCGTTGGCCAGATCGAGTTCGAAGAGCGCATCCTCGAACCGGCTTTCCAAATCGAAGGTCTGCTGCCGGACGCGGCTCATTTCGCCGCGGATGGCCTCGAGCTTCTTCGCGCCGCTCCACGCGCTCTCCCCCATGCTGTAGAGGCTCATCGCGTTGCCGACGAAATCGGCGAGCGGCTGCGCGTAGTTCTTGGTGACGGAGTCGCGGATCTTCTCGAACGCGCCGGCGTAGCGGACCGAGAACGTCACGCCCCGGAAGTCGCTCGCGCGAAGCCCGTTTTTGAGAAACTCGCCCATCTTCTTGTTTGCGATGTACTCGCCGAGCTTTTGCGTGAACGCCTTCTTCGCGGCGTCCTTGAGCGGCTTGGCGGCCAGATCCTCGACTTTGATGTCCATGTCCTCCATCGAGCGGATCGCGTCCTTGACCATCTCTTTGGTCACGCCCTTGATTCCGGCAGCCAGCAGCGCGTTGCCGATGAGCTTCTCGGCCGCGGCCTTTCCAGCCCAGCCGAGCGCGCCCGCCGCGGCGCCTGCCGGCTTGCCCCACACGCTGCCGGCAATGAACCCGACATCGACGACACCGGACAGATACGAAGCTTGTCGCGTGTCTTCGTACATCGTCTCGAGCATGTTCATGAGGCCGCGAAAGTCCTGCAGCGCCGCATTGATCAAGCGCGACTCGTAGCGGGCTGCCTCCAGCCGGCCCTCCTCGGCCGCACAGGGGTCGGGCTTTTCCGGCGGTGGCTCTTCGTCGGGCTTTCCGTTCAACGCGCCGGCCGCAGCGGCCGCGCCGGCACCGGCAGCCGCGACGGTCGCGATCGTGCCGACCGTCCATGCGGTGTTCTGACAGTCGCCCGGGTTGATGCGCAGATCGCAGTTGTCGGCCAACGCCGCGCCGGCGAGCAGCAGCAGGAACCCGCCGGTCATGATGGTCAGCGCCGCGATGCGCCTCATCGACGCGCCTCGCGCAGCAGCAGGAAGGACACGCTCGCCGACAGCAGCGCGGCGAGGAAGAACCGTCCGCCCAGCCCGGCCGGCGTGCGCGCAGCCTTCGTCGTTCCGCCGAACAGAGCGCCGATGTCGCCGAGGCTGCCGTGAATGATCAGGAAGCTGAGCAGCACCGCCAGGATCGGCGCGGCGATCATGCGGAGCACGCGCGGAGCCGCCTTGTTGCGCGCGGCGTAGAAGCCGGCGAGGCGCGCATCGATCTCGGGCCCGAACAACGCGGGGGCCGCGACGGCGATCGCCGACGCGAAGAACACCGGGCCGCCTGCGCCGGAGGTGCCCGAACCCCGGCTCATGAAGTACAGCAGGCCCGGCGCGGCGAACAGGATCGGCTTGGCGCGCGCGGGGATCTTGGCGATCTCATCTTGCAGGTTGAGCTTGGTGGCGATCTCGCGTCCGAAGACGATGACCGCGATGCCGCCGGCAGCGATGACGACGACCGCGACGGCGCTTCGATGCGTGATCCAATCCAGGTAACAGAACAGGGCGACGAAGGCCAGCGCGAAGATCTTCCCCGCGCTCAGTGTGCGGACACGGTTCGCCGGCGTGTTCACCTCGCCCCCTTCGGATCGCCTCGCATCATGCCACGGTCGCGGGAGAACGCCCAGAATCGGTGGCGGAAAGCGCGTGCCCCCGGCACCACCATCCCAGGATGGAGCCGTACACCACGTGCCCGGCGATGCTCACGACCAGGAACGCCTCGTAGGCGCGAACGCGGAACAACGCGGGATAGATCAGGATCATCGCGACCTCCAGCGTCACGCCCCAGATCAGTCCCCACCACCACCGGGCGGGGCCGGCGACGATCGCGTACACGACTCCGAACGTCCATCCGTTCGTCACGTGATACGCCCATCCGGACGCGATCGCCGCCGCATGATCGGGCGGCTTTCCGGTCATGAACGTGCCGAAGCCGCGAATGGCCGAGAACGCGTCGAATCCGCTCGGAAACGCCATCTGAATGATCCAGCGAATTCCGTCGTAGCCGATCAGCCCCAGGAAACCCGCGACGGTCCCAACCCAAAGCCGGTTGAAGAGCAGGGTTTTTTGAGCGCGTCCGGCCCAGACCATCAGGCTCAGCAGCAGCACGAGGCCGGGCAGCGTGACGAACGAAACCGTGAACGGCATCCGCACGATGCCGGCCGCGTGCGCGAGCACCGCCGCGATCGACGTGCCGGCCGCAACGAAAGCGAGCGCAAACAAGGCACGGTCGCTTTTCGGGAGGACCGGACGCAGCCGCTCCCGGGGTCGCGTTCCGGGATCGCGTTCCGGCATCGCCGCGATTGTAGCCAGCCGTCCGGCATCGTCCAGGCCGCGACTCTGGGAAAACTTCGAGTGCGGGAGTATGGTTGTCCGCGTTCGTCGAACGTCCGATCGGGGGTGGGTATCTCGTTCAGCCCGACGCATTTCGTTCCGGACGGGGGCATGTCTTCGTGGGAAGCCCCCGATCCGTCGCGCCCCGCCGCGCGACTCGATCAATGGCTCTCGATCGAGATCGCAGAGAAAAGGGGAAGCTGGGCTCGCATCGAGTGTTCGAACGGATGGAGTGCGTGGGTGGACGCCCGACGATTGCTCGAACTAGACAACGGCAACTCACAGGCCGTCGGACCACCGGTCGCGGCCCCCGCTGCATCGCCTGCGGCCGCGCCCGTCGCCGCGGCGAGCCCGGCCGCACCCGCGCGTCCCATGCCGCAAGGACGGTCGCTGCTCGCGCTGGGCGGGGCGGCCGCCGCCGCCGTCGCGGCGTTCTTGCCGTGGCTGTCCACCGGCGGCCTTTCCGTCTCCGCGATGGATGTGGCGGCCTCGATCTTGTGGTCGATCAACCCTGGTGACTTCTTTCTGAAGATCGGAATGCTGATGTTGCTGCTGGCCGGTGCGGCCGCGGCGGCGACGACTCTGCCGAACCTGGCTCGCTACCGAAAGCCCGCGGCGATCGCGATCGCCGTCGTCACGGTCGGATTCGTGGTGCAACTCTCGCGCGCGCTCAAGGGCAGCGGAACCGGAGTGTTCGGCGCGATCGGCATCGGCGTGTATGCCGCGCTCGCCGGGGCCGTGATGATCTTCGCCGGCGACCAACCCCAGGCCGCAGTTGCGACGATCGCGACGCGCGCGGCGCCGGCCGAGCCCCCGCCGACCGTTCCCGGATGGAACGCGACGCATCGCGTCCCGGCGCCGGGCATCCGCGCGTGGGCCGTGCCGGACCCATCGGCGCCGGTCGCGACCCGGCTGCGGGGCGGGATGGGTTTGCGCATCATCGAGGCACGCGGGGATTGGACACACGTCGAAGCCTCGAACGGATGGCGCGGCTGGGTCGACGGGCGTCGCCTGGAAGCCGGGACGTCATGAGCACGCAACCACCGATCGGCGGCGGAGGCATGCCTCCAATGAGTCCATCGGGACCGCCGCCGGGACCGACCGTTCGCCCGCGCGAGAAGTCCGCCGCTGCGTCCCCACCCGCGCCCGTCGCGGCACCGCCGGGACCCACCGGACCTGCGGGGCCGGCCGGTCCGGTCGCGCCCGCCGGGAAGCGCACCGCTCAGATCGTCGCGTTCGTGGTCGCGCTTGCGGTCGGTGTGGGCGGCGGCATGTTCCTTGGTCGCGGCACCGCCGAAGCCGGCGAAGTCTTGCTCGAGGCCGCGCCGTCGGTTGGGCCCGATCCATTCACTCCCCCTCCCGAGAAGCCCGACGAGCCCACGCCGCCGGCGACCGCGGCAACCACCGCGTCGCCCACCGCGTCGCCCACCGCTCCGTCCCCGGCCACGACGCCGCCGCAGCCTCCGCCGAGCATTTCGGTGACGGTCGGCGGGCGGCAGGTCGGCTTGTACGGAGGAAGCGGAAGCGAGCGCGTCTGCGATGTCGAGCAACTCGTGGCCTTCCTGTCCGCCGATCCCGCGAAGGCCGCCGCATGGGCGCAGGTGCAAGGCATCCCGGTCGCGCAACTTCCTCAGTACCTGCGTTCGCTCAGGCCGACGTTCTTGCAAGTCGATACGCGCGTGACGAACCACGGCTTTCGCAACGGGGTCGCAACGCCGCGGCAGTCGGTGCTGCAGGCCGGCACCGCGGTGCTCGTGGACTCCAAGGGCGTTCCCCGCGCGCGCTGCAAGTGCGGCAATCCTCTTCTGCCGCCGGCGCCCATCCAAGGAAAGCCCGTCTACGCGGGCGCGCGATGGCCGGACTTCAACCCTGGGCGCCTCGCCAGCGTCGGGCGTCTGGCATCCGCGCCGCCAACCCCCACGGCGTCGGCTACCGGCACGCCGGCGCGCACACCAACCGGTCCCGCGGGGAACATCGGGAACGTATCCGGCGCCTATCAAGTCACCGATTTCCAAACAACCGGTGATTGCGGCGAAGAGCTGACCGTGTCCGAGGATCGCTTCTCGGTGCGGCAGACCGGATCGAGGGTGGTCTTCATCGGCGAGGACGGCACCGAGGAACTCGCCGTGACGATGCTTCCCGACGGAACATTCCAAGCCGGGGACGAAAACGGCAGCCTATCCGGCCGATTCACGGGCTCGGCGGTGACCTTCACCATCGGCGGCGACGACTGCACCATCACCCTGACGGCACGACGGATCTAAACGCGAGGAGGAGCAATGTCCCCACGGCTTCGTCGATCGATCCTGGGAGCGGCTCTGGCCGTGCCGATCGTGTTTGGTTTCGCGGCAAGCGCGCTGGCCGAGATCAGCGGCGACTGCTCGGCGCAGATCAACGGTGCAAACGTCGAGGGGCGCAACTCGCGCGACAAGGCCGACGCGATCGACGTGCCCGAACACGCCGGCATCGTCGTGTCCGGCATATCGCAGACGCCCACGGACCACGTGGACATCTACATGGAGTTCCTCGGGCTGTTCGAGTGGAAAGTCGCCACCGACACGTTCAATCCGGACACGAACTGGTCCTCCAGTGTCGCCGTGGACGACTACGCGAAGTACGGCGTCGGCTTGTATCGCGTTCGCGGTTCGACCGGCGCGTGCAGCGGAGCGGCGCTGGTGCGGGTCGCAGGAAATCCGCTGGGCACCGTGGCCGGCGTCGCGGCGACCGCCGCGGCCGCAGCCGGGGTGGCCGCGCTCGGAGCCGCCACGGCGCGTGCCGGACGTGCACCCTCGCCCGCGCCGGACTCTGCGTCAAGCCAAACCAGCGACGACGACGACTACGGGTGGGATCCAATATACGGGTGGGGTCCAATAATGGGGCCGCCCGAACCTACCTCCGCGGTGCGCGGGCCGTGTTCGCTCTTCGTCTTGCCCGCGCTGCTCTTGACCGGCGCAGCGATGCTGGGCGCCGTGCCGGCGCCGGCTGCGGGGCCGCGTCGCGCGAGTTCGTTGCGTCTGTCGTTCGTCGGGATCGCCGGCGGTCTGCTCGCCGCGCTGGGCACCACGGTTCTGTTGCAGCAGTATTCGGTGCTCTACCCCACGCGCACGACGACGATCGTGCTGCTTGCGTTGGGTCTGGCGCTGGGCGTCGCGCTGCCGACGCTGGCGAACCGGCGCGTCGTGGGAGCCGCGAGCAGAGTCGCCGCCGCACGCGCCGCACGCATCGCGCAGGCCCGCGCCGCGCGGCTCGAAGAAGAGTCCGCACCGCCGCCACCGCCGGCCGCCGACGATCTGCCTCCCCCGCCGCCGGAAGATCTGTCTCCTCCGCCGGCCACATCCTCGCCATCGTGGGAGACGCCGGCACCCCCGGATGAGCAGCCGCCCCCGCCGCCACCGGAGCAGCCGTGACCGCATCGTCGCGACGTCTGTCATTTCCGTCACGCTTCGCGGTGCGGTTCATCCGAACGTATCGAGAGCGCGTCTCGGCGCGACTCGGTGCCGCGTGCCGCTTCGAGCAAACCTGCTCGGCCTATGGACTCGAGATGTTCGAGCGCTACGGCTTCCTGCGCGCGACGGGAAAGACGATCGCGCGGATCGCGAGCTGCCGGACTACACACCCAGGAGAGCGCGGGCCTGCGCGATATCGGCGCGGATCTGCTCGACCAGCGGATCCGGGCCGTCGAATTTCAGCTCGTCGCGCAAGCGGTGGGTGAACTCGATCGCAACGCTCTTGCCGTACAGGTCGGCGTCGAAATCGAGCGCGTGGATCTCGACGACGGGCTCGACTCGATCTTCGAACGTTGGGTTGAGCCCAACGTTGACGACGGCCGGGTGCCGGACGCCGTCTACGGTCAGCCATCCCGCGTAGACGCCGATCTTGGGCTGCGCCATCCGCGGCGAAATCGCCAGGTTCGCGGTCGGGATGCCCAGGCCCTTGCCGCGGCCGGCACCCCGGACCACCTCGCCTTCAAGACGGAAGGGGCGGCCGAGCTCGCCGGCGACCGTCTCGACGTCGCCGCCGGCGATCTGGCGGCGGATCAGCGTCGAGGAGATCGCGTCCTCACCGCCGAGAAGCGAAAAGATGTCCACGCCGAAGCCTTCGATCGCGCCGAGTTCGTGGAGCGTGGCGACGGTGCCGGCATGGTTGTATCCGAACCGAAAATTGCTGCCCACGACGACGTGCGTCGCGCCGAGGCCGTCCACCAGGATCTTGCGCACGAACTCGCCCGGCTCCAGGCGGCGCAGCGCCTCGTCGAAGGTGAGCACCAGAACGAACTCGATCCCCAGTCCCCCGAGCACCTGGGCGCGCTGCTCGACGGTCGAGATCATCGGCGGCTCCTTGCCGGGCGCGACGACCTCGAGCGGATGCCGGTCGAAGGTCACGACGCCGGGCGTCGCGCCGGTTTCGCGCGCAAGCTCGACCACGCGGCGGATGAGCATCTGGTGGCCTTTGTGGACGCCGTCGAACACGCCGATGGTGACGGCGGTCGGCTTCAGGCCGGCGGGAATGTCTTCGATCGATCGGTACAGGTTCACTGGGCGGTCTCTCCGGAAAGGTCACTGGCATGCACGAGCACGCACAGGCTACGTGCTTCCGGGCCTTCGTCGCGCGCCATCGCGATGAGCGCGCCGCCGGTGAAGACCGCGTAGGGTCCGGCCAGACCGGCGGCGGCGATGGCCTTGCCGTGTGCCAGGCGCAACGCGTCCTCGCGCGTGATGTCGCGGCGCGGATACCCCGCAACGGCCGCATCAATCGGCAGTACCGCGGCCTCGGTGACCTGTTCGATCGGCGTGGCGCCGGCTTCGATGTAGGGCCCGACGGCCGTGCGTCGCAGCGTCGCGACGTGCGCGCCGACGCCGAGCGCGCGTCCGATGTCGTGGACGAGTGTGCGAATGTAGGTCCCCTTGCTGCAGCGCACGCGGATCGTCGGAGGATCGAAGCCGGTCAATTCGAGTTCGTGGATCGTGACGGGACGCGGGGGGCGTTCCACGGTTTCCCCGCGGCGGGCCTTCTTGTACAGCGCCTCGCCGCCGATCTTGATCGCGCTGACCATGGGCGGCACTTGCTCGATATCCCCCCGGAAGGACGGCAGCACGGCTTCGACGTCGCCCCGCGCGACGTGGCCGGCGTCGGCGGTGGCGACGACGGCGCCGGCGGCATCTTGCGTGTCGGTTTCGATACCGAGCACGAACGTCGCGACGTAGGTCTTGTCGAGCGCTTCGAGGTATTGCAGCAGGCGCGTCGCCCGCCCGACACCAAGGATCAGGACACCGGTCGCGTCCGGGTCGAGCGTGCCGGCATGGCCGATCTTTCGCTCGCCCAGCCGCTTGCGGCAGATCGCGACGGCGTCGTGCGAGGTCATGCGCGCCGGCTTGTCGGCCACGAGCAAGCCGTTCAACGTCACGCCTTCAGGCGCGCGGCGATGTCGAGCGCGATCGCGCGCGGGTCGCTGCCGTCGGCGGTGAAACCGGCGGCGAGGGCGTGACCGCCGCCGCCGAGCGCTTCGCAGATCGCACCGACATCGGCTGCACCCTTGGCGCGCATCGACACCTTGAATCGTCCGTCAGGCGTTTCCTTCAGCACGCAGGCGACCTCGGCTTCTTCAGCGACCCGCACCACGTCGATGAGCGCTTCGGTGTCGTCCATCCCGATCCCGGCCGTCTTCACGTCGTCGTTGTCGATCCACGTCCAGACCATGCTGGTCTCGGTCGAAGGCCCCGGGATCATCTCGATCCGCGACAACGCGATCGACAGCAGCCGCAGATACCCGATCGGATGCGTGTCGTAGACGATGCGCGCGATCTTCGGATGGTCGATGTCGTGTGAGATCAGATCCGCGGCGATCTGCATCACGCGCGGCGTCGTGTTGGAGTATTGAAAGCGCCCGGTGTCGGTGACCAGGCCGGCGTAGAGGTTCTGCGCGATCTGTTGGTCGAGCGGGATGCCCATGCGACCGAGCAGCTCGTGAACCAGCACCGCGCTTGCGGCGGCGTCCGGATCGATCAGGTTGATGTGGCCGAAATGGTCGTTGGACCGGTGATGGTCAACCACGATCAGCTTCCCGGCCGCGCGAGCATTCGGCTCAAGCGTTCCCAGACGTTCGAGCGATCCGGCGTCGAAGGTGATCATCACCTCGGGCTCGGCCGGCACGTCCGACGGCGGGGACAGCAGATCCAGCCCAGGCAGGAATTCATATTGACGCGGCACGCCGTAGGGCTCGCTCCAGGATGCCGTGACCTTGCGGCCGCGGGTGGCCAGGCCGAGCGCGAGCGCGACCATCGAGCCGAGCGCGTCGCCGTCGGGACCCAAGTGGCACGCCAGCACGGGATGCGCGGCGGCGTCGATGGCGGCAACGGCGTCGTTCCAGACTGCCTCGGTGATCGTCACGGACCGGCTCCTTCATTCATCATCGTCGGCATCTTCATCGGCCAGGGTGGCATCGTCGGAATCCTTGCGTCGCAAGCCGGCGAGCAGGCCCTCGATTTTCGCGGCCTGTTTGGGAACCGGATCGGGAACGAATTCTATCTGCGGCACGTAGCGCATTCGAACCTGCTGTGCCACCACGGTACGCAAATGCCCGGTCGCTCGCTTGAGCGCGTCCTTCGTCGAGGCTTCGGTGACCTCGGATCCGTAAACCGTGTAGAAGACGCGCGCATGCCGCAGATCGGGCGAGACCGTCACGTCGGTGATCGTGGCCAGGCCGAGCCCGGGGTCGGCCATCCGCTCCAGCTCGCCCGCCACAATCTGCTGGATGGCATGACGAACCCGCTCGGCCCGAGGATAGTTCGCAGTGCTCACCCGGTCAGCCTATCGGGCCGCATCGCGGACGGCGATCTACTCGCAGGGCTTGGCGACGTCGGCGAGCACGGCAATCAGCTCGCTGCCGGGATGGGTTTCGACGTGGCGCTCGATCTCGCGGAGGAGGCGTTCGGCGTGGAATCGGGTCTCGGCGACGACGGCGACGCCGATGGTCGCGCGCTGCCACACGTCCTGCTGGCCGACCTCGGCCACGGCGCAGTCGAACTTGCCGCGGATCAGGCCGGTCAGGGACCGAAGCACCGCCCGTTTCTGCTTGAGCGAGTGCGCCTCGGGAATCCGAAGGGAGAACTCCGCGGATCCGACGAACAACGGCTAGCGACTTCCGAGTCGGGACACTAGGCGCGCGGAATCTCGCGGACCTCGTAGAACTCGAGGTGGTCGCCGTCCTTGAGATCGTTGTAGCCCTCGAGTCCGATGCCGCACTCGTAGCCGGTCTGAACCTCGCGCGCGTCGTCCTTGAAACGCTTGAGCGAGGACACGGTCGTGTCGGCCAGCACCACGCCGTCCCGAAGCAGCCGAACCTTGGCGTTGCGGCTCGCGACGCCCTCGGCCACATAGCAACCGGCGATCATGCCGACCTTGGGGACCTTGAACGTGGCGCGCACCTCGGCGCGGCCGAGCACGTGCTCCGCGAACTCGGGCTTGAGCATGCCCTTGAGCGCCGCTTCGATCTCTTCGACGAGCTTGTAGATGACCGTGAAGGTGCGGATCTCGACCTTTTCGCGCTCGGCCAGGTCGCGCGCGGCCGGCGAGGGACGCACGCTGAAGCCGATCACAACTGCGCCGGAGGCTTGCGCCAGCGAAACGTCGTTTTCGGTGATTCCGCCGACGGCGCGATGCAAGACCCGGACGCGGATGTCGCCGACCTTGATCTTGGCGAGCGCATCGTCGATCGCCTCGACCGAGCCTTGCACATCGCCCTTCAGGATCACGTTCAGCTCGGTGATCTCGCCTTCGGCGGCCTGGCCGAACACGTCCTGCATCGAGACGCGCTTCTGCGTTGCGACCATGTCGGCGGCGCGTTGCTTGGTGACGCGGTCCTGCGCGACCTGCCGCGCCGTCCGGTCGTTTTCGACGGCGCGAAACTCCTCGCCGGCGATGGGGACTTCACTGAAGCCGATCACGACCGCCGGCGATCCCGGGCCCACCTCTTTGAGCGGACGGCCGTGCTCGTCGAACATCGCCCGCACGCGGCACCAAGCGGGGCCGCACACCACCGAATCGCCGATGCCCAGCGTTCCCCTCGTCACGAGGACGGTTGCGACGGGGCCGCGGCCCTTGTCGAGATGAGCTTCGATGACGGTCCCGCGCGCACGCGCCGCGGAGTTGGCTTTGAGCTCTTGAACCTCGGCGACCAGCAGCAGCATCTCCAGGAGCTTGTCGATGTTCAAGCCTTCCTTCGCGGAGATGTCCACGAAGATGCTATCGCCGCCCCACTCTTCCGGAACGAGTTCGTGCTCGGAGAGCTGCTGACGCACGCGGGTCGGATCGGCTTCGGGCTTGTCGATCTTGTTCACGGCCACCACGATCGGAACCCCGGCGGCGCGGGCGTGACTGATGGCTTCGACAGTCTGCGGCTTGACGCCGTCATCGGCCGCAACGACCAGCACCGCGATGTCGGTGATCTTGGCGCCGCGCGCGCGCATCTGCGTGAATGCCTCGTGGCCGGGCGTGTCGATGAAGGTGATGGCCTGGCCGTTCTTATGGACCTGATATGCGCCGATGTGCTGGGTGATCCCGCCGGCTTCTCCGGCGACGACGTCGGTCTGGCGGATCTGGTCCAGCAGCTTGGTTTTTCCGTGATCGACGTGACCCATGACGGTGATCACCGGCGGGCGAGCCGACAGGTCTTCGGGCTTGTCGTTGTCCTCGTGGCCGAGCAGCGCCTGCTCTTCCTCTTCGGGCGTGACGACGTCCACGTCGAAGTTGTAGAGGTCGCCGATCATCACGAGCGCCTCGTCCGACAGGGACTTGGTGATGGTCGCCATCTCCCCGAGCGCAAACAGCTTCTTGACGACCTCGGCGGCCTTCACCGAAACCTTCTCCGCGATCTCCTGCACCGTCGCCCCGCGATGAATCTTCATCGCCTTGCGCACGGCGGGCTCGTCGGAGGGCTGCGAGGGCTGCGGACCGCGCGGTGCCTGCTGCGCGGCCGGCGCGTGACGACCCGGCTGCTGCTGCGCGCGGCCGGGGGGACCGCCCGGGCGGCGCTGCTGACCGGGCTGCTGGCCGGCCTGGCCGCCGGGACGCGGGACGCGTTCGGCGGAGGGACGCTCGGCGGACGGGCGCTGCGCGGCGGGGCGGGCCGCGGGTCTCGCCGGCCGAGCCTGGACCGTCGCTTTGGCGCCCGTCCCCTTCACGCGCGCAACGGCGTCCTTGAGACGGCCGGCGGTCGCGTCGTCCACCGTCGAGGCGTGACTCTTTGCCACGACGCCGAGCGCGGCGAGCAACTGCAGAACGTCACGCGACGTGACGCCCATCTCCTTCGCCAGCTCGTAGACTCGCTTGCTCACTCAACCATCTCCCTGCGCGGCAAACGATGCCGCATCTTCGCCCTGCCGCCGCCCCTGCCGGACGGCGTCGAATTCCGTCTTCAACGCATCCGGGTCAACGCGCGCGCCTCGAAGCGCGCCGCCGATCCGGCGAAGGCCTCTCGCGAGGCATTCGCCGGAGGGGCACAGGTAGGCGCCCCGTCCCGGCGCGACGCCGGACCGGTCCACCGCCGCCGTGCCGTCGGACCCGCGAACCAACCGAACCAGTTCCGCTTTGGGCCGCACGCGGCGGCAACCGAGACAGGTTCGACCGGAAAACTCAATCTTACTGCTCTCCCTCGGCCGAGGGGGCCGAAGCGGCTTCGAGGGGCTGCGGGGCGACGTCTCCCCCCACCCCAGTCCCCGCTTCGGGAGCCGATTCCGCTTTGATGTCTACGCGCCAGCCGGTCAGGCGAGCGGCCAGGCGGGCGTTCTGCCCTTCCTTGCCGATCGCGAGCGACAATTGATAGTCGGGGACGATCACGAGCGCGGTCTTTTCGGCCTCGTCGATCCGGACCTCTTTGACCTTTGCCGGCGAAAGAGCGTTGCCGACGTAGGTCGCCGGATCGTCGTCCCACGGAATGATGTCGAGCTTCTCACCGCGAAGCTCGCCGACGACGATCCGCACTCGCGCGCCCTTGGGCCCCACGCACGAGCCCACCGGATCCACCGCCGGGTCGAGTGAGGTGACGGCCAGCTTGGTGCGGTGGCCGGGCTCGCGGGCGATCGCTTTGATCTCGACAATGCCGTCGGCGATCTCGGGGACCTCCAACTCGAACAATCGCTTGACCAAGCCGGGGTGGGTACGGCTGAGGTAGATGCTCGGCCCCTTCGCGCTGCGCCGAACTTCGACGATGTAGGCCTTGACCCGCTCGCCGTGATCGTAGGACTCGCCGGGGACCTGCTCCGCCTGCGGCAGGAGCGCCTCGATGCCCCGTCCGAGATCGACCAGCGTGAAGCGGGAATCCGACTGCTGCACGATGCCCGAGACGATGTCGCCCGCGCGGCCGGCGTATTCGCCGAAGGTCATATCGCGCTCGGCTTCGCGGATCTTTTGCAAGATCACCTGCTTGGCCGTCTGCGCCTCGATCCGTCCGAAGTTTCCTGGCGTGATCTGCACCTCGTTGACGAAGTTCCCGTCAAAGTCGCGTTGCGGCGTGCCTTCCTCGTCGACATCGTGCTGGAAGACCGTGATCTCCCCGTTCTCGGGATGGACTTCGACGCGCGAGCCTTTGTCTTCGGTCATCGAACGCTTATACGCGGCGGCGAGCGCCTGCTCGAGCCCTTGCAGGAGCGACTCGAAGGGAATGCCCTTCTCCCGTTCGAGGTTTCTCAGCGCTTCGATGAACTCGTAGTTCATGTCCGTCCGTCTCCGTTCACCACGGCAACACGATCGTTGCCTTCACCACGTCGGCAATCTCGATCCATTCGCCGCCGCCGAGCAAGACGCGGCCCGGCTCGACCGCATCGATGATTCCTTCTTTCTGATCGCCGGCCGTCACGATCCGTACGGTCCGCCCGATGTTGCGGCGATAGTCCTGGTCGGTTCGCAGCGGCCGGTCCGCGCCCGGCGAGGTCACTTCCAGCGTGTATCGGCCGGGAATCGGATCGTCGGCATCCATCAGGCGCGCGAGCTCTTGGCTGACCTTCGCGCACGTCTCCAGGTCGACCCCGTCTTTCCGGTCCACCGTCAGCCGCACGAGGTATGTCGGACCTCGCTTGACCGCCAACTCGACCAATTCGGCGTCGTGACGATCGAGCACCGGCTCGGCCAGGGACCGGACGCGCTCCGTGAGCAGCGCTTCCGACTCGGCCATATGGGAACCTCCGGCAAACAAAAAGTGGGCCGATGCCCACTTCGCGACGACGCCTATCTTCGAATTCGAATTATACACGCGGACCCGTGTCCAGGATTGGACGGGGAATTGGACGGGGAATCGGACCGGGTCCTCCAGAGATGGACAAACCGCACGTTTCGGGCTCAGTACGCCTGAGCCCAGGCGGCCTCGTCGGCGGCCGGCTTGCCGCAGACCAGGCATGCTCCCTGGGCCGGCTGCGGATCGAGCGGCAGGTAGCGGATCGTGGCCTTCAGATCGGCCTTGACCTTCTGCTCGCATGCCTCGTCGCCGCACCACCCGGCGAGCATGAACCCGCCGGGATCGGCGAGCAGCGAGGCCATCTCGGCATAGTCCTTGGGGCGGAACGTGTGCTGGTCCCGGAACGCCTCGGCTTGGGCGTAGAGCGAGGCCTGGATCTCATCGAGCAGCGGCGGGATCGACGCCGCAAGCCCGTCCACCGGCCGGGGGCCTTTCTCGCCGGTGTCGCGCCGCGCCAGCGTGACCTGACCGCCGTCCAGGTCGCGGGGACCGATCTCCAGGCGCACCGGGACGCCTTTGAGTTCCCACTCGTTGAACTTGTAGCCGGGGCGATACTCGTCCCGCGCGTCCACCTTGACGCGCACTCCCCCGTCGGCCAGCTCGGCCTTGAGCCGGTCGGCGGCCTCCATGACTCGCGAGCGTTCGTCGTCGCTCTTGTAGATCGGAACGATCACCACCTGAACGGGCGCGATGAGCGGCGGCAGGCGAAGTCCCTTGTCGTCGCCGTGCGTCATGATCACGCCCCCGACCAGCCGGGTGGACGCGCCCCACGACGTCGCGTAGGCGTATTCGAGTTCGCCGGCGCGGTTCTGGAACTGGACGTTGTAGGCCTTGGCGAAGTTCTGCCCCAGGTAATGGCTCGTGCCGGCCTGGAGCGCCTTGCGGTCGCGCATGAGCGCTTCCATCGTCATCGTGTCCACCGCGCCGGCGAAGCGTTCCGATGCCGACTTGTGGCCGGGTACGACGGGAATCCCCAGCACGCTGCGCGCGGCGTCGACGTAGACCTCGTCGAGAATGCGGCGTTGCTCGGCGATCGCCTCGTCGGCCGATTCGTGGGCCGTGTGGCCTTCCTGCCACAGGAACTCGGTCGTGCGAAGGAACAGGCGCGGCCGCTTTTCCCAGCGCACGACGTTGCACCACTGGTTATAGAGCAGCGGCAGGTCGCGGTACGACTGGACCCAACGCGCGTAGGTGTCCCAGATGATCGTCTCGGACGTGGGACGCACGACGAACGGCTCTTCGAGCTTCTCGCCGCCGGCATGGGTGATCACCGCCACTTCGGGCGCGAACCCTTCGACGTGCTCGGCTTCGCGCTCAAGCAGCTTGTAAGGGATGAACAGCGGGAAGTAGAGGTTCTCGTGGCCGGTCGCTTTGATGCGGTCGTCGAACGCGCGTTGGATCGCTTCCCAGATGGCGAAGCCGTAGGGCTTGATGACCATCGTGCCACGCACGAGCGAGTTCTCGGCCAGGTCTGCGCCCTTCACGACCTCCTGATACCAGGCCGGAAAATCGTCGGATTGCTTCGGCAACGCCATAGTCCGCGGAAGGATACCAGCCGCTCACAGGTCCAGCGCACGCGATTGCTGCGCGTCGGCGCGCGCGCTACCGCGCCTGCAGATCCGAGGGCGAGAGCGAAAACCCCGGCATCTCGGGCAGGGACAACGACTCGCCGCCTTCGAGGATCTCGGGTTTGCCATAGCGGGCGCCGCGCAGCCTACAAACCCCGACGCGGTCCGCGCGTCGGGCTGCCCTTGATGTTGGCTCCGGTCACGATCGACGCCCGGTCGCTGCCCACAAACACCACGTCCGGCTGGACGATGTCGTGCGTTCCGAGCAGCACGTCGTAGGGAGCGACGAACACTCGGCCTCCGCCGTGGCTGCGGCCGTGGTTAAAGAGCGCGACGAACACGCGTCCGACCAGCTCTTGATGCCGCGTGTTCGCGGACGGCGTCACCATGACCTCCCCATCGACGATCTCGCGGCGGAGGCCGTCGTCCGGGAAGGACGCGTAGTCCTGGTAGGTCAACTTGTTGCCGGGCCTTGCCGCCATGGTCGAGATCCTAGGCCGATGCCGGCTCGCGGTCGAGAGGCGGCAGATCGCGCAGACTCGGACGTGCTAGTACCACTGCAATAAGCGCGCCATCGATCCGAGCAGACCTCCCGATCGCGAATTTCCATCCGCAATCACTGGCGTCATCGGCCCACGAGTTTCAAGATGAGATAGCCCATCCCCGTGGGAGCGAAAGGCAAAGCGAACGCTTCGAGCTACTCTTCGGAGCCTGGTCGCTGATAACGCTCACTCACACTCGCACGGATCTCGTTGACGACGTGGGTCGCGCTGGTCAACCCGGTCTGCGGCGTTCCAGGATGGCGACTAAGGCGAAGAAGACAGCGAGACCGGTTCCTATGCCCAAGAGAACCGAGACACGTTCCGGGCCCGGATACCCTGGCGGGTCTTGCCCGGGGAAGACGGATATCGGACTGGCCACACATCCTCCTCCGGTCTTCGCAATGAGCACCGCGACCACGGCTCCAACCATGCAGCCGGCGAACGCAGCAACGAGCAACCCTGCGAGGCCAACCCGCTCGCTGATGGATCTCAGGGCGGATGTAAGGGACGAAAAACCGCTTCGCCAGTCGCGCATCACGACAGGCAATTCTGATAGCCCCAGCAATAGCCGACCGGATACTCTGACTCCTTGACCCGGTCGGTTTCTTCAGGTGGGCTGACGGAGAAACTGAAACTGACACTGCCTGCTCCTACTCCGACTCCAACTCCGATTGACCATCCGTACGGGTGCGTTGTCTTCCGCATCACGTGTCCGAAACTGAAAACGGCGGTGCCTTGGACTGCGTTCCGTACCGTGTGGAAATGCGTGTTCCACATGTAGCCGACCGCACGCCAATAGGTGTTCGGGAGCGGGGTCCCGCAGTTCGTACGTTCGGTTCCCCACTGCGCGGTGTGAGCAGTGTTAACACCGTAAGGGTTGATATGCGGGGACACTGATCCCTTGCCTTCAAGTGCATTATTGCGGAAGACCGGTTCGGGGTCTCCGGCCTCCCAGTTACATTTCTTGTAAACGTCCTCTTCGCGCCAAGCAAAGTCGAAGATCGGTGCGTCCCCCTCGAGGTATTGCCAACTCCCACCATCATCCCAGGCGTTTCCAACTTCGTTCTTCGGCGCATCATGGGCGCCGAGTTCCAGAACGATATACCCACCCGCTGCGATCTTGTGATCGTCCGAAGGGCTCGGCGGACTCTCGTAAAACCAGGTTAGCTGCCGACATTCACCCTCAGGTGCGTTCCAGAGATCCCATCCGTACTTGCTGATGCACTTCCTCACCCGATCCTGCTTAACGGCCACCGTAGCCGTGCAAAAGAACCTCTCGGCGCAG
>DASWHR010000011.1:0-3706 GCA_036398095.1 Actinomycetota bacterium
CGGCTGTTCGGGGACGCCGCGGCCTACAACAACCTCTTCGTCTTCGCGAAGCCGATGGGAGGACCCGCGCGTTGACCCGGACGCCGCTGCGCGTCGGGATCGCCGGCTACGGTGTGGTCGGCAAGCGGCGACGACACTTCATCGACGCACACCCGTCTCTGGCCACGGTCGCCGTCTGCGACCGTACGATGCAGGGCATCGGCACGCTATCCGACGGTGTGCGTCACTATCCCGACTATCGCGGTCTCCTCAACGAGGATATCGACGTGCTGTTCGTCGCCATGTCGAACGACATGGCCGCCGAGGTGACGGTCGCCGGGCTCGATCGCGGGCTGCACGTGTTCTGCGAGAAGCCGCCCGGCCGCGACGTCGCCGAGGTGCGCCGCGTGATCGACGCGGAGCGCGCGCATCGCGGCCAGCGCCTCAAGTACGGGTTCAACCACCGCTACCACGATTCGGTGCGCGACGCGCTTGCCCGCGTGCAATCGGGCTCGCTCGGCCGCATGCTCAATCTGCGCGGCGTGTACGGAAAGTCGCAGCTCGTGACCTTCGGCCAGGACTCCGACTGGCGCACCCGGCGCGCCATCGCGGGGGGCGGCATCCTGCTCGACCAGGGCATCCACATGGTCGATCTCCTGCGGCTGTTCGCGGGCGAGTTCGTCGAGTATCACAGCTTCGTCTCGAACCGGTTCTGGAACCACGATGTGGAAGACAACGCCTACGCCTTGATGCGCACCGCGGACGGCATCGTCGCCATGCTGCACTCCTCGGCGACCCAATGGCGGCACCGCTTCTCGCTCGAGATGACGCTCGCGAAAGGTATGATCATCCTGTCGGGCATTCTGTCCGGTTCGAAAAGCTATGGCGCGGAGACCATGACGGTCGCCTGGGCGGCGGGCGACGACCGCGGCGACCCCAAGGAGCAGACGACGCGCTACAACGAGGACAATTCCTGGCGCGACGAGATCGCCGAGTTCGCCGACGCCGTGCTCAACGGCGGCGCGATCGTGAACGGCTCGTCCGAGGACGCGCTCCGGACCATGCAGACCGTCTACAACATCTACTGCGCCGATCCCGCCTGGCGCGACCGCTGGGGGCTCGCCGCCGGATGACCCCGCCGCGCGCCTCGAACCGCGGATTCGGCTTGGCGTTCGCGGCGCTGTTCGCGATCGTCGCCGCGCTTGTCTGGTGGTTCGCCGGCGCGCTGCCGGTTTGGGCGGTTGTCGTCGCCGCGGCGCTTCTCGCTCTCGCGCTCGGCGCGCCCTGGCTCCTCATGCCGCTCAACCGGCTGTGGATGGCGTTCCTCGGCCGCTTCGTGGTCGTGAACAATGCCGTCCTGCTCAGCATCGTCTATTACGGCATCCTGCTGCCGACCGCGCTGATCATGCGATCGATCGGCTACGACCCGATGGGAATGCGGGCGCCGCGCACGAAGGACAGCTACTGGCAACCGGTCGGGCGCGGCACGACGCGCGAGACGCTGCGCGACCAGTTCTGACGGCAACCGGAGCCACGATGCTCTCGCTCGTCTCGCAGCTCTACAAGTTCATGCGGCTCTACCGCAAGTTCTGGCTCATGCCGGTGGCCGCAGGACTGCTGCTCGTCGGCGCCTTGATGATCGTGTCGCAAAGCTCGGCGATCGGGCCGTTCATCTACGCTATCTTCTGAGGCGTTCGCCGGCGACATGCTCGTTCTCGGCATTTCCGCCTACTATCACGACAGCGCCGCCGCCTTGGTGCGCGACGGCGCGGTCGCCGCCGCCGCCCAGGAGGAGCGGTTCTCGCGCGTCAAGCATGACGCGGGTTTTCCTGTGGGCGCCGTGCGCTACTGCCTCGACGAGGCCGGCGTCTCGCTCGACGATATCGACTGGATCGGCTTCTACGACAAGCCGATCCTCACCTTCGACCGGCTGCTCGAAACCTTCATCGCGTTCTGCCCCAAGGGGTTCGGTTCGTTCACCCGGGCGATGCCGGTGTGGATCAAGGAGAAGCTCTTCCAGAAGAGCCTGCTCGCTGGGAGCCTGAATGCGCTCGATCGCGGCAAGGTCGCGGAAGACCGCGTCCTGTTCGGCTTCCACCATCATTCGCACGCGGCAAGCTGCTACTACCCTTCGCCGTTCGACGAGGCGGCGATCCTCGTCATGGACGGCGTCGGAGAATGGGCGACCACGTCGATGGGCCGGGGACAGGGCCGCGACGTGACGCTGTTGAAGGAGATCCGCTTCCCCCATTCCCTCGGGCTCCTCTACTCGGCCTTCACCTACTATCTCGGGTTCGAGGTGAACGAGGGCGAATACAAGGTGATGGGACTCGCGCCTTACGGAGAGCCGCGCTACGCGAAGGACATCCTCGACAACCTCATCGATCTCAAGTCGGACGGCTCGTTCCGGCTCGACATGGGCTATTTCAACTACGCGACCGGCCTGACGATGACGAATGCGCGGTTCGACGCCCTGTTCGGCGCGCCACCGCGGCACGTCGATGGCCGCCCGATCGGCCAGCGCGAGATGGACTTGGCGCGGTCGCTCCAGGCGGTGACGGAAGAGGCCGTGCTCCGCATCGTGCGCACGCTCCATGCCGAGACCGGATCGCGCAATCTGTGCCTCGCCGGCGGCGTCGCGCTCAACTGCGTCGCCAACGGCCGCATCCTGCGCGAGGGACCGTTCCAGGATATCTGGATCCAGCCGGCGGCCGGCGATGCCGGCGGCGCGCTCGGCGTCGCACTCGCCATCGCGCACGCCGAAGGCGCCGAGCGCCCGGCGCTCCACGGCTGGTGCGACCGAATGGACGGCGCCTATCTGGGGCCATCCTACGGCGCGGACGAAATTCGCGCGACGCTCGACCGCTACGGGGCGCGCTACGAACGCGTCGCCGACGACGCGCTCTACGATCGAGTCGCGCGGTCGCTCGCCGCGGAGAAGGTCGTCGGCTGGTTCCAGGGCCGCATGGAGTTCGGACCGCGCGCGCTCGGCAACCGGTCAATCCTGGGCGATCCGCGGTCGCCCCGCATGCAGCGCACGCTCAACATGAAGATCAAGTATCGCGAGAGCTTCCGGCCGTTCGCCCCGGCCGTGCTGAGCGAGAAGGTCGCCGACTGGTTCGAGATCGACCGCGCGAGCCCGTACATGCTGCTCGTCGCGCCGGTCCGCGAAGATCGCCGTCGTACCATGACGGCCGAGGAGCGCGGCCTCACCGGGCTCTCCCTCCTCAACGTGCCGCGCAGCGACATTCCCGCCGTCACCCACGTCGACTACTCGGCGCGCGTGCAAACGGTCGATGCGAAGACGAACCCGCGCTTTCATCGGCTGATCGCGGAGTTCGGCCGCCTGACTGGCTGTCCGGTCCTGGTGAACACCAGCTTCAACATCCGCGACGAGCCCATCGTGTGCTCGCCCGACGACGCCTATCGCTGCTTCATGGGCACCGAGATGGACACGCTGGTGATGGAGAACTTCGTCCTGGAGAAGTCCGAGCAGTGAGCGGTGCGCCGCTCTTTTCGGACCGCATCGTCGCCTGCCTCGCCGATCCGGCGGGCGGCGCGCTCGAACGCACTTCCGACGGCTTCCGCAATGTGCGGACGGGGGCGCACTACCCCGATGCGCGCGGCGTCCCGTCGCTCTACGTGCCGACCGAAGGCGAGGGCGCCGACGTCGCCCGGCGCATCCGCTCGTTCTACGAAGAGAACCCGTTTCCCAGCTACGACGGGG
>DASWHR010000012.1:0-5169 GCA_036398095.1 Actinomycetota bacterium
GACGCGAACCCATCGTCGATCCCGTCCGCGCCGACGCCGTCGCAGCCGTCGGCGTCATCGCATTCCCCGGCTCCCTCGGTCGAGCCGACCCATGGCGGCACCTACTGGGCCGTGTACCTCGCGGCCGGCGATCCCGATTCGGACGCGTTCGTCACGCGCGTCGAGATGCTCGAATCCAAAGGCCTTCCGTCCCACGGAAACGAAGCGCCGTGCGACGAAGGATCCCGCGAGGCGCTCGGCCTGAAGGAAAGCGATCATGTGATCGGTGTCTACTTCGCGACCGAAGTGGACGCACGCGCATGGGCCGCGACCCTGGACTTCGAACCGGACGGCATCGTCCAAGTCCGGACCCGCTGCTTGGATTAGCGTGCGGCGGCTGCCGGGCGTTCCAGCAGCGACAGCATCTCGACGTGGTGCGTGTACGGGTAGAAGTCGTAGGGCCGCGCGAACGTCAGTGAATAGCCGGCCGCGATCATCGTGCCGACATCGCGCGCCCACGTCGGCGGATCGCACGACACGTACAGAATCTTCGGCGGCGCGGCCTTGGTCAGCGCGGCCATGGTGGCGGCGTCGATGCCGGCTCGTGGCGGGTTGACCGCGACCAAGTCGGCCGGCAGATAGCGCGCCACCGTTCGCGCGTCGCCGCGACGGAATGTCAGGCCGTGGGCTTCGAGCCGGCGTGCGTCGTTCTGGCCGCGCTTGACGGCGTCGGACGAGATCTCGATCGCATCGACCCGGTCGAAGCGCTGCACCAGGTGCAAGGCCAGGACGCCGCTTCCCGCATACAAGTCGATCGCACGTTTGCCGTCGCCGGCGATGGCGCCGGATTCCCGGTAGAGCAGTCCGGCGGCGAGCGGATTGATCTGCGCGAAACTGCGCGCGCTCACGCTCGCGAGGATCCCGCCGAAGTCGTCCAGCAGATCGCCTTCCCCGGCGAGGATCTTCGAGGCGGCGCTGAATCGCGCCGCGCCCGGCGTGCGCAGGCCCCATGCCACGCCGGCGACCCCGGCATCAACGAGGCGCCGCGCGATGCGCTCATAGGGGCCGCGCTGCTCGCCGAGCAGACCGACGACGGCGCGATCTTCGTGCAGGCTCCCGCGGATCGCGACGTCGCGCACGCCCGGCATCGGCTGCGAGGAAAGGATCCGGAACGCGTCGGCGACCGGTTCGGCGACGAGCGGGTCTTCGTTGAGCGCGACCAGTGCGCGACTGCCGGTCGCATGCGCCCCAAGGCCGCCGTCTCGCATCACTCCGTACTGCGCCGCGGTGCGGTACCCGAGCGGCTGCGGCGAGGTTTGAAGCGGCTGCAGATCGGCCCGAACGCCGGCGACGCGTTGCAGCGCGTCGCGAACGATTCCTTCCTTCACATCGATCTGCGCGTCGTAGGCGAGCGGCAAGTCCGCGCCGGGCGGCAGCGGCCGCGGATCGCGATACGGGTTCGCTTCGAGGATCTCGACGACGTCGCCGGTCAGCGTCCCTTTCGCGCGACGAAGGTTGGCGACGACGCGCTCGCCCGGCATCGCCCCGCGAACAAGCGCGACGCCGTCGGGAGTGCGCGCGAGGCCGTAGCCTCCGGCGACGATGCGCTCGATCGTGACCTGCGTGCGAATCGCGGCGGGCGCGGCGGGACGCGAAGAAGAGGTCATGAGATGGGAGAACGGCGAAGGGAAGGCCGGCTAACAAAGCGCACTCTGCCAGTGTCGGGGTCTATGCCCCAGACTCGCCTCCCGCGGCTGACCGCGCGTGGGTACCGTCCTTCCCTTACGCAGTTTCGACCATACACCCGCGGCCCCGGGAATACCAGGGGTGAATCTGCCAGGCTCATGCGTGGCGCCGGGACGCACGCGTGCGGTACGCGTAGACGGCCGCAAGCAACCCGACGGCGGCGACGCCGGCGATCATCGCGGTGCGCGGCTCGGGTCTTGGCACGCCGGCGATGCGCTTGCGGAGCGAGATCGGATTCCGGAAGACCAAGATCTCCCAGCCGCGCTCGGTTGCGATCTTGCGCAGCTCCTTGTCGGGGTTCACCGCGACGGGATGACCGACGGTTTCGAGCATCGGAATGTCGGTCGCGCTGTCGCTGTAGGCATACGATCGCGACAGGTCGATGCCGTGACGCTCGGCCTCTTCCATGATCGCGGTGCGTTTGCCTTCGCCTTGGCAGTAGAAGGTCAACTCGCCGGTGTAGCGGCCGTCGACGATCTCGGCCTTCGATCCGATCGCGTACGGCACGCCGAGGTAGTCGGCGAGCGGACGCACGATCTCGTCGCCGGAGGACGACACCAGGTAGACGCGGCGGCCGCTGTTTCGATGCATCTGGATCATGTGCAGCGCTTCGGCGTAGATGATCGGCTCGATCAGCTCGGTTAGGGTCTCGCGTGAGATCTGGCGGATTTTTTCCGCCTCCCAGCCTTTCGTCAGCTCGAGCAGTGCGACGCGCATCTTGTCCATCTTGTTTTCGTCGGCGCCGACGATCTGATAGACGAGCGCCGCGTACGCGCCTTTCAGGATGGTGGCGCGCGGGATCAGCCCCTCTTTGTAGAGCGGCCGGCCGAACAGCAAGGTGGAAGACCGCGCGATCACGGTCTTGTCCAAGTCGAAGAAGGCAGCTTCGGTCATGACGGATTGAATGCTACCTACTTCACGAGCTTCCGGCGCAGCAGGTTGAGCGGGACCACGAAAAGGATGGCCGTCGTGACGGTCAGCCACGCGGCCCCGGCCGCGGCGGCGGCGGCGTCGCCGGTCAGCACCAGCGCCCGCATCATGTTGACGGCCTGATGCAGCGGCACGAACCAAGCGACGGTCTGCGCCCACTCCGGCAAGCGATCGAGCGGGAAGAAGATGCCGGAGAACAGGAACATCGGCGTCATCACCATCGTCCAGAAGTACGAGAAGAAGTCGATGATCGGAATCAACATCGTGTAGGTCAGGCCGAGGACCGCGAAATGCATGCCGATCAACGCGATGCCGAGCGGCGCCAGCGCCACCAACGGAGTGTGCACCACGCCGAAGCCGGCGGCGACGATGATGAACAGCACCCCGTAGAGCGTCGCGCGGGTCGTCGCCCAGAGCAGCTCGCCGAGCGCGATGTCCTCGGGCGTGAGCGGCGTCGTGCCGATCGCGTCGTAGACCTTGCCGTAGGTCAGCTTCACGAACGCGTTGTAGGTGACTTCGAAGGTCGCGCCGAACATCGCGGCCGACGCCGCCAGGCCCGGCGCGATGAAGTCGATGTAGTCGACGCCCTGCAGCCGCGTCAGATATGCGCCCAACCCGAGTCCCATCGCCAGCAGATAGAAGAACGGCTCGAAGAAGTTCGGCAGGATGTTGAACTTGTAGGTGCGTTTGTAGATCGTGGCGCTTCGCTGCCACAGACGCCATGCCGCGCGCAGCCGCACGTCGGGCTTGCGGAAGATCGTGATCATTCCAGCAGCCCCCGTCCGGTGAGATGAAGGAAGACGTCTTCGAGTGTCGCGCCGCGGAGCCAAACGCTGTCGGGCTCGGGCGCGGCGGTGCGGATGCGCTTGAGCAACCGGTCGCCGTCGGTGGTGTAGACCAGAACCCGGTCGGCGAGATGCTCGATGCGTTCCACCAGTCCGTTCATGCGCACTGGCAGCTCGAAGTGCGGATCCAGCACTTCGATCACGTGCCGCGGGATCTCCTTTGCGATCAGGTCGCGCGGCCGGCCTTCGATCAGGATCCGGCCCTCGTGCATGATCACCAGCCGGTCGCAGAGCTGCGAGGCCTCGTCCATGTAGTGCGTCGTCATCACCAGCGTCACGCCTTCGCGCTTCAGTTCGCGCAGCTTCTCCCACACCAGATGCCGTGCCTGCGGATCAAGGCCGGTCGTCGGCTCGTCCAGGACGAGCACTTCCGGCTTGTTCATCAGCGCGCGGGCGATCAGCAGCCGCCGTTTCATCCCGCCCGACAGCTTGGGCACGAGCCAGTCGCGCTTGTCCTGCAGCGCGACGAAGCTCAGCAGCTCGTCCGCGCGGGGCGCGGCGACCGAGGCGGGGATGTCGAAGTAGCGGGCATAGACGATCAGGTTCTGAATGACGGGGAGCTCTTCGTCGAGGTTGTTCTCTTGGGGGACGACGCCGATGCGTGCCCGGATGTGGCGGCCGTCCTGGGGGACGCGCAGACCGAGGACGCTCAGCGTTCCGCCGGTCGGCTCGGCCGTGCCGGTGATCATCCGCATCGTCGTGGTCTTGCCCGCGCCGTTCGGGCCGAGGAATCCGAAGCATTCCCTCTGCGCGATCGTGAAGTCGATGCCGCGGACGGCTTCGAACGAGCCGTAGTGTTTGATCAGGCCGGCGGCCTCGATGGCGTTCACGGGGAGCGAGTCTACGCCCGGGACGGGGAAGCGGCCTCCGCATTCCGGCGAGCGAGCCGCACCAGCAGAAGCGCCATTGCGGCGAGTGAGATCAGCCCCGCGACGGCGACCAGCCAGAACTCGGTCTGCACGGTCAGCGGGTTCGTCCCGATCGCCGGAGCGGCCGTGCCGGCCCGGAACTCGTCGATCGTTCCGAACCGAAACAGGCGCGTGCGCGCGGTGATCTCGAGCGTGGTGATCGCGGCCGCGGTGATGCCGGCGAGGAGCCATCCGCTGCGACGCGCGAGTTCGGCGGCCAGCAGGAAGCCGGCGACGAAGCAGACCTCGTACATCACGAACGCGAGCGCCTGGATGCCGGCGGGAAGCGCCCGCGGGTCCACCCAGTACATCCACATCCAGTCGGGGTTGAGCGCGTAGAGCGTGAGCGAGATCGACAGCACACCCAGATGCAGGTACGCGAAACCCCACCGGAACGCGCGCGTCCGGATGCGCTGCGAGGTTGCGGCGATCTCACTCCGGCCCGCGATGGCAAACAGCACGCCGGTCCCGAACGCCAAACCCCAATCCAGAAAGACGGTCTCAATCACCCCCTTCGCCCGACGATTGTACGACGGTGTGCAAGAAATGGTCCGGAATGCGGTCCTCTTTTGACACAGCGTGGCTCCAGAGCGGGCCGGCAAATCGAGATAGTGTTCGCGAGCGTCGCGCGGTCGCTGGAAACGGACTCGCGTTCGTCGTAGCGTCGCGCGCATGGCCGTCGGGGTGTACGTCGCGTGTGAGGATCCGTTCGTGGCGGATGCGGTGACGCATGCGCTTGGGCGGACCGAAGAGTGCTATGC
>DASWHR010000013.1:0-5041 GCA_036398095.1 Actinomycetota bacterium
ACCGGATCCCGTCCGAATGCGGTGGCGAGGATGGACGGAGCAGCGGCCGGACGCGATGCCCGGACGCTTCCAACGCGGGCGCAACGGCGCGCCCGATGAGTCCGCTGGATCCGGCGATCGCGACGTCCACGGGTCGCATCCTAGCGATCGCGACACACCCTGGGGAGCGTTCCGGCCGACAGCGAAGAAGCTAGCCCGCGTCGGCGTGGCCGATCGCGCCGGCATCGGCGCCGGCATCGGCGCCGGCATCGGCGTCGGAGTCGGGTGCCACGCCCGCTCCCGGCAAAGTCACCCAGAACGCGGCGCCGCCGAGCGTGGACTCCTCGACGCGAATCGCGCCGCCCATCCCGTGGACCATGCCGCGCACGACCGCCAGCCCGAGACCGGACGGGTCGCCGCTGCGCCGGTGCGACACGAAGCGATCGAAGAACAAGTCGCGGTCGCCGGGGTCCACACCGCGACCGGCATCCAGCACGCCGATTTCGACCGAGCCGCCGCGCGGTCGCAACACGATGTGCACCGGAGGCGCCCCGTGAAGGAACGCGTTGTCGGTCAGGCCGGTCAAGACCCGGCGCAGGCTCTCCCAGCCGACGCGCAGAGGCACGTGCGCCGGCGCGTCCACCGTGACCGGACGACCGGCCTTGGAGAAGTCGGCCGCAATCAGACGCGCGAGTGATGCAGCGTCCACCACACTCGCATCGTCGGCGTCGCCGATCCGCGAGCCGGGATGCGCGACCGAGAGCAGACCGTCGATGGTGTCGGCGAGCCGCCGCGATTGTCGCTCCAAGCCTTCGAGCAGCCCGTCGCGATCGTCGGGGCGGAGGTCTGGGCGCCGCAACGTCACAGCCGAGCCGAGGATCGACGTGAGCGGCGTGCGCAATTCGTGGCTCAGCGACGTGAAAAGCTCGCTCTTGAGGTGATCCAGTTCCTGCGCCTCGGCGAGCGAATCGCGCTGCGCTTCGTACAGACGCGAGTTCGCGACCGCCGCCGCGGCTTGCTCGGCGAACAAGCTCAGGGCGCGCAGGTCGTATTCGGTGAAGACGCGCTCGGGCCCGGCGTTGATGTTGAGCACGCCGAGCAACATTTCGCGGCTGACCAGCGGGACCGACATCGCGCTGTCGGGCCGCGCGGAACCGTCGTCGTCGGACCGCGCCACACGGCCTTGGATAAGCATGGGTTCTCGTCGCTGAGCGACACCGCCGGCGATCCCCTCGCCGACCCGCACAACCGCTCCCGCAACACCGTCGCGTCCTCGGACGGCGACGGCGTGCAGGGTTCCGTAACTCTCGTCGAGCAGCATGATCGAACCGTCGGCGCCGTCGAGCAGATCGATCGAACTTCCCAAGATGACATCCAAAACGGCTTCCAGCTCGAGGACCGAGTTCATCGCGCGGCCCGCGTCCAGCAGCGACGACAACTCTCGCACGCGGCCGGCCAACGACGCGCTCAACACACGCTCATCGACCAGGAGCTTGGAGAGGCGCCGAAAATGCATCTCCTTCTCCATGGCGTACGCGCAAAACCCAACCGTCAGCCCGAGCACCGCGAAGCGAAGAACGCGCGGGCTCAGAAGAGGAACGCTTTGATCCCACAGAGTCGCGATCACCGTCGCGGCGGCGAGGGCGGCGAGCATGATCACGGTCGCGATCCACAAATGCGTTCGACGGCGTTCGACCGCTTCGAGGGTCGGCAGCGCGTCACGGTCGAGCCCGACCAAGCGCGCCTCGCGCCTGATCGTCGGGTGTGACGTTCCGGTATCGGTCATCGTGCCCCTCCGTTTGGTTATCGGCACGATGATGCACGAACTGGGCACCAAAGCGCCGTAGTCCTTTTGGACTACGGCGCGCCGGTCGAACCGGTGCCTTTGTCCTAGATTCCGGGCGTTTGCCGGCAGGCGTATCCCCATTCGGGGTCGGGGGCGAGCCCGAAGCGAATGCCTTGGTGCGCGGCGAGCAGCGCAGCCGGCGGGACCGAGATCGTCGCGGCCCCGTGGCCCCCGTTGGCGATTTCGATGACATCCAAGCCGCGGTTGTAGTCGGCGACGTAGACCACGGACGAATCGCCCGGATGGAACCGGGCTTGCGAGGCGGCGCTGTTGGTGCCGACGAAGTAGCCGACCTGGCGGATCGTCGCCGGCGAGCGGATGTCGAGGAAGCGAACGCCCATCTCGTACCAGGCGTCGGCGACGACCGAATGACGGTTGACGTCGAACCAGTGCGATGAGCAGGTCAACCCGACGCTGTCGGCGAGCGCCTTCGAAAGATCGTCGGCCAGCGTCACATCCCAGGTAGACACCGGACGCAAGACTTTCGCCGCTCGGTCGATCCGCCAGATCTGCAACGAACCGTCCTGATTGGTCGGGTCGGAGTTGCCGCACGCCGAATCGCCGTAGTCCTCTTCGCCGACCAGAACCAGATCCGCCGAGTAGCGCAACGCGCCGTGGTGGATCAATCCGTTGAGCCGGTCGTTGTCGGACGGACGCACGGAGGCGATGAGCCGGGGCTTGAGCGGGTCCGCGGTAAGTTCGTACATCGCCGTTCCCCCCGAGCCTGCCACCAACACCGAGCCAAAACGATCGACGTGGACGTCGTGGACGACGCCGGGTGCGCCGTAGCCGGTGTTGTCGGCGCCGGCCGGCGTCGGAATCACACCCAGGAGCGCCGGCGCGGCCAAGTCGCGCAGATCAACCACGTGCACCGCGCGGTCCCGCGAGCCGGAGATCCACGCAAAGTTGCAGTCCGCGATGCACGACGCGGTGTGTCCCGGGCCGCCGAGCGGGACTCCCTCGGACGTTTTGGCAACTTCGGCGGGAAGCTGCAACGTCGACGTGAGCACCGGCTGGGAGCGATTCGAGATGTCGATCACGTACAGGATCCCGCCGATGATCGGCGAAGTCGCGACCTGGCTTACCGACTTGCGGCGATCCTGCACGACCAGCAGCAGGTTGCGCTTCTCGGAAACCTCGACGTCTTCGTTCTGCGTGTGCGGCAGCGGCAGCATTCCGACGGGGATCGGATTGCGCGGGTTGGTCGTGTCGAAGGCGATGATCCCGCCGGTGCCGGGGCCGCCGGGAAGGAAGAATCCGGAACGCGCGGCACTGAGGTAGTAGTGCTTGCCGACGAAGACGCCGCCGACGCCCGTCCCGACCTGCAGGTGCTTGATGTGTCGCACGTTCGGCGACGTCGAGCCGGCCGGAACGTCCACCGCCCGGCCGCTCATCGGCGCCATCAGCGACAGCGCGGCAAGGATGCCGATGATCTTCGTCAACACGGTCGTCTCCCCCGTCTCGCTCAGGGCCCGCTCGTGACGGGCAACCCGGACTATTCGCCGCCCACGGGCGGGCTTCCTGCTATCCGTGCGTCGAAACTCCCCCGTCCACCGGGATGACCGCCCCGGTCAGGTACGACCCGGCGCGCGACGACAGAAAGATGGCGATCCCGGCCATATCGTCGGGCCGGCCGGCCCGACCCATCGGAACCATCTTCGCGATTGCATCGCCGGCGTGCTCGGATTCGAACAGGAAGTTAGTCATCTTCGACGGGAACAGCCCGGGGGCGATCGCGTTGACGGTGATGTGCTCGCCGACCAGCTTGTGCGCCAAGTCGCGGGCCAGCATGTGGATCGCGGCCTTCGACGCCGGGTAGGCGTAGTGCTCGAACTCGCTGATGCGGATCCCGTCGATCGATCCGATCATGATCACGCGCGCCGGGTCGTCGGCCGTGGCGGCCTTGCGAAGCTGCGGCAGCAGTAATCGAGTCAGAAAGAACGGGGCTTTCACGTTCGTGGCCATGACCTTGTCCCAGGCCGCGTCGGGATAGTCGGCGATCGGCGCTCCCCAGGTCGCGCCGGCATTGTTGATCAGGACGTGCAGCGACGACTCACGCTCGGCAATCTGCCCTGCCAGCGCAACGCAGCCGGCTTCCGTGGACAGGTCGGCCGGGATCGCGACGCATTCGCCGATCTTCGCCAGCTCGGCGGCGGCCTCGTCACACGCCTGCGCCTTGCGCGAGGAGATGTAGACCTTCGCCCCGGCTTCAACGAAGCCGCGCGCGATCATCAACCCGATGCCGCGCGAACCGCCGGTGACAAGCGCGACCTTTCCTTCAATGCCGAACAACTCTGCGATTCCCATCGCTCCCCCCTCTCAGCGAAACACTAACGGATCCCTGCGAACAGGTCCGTCTCGATCTGGCCTTCGGATGTCGCGACTCGCGATCGCGCGCGGATGAATTCGTCCCACGGGTAGATCTCGCGCATCTCCTCGGGCGCAAGCGCGAACCAGAACGAGTCGGGCGGACACTGGGTCGCGTGCGCGGCCAGCGCCTGCGCGCGGGCTTCCAGAAAATCACCGACGTCGATGCGCGTGGTGAAGCGATGATCGGTGTCCTTGCGCGTGGCGAGCCACTCCTCGTACGGGCTGTTGCGGCCGGAGGCGACCAGCGCGGCGTGCGCCGCCTTCAGCGCGCGCATTGTAAAGCCGCAGTAGTAGAGCTTGAGCGGCTGCCACGGCTCGCCGGCCTCCGGATAGCGCGCCGGGTCACCGGCCGCGTCGAATGCAGCGAGCGCGATGTCGTGGACGCGCAAATGATCAGGATGCGGATAGCCCTCTTGGTCGTCGCTATAGCCGACGATCACCTGCGGACGCTCGGTGCGGATGATTCGAACGAGCCTGCCGGTGGACTCATCCAGGGGCGCATTCCAGAAGGCGCGCGGGTGGTGGTTCGCCTCGCCGTCGGGCATGCCGCTGTCCCGGTAGCCGAGCAGATACAGCTTCGCGTACTTCAGCGCCGAGACCGACTGGTCGAGCTCGCGCAGGCGAACGGCCGCCAGGTCCGCGCGGACCTCGGGCGTGTCCATCGCCGGGTTCAAGATGTCACCGGCCTCGCCACCGGTACAGGTGACCAAGACCGTGCGAACGCCTTCGTCCGCGTAGCGGGCCGCGGTCGCCGCTGCCTTCGATGCTTCGTCGTCGGGGTGCGCGTGCACCTGCATCAGACACAGATCCATGGGCTGCGCAGCCTAACAAGCGCGGCCGGTTCGC
>DASWHR010000014.1:0-19892 GCA_036398095.1 Actinomycetota bacterium
GGGCGGGTTCGCCGGCGTCCTTTCTCCCGCAGACCTCGGGGCGCTCCGCGACGCCGGCCGGTCGCGACGCTATCCGGCCGGGACCACGATGCTGCTGGAAGGCGACCGCTCCGCGAACGTAATCCTGATCGAGGACGGCCGCGTGAAGATCTCCTCGTTCACCGAAGACGGCCGCGAGATCGTGCTTGCGGTGCGCGTTGCCGGCGACCTGCTCGGCGAGCTGTCGGTGCTCGACGGCGAGCCGTTGTCGGCGACCGCGTCGGCGCTGGAGGACGTGCGCGCGACGGTCGTGCCCGCCGATGCGTTCAAGCAGTATCTCTCGGCGCACGCGGCGGCTTCGTTCGCGTTACTCGAGATCGTCTCGGGCCGGCTGCGCGACGCCGACCGCAAGCGCATCGAGTTCGGCGCCTACGACTCGGTCGGCCGCGTCGCGCGTCGCCTGCTCGAGCTTGCCGAACGCTTCGGCGAGGCCGGAGCCGACGGCGACGTCAAGATCGCGCTCCCGCTCTCCCAAGAGGAGATCGCCGGCTGGACCGGATCCAGCCGCGAGGCGGTCAGCAAAGCGCTGCGCGCGCTGCGCGAACGAGACGTGATCGACACCGCCCGAAAGGTGATCACCGTGCTCGACATGGACGCGCTGCGCAAGCGCGCAACCTAGGTCTCGACATCATCGACCGACGTCAGGAGCCGGTGGGGTGGCCGATCCGGCGGGCCTCGGCCGCTTCAGCCGGGACTCCCATGGCGTCGTAGACGCGCGCCGCTTCCTCCGCCACCACGCGCGCTTCGGCCACATCGCCGCGTTGCAGCGCGATCAGCGCACGCGTGCGCGTCGCGTCGGCGATCGTGGGCTGGTGCCCGATCGCCCGTGCGTGCGCCAGCGCCCGGTCGCACCAGTGCGCCGCCTCGTCCAGATCGCCGGAGCGGAGCAGCTTCTCGGCCAGATTGCCGTAGCCGATGGCGCGGCCGCTCGCATGGCCGATGCGCTCGAACTCGGCGATGGCCCGCCGGTCGCATTCGATGGCATCCTCGATTCGATCACGTTCCAGCTCGACCATCCCGAGGTTGATCAGACACGCGCCGAGCTCTTCGACGTCGCCGGTCCGCTCGGCCAGCGACAGACCCTCCTCCAGCGCGGCGGCGGCTTCATCCAGCCTGCCGAGGCGATGCAGCGCTGCCGCGACAATCCGGATACTGCTGGCCAGCCCGCGTTCGTCGCCTCGCTCGGCGAAGATCCGGCGAGCCGATTCCCCGTGCGCCAGCGCGACGTCAAGATCGCGCTCGACGGTCTCGGCGCGGGCGAGCTCGAGCAGCAGGGTGGCGGTGACGTCGTCGCGACGCGCGGCCGCGGCGTCCAGGCCGGCGCGCAGCGACGCGATCGCATCGCGATAGCGGCCGGCGACCGACAGCGTCCAGCCGTGCTCCAAGCGAAGCGACGCTTCGTCGGCGGCCCCGGCCTCCAACGCCGCATCGATCATCGCGATGGTCGCGTCGTAGTCGCCGCGCTTTCGCATCGTTGCGGCGATGCCGCGCCACGCGCGCACGTCCCCGGTCGCGTCGCGAACGTGTTCGTATTCGGCGAGGGCGCGATCGTAGTCTCCACGAAGCTCGCATAGGTCGGCGACGGCGAGCGCGATTTCCGGCCGCCCCGGCTCCGGCGCGACTTCCAGCGCGCGCTCGAAATGCGCGAGCGCCGCATCGTTTGCGTAGAGGCGCCGCGCGCGCTCGCCGGCGCGCACCAGCAGATCGAGCGCGCCCGCTCCCGCGCCGCCCAGGTACCGGTGACGGGCGAGCAGCTCGACCACGTCGTCGCCATCTCCGTAAAGACGTTCGGCCGCGTCGGCGATCAGGCGGTGGAGTTCGGTGCGGCGGCGGCGGAGCAGCCGCTCGTAGGCGACGTCGGCCGCAAGCGCATGGTGGAACGCGATCGAGGGCTCGGCTTCGGCGTCGGCGCGGTCGATCAATCCGGCTTCGACGAGGGACGCAACGGCCGCATCCAGATCCAGTCCGGGACCGAGCACTTCGCGAAGCAGCCGGATCCGGACGCGGCGGCCGGCGACCGCTGCGATCTGCGCAACCGCGGCTACCTCGGGCGCGAGCCGGTCCAGTCGCGCTGCAAGCACGCCCTCCACGGTCGGCGGCACCGCGGCGACGTCCCATCCGGCGTCCACGCTCCAGCGGCCGTCGCGGCGCCGAAGCGTCCCCGCGTCCAGCAGCGACCGGACGATCTCTTCGACGAAGAAGGGGTTGCCCGACGCACGCTCGCCGACGATGCGGGCCAGGCCGGCCGGCGCCGCACCGCCCAGCATGTGATCGACGACCACGCCGATCTCGGCGTCGCCGAGCGGATCGAGCGCGATCGTCAATTGCCCATCGGCGGGAGCGGCGCGGGCGACGCGGTCGAGCGTCGCGGCCGCCTCGCGACGGCCGGTCACGAGCAGCGCAACCGGATGCGCGGACGCCAGCGCCGCGATCGCCTCGGTGAGCGCCTCCGAGGACTCGTCGGCCCAATGAAAATCTTCGATCGTGATCGCCAGCGGCGCGGAGGCGACGAGCGCCCGGATGAGCGCCGCGAACGCCTCGTGGATGCCGCGGCGAACCGCTTCCGGATCGCGCGACCCGAACTCGCCGGGCAGACCGGCAACGCGCGCGAGGAACGGCTCGGCCGATTCCACGCCGAGCGACGCGCAGGTGCGCTGCAACGCTCGGGCGGCCCGCGCCGGCGGATCGCCGGCTTCGATGCCGGCGATGGTTCGGACCAGATCGCGATAGGGGCCGTAGGCAAGCGCCCCGGCGCTTGCGAACCGCGCCGACAAGGCGCGCACGCCGCGCGGCCGCACCCGCGACGCGGCGTCCTCGCACAGGCGCGATTTTCCCACGCCGGCTTCTCCGGTGACGCACACGACGGCGCCGCGCCCGGCGAGCAGCCGCGAATAGGCGCCGGCGATCAACGCGACCTCGCGTTCCCGGCCGACCAGCGGCGCGCCGGCACGGCGCGCAACGATTCGGCGTCGTCCGATCAGGCGCCACGCGCCGATCGGCTCGCGCTTGCCCTTCACCGTCAATTCGCCCACGCGCTCGAATTCGAATCGGTCGCGGGTCAAGCGGACGGTCGCATCGCCGGCGTAGATATCGCCGCCCGGCGCCGCCGACTCCAAACGTTGCGCCGAGTTCACCGCGTCGCCCATCACGTTGTAGTCCGCTCGAGTCGCATCGCCGAGAATCGCAGCTACGACCCGGCCGGTGTTGACGCCGATGTGCAGTTCAAGGGCGCGTGCGGACTCGGGGAGCGAGGGACGGAGCGCGTTCAGCTCGGCGCGCATCTCCAAAGCGGCCAGCAGCGCCCGGTCGGCGTCGTCTTCGCGCACCACCGGCGCCCCGAACATGCACAGCAACGCATCCCCGGCGAACTTGGCGACGTGCGCGTCGTATCGTTCGGCAACGCTGGTCATGAGCGACACGATCGGGCTGGTTGCCTCCGCATATGACTCGGGATCGAGGCGCTCGCCGAGCGCGACGTAGCCGGAGATGTCGGCGAACACGGTCGTGACCAGTCGCCATTCGTCGGAGATCTCGCCGCCCGCCGCGAGCCGCTCGGCGACCTGCCGCGAGACCATCTTGCGAATCGCGTCCTGCGGCGCGGCGACATCGTCGCCGAGCGATGCACCGCAGTGGCCGCAAAAGCGCATCCCGTCGGGGTTCGCGCCTCGGCACGCGGCGCAGGCCGGCACGGTTATCCCTTCAGCCGCCGCGACACGTCGCGCATCCGGTCCAGCGCGCCGCGCGCCCGTCCGGCATCGAGCGCTTCCCGCGCGGCACCGAGCGCATCGCCGAACGTCGCGGCGATCCCGCCGACGGTCAAGGCGGCGGCCGCGTTGAGCACGACCGCGTCGCGGACCGGACCCGGTTCGCCGTCCAGGACGGCCAGGCAGATCTTGACGTTGGTTTCGACATCGGCACCGGCAAGGTCGGCTGCGATCGCTCGCGGGATCGAATACTCGGCGTCCGGATCGAAGCGTCGCTCGCTCACACCGGCCGCATCGACGTCCCAGACGGTCGAGGTCGTCGTCGTGGTCAGCTCGTCGAGGCCGTCGTCACCGCGGAAGACCATCGCGCGTTCGGTGCCGAGCCGCCGCAGCGCCTCCGCGACCTTCGGCGCCATCGCGGTGTCACTCACGCCGACGGTCTGGCGCGTCGCGCCGGCCGGATTCGTCAGCGGCCCCAAGAAGTTGAACACGGTCGGCACGCCGAGTTCGCGACGAGGCACGGCCGCGTGGCGCATCGCCGGATGGAAGACCGGCGCGAAGCAGAATCCGATCCCCGCCTCCTCGATGCACGTCGCAACGTCGAGCGGTCCCACGTCGATCGCCACGCCGAGCCCCTCCAGCAGGTCGGCGCTGCCGCAGCGGGAAGAGGCCGCGCGGTTTCCGTGCTTGGCGACGCGCCCGCCCGCGCCGGCGACGACCAGCGCGGCCATGGTGGAGATGTTGACCGTGCCGGCGCGATCGCCGCCGGTCCCGCACGTGTCGATCAGCGGCCCGGCGATTTCGACCTTGAAGGACAGCGCGCGCATCGTGCGAGCCAGTCCGGTGATCTCGCCGACTGTCTCGCCTTTGGCGCGCAGCGCCATCAGAAAGCCGGCCGTCTGCGCCGGCGTCGCCGAGCCGTCCATGATCGAGCGCATAGCGGCGGCTGCGGTCGCCTCATCGAGGTCTTCGCGGCGCAGGAGCCGCGCCAGCACGTCGGGCCATGCAAGCTCGGTCATGACGGCAAGCCTACACTTGAGGCATGCGAATCGTCGCCGGATCAGACGAGCGCAACGCGGGTCACTGCGAACGTTTCGCGATCCCGAGAGGCCGGGCCGGTTTCACAGCCAGGGCGCCGGCGGTGAGCACGGCGCCGAGCACGCCCGTAAAAAGCACGTCCCGCCACGCCCCTCCCACCTGGTCGCGGTCCATCAGATGCGCCGCGAAGTGGAGCCACGTTCCGGCGGCGACGCCGGCCAGCGCGACAAACAGCGCCGAGGAAAACCACGCGGCCAGCAGCAGCACCACGCCGAGCCCGACCAAGAACGCGCCGATATCGTGAATGAAATGCTCGTTGTAAGGCGGGTACGGCGCCCTTCGAAAGAACGCCTCGGGAGCGAAGAACGCGTAGAGTCCCGTGACGACGTTGATCGTCCCGGCGGCCATCGCCGCGATCCGTGCGCCCTTCATCAAGCTCTCCTTCGAACCGGCGGAACATCGCTGTCCACGCTTTGCGCCAGAGTATCACCGCGGCACGGTCATTCCGCGGCGCGTCCGGGTATCCTCGAAGGCGAGATGAGGATTGCGATGGGAGCCGACGATCGAAGCGCGCTCACCGACGCGCTGATCGCCGACGTCAAGGCGCGCGGTCACGAGGTCGTGATTGTGCTCGGCCCGGCCGGCGGCCGCACCGAGCAGTGGGCCGACGTCGGGCGCGGCGTCGCCGAAGCGGTCGCGAAAGGCGACGCCGATCAGGGCATCGTGCTGTGCCACACCGGGACCGGGGTGTCGATCGCGGCCAACAAGGTGCCGGGCGTTCGCGCCGCATTGTGCACCGACGCTGCGCAGGCGCGCGGCGCGCGGCGTTGGAACGACGCGAACGTCTTGGCGATGTCGCTGCTCCTCACCGGCGAGCCGCTCGCACGCCAGATCCTCGAGGCGTGGTTCGCCACCGCCGAGGTGGACGAGTCCGAGCGGCCCAACATCGACAAGCTCGAAGCGTGATTCACCGCGCCAGAAGATCGGCCATCTGCTTTGCGTTGCGCACGCCCTTGTCGGCGTAGCAGTTGTTGAACAGCGCATGAACCTCGCGCGCTTCGCCGGCCAATTCCGCCAGTTTCGGCTTCCATTCCTGAAGCTCGGCCTCCCGGTAGAGATAGTCGAAGCGCTCCGCGCTGGTCAGGCCGCGCCGCTTCCAGGTCGCACGGTTCCGGCCGTGGAATCGCACGACGGCCAGCGTCGAGGACGTCGCGGCCGCGATCGGAGGCAGCGACGAGTCGAATCCCTGCGGCATGTCCACGCAGACGTAGGCGTAGCCGAGCTCTTTCAAATACGAAAGCGTCTTGCCGGCTCCTTCGGGCGTGCTCATCCACGTGTTGCGGCGGAATTCGACGGCGATGTCGTAGTCGGGCAGCCGCGCGCGCAGCGTCGCCAGGTAGTCCTTGTTCGGAATCGACGGCGCGAACCATTCGGGAAACTGGAAGAAGACCGCGCCCAGCTTGCCGGCCGAGTGCAGCGGCATCAGCGCGGACCGAAACCGCTCCCAGGCCGCATCGACCACCTCGGGCCCGAGGTTCTTCAGATACACCTTCGAACGGGTCGGCGGCAGTCCTTCGCGCAGGTCCTTCGGCAGGCCGCGCACGTTCGCCGGATGGTGGGTGAACAGCGCGAAGGCCTTCACGTCGAAAACGAAATGCGTCGGCGTGCGCTCGACCCACAACGCGGCCGTCCGCTCGGCCGGCATCGCGTAGTAGGTCGCATCCACTTCGACGATCGGAAACTGCGAGGCGTAGTGGACGAGGCGCTGCTCGGCCGTCTTCGCCTGTGGCGGATACCAGCCGGACTTGAGCAGCGTCGGGTCGGTCCACGACGACGTGCCCGTCAGGATTCCGTTTCTCATGGCGGATATCTCATGGCCGCCCGGCCCGTTTTTGCAGCGTCCCGAAGTAACGATCGGCGATCTTGCCGGCCGTCCGCGTCGCGACCGCTTGGATGGTCAGCGTCGGATTCGCTCCGCCGAGGCCGTTGGGCAGCACGCTCGCGTCGGCGATGAACAGTCCGTCGGCTGCATGCGCCTCGCACGCATCGTCCACAACCCCGTCGGCCGGCGCGGCGGCCATTCGCATCGTGCCCATCTGATGGACCAGCGACGGCGGCGCGTCGGCGCGGTGGATGGATTCGGGAATTGCGCCGGCGGCGATCAATATCTCGGCTGCACGCCGCGCAAGGCGATCGCGGCGCGCGGCGGTCTCGGGCGTGGCGCGATAGCGAATCGCCGGCGCCGGATTGTGCTCGTCACGCACATCTGGTGAAAGCGTCACCGCCGAGTCCGGCGAGGCGTCGTCGTCCACGCTGCACACGATCATCAAGGTATGCCGGTAGGCCTCCATGCGCCGCTTCAGATCCGAGCCGAGCACCTTGCCTCGCGTCGCCCACGGGCCGGTGGACGGGCGCGGCCATCCGCCGCCGTAGGCAAGCAACGCCATCATCAGCGGCCCCGCGCCCTGCGACTCAAGAAATCCGTCGCCGGGAAAGTCGGCGCGGGCCATCGACGTCTGCCCCAGATCGGGACCGACCTCGCGCGGGAAGATCCCCACGACGTAGTCGAACCAATGCGTGGTGAGCCCGCGGCCGACGTGTTCGCTGCCGGGCAGGCCGCTCGCCAGCCACAGTCGCGGCGTCTCGACGGCGCCGCCGGCCAACACGACCACTTCGGCGTCTTGTTCGAAGACTTTTCCGTTCGCGTCGCGGTAGCGGACACCGCGGACGCGGACGCGCCCGGCGCGCTCTTCGACCAGAACGCGCGTGGCGAAGCATCCCGTGCGGATCTCGCAGTTGCCGGTCGCAAGCGCCGCGGGCGCGTAGGACGCGTTCGTTCCCCGCTTGGCGGTCCGGTCGGCGCGCGCCCCGTCCGGGTTCCGGCATCCGACCAGGCAGCCGCCGCACTGCGTGCATCCGTCGCGAGCCGAATGCTTCGAGGCGACCGGCAAGATCGCGTTCGGCTGGATGCGCCAGCCGGCGCCGAACACGTCGGGTCCGGGGACGTGCGAAAGCCCGGCCCGTTCGCATCCCTCGATGAATGCCGCGTCTTTCGGCGCGATCACGTCGGGGACGACGACCGGCAACGTCGCCTCGACCTTTTCATAGAACGGGATCAGTTCGCCGTAGTCGATCGGCCAGTTCATCTGCACGGCTGCGGGATAGGCGCGCGGCGAGTTGCCGCCATAGTGCAGCGTATTCCCGCCGACGCCCGCGGTCTGGATCGCAAAGCCCAGCCCGTCGCGCACCCGCGGCCACGGGGGACGCGTCCGGTCGATCGGACCCCAGCGGAACACCGAGTCGATCTGACCCATCATCTCCCACTCGAGCCCGGCGAAATCGCGGGCCGGTTCCAGCCACGCGCCGGCCTCGAGCGCCACGACGCCCAGCCCTTGCTCGGCCAGTTCCTTGGCGACGACCGCTCCCCCGCCGCCCATGCCGACGACGAGCACGTCGGGAATGTTGTATCCGGGCATCAGGCGAGCAAGCCGGGGACGGCGCCCGCCGGTCCGCCGTAGCCGGTCAAGTCCCAGCCGACCGGCGTGCCGGTGAGCGCGCCGGCCGCGTCCTGGCCGGTCCACTCGCCGTAGTACGCGGCCGTGATCAACACCAGCGCCAGCTCCGCAAGGTCGCGCAGATCGGAATGCTCGTGCTCGCCCAGCATTCGCAGCGTATGGAGCCGATCATCTGGCTCCATCGCCTCGAAGCGTCCCGCTTCGAACGCGACGCCTTGCCGTGCGGCCGCGACGCCGTCGAGCGCCGCGGCAAGCACCACCGGCAATTCCGGTCCGAGAAACGTCAAATAATGAAGGACGAACCGCTCCGCCGCGACGTCGCCGGCGCCGGCCGTCGCATCGTCGGGCGGCGATGGGATCACGGCCTCGGCCAGCGCGGCGATCGTGCGCTCCGGTGAAGCCATGATCGGGTCTAGGCGCTCTTGCGAGCGTCGATGATCTTGCTGCGCTGCACGATCGCCGCGCGAAGCGGATCGAGCAGCGAGTTCTCGTCCAGATCGAAGGTCGGTCCGAGCGAGCTGAGCTGATCGAGCGCAGCTTCGAGCATGCTGCCGGCGCGTTGCACGTTCGACAGCGCGCTGAGGAAGTTGCCGCTGTAGTCGGCGTCCATCGGCGTTCCGCAGAATGGGCAACGGCCGGCGGTCTCGCCCGCGACCACCAGGTCGGCGGGAATGTCGCGCGCGCAAACGGTGCAACGTCCCTTGATCTTCAATCGGTCCTCCTTGATATCGATGCGCTCGGATGAATAAGCGCCTTCGCCGCGTCGGCGAGCGCGAACGAGTCGATCGGACGCACCAGCCATCGATCGGCGCCCGACCATCGGGCCAGCCACCGGTCGTCCGGCCGCTCGAGCAGAACGATCACGGCCGGCGGGTCGATCATCATCTTGAGCTCGCGCGACAAGCCGAACGCGCCGAACGGCACGGTGGTCTCGTCGGCGATCACCAAATCGAAGTCGCTCGCCTCGGCCATGGCGAGCGCGTCGCGGCCGTTCATCGCCCGGGCGAACTCGTAGACCGGGCCGAGCGCACCGGCGACGAACCGGTGCTGCGACGGCATCTCGGAGACGGTAAGCACCCTCATGGCGGGCAAATCCTACGGGCGGCGCTGCGGCGCGTCACATCGTCGGTGGGCCAGGAAACGAAGCGCCCCGCGACGGCGGTCCTTGACTTCGCGAGACCGGCCGCATAGGGAAGGTGCGGCCTTCTTTCTTCGGGAAGGAAGGATCCTTCTGAAGGAAGGAAAGGAGCCTCATGGAAAAGAGCATGCCCCAAAAACTCGTCTCCGAGTTCGTCGGGACGCTGACCTTGATCTTCATCGGCGCCGGGTCGTTCCTGGCGGCCAGCGTCGTGCCGCAAGGAGCCGGCCTGGTCACCTACGCGCTCGCGTACGGCCTGGCGGTCGCGACGATGGTCTCGGCGCTCGGTCACGTGTCGGGCGGGCACTTCAATCCGGCGGTGACGATCGGCGTGTGGATCGCGCAAAAGATCAAGTCCTCGGATGCGGTCGGCTACATCGCCGCGCAACTGGCCGGCGCAAGCGCCGGCGCGTTGCTGCTTCGCCTGGCGCTTCCCAAGGGCTTGTGGGATCAGCCGCAGCTCGCGCTCGGAACCCCGCAGGTCGTGACCGGCATCTCCAACGGCCAGGCGGTGCTGATCGAAGCGATCCTGACGTTCTTCCTGGTGTGGGTCGTGTTCGGCGCGGCGGTCGATCCGGAGGGATCGTCGGGCAAGACCGCCGGCCTGGCGATCGGATTCGTGATCGTGATGGGCGTCATGATGGGCGGCCCGTTCACCGGTGCCGCCATGAACCCCGCTCGCCACTTCGGCCCGATGTTGCTGTCGTGGACGACGAAGGGGTGGTGGGTGTACTGGATCGGGCCGGTTGCCGGCGGCATCGTGGCGGCCGCGCTCTACGACGGCGTCATCCTTCGCAAGAAGGAAGCGACACTGCCGCCCGAGGAAGCGCCGCACGGCGTCGGCGCGTACGGCGACGACGCGCACGGCGACGACGAGATCCCCGCCGCCGAATAGCACCGTGAACGACAACGCGAAGGCCGGCGATCGTTCGCCGGCCTTCGCGGTCTTTCGGCTCGCTACGACCAGCAGACGCGCTGGTTCCTGCTGATGTTCCACAGATGGTCGGTGTCCTGCGTCGGATACGCGATCCGGAACAGCAGACAGAAGTTGCCGTTGCTCTTGAACAGGAACTGATACTTCGAGTTGCCGTCCAGAATGATCTGCTGAACGAACTTCCATTCGCCGGTCGGGCCGTCGAGGCGCTGCAGCCAGACCTTCTTGCCGGGGTGCCCCGGGATGACCGCACCGGACAGTTGCACGTTCACGCCCTTGGGAAGCGAGGCGGCCGACGAGTTGAAGATCACACCCGGCCGAATGCCCACGCGCAGCAGCGCGCTGTCGGACGGCAGGTTGTCGGCGTCGCCGGAATAGCTCGCCAGATAGTCCGATGATGCGCTCGGGTTCGTCTCGGAGAACTGGAACGTCCCATCGGCCGCCGTCTGCGTCGAGCCCAGCAGGATGAAGGTGCTCGAGCCCACGACGCGCCGCTTGATCGTGACAGTCCTGCCCGACAGCGGTGCGCCCTCGGCGGTGAGCGTTCCGGTCAGCGCCGGATCGATGCCGTAGACGCCCACGGTCGGCGCGATCGACGCGGCGATCGCCGTCGTGCTTCGGCCCCACTTCGCCAGCACGACGTCGGTCGTGTCGGGCTCGACGGTGCTTCCGGGAACGTTTGTGCCGCCCGCAGGCTCGGCCGGCGGATCGCCGGCGTCGGGTCCTTCGGTGAGGTCGGCGACCATCCCGTCGACCCAGCCGCGAATCGTGGTGGTGCCGTTGACGTTGCTGGTGAACGTTGTCGACGATCCGATCGCACCCGGCGTGCCGGCCAGCGAACAGCGTCCGTTCGCGACCGTCGTGCATTGACGATCGGGGGATGCGGGTGAGTCCCCGGAATCGGGATCGCCGGCACCGATCAGCTCGAAGTCTACGACGATGCCTTCCATCGGCTGCAGGTTTTCGTCGAGAACCTCGGCGGTGAGCGAGTACTCGGTTCCGGGAGCCAGGTTTCCACCCGGCGGGGTCTCGGGCGTGACCTCCAACTGCGTGGCGACCGATGTCCCGCCGGTCCAGGTGACCTGGCCGCGGTCGGTCAGCGCATCGCCGCCGTCCTCATCGGGGGCTTCCGGCTCCGTCGCGCAGGCCCCGCCGTCACCGACGGGTCCGGCCGGTGCGTAGAAGTCGGGCGTGCCGGTATCGCGCCAGGCGCAGAACTTGTCGATGCCGTTGCTGCCGCCCGAGGTGTACACGATCGAGCAAGTCCCGTCCGAGGCGGAGACGCATTCCTTGTTCACGGTCGTGCCGCTCTGCGCGTTGGGTCCGCCGACGATGTACACGTCGATGTTGACGCCGCCGATCCCGTCGGCGAACTGGTCGGACGCCTTCAGGTTCACGGTGTGGGTGCTTTCGTCGGGAAGCACGCGAGCATCGTCTTCGTTGAGGATGTCGATCGTGGTGACGACACGATCCTGCCATGTGACCTGCATCACGTCGGTGCCGTCGTCGTTCTCTGGAGCGTCGACGACCTCGCCGCAGCCGCCCCCGTCGGCGGCTGTGGCGTCATCGACCTCATCGTCGTTGTCCGAGTCGATCCAGGCGCAGATGTGGGCGGTTCCGTCTTCCAGCGTTCCGGGCTGCACCGGAACGTCGAACGTGCAGTTTCCTTGCGCGTCGGTGACGCAACCGTAGTCGGGAGGAGCGACCTTGCCGGCATCGGCGTCGTTGACCGCGGCCGTCAGGTTCTCGGCATCGACGGAGACGCCGGCGACGCCGGTCCCCGTCACCGTGACCTTGCAGGTGTAGGTGACGTGCGTGGCGGACTCGGCGCCGGTCGTGGGCGCGGTCTCGACATCGTCACCGGCGCCGGCAGGCAACTCGTCGTCGCAGTCCAGCACCTGCGTCCCGCCGCCGCCGCCGCCACTCCCAACCACGACCGCCACGACGTCCGTGGTATCGGGCTCGGCGACATCGCCGGGAACCAGAATCTCGTTGATGCCTTCGGCCGCGTCGGCCTCGGTTGTGCGATCTGCACCCGCGTGATGGATCCACGCGCGGATCACATCGACGTTGGCGAAGGCGGGCGTGTATTGGGTCGTGCACGAGGTGAGCGTGACCGCCACCGTGCACGAGAAGTCGGGCGTCGCCGGCGTGACGCCGTCGCTATCGTTGGGCCCGCCCTCCAGTTCGAAGTCGACTTCCGTCGAAAGGACCGCGGGGACGCCGAGCGTCGCGGTGAGCGTCGCCGGCAATCCGGTGGACCCGGTCCCGGTTTCGGGCGTGACGTCGAGCGTCTGCCCGGCGTGGGCGGCGAAGACCACCTGCGGAACCGAGGCAAGCAGCCCGGTCGCGACAAGAACGAGGGCCGCCGGCAACGCGTGGCGACGGCGAACGGATGAAAGCGACTTCAACGATGCACCTCCGTGTCGATTCCCGAGGGAAATTCAGCGCACTGTCGCCCACTCCGCGCGGGACATGCAAGCAGCGCAGCCAAGTTTGTCATACAAAAATCGTCCTCTTCCCCAACAAATCGGACGACCAGCCGAGCACCCGCCTCTCGAAAAAGTCCGAGAGCGCGGCTGTCAACGTTTCGTCTCATCAAAGCGTATAACGAGCGTGAACGCCATCATTGAACATCATGCGAGGAGCAGCATCTCCGTCTTCGGTCCTTCGTCGGAGCGGCTCGACCGCCTCGGCGAGTGGTTCGCCGCCGAGTACGAGCCGCTGCTTCGCTTTGCCTACTTCGTCACCGGCGATCGCGAAGCCGCCCGCGACGCCGTCCAGGACGCGTTCATCCGGATCTGGAAGGCCGGCGGTCGCGTCGAGCAGGACGGCTTCCCGACATATGCCCGGCGCACAATCGCGAACCTCGGCCGGTCCCGCTTCCGCCGCCTGCGAGCCGAGCGAACCGCGATCGCGGCGCTCCCCCGGCGCCCCGAAGGCGTCTCCGACCCCGACCCGGTCGAACGCGACGAGGTCTGGGCTGCGATCCTTCGCCTGCCGGCGCAGCAGCGCGCCGTCGTCGCGCTCCGCTTCTACGAGCACATGACCGAAGCTCAAATCGCCGCGACGCTCGCCGTGAGCGCCGGCACCGTCAAAAAGCAGCTCTCGCGCGCGCTGAACCGCTTGAGCATCGAATTGGAAGGGAGGCCGCGATGACCGATCGTCGTGGCGATATCGAATCTCGAGTCGAGGAGGCTCTCATGCGTCGCTCTACCGATGTCGAACCCGAACCGGGCGCGTGGGACGGGGTCCGCTCCGGCGTGCGCCGCGCGCAGCGAATCCGCGTCGCGGTCTCCTCCGTCGCCGCGCTCGCGCTGATCGGCGCCGGCATCTTCGTGGTGCCACGCCTGATGAACCGCGACTCGGGTAGCACCCCGGTCCAGCCGGGCCCGAGCGTGACCACGCCGTCCCCCACGCTCACACCGACCGGCCTGCCGGCCGGCTGGTCCGTGCTCCGCTACGACGAGCAGGCCTACTGGCTGACCGTTCCCGACTCGTGGAAGACCGGATGGTTCGAAGGCCACGCCGAGTACCGTCCCCCGGGCCTTCCCGGGCTCACGGTCGGCGAAGACACCTTCGCGGTCGAGACATTCGGCTCGGACGGAATCCCGCAGCCCGAAGGCGATCCGGAAGCGCTCACGATCAACGGCTCCCCGGCGAAGCGATGGGAGACGCCCTCGGAGAGCGGCGCCTACACCGTCACCTTCGAGATCGACCTTCCCTGCTACACCTGGCCGGGCTACACCTGGCCGGGATCGAGCGGGGTCATCGACTGCGCGAAGGTTCCCCTCCGGGTCGTGGTCTACGCATCGACTGCGGATCTATGGACCGAGCACGGCGAGGCCGGCGAGCGCGTGGCTCGCTCGATCACCTTTGCCGAACGGCCGATGCCCGCCGCCGCCACCACCTACCGCACCTTCAACGGATCCTCGTCGGTCGAATGGGACGCCAAGACGTGGGCGGTCGTGCAGTTCATGCAATCGCGCATCTTCGGAGACGTCGAACGCGGCAACATGTTCCTGACCGCGAACGCGAAGCAGCAGTACGACGATCACGCCGGCGGGCTGGATCGCTACGACCCGGACTCGAGCCGCCGCATGGTCACCTACTCGATCACCGCGCGCGCCGGCGCCGACGCGAACTCCGACGAGTTCACCGTTCGCATCACCGAGGCGAGCCTGGACGGCAGCAACCCCGAGTCGACCTACTCCGAAACGCTCGGCGTCGGCCCGGCCGAGACGAACAAGGCCGCGACCCCGTTCCAGATCCGGTTCGCGGTGCGCGACAACGGATAGCCGACCGGTCTAGAGCCAGCGGCGGCGCTTGAAGAACACGTAGAGCGCCGTCGCTGCCGCTGCCATCCCGGCGATCGCGACGAAGAATCCGGTTTTGCTTCCCTCGCGCGGAAACAGCGCGAAATTCATGCCGTAGACGCTCGCGATCAATGTGGGGATCGCGATGATCGCGGCCCAGCCGGTCAGCTTCTTGGTCACCTCGTTGAGCGCGTTGGCCTGCTCGGCGCGGCGAAACTCCATCATCGCGTCGACCAGGTCTTCGACGTTGCGGATCTGATCGCCGATCCGAAGGGTGTGGTCCAGCACGTCGCGAAAGTACGCCGCCGTCGGCGCGGTCGCCGAATCGGACCGGCTCGCCTCGACGAAGCTCGAAAGCGCGCGGCTTCCCGGCATGACGTAGCGGCGCATCCGCGCGAGCCGCTGCTTGATGGTGTAGACCTGCTGCCCCGACCCCGCGTGCGGGTTCGCGAGCATGCCTTCCTCGAGTTCCTCGACTTCGGACTCGATCGCGTCGGCGATGGCCTGATACTCGTCCACGACGACGTCGACCAGCGCGTGCATGATCCACGACGGGCCGCGGCCTTCCTCGCGGTCGCCCCGCTGCGTCCGCGCGAACGCGCGATCCACGACTCGCTGCCCTCCGGCGTGCAGGGTCAGCACGTAGTCGCTGCCCACGAAGCAGGCGATCTGGCGAGCTTCGAGCTGGCCGGCGATCTCGTCGAGTTGGTGGACCACGACGAACAGGTGGTTGTCGTAGACCTCGACCTTGGATCGCTGCCGGGCATTCAGCGCGTCTTCGACCGCGAGCGCGTGCAGACCGAACTCTTCGGCGATGGTGTCGAAATCAGGGCGGTCGAGCGTCGCGATGTCCGCGAAGGCCCAGAGCAGCGCGCCCGGGCGGGCGATCGCGTCGCTGATGCCACGCACATCGGCCAACTCGCTCCACCCGCCGCTCGGAACGTGTGTATAGGCCTTGAGCATGCCGGAACCCTATCGCCGGGGCGATCGGATCGAGCGGCACAGGGCAAGAAGGGAAAAGGCCGCGGGCGGGAAGGTTTCGGGGCAAGTGTGGCGAACTAACAAGCGAGGTTTTTCTCCGAGAATTCGGACTTTTCGGTACCGCGGGAACCAGGGGCCGTCCCGCCGGCATTCCGGTCACCCCAAACGACGAGGGGGAGTTTCTGGTGTCTCAAGCACGCGCAACGCGATCCGTTCCGATCCGAGCCCTGCTGGCGCTCGCGATCCTTGCCGGCCTCGTCGGCTTTCCCGCCCAGGCGAGCCACAAGACCATTGTCACGCCCGGTGCCATGGCGGGATGGTCGATCGTCACCGAAGGAGCCGGCGCGGCCACCTTCGTGGACGGGCCGGGCACGCCGCCGTCGGGCGGCCTCGGCTCGATCTCGCTCGCCACACCGGATGCGGGAGACCGCGTCTTCGTCGAGAGCAACGTGCTGGGCGGAACGCCCCTCAAGGACATAGGAACGCTCACCTACACCACGTACCGGGTTTCGGGGTCGCCGGCGCTCGCTCCGACGCTCCAGTTGTTCGTCGACCTCGACGGCAACAAGATCTTCACCTACGACGCCGATGACGTGTTGACCTTCGAGCCCTACCTGCAGACCGGCGGCTACGGCATGGTCCCCGGCGCGGGACCCGTGCCGTCGCAGTGCGCCGGACCGTGTGTGGTCGCCGGCGTCTGGCAGACCTGGAACGCGGCGCAGGGCGCATGGTGGACGCGCTCCGGCGGCATCCCCGGCCCGCCGCTCGACACGCTGGCAAACTACGCCGCGAACCATCCGACCGCGGCGATCGCGCTCGGTGGGCAGGCCGGCGCCGGACTGAAGATCGCCGCCGGATCCTCGGGCCCGTCGTGGGCGGGATTCGAAGGCGCCGTCGACACGATCGACGTCCAGGGCGCGCTCTACGACTTCGAGCGCGTATCGTTGGTCGTGGATTGCAACGCGACCTCCGACGACATCGCAGCCGTCCAAGGCGCGGTTGACGCGGCCCGCGACGGCGACACGATTCAACTCGGCGGCGTCTGCGATTTCACCGCCGCGAAGCCGCACGGCGGAGACACCACCTCGATCACGACCACCGCCGTCCTGATCCGGCCGGGAACGCCTTTCCAGACCGGTGTCACGATCGAGTCCGACGGGCCGTCACACGCGACGATCCTGGGTGCGGGAACCCAAACCGCATTCATGGTCGCGCCCGGAAACGACAATGTCACCATCCGCGGGCTCAACCTGATCGGTTTCGCCCGCCCCATCGTTGTCTGGAGCACCCAGAACACCACCATCGGCGACGCGGCGGCCACCACGACCCCGTCCGACGCCGGCAACCGGATCGTCGGCGAGGCCATGAACTCGGCGATCCTGGCGCTCGGCAACAACAAGGACGCCTTCGGCGCCGACGGCCGGCTGTTCATCTACTACGGCCCCTCCGGCCGGCAGAACGCGCGGATCGACAACACCGGTGAGCTGCGCAACCTGCGCGTGCTCGGCAACTACATCACCTACGGCGCGGTGGACATCCCCGACGGCACCTCGCGCGACGTCGTCGCGATCGACGTGCGTCAGAAGAACCAGGGCAACGTGGACGGCGTCGAGATCGCGAACAACGCGGTCGGCTTCCTGACACCGAACTTCCCGTCGTTCAACATCAACGCCGTCCGCGTGCACGCACACTCGGGCGACCCGAACTATCACCTGCGCAACGTCTCGATCCACAGCAACAACCTCGGCCGGCTCGAAGAGCTGGTCGACCCGATCGCCGACGTCAATGCCGGCGGCCGCGCCGCGATCGTGCTGGTCCGCGCCAAGGGCTTCGACATCTCCGGCAACGGCTTGCGCGCCTTCCAGAGCCCGACCGGCGTGCCGATGCCCGGCGGAGGAATCGTCGTGTCGGACTCGTCCGATGGAGTCGTCGGCGGGAACGGCATCATCGTCGCGGCCGACCCGTCCACGCTCAAGTCGGATCTGGGCGCGATCGGAATCGTCGACGACATCAACGCGCTGTTCGGATCGCCGGCCGGCGGCGTCGGCTCGTCCAACATCAAGGTGACCGGCAACATCATCGGACCCGTCACCACCGACGCGCCGCTGCTCGGCTCGCAACGCGGCATCGTCGTGAACGGCTCGTCGCTGGTGGACGTGACCGGCAACACCGTCAAGTTCGCCTCGGACGCGGCCATCAACATCGGCGTCACCGTCAACGGCCCCACGCTGGGCGTGGAATTGCCGCGCACGGTCACCTCGAGCCTCTTCTGCGGCAATCTGCTCGAAGGCGTGGAGGATGACCCGGCCGAAGTTCTGGTCGAATCCTCGCCCGTTGCCAGCTCGTTCCCGACCGCAACCTCGTTCGCAGGCAACGGCGAATGCGTCCCCGCGGACGTGGCCTTCACGCCGTCGGACGGCTCGACGCAGGTGGCCGAGGGCGGCGGTGCGTCGAGCTATTCGGCGCGTCTCACGCTGCGTCCCTCGGCGAACGTCACCGTCACGCCCGCATTCGGCGCGCAACTGCTCGGCGTGCCCGCGTCGCTGACGTTCACGCCGGCGAATTGGATCACGCCGCAGACCGTCAGCCTGACTGCCGTGGACGACATCGCGGTCGAAGGAACGACCGTCGAATTGCTCGCGCACTCGATGTCTTCGTCCGACGCGGCCTACGCGGCGCTGTCACCGGCCCTGCCGGTCACGATCGAGGACAACGACACCGGCACGGTGCTGGTGATCGAGTCGGACGGCTCCACGGTCGTCGTCGAAGGCGGCACGACCGACACGTTCACGGTAGCGCTCAGCGCACCGCCGCCGGCGCCGGTCACGATCACGTTCGACGCCGGAGACCAGCTCGGCGTCTCCCCGGCGACGCTGACCTTCGACACCGCGACCTTCGCGACGCCGCAGACCGTCACGGTCACCGCCGTTGACGACACGGTCCGGGAAGGGATCCACAGCGGCTCGATCACCGGCGCCTCGTCCGATCCGTTGTTCGGCTCGGTCCCGGCGATCCTGGCCACCATCGCCGACAACGACCTGCCGGCCGCTCCGGTCATCGAGTTCCCCGGCGAAGACCAGATCCTGACGGCAACCGCCGTCACGGTCTCGGGCGACGCCGAACCGGGCGCGACCGTCGAGATCTTCGAAGGAGCGACCTCGGTCGGCACCGCCGTCGCCGACGGCAGCGGCGACTGGTCGGCGGTGATCTCGTTCGCGGCCAACGCCACGCACACGATCACCGCGGTGCAGACCGGAACCGACTCGCTGACCGGTCCGGCATCGGCGCCGCGAACATTCTCGATCGACACAATCCCACCGGCCGATCCCGTGATCACCAGCCCCGCGTCGGGCACGCATTTCGTCGTCCAGACCGTCACGGTCGAAGGGACCGGCGAACCCGGATCGACCCTGCTGCTGCACGATAACGGCGGGCTCAAGACCGCGGCCGCGATCGGACCGGCCGGCACCTGGTCGATCACCGAGCCGTTCACGGCCGGATCGCACACGCTCACGGCGCGCAGCAGCGACGAGGCCGGAAACCTTTCGGCCTTCAGCGCGCCGGTGACGATCACCGTGGCGTTGCTCACTCCGACGATCATCGCGCCCACCGAGGGCGCGTACGCGGCGTCGCCGGTCGTGGTGCACGGCAAGGCCGACACGACGCACGATTGGGTGTACCTGTACGACTTCGGCGTCCTGCAGGCGATCGTGCCGATCGTGCACGAGAACCCGGGCGTGTGGTCGGTCGAGACGCCCTTCGCGAGCGGCGCCCACCGCTTGACGGCGGTCAGCCGCACGGCCGGTGGCGCGTTCAGCCCGCCGTCGCCGGTGCGCAGCTTCACCGTCGACAACCAACCGCCGACCGCAGTCGTGCACCGGCCGCAGTTCTACACGGTTCTGGGCGTCGTGCTCGACGGCGAGATCAACGGCACGGCCCGCGACGGCGCCACGTTCGATTCGGGAATCGTGAAGGTGGATCTGGTCTACCGGGATGCGCTCGGAGCCGAAGTCGCCGTCGCGACCGCGGCCTGCAGCGACTGCCCCGGCGCGTTCGTCCACTGGTCGGACACGCCGGATCTGCTGCCCGGCCCGTACACGGTCGAGGCCTACGCGACCGACAAGGTCGGCAACGTTTCGGCCGCCGGGACGATGACGTTCGTGTTCGTGTAGCGCAACCGCATCGAAAAGCGGGGCCGGCAATCGCCGGCCTCGCTTCGTTTGTCGT
>DASWHR010000015.1:0-6198 GCA_036398095.1 Actinomycetota bacterium
GGCCCATCGAGCCGTCCGGCTGCAACGCGACCGGCCGGATCCGAACCGAGCCCAGCTCGCCCGTCGGCGTCAGGTCGAGGCCATCGGCTGCCCGCGACGACCCGGCCGCCAGCAGCGACCCAGCGACGAGCATGCCGGCAAGGACGGCCCGAAGAGCCGCCTGCCGATGATCCCGGGTCCCGGCGCGCATGAGAAACGAGAAGCAGCCGCTACCTGCGGCTTCTCTGGAAAAGGAGTTCGAGAGCAAGCCCGCGCGATCCTCGCCTCGCCTGCCGACCCCGCCGCGATGCCCCGCGAAATCCCTTGCGTCTACCGCCGGGCGATTTGCGCGTCTCGAATCGGCTATTGCGGAACCAGATCGAACGCGGCGACGTGGCGGGGGCGGATCAGGGAGAAGTGGCGTCGGTCCAGCGTGGCGATCGTCGTCTCGCCCAGGCGCTCGGCGATCGCGGCGATGACGGCGTCGGTGTAGCCGATCGCCGCGTCCGCGTAGCGCTCCGCGATCTCGGCGGCGCGAGCGCGGTCTTTCGCCGCAGGGCAGACGATCACCATGGTGCCTTCCGAGAGCGAGCGGACGAAGGCCCGCTCGGCCTCCGCACCCACGCGGGTGGCGATGAGGGAGTCGGTTTCCGCGACGACCGGCTCCGGCACGAATCGGATCTCTCGGAGCCGGAGTGCCGCGACGGCCGCACCGTGGGCGCCGTCCCGCACGTCCGCCGTGGCCACGAGCACGCTCGTGTCGACGATCACCGGCGCCGCTTGCCCGGCCGTGCGCGCGTCAGCGCTCGGTGCTCCCGGTCCAAGGCCTTCGCGAGCTGCGCCTCGTCGCGGCCGTCGGCCACGGTCGAGCCGTCGCCCGACCCGGAGCCCACGAAGGACGGCAGCGGGACCTCCGGAGGTTCGGCATCGGCCACGTACGCTTCGACCGCGTCCCGGACCACGCTCGAGACCGGCCGCGCCTCGGCTTCCGCGCGATAGCGAAGCTTCCGAGCCGTGGACGCCGGCAGCGACACGCTCGTGCGTTCGACCCGGTCTGTATCGTTATTACGACCCGTATTACGCATACCCTATTTGATAGTCGGCTCGGCCCCCGGAGTCAACCGCGAATGGGCCAGATTTGTTCAAACAAAGTGCTTGCAATTGTCAGCAGGTTCCTCTACAATCCGAACAAATGTTCGAGTCCGAGGAAGCGATCACCCGCGCGGTCGACACTGCTCGCGAGGCGGCCGCGAACGCGACGATCGCGGAGCGCGCAGAGGTGCTGGCCGCCGCCATGCGCGGCGCGGATGCGTTGATCGCGATCGCGACCAGTGTGATCGCGGCCGGCGGGATCCAGGCCGTGGAAGGCCGGCCGGTCGAGCACCTGCTTCGGACCCAGGCGCGCTGCACGTCCTGGGATGCCGCGACGCTCGCCGGTGCCGCCGACTCGCTTCGCGTGATGCCGGCGTTGGCTTCGGCGTTCGATGATGGTCTGGTCTCGTGGAGTCAGGTGCGCGCGATCCTGGGCTCGATCAAGCATGTCCGTGCCGAAGATCGTCCCGCGATCGACGCGCTGGTCGGCGAGCAGGCCAAACGCTTGCGCGAGGGCAGCCCGGATCGGCTCGTGGATCTGGTCGCCGACGAAGCCGCTCGGCTGCGGCCGGATCTGTCGCAGAGTCGCGAGGACCGTTCGATCGAGTCGAGCTTTCTTGCGATCCAAGGCCGCCTCGACGGCTCGGCCACGATCTACGGCGAAGCCGACGCGGTCTCGGCCGCGACGATCGTCGGGGCCTTGGATGCCGTCGCGGGCGCGCCGGTGCATCCGGATCGCGGCATCACCCGCGCGCAGCAGCGCTTCGAAGCCTTCGTGCATATCTGCGAGACCACCCTTGCGGGGGAGAGCACCGGTCTTCGGCCCCGATCCCGGGTGCTGGCCGTGGTGGACCTGGCCGACCTCGCCCGCGACGGCGACCAGGGCGCCACTCTGCTGTGGCCCCTGCCCGGCCGCACCCCCCGCCTGAGCCGCGTCACTCGCGACATGCTGCTGTGCGACGCGGCCGTCACCCCGATCGTGTTCAACGGCCGCGACGTCATCGCCGTCGGCGACACCCACAACACGTTCTCCGACAAGGTTCGAACCGCGATCCTGGCGCGCGACCAACGCTGCCGCTTCTGCAACCACGCTCCGGCCGGCTGGAGCGACGTCCACCATCTCGTCCCGGGGACCGGCAATACCGCCCGTGACGGATGCCTGCTCTGCCGCCGCTGCCACCGGCTCCTGCACCGCTACAAATGGACCGCCACCTGGCACGACGACGGCGCCATCCAATTCCAACGCCGCGGCAAGAGCTTCCTCAGCCTCCCGCCCTAACGGCCTCGCCTCTCCGTTTCACCCATACGACCAAGCCGCCCACCTGCGGCCACCTTCGCATGCCTACCGAAGGATTCGGAGCCTCGGCTGTGCCCTCAGTTCGTCGGTCTGCTCGAAGTCGAGGCTGTTGCCTGACGCCCTTGCGCCCGTCTGCGGACGACGTGGGTTACTCGATGCGGAAGGTGGCTTGGTCAGCGTAGCGGACCGGCCACGTGTCGGGACCACCCTGGAAGTAGCCGGCGACGAAGTAGTCGCCCGGCGGCGCCGGCGGGCCGGCCGTGCCGTCCCCGGAACAAGAGATCTGGTTCCACTCTCCGGTTATTCGATACGACTCGCCGGCCGCCACCTCTTGCGAGTCGATGACTTGCAGTTCGAATTCGCCTCGACTCGGCGTCCAGAACATTCGCGTCCCGTCGTGAATCAGGATTCTGCCGTGTGCGGTGCCGGTTCCGACCTGAACCGGCTCGGCTGATTCGTTCACGAGTGTCATGGAAACCTCGACCCGCTCGCCCCGGGCGTATGCGGCCTTGGCAACCTCGGCGACGATCCGAACGCCTGCGGGCGGCTTCTCAGCCGGGAAGTTCGGGGCAAGGAACTCGCAGGGAGGGGTCGACCACGGGATGGCCGACGGAGCACGGCTCGGCGACGGTGATTCGGTTGGACTCGGCGAAGTGGTGGCGGCCGTCGGGGGTGGGGCATCGCGGCCACAGGCGGCGAATGTCAAAGCGCCAAGCGCCATCGCGGTCAATAGAACACGCTGATGCGTCAAAGTCCGGCTCCGATGTCTCCCGCCTAGCCTAGTCGAGGGTGCGAAGTTCCCGGATGAGCCGCTCGACGCGAAGAAACCGCGGATCGTCCTCGCCGGCCAGGTGCACGAGCCATCGGCGAATCTCTGCCGCGTCCAGATCATCGGCGGCGATCATCATCTGCTCGATATCGATCCAGTCCTTCGGCCGGTTGAAGACCGCCTTGGCGACCAGGAGATGCTCGGGTGCCAGGATCGGGATGGTGGCCTCGCCGAACGGCACGCGCCGCACCGCGTCTCGCATCGCATCGTGGATCGGGTCGTAGGAGAAGAACAGATCCACCGGCGTCTGCCCCCACCGGGCGCGAACCTGGCCGTCGCGATCCACGACGGCCCGTTCGGGGATCTGATCGACACCGGTCACGCGCAGCGCATCCGCCACGAGCGGGTAGTCGCCCGTGCCGACGAACACGTTCACGTCGATGTCGATCGTCGCGCGCGGCGTCGCGTAATAGGCAAGCGCAAGCGCGCCGCCGAACGCGTGCGGGATGCGCGCTTGCGCGAGCCCGCCGTCGATCGCCTCGACCTTCGCGGCAAGACCAAGTTCCGCGGTCATGCCGGCCGCCTTCGGGGATGCAGCCCAGGGAACAGCAGCGGTGCGGGCGGCGGCTTCGGGAGCCGGTCGGCGAGGCCCAGCAGGTCCACCAGCGCCCGGCCGCGCTCGACGGCCGGCGCGGCGATCCACGGCGCAAGCGAGTCGTCCGCCGCGTGGTCGGCATCGCCGGCGCCGAGCTGCTCGGTCAGGACTCGACGGAGGCCCGGTCGCATGCGGTGGCCGCGTGCGGCCGCGCGGATCAGCGCCGCGGCGTGCCGATCGGCCGGGTTCACCTCGGCGGGGGCACCCCGACGCCGTGCCGACGCGACGATCTTGGCCCGGTCGAATTCGCTCGTTGCCCTGCCCTCGGCACGATCCAGGACCGAATCGGTCAAGGACGTGAACGAGGCCAACGTCCGCGCGCGCGGACCGCCGGGCGTCCAGACCGACTCCCGAATCTCCCATCGGCCACCCGCTGTGGCCACGACGAACGCCATAGTGGGTAAGTCTATACCACTAGCGGTAGCATTCCTTGGGACGGCTCAGCCACAGGTGACCGGGATTGTGATCAGATGGGCACGTCCGTCCGGATCGAACAAGGCGGCTTTGATAATGCCCGTCGAGGCATCATGGACGTCCCAGATGAGATGCCAGGTTTGGGGTGCGTACCAAAGCTTGAATGCGCCGACTCCCCCGCCCAGAATACTCAGGGGATAGGATTCCACAGCCGTGCGCTCCTGGGGCGATAGGGGCCTCGTCGAAAATTCAGCTCGCGCCCAGCTCACGGCTGCCCGACCCGGCGTTGAATCCACGTCCGCCCCCTGGTAGAAGCCTCGTGCTATCGGTTGGGATTCGTCCTCTGACAGATTCCAACCCCCATGCTCCGGCCAGGACAACGCCAGGATGGGACGGTCGGCCTCGCGCGATAGGAACCCGGGCCGAATGCGCATCTCGAGTTGTGCGCGAAATCCAGCAGATTGACCAGTTGCTGTCCGTTCGCACATGGCATATTGGAGGTCGATCGTTCCGGGGGCGATAACCGGAGGTTCGCGAACAGTTATGGCGGTGAGCGTGCCGGCGGACGTCATGAGCAAGGTTGCAATCGCTACCGCGAGACGATTCTGCCGCGCTCTTTCGCGCGGCTTGCCTTCTCGAAGGTGCGTCCCGTTCATGGCGGCCGCAGTATGAACGTTCTTTTGAGAACGGAGAAGGTTCTCTTCGCGAATCATGCAGATGGATTCTGCACTGGCATGGACAGATCCTCTTTTCGTTGCCGGCATGACACACCAACGGGAAATGAGAGAAGGGCCCCAGTGGGGCCCTTCTCTGCTGGCTCGGAGCTATTGGTGATTGTTAGAAGATGGCAACGTCGAACGTGGTGGGGGCGCTGACAACCGGGTCGTAGTTGCGCAGCGTTGCCAGCACGTCGTAGGTGCCCGTGTCGAACGTGTCGAGCATCGACCCGACGACCACGAACGGGCACTCGATGCCCGAGTTGCAGGTGGCCGTCTGCGGGTTCAAGGCAAGGAACAAGCCGCTCGGGCCGCCGAAGGTGACGAGGAACTTGCCGTGGCCGTTGGGCTGGCTGCGGAAGATGTTGCCTCCGCAGACGTCCCCAGGCGTCGGGTCGGTGTCCACGCACGAGGTGACCGGGTATCTTGTCGTGCTCCCGTCCGGCCTGGTCACGTCGACATCGACGATGACGTCCTCGACCGGGCGGTACAGCGACGCGGGCGACGAGTTGTCGCGGACGGCGCCCGTGATCTCCACCGACTCGGTCGGGAAGAACGTCGAGACGCCGGGACGACGCGGGTTCTCGGCCTTCAGGTCAACGATCGCAGCCGGGTTCAGCTTGAAGCGAACCACACCGTCGGCCACGACGTGACCGTCGGTCGCGTCGAGCGCCTTGACCTCGACCGTGTACCACGTGTCGGTCTTGTTGACGTTGAACGTGCTGCCGATCGTCGCGTTGCCGGTGATCTCCTTCGGAATGTAGAAGGAGAAGTAGCCGGAACCGCACGGAGCCGGACCGCAGGCGGCGAAGACGAGCGCGGCGAACGGACCGTTCGCGTCGTCTCGGTTCAGCGCCAGCGGACGACTCGGGAACGACGGGTCGTGCGAGCCCTGCGGCGGCGTGAAGTCCGCCGTGACGACGACGTCGTTCGGGTTGCACGTCGTCAGCAGGATGTCGCAGTCGAGCAGGTCCACGTGGGGAATGTCCACGCGCATCTGCTGCCCCTGGTACAAGGTCGGCAGCTTGGTGAGCTGCGTGCCTTCCAGATGCGCGCACGGCGCCAGCGGAGCCGGCGTCGGGCACACGTCGTTGGTCAGGCCGGCGCCGCCCAGTTCGAGCACGCCGACGCCGAAGTCACCGGGGGCGACGTTGCCGCCGACGACCGTGACGATCTCACCGGTGGGCTGTTCGTCCACGATGCCGAATCCGGGGATGAACTTCTTGCAGGTGAGGCCCAGGAACGCGAAGTTGCAGTAGGGCGAGCCGATCATGAC
>DASWHR010000016.1:0-20923 GCA_036398095.1 Actinomycetota bacterium
CGGCCGTCCTCGATCAGGATTACGTTCGCGGAGCGGTCGCCTTCCAGCAGCATCGTGGTCCCGGCCGGATAGCGTCGCGACCGGCCGGCGTCGCGGAGCGCCCCGAGGTCTGCGGGAGAAAGGACGCCGGCGAACCCGCCCACAACGCCCGCTTCGGCCCCCATGAATCCCGCCCCTCAGTCCGCGTCGGCGAAGCCGATTGAAAACAGCGAGTCCAAGTCGTGGCGCGAATACGCGCGGAACGCGATCAGGGTCTGCGTGGCCGTGATCGACGGGATGCGGGCGATCTCGGCGGTCACGACATCCGCGAGCTGTTCGTGCTCGGCGACGCGAACCAGCGCAACCAGGTCGTATTCGCCGGAGACCGAGTAGACCTCTGAGACGTGTTCGAGGTCGGCCAGCGCCTGCGCGGTCTCGGGCACCTTGTGCACGTCGCTGTTGATCAGAACGATCGCGGTCACCATGGCGGCGCTGAGTCTACCCCGCCGGACGGGGGGCGGGTGGACGGGAGTTTCCGGCTCGCCCCGGGAGGATTGTCCCCACCCGGCGCAGAAGTGGCTCGACGTCCAATCGATCCAGGGGAGGTTGATCGTGAAGAAGCGTCATGCGCGACCTATCGCCGCCGCCATCGCGCTCGTCGCGCTGGCCGCCGGCATGCCTTCGACCACCGCGGTCGCGGCCGGCTACGAGGCCGAGATCCGGCGCACCCAGTTCGGGATTCCCCACATCAAGGCCGAAGGATGGGGAAATCTGGGCTTCGGCGTCGGCTACGCCTTCGCGCAGGACAACATCTGCGTGATGGCCGACACCTTCGTCACGGTCAACGCGGAGCGGGCCAAGTATTTCGGTCCGGACGGAACCTATCGCTCGGAGGCCAACGGCGTGGTGCCGCGAAACATCGACAGCGACTACTACTACCAGTGGATCAACGAGTCGGGTGTGATCGAAGGGCTCGTCGACGGCACCTGGCCGAACGTCGAGCCGCTCTCGCAGCCCGTCGTGCAGCTCAGCGAAGGATGGGCCGCCGGCTACAACGCGCAGCTTGCCGCCATCGGCGGCGCGGCCGGCGTGAGCGATCCGGCGTGCTCGGGCGCCGCATGGGTCCGCCCGATCACGGTCCGCGACGTCTACCGCCGCTACTACCAGCTCATCATGTTCGCCTCGAAGGGCGCGTTGCTGAACTACATCGTCGGCGCGCAGCCGCCGCTGCCCGGCGCGCCCACTCCGCAGGCCTCAACGGCCGACGTCGACAAGCTCCCGCGGGGCGAGAACCTCGGGATCGGATCGAACGCGTGGGCGCTCGGTGAGGCCGCGACCGACACCGGCCGCGGGATGCTGCTGGGCAACCCGCATTTCCCGTGGCGCGGTCCGGAACGGTTCTACGAGTTCCATCTCACCTGGCCGGGCAAGGTCAACGTGATGGGCGGCGCGTTGTTCGGCAGCCCGCTGGTGCACATCGGCGTGACCGATCATGTCGCCTGGAGCCATACCGTGTCGGTCCCGTATCGATTCACGCCCTACGAGCTGAAGCTGGTGCCGGGCGACCCGACCGCCTACGTCTGGGACGGCGAAATCAAGCGAATGAAGACCACGACCGTCACGGTCGACGTCAAGCAGCCCGACGGCTCGATCGCGCCGTCATCGCACACGTTCTACGAGGCGCATTTCGGTCCGGTGATCAACTTCGAAGGCGCACTGATGCCGTGGACGCCGGCCGTGGCCTACGCGCTCAAGGACGCGAACGAAGACAACTTCCGCGCGCTCGAGCATTTCCTCGAGGTCAACCAGGCCGAGACGGCGGGCGAGGTCTACAACACGCTTGCCGAGCACGTCGGCATTCCGTGGGTGAACACGATCGTCGCCGACGATCGCGGCGCGGCCTTCTACGCCGACATGTCGGTGGTGCCGCACCACACCGACGAGCAGCTGACGCGGTGCGCGACCGTCGTCGGCGAGGCGTTGAAGGCGCTCGCGCGGTTGCCGGTGCTCGACGGACGTCCCGACTGCATGCCGGGGACCGACGCGGACGCGCCGGTGCCGGGGATCCTGGGTGCGGGCAAGCTGCCGAGCCTGTTCCGGCGGGACTACGTCGCGAACTCCAACAACAGTCACTGGCTGCCGAACGAGCTTCAGCCGCTGGAGGGATATCCGTACGTGACCGGCGCCGAGCGTTCGGCGCTCACGCCGCGCGCGCGGCTGGGCCTGACCATGATTCGCGAAGAGCTGGCCAACGGCGGGACGTTCACCTTGGAGGAGGTGCAGCAGGCGGTCTTCAACAACCGGCAGTATCTCGGCGAGATTCTCGGCGACGACCTGATCGACGCGTGTCGCCAGACGCCGCAGGTTCCGATCCAGGAAGGCAACGGCGTCGTCGTAGTGGACCTGACCGAGGCGTGCGACGTTCTGGACGCATGGGATCGCAAGGCGAATCTGGACTCGGAAGGCACGGCGATCTTCCGCGAGTTCGTCAACGCGGCGTACGCGGCGAACACGTTCTGGCTGGACCGATTCGACGCCAGCCGGCCGGTGGACACGCCCTGGAAGCTGAACGCGCTTTCGCCCGAGGTTCGCCAAGGGCTGGCGCGCGCGGTGCGCAAGCTTCAGAATGCCGGGGTCGCGTTGGACGCGAAGCTGGGCGATATCCAGCGGGCGAAGCGCGGACCGCTGTCGATTCCGATCCACGGTGGATCCGAGCACGGCATGTTCAACTACATCCTGAGTCCGTTCAACGCGGCCGAGGGCGGCTACACGGATACGACCTACGGGTCGAGCTTCGTGATCACGGCCACCTGGGATGCCATCGGCAAGCCGCGCGCCGAGGCGATCCTGACCTACTCGCTGTCCACCGACCCGACGTCGCCGCATTTCGCGGACCAGACGGTGGCGTACTCCAGCAAGCAGTGGGTGCCGCTCCACATGGACGAGGCAGCCATCGCCGCCAACCTCGTCTCGACGGTCACCGTAACCGGATAGCGAAGCAGAGATCGAAGGGCTCCGGCGATCGACCGCCGGAGCCCTTCCCTCTGCCGTACCTGTGCGACTCGCCCCGGCATTCTTATCGGATATCGGCGATCGTCACGCCGGTCGCGTGGGAGGCCAGGCGCTTGAGGTCTTTCGGATCCACGGTTGCGATCATTGCGCCGCCGGCGAGGTCGGCGACGGCAACCGTGAACGCGTCCACGGCCATCGCGGAGCCGGCTCCGATTCGTCCGAGCAATTGGCCGGCACGGACGCCGACGCGGGAATCCACGGGATGGACCTCGATGCGCTCGCGACGAAGCCCGGCGAAGACCGCGGCGTCGGCGGCGCGACCGCGGACGACCTCCGCGAGGATCGACGCGACGGTGGCGATGGGCAGATCGCGCGCTCGCATCTGGTGGACGAGCGCGCGGACGCGGTCGCGACGCTTGGCCGGACCATGGGCGACGGCCGAGATCGCTTCGCTGTCGAGCAGCAGCATCAGCCTGCGCGCCGGCCACGCTTGCGACGTCCGGCTTCCCACTCGTCAACGAGCGTCGCGGCCCATTCGAGGGTCTCCGCGGGAACCGGACCGTGGTCGCGCTCCATCTCGGCCAGCCACTCGTCGACGGCCATCAGGTGCTTGAGGCGGTCGAGATATGCGCTCACCGCGCTATCGACCGCCGCGGAAAGGCTGCGGGCCCCGACGAGCCGGCGAAGCTGTTCAAGGTGGGCGCCGTCCAGCGTGAGCGTGACTTTCTCTTTCGGCATAGTCGTATGGTAGTACGTTTATACGACATTGATCAAGCGCCGGTCGCGCGGCGGGCTTTGGTGAGGCGGCGTTGCCAGGCGGCGATGGCGTGGCCGCCGCGGAGGGGCAGTGCGAGCGTTCCGCCGGCGGAGAGCAACCGGACGCCGCGGCGGCGGGTGAGCCAGGACCACAGCAGGCGGGGCTCGTCGGCATGGCCGTCGGCGTCCACCGGAAGCGCGCGGCCGCCCACCGATTCCAGCGTCCCGTCGGCGATCACGACGGTCACGCCGCCCGAATCCAGCACCACGCGTCCTGCCCCGCGCAACGCGTCCACGGCTCGCCGGCGTGCCAGCGCATGCACGAGCGAGAACGCGCGGTCGCGCACTCCGGCGGCTTCCTCATAGCGGGTCTCGCGCGAGAGCCGGTCGAGTCGTTCGTCGATGGCGAGCAGCGCCACCGTTGGGTCGCCCTCCAACGCGGTCCGCACGGGCGTGAGCGTGGCGGCGTACGCATCCGGGTCGACGCGGCCGTCGCACGGCGCCAGGCACCGGCCGATTTGGGCGAGCGCGCACGGATCGAAGCGGGTTTTCGCGCCGATCCGATCGTTGCAGCGGCGCACCGGTGCCGATTCTTCCAGCGCTTCGCGCAGCGCGGTCGCGGCGGCCGACGACAGCGGCCCGATCGAGCCTTCGCCGGCCGTGCGCGCGACCGCGATGCGCGGGAACCGTTCGGCCGTCAGACGCACCCACGCCGAACCCGCGTTGCCGCGGCCGGCGCGGTTGTACGGCGGACGATGCTTGCGGATCAGCCGCGCCTCCAGGACCGCCGCTTCTATCTCCAATGCGGTTTCGTGATGCTCGATCCGGTCCATCTCGCGCAGCAACGCACCGATGCGGCGGCGATCCTCGCTCGAAAAATACGAGCGTACGCGGGTGCGCAGATCGGTCGCTTTTCCGGCGTAGAGCAGCGCCCCGTCGGCGGCGCGGAACAGATAGACGCCCGGCGCGTGGGGGAGCGGATCGGCCAGCATCCGCTTGCGCGCCTGCGGATGCCCGCCGGCCGTCTGGAACCAGAGCAGATCCTCCAGATGGTTCACGCCCCAGCGGCCGCCCAGTTCGAGCAGCGCGTGCAACACGTCGGTCGCCGCCCGCGCGTCGTCCAGCGCGCGGTGCGACGGCAGCCGGCCCCGCAGCGAGCGGGCGAGCGTTTCCAGACGAAGGTTTGGAACCTCGTCGCGCACCAAGCGTCGCGCGAGCCGCACCGTGCACACGACCGGGTTCTCCATCCGTCCGTAGCCGAGCCGCTCGGCTTCGAAGTTCAGAAAGCGCGTGTCGAAGGATGCATTGTGGGCGACGACGACCGCGTCGCCGCAGAACTCCAGGAACGCCGGCAGCGCCTCTTCGATGCGCGGCGCGCCGATCACCATCGCACTGGTGATCCCGGTCAAGACCGTAATCATCGGAGGGATGTCGCAGCCGGGATCGACCAGCGTCTGGAATTCGCCGAGCACCTCGCCGCCGCGAACCTTGACCGCGCCGATCTCGGTGATGGCGCTGCTGCCCGGCGCGCCCCCGGTCGTTTCCAGGTCCACGATGCAAAAGGTCGTCTCGACCAGGGCCGAGCCCAGATCGTCGAAGGATCGTTGGAGGGTCTTCATCGCACCGGCTCCGACCATACGGGAGCGGGCCGACAATAACCGAACGTCTGTTCGACCTCAAGGATCCCGGTATACTGCCGCCGCCGTGACCGACGACGACCTCCGCTATCGCTGCAACGCGTGCGGGAACCTGACCCGCTTCGACGTGACCTCGCGGCGGCGCACGCGCGCCTTCCACCACTACACGCTCGGCGGCGACCTGGCGATCGAAGAGGAAGAGATCCTCGAACGCGAGATCGAAAAGGTCACCTGCCGCTGGTGCGGCGCGTCGGATCAAATCGAGTCGATCCCGCCCGCGGAGGGCGCTGTCCGATGACCCGTCCGCTCGAAGGTGTTCGCGTCCTGGACCTGACCCGGTTGTTGCCCGGCGGGTTCGCGACCCTGATCATGGCCGACCTCGGCGCCGACGTGCTCAAGATCGAAGAGCCGGGCAAAGGCGACTACGTGCGCTGGACGCCGCCGTTCGACCGCGACGTCTCGGCCGGCCATCTGGCGCTGAACCGATCGAAGCGGTCGATGACGCTCAACCTCAAGCACGAGCGCGGCCGTGAGATCCTGCTGCGCCTGGTCCGCGACGCCGACGTGCTGATCGAATCCTTCCGCCCCGGCGTGATGGAGCGGCTCGGCGTGGGCTACGAGGCGCTGCGCGCACAGAACCCGCGGCTGGTCTACTGCGCGATCACCGGCTACGGGCAGGACGGTCCGTACCGCGCGAAGGCCGGCCACGATATCAACTATCTCGGCTACGCCGGGGTGCTCGGCCTGACCGGCCCGGCCGGCGGCGACCCGGTGATTCCGGGCGTGCAGATCGGGGATTTGGGCGGCGGCGCGCTGATGGCGCTCGGCGGCATGCTCGCCGCGCTCTACGATCGCGAGCGAAGCGGCGAGGGACGGTTCGTGGACATCTCGATGACCGACGGCGCGATGGCGTGGCTGTCGTTTCACGCGCAGGCGCATCTGTTCGAAGGCGGCGAGCCGCCGCGCCGCGGGGAGATGCGTCTGTCGGGCGGGATGGCCTGCTATCAGATCTACCGGTGCGGCGACGGAAAGCACGTCACCGTCGGCGCGCTCGAGCCGCAATTCTGGGCGACGCTCTGCACGGCGCTGGGCGTGCCGGAGCTGATTCCGAAGCATCTCGGCGACGAGGACACGCAACGCGAGATGATCGAGATCCTGTCGTCGGTGTTCGCGTCGATGCCGCGCGACGAGTGGGTCGCCGCGCTCGCGGATCTGGACGCGTGCGTCGGGCCGGTCAACAATCTGGACGAGGCGCTCGCCGATCCGCACCTTCGGTCGCGCGCGATGATCGTCGCGATCGGGGACCGGACCGTGCTGGGCAATCCGGTGCGCCTGTCGGGGTCCGAGAGCCGGTACCGCGACGCGCCCGGGTTCGGCGACGCGACCGAGGCGGTGCTGTCGGCCGCCGGATACGCGGGCGAGGAAATCGCGGCTCTGCGCGACTCCGGCGCGATCTGACGGCACCCTCCTAGATGATCTCTTCGAACTCGTCGGCACTGCAATTGGGGCAGGCGGGCGCCGGGTGGCGTCCCTCGACCTCGAACTCGTTGCCGCACGCGACGCATCGAATCTGCTTGGTGTCGTGGATGACATCTCCGGCGTGGACGGTCATCGGTCCTCCTTCGCTCGGAATCCCTTCCTCGTCACTCCTTCCCAGGTCCGGTGGAGGCGAATCAAGCAAGCGCCGGCCTGGGCGCCGCTTGTTGTCGTACCCCTCTCCTAGGGTGAATGGAGTGAAGGAGGTGGTGACCCATGACCAGAGCCGGATCCAGAGCGGGGACCGGAGCGGGACCCTCGGACGTCGAGTCGGGATACCTGATCGACTGCGGAACGTGCGTGATGCGCTCGACCGATGCCTGCCGCGAATGCGTGGTGACGGCGATCGTGAACCCGCCGGAGGGCGCGATTGTGTTCGACGCGGCCGAAGAGCGAGCGATCCGCGCGATGGGGACGGCCGGCTTGCTCCCGTTGGTCCGGTACCGGCCCGGCACCGAAGCCGTCTAGCGTCGCGGGCCTCGCCGTCCGATTCGCTCCCGGGTTCCTTGCGGGGAGTGGACGAAACGGCAAGAATGCCGAGCGTATCCGGCTTTCCCTGGGGGTCCGTTGATCAAGCTCCGTCTGATCGGGTCGAGCGCCGACCTGAAGCATCTCGTCTATTCGAACAAGAGGACGGGCAAGAAGGGCAGCCATCTCGTCGCGATCGACGACGGTCTGTTCGACGTGCTCGAAGACGTCGTGCGCCGTCGCCGCCGCGGAGAGGCCGGCGACGACGAGGACAACACGCCTCGTCCGGTCGCGCCGCGCGTTCAGTCGAAGCTGCCGCCCCGCGAGGTACAGCGGCTGTTGCGTGCCGGCCGCACGCCCGAGCAGGTCGCGAAGGCGGCCGACGTTCCGATCGCTTGGGTCGAGCAGTTCCTTGTGCCGGTCCTGTACGAGCGGCAAGGGATGGTGCGCGAGGCGCAGCGCGCGTGGCTGAGCAAGCAGCGGCTGGGCGAGAGCGGGCTGTCGCTCGGAGAAGCCGTCGTGGCCAACCTCCGCAGCCGCCATGTTCGCCTCGGCGAGGGCGCGGTGGCCGGCGCGTGGGACGCAACGCGCACGGAAGGGCAGCCCTGGACGATATCGCTGCGATTCCGATTCCGCGGCCGCGAGCAGCGCGCGACGTGGAAATACGATCCGGCTCGCCGCAGCGTGACGGCCGCGAACCGGCTCGCCGCCGACCTCGGCTGGGTCGCGCCCGGCCGCCGGGTTCGGACGGCGGAGCGAACCTCGCGTTTCGTCTCGCCCGAGTCACACGCTCGCCGCGAAGCGGCAGCCACCGAGAAACCGGCCCGCAAACGCACGGTTGCCAAGAAGCGCGCCCCGGCCAAGAGGCGCACGGTTGCGAAGAAGCGCGCTCCGGCCAAGAGGCGCACGCCCGCGAAGCGGCGGGTTGTGGCCAAGAAGCGTGCGCCCGCGAAGCGGCGGGTTGTGGCCAAGAAGCGTGCGCCCGTGAAGCGGCGTACCGCGACGCGGCGACGCGCTCGCCGGTAGCATCCGGGGCGTGTCCGCCCCTCGCTCGCGCATCCATCGGGTACTCCTTGCTGCGCATTTGAGGCACCGCTCTGTTCACTCTTGCGATGACCATGACCTGGCAGAGATCAATGGATTCTTTCCGCCCGGTTGGCAGAATGGCCAGCACAGGTTCTGACGAGGTGGTCACCATGCGTAGATCGAAGATGGTGTTAACTGGAATCGCCATGATGACGCTCGTCGGGTGTGCGTCCGGCGAGCGGGCATCGTCCCCACAGGAGCCCGGCGCTGGAGCCACGATGTTCACGGATGGCGCTGCTCTCCGTCGGTTCGCGAGCCTGGAGGAAATGACCAGGTTCTCAGATGCGGTGGTGATTGGGCGCGTCGTGTCCGTAACCCCATGGCGACGAACCGGAGAGCACCCCGTCTATGAGGTGGCGCGCGTCACGGTCGAGGTGGAGAAGGTTTTTCGCGGCTCTCAGCTTGGAACGGTGGAGTTCGAGCAAACGCACACCATCGATGGACTCACGCCGCGGGGCCCGATCGATCAAGTGCAAATCGGCGACCGTGGAGTCTTCTTTCTCGTTGATGACGTCGATCGCGGCGATCGCTCGATGCACGGACTCGCAAGCTATCAAGCGTTGTACCTCGATACGGGCGACGCGCTTCGAGGTTCTGACTCGCGCGACCCGCTGGTGGCCCAACTCAACACGCTGAGTCTCGACGAATTGGCGACCAGGATCGAAAACGTCGATTAGCGGCTGATTCCCACTCCCGGATCGCCACAAAGAAGCGCACCGCGACGCGGCGACGCGCTCGCCGGTAGCATCCGGGGCGTGTCCGCCCCTCGCTCGCGCATCCGACTGGTCTTCGTCGCCGCCACGCTGCTGACGGCCGGCTTCGCCGTCGCCGCGGCGGCATCCGGCGCCTCGTCCGCGCAGGCCGGCGAGCCTCGCGTCTCCGACTACTTCACGCCGGACGAGATCGCTCGCTCGCGCACCTACACCGGCACCCGCTACCTGCTCGGCTTCACCTCGCTCGGGCTCGGCCTGGCCGTCGCGGCCGTCATCGGCCTGGGACCGGCGGCCCGGGCGATCGGCGGATGGGCCGAGCGCGCGACCGGCGGCCGCTGGCCGCTGACCGCGCTGCTGCTGGCGGCCGTCGCTGCGCTGGTTCCCGCCCTGGCGACGCTGCCGCTGGCCGTGGCGCGCGGCTTCTGGAACGAGCGTCGCTTCGGATTGTCGACGCAATCGCCCGCGGGCTTCCTGTCGGATCTCGGGAAGGGAGCGATGGTCCAGATCGTGGTGGCGGCCGTCGTCGCGCTCGCGTTCTTCTTCGTCGTCCGCCGGCTGCCGGGCGCGTGGCCGCCGATCGCCGCCGGCGTCATGGTCGGGCTGACCGTGTTGATGGTCGTCGCGTATCCGCTCATCTACGAGCCGTTGTTCAACAAGTTCACGCCGGTCGATGCCGCGACGCGCAACCGGATCGTCGCGCTCGCCCGCGACGCCGGCGTCACGGTGGACCGCGTCCTCGTCGCCGACGCGTCGCGAAGGACCACGAAGCAAAACGCGTACGTGTCGGGGCTCGGCGCGACGAAACGGGTCGTCCTCTACGACACGCTCCTGCAGAAGTCCTCCGAAGACGAGGTGGATCTGGTCGTCGCGCACGAACTCGGCCATGTCGTGCACCGCGATGTGCTGAAAGGGACGGTGCTGGGTAGCGCCGGCGCGATCGCCGCCGTCGCGCTCGTGTGGCTCATCGTCAGCCGCCCCGGCGTGCTTCGCTTCGCCGGCGCGTCGGGACCGGGCGATCCGCGACTGATCCCGCTGCTTTCGTTCGTCTTGGCCGCCGCGACGATCCTCACGTTGCCGGTCGTCAACGGATTCTCCCGCTCGATCGAAGCGGCCGCCGATCGTTTCGCGGTGCGCGTCACCGGCGATCCGCAGACCGCCGTACGGGTCGAGGTCAACCTGGCGCGCGACAACGTCGCCGACTTGCAGCCCAACGCGTTCGTTCGTTGGATGTTCTTTTCGCATCCGCCGGTGATGGAGCGCATCGAGATCGCCCTGGAATCTGAGGCGCCTTCGCGATGAAGATCGTCCTGGTGACCAACGACTATCCGCCGCGCGTCGGCGGCATCCAGGTCTACCTCGAGAACATCTACCGCCGGCTCGCGGCCCGCCACCAGATCACCGTCGTCGCGCCGCCCCACCCGCGCGCCGCCGCCTGGGATCGGCTCCAGCCCTACGAGATCGTTCGCCACGGTCCGCGCGTCTACTGGCCTCGCGCGAGCCTGCAGCGACGCGTCGCCGATCTCGCTCGCGACGCCGACGCGGTTGCCTTCGGCGCGGTGGTGCCGATGAACTGGATGGCCCCGAAGCTCGGCAGGCCCATCGTTGTCCACACGCACGGATTCGAAGTCGCGCTCGGACGGCTGCCCGCGCTTCGGTCGGCCCTTCGCAGGATCTGCGGCACGGCGCGGCTGGTGACGGTCGTGAGCGAATACACACGACGCTTCATCGAGCCGGTCGTCGGCGCCGGCCCGCGCATCGAAATGCTCAAGACCGGCGTGGATCTGGAGATATTCAACCCGGGCGTCGACGGCGCCGAAGTCCGCAAGCGCCACGGCCTCGGTGGACGGCCGGTGCTGGCATGCGTCAGCCGCCTGGTGCCGCGGAAGGGACAGGACACGATCATCCAAGCGATGCCGGCGATCGCGCGCCGCGTGCCCGATGCCGCCGCGCTGATCGTCGGCGACGGTCCGCATCGGGTGGCGCTGGAGAAGCTCGCCGGCCGGCTGCGCGTGTCCGACCGTGTCGTCTTCGCCGGCGAGACCCCGTTCGCCGACCTCGCCGCGCACTACGCGGCGGGGGACATCTTCGCGATGCCGTGCCGAAGCCGCTACGCCAACCTGGAAGTCGAAGGGCTCGGTCTGGTGTATCTGGAGGCACAAGCGTGCGGCCGGCCGGCGATCGCCGGCGACTCGGGCGGCGCTCCCGAAGCTGTGCTCGAAAATGAGACGGGTTTGGTCGTTCCAGGAGGCGATCCCGCGGCGCTGGCCGACGCGGCCGCGTCGCTGCTGGCCGATCCCGCCCGCGCCGCCGCGATGGGGAAGAAGGGACGCGCGTTCGTCGAGGCGAACCATCATTGGGACCGCGTCGCAGCCCGGTACGAAGCCCTGCTCGGCGACGCGATCTGATCGCCGTCCTGCGGCGCGCCATTGCGCCGGAGCGTCGGAACCGGGTAGGAATGGGGGACACAAACCACCGCGTCAGCCGGAGGGAGCGCGCAATGACCGAGACCGTCGTATCGCTGTTTCTCAAAACCGTCGCCGCACGCGGGGATGCCGTCGCGTTCAAAGTGAAGCGCGACGGCGAATGGAAGCCGATGAGTTGGATCGAGTACGCGAGCGACGTGCAGCGGGCCGCCAACGGATTCCTTTCGCTCGGACTCGGCGCCCAAGACAAGGTCGCGATCCTGTCGCTGAACCGTCCCGAGTGGCACACGGCCGACATCGCGACGATGGCGCTGGGGGGCGTCACCGTGCCGATCTACGTCACGAACTCGCCTCCGCAGGTTTCCTACATCGTTGGTCACTCCGAAGCGAAAGTGATCGTGTGCGAGAACGCAGGCCAAGTCGACAAGATCCTCAAGACCCGGTCTGATCTGCCGGCGCTGCGCAACGTCGTCGTCGTCGATCCCGACGGCGTGACGCTCGACGACTTCGTGATGACCTGGGCCGACCTGCTCGCCGCCGGCGAGGGCTACGCCGCCGAGAACCCGGGTGCCTTCCAGGAGCACGTGACGGCGATCAAGCCCGAGCAGCTCGCCACGCTCGTCTACACCTCGGGCACAACCGGGCCGCCGAAGGGCGCGATGCTCACGCATCACAACATCGTGTGGACGTGCGCCTCGCTCAACAAGGCGCTGGAAGGCCAGACGGATGACCGTAGCCTGTCCTACCTGCCGCTGTCCCACATCGCGGAGCGCGTCACCAGCCACATGATGCAGATCTTCCGCGGCTCCGAAACCTGGTTCGCCGAATCGCTCGACACGCTTCGCGAAGACCTGCAGGCCTGCCGTCCGACGGTCTTCTTCGGCGTGCCGCGGGTGTGGGAGAAGTTCTACGCGGGCATCAAGAATCTGCTCGACAACCTGCCGGAGGAGCAGCGCGAGAAGGCCGAGCAGGCCGTGCAGCTCGGCGTCAAGCGCGTCGAGGCGATGCAGGCCGGTTCGTCGCTCCCACCCGAGCTGGAGGCCGCATACCAGCAGGCCGATGCGCAGTTGTTCGCGATCGCGCGTGCGGCGCTTGGGCTCGACCAATCGCGCGCGATGATCTCGGGCGCGGCGCCGATCAATCCGGACGTGCTCAAGTTCTTCCACGCGATCGGACTGCCGGTCGCCGAAGTCTACGGCCAGACCGAAGACTGCGGCCCGACCTCGATCAACCGGCCCGACAAGATCAAGATCGGAACCGTCGGTCCCGCGATCGAAGGCGTCGAGATCAAGATCGCCGACGACGGCGAGATCCTCGTCAAGGGCGGCAACGTCGGTCCCGGCTACTACAAGAGCCCCGAAGCGACCGCCGAGCTGATCGACGAAGACGGCTACATGCACTCGGGCGACGTCGGCGTCGTGGACGAGGACGGGTACCTGCGGATCACCGACCGCAAGAAGGACCTGATCATCACCGCGGCCGGCAAGAACATCGCACCGCAGGTGCTCGAGAACATGCTCAAGCACTCGCCGTGGATCTCGCAGGCCGTCGTGATCGGCGATCGCCGTCCCTACATGACGGCGATCCTGACGCTCGATCAGGAGAAGGTCACGCAGTACGCCGAGCAGAAGTCGATCCCCAGCGGCGACTTCGCCGACCTGTCGCGGCACCCCGACATCCTCCAGCTCGTCGAGACGAGCGTGCAGGAGGTCAATGAGCAGCTCGCCCGGGTCGAGCAGATCAAGAAGTGGACGGTGCTCGAGCGCGACTTCCTGCAGGAAGCCGACGAGATGACCCCCACCATGAAAGTCCGCCGCCGCGCCATCAACGAAAAGTACGGCGATCTGATCGACTCGATGTACGGCTGAGCTGTTCCGGATGCGGATCGAACGAGAGGGCGCTGCGGCGTTCGCGGCACTCGACGTCGGGATCGCGTTCGATCTCCGGCCGGAGGCGCCGCCACGCGACGGCCCCGACGATCTGCTCGAAGAGTACGACTCGAAGGCGACCGTTGATGCGGTGGCCCGCGCGTTGCGTGTGCTCGGACACCGGCCGAGGCTGCTCGGCGGCGGGCGGGCGTTCCTCGAAGCCCTTCTCAGGGCGCCGCCGGACTTGGTCTTCAACATGGCGGAAGGATGGGGGACGCGCAGTCGCGAGGCGCACGTGCCGGCGGCGTGCGAGATGCTGGGCGTTCCCTACACGCACAGCGATCCGCTCACGCTCGCGACGACGCTCCACAAGGCGACGGCGAAACGGATCGTTGCGGCTGCCGGCTTGCCGACGCCGGCATTCGAAGTGTGGAAGGAAGTCCTTGAATCGACCGCGTTGCGCTTCCCGGTCATCGCGAAGCCCGTTGCCGAAGGATCGGGCATGGGCGTTCGTTCGGGCGCGCGGATCGACGATCCCGCAGCGCTTCGCGAGGAGGTGCAACGGCTTCTGGACGGCTATCGTCAGCCGGTGCTGGTCGAAGAGTTTTGCCCCGGGGCCGAACTCACGGTGGGAGTCGCCGGAACCGGGCGGGAGGCACGTCTGCTCGGCGTGATGGAGGTCCGCCCGAAGGCCGGCTCGCTATCGGACTTCGTCTACTCCGTCGACGTGAAACGGCGCGGGTTCGATGCGGTCGAATATCTGGTTCCTCCCTGCCTCGAGGACGAGACCGTTGCGAGCGCTGCTTCGGTGGCGGTTGGTGCGCATCGAGTGCTCGAGTGCCGCGACATTTCCCGCGTCGACCTCAGGCTCGATGCAGCGGGACGGCCGTTGTTTCTCGAGATCAACCCGCTCCCGGGCATGACCCCCGGGTGGGGTGACGTCGTGCTCGTCGCTGAGCGGAGCGGCACCACCTACGAAGAACTGATCGGGCTGATCGTTGAAAGCGCGCGCGCGCGGGCGGGGGTGTAGCGATGCGCGTCGCGATCGCATATAACGAGCCGACCGTGCCGCAGATGGAAGAGGCGCTTCGAGAATACGAGGCGAACATGGCGCTCTACGACGCGGTCGAGTGTGTCGAGAGAGCATGCGAACAGAACGGCTGGAACGTCTCTCGTGCGATCGTCGGCTCCGATCCGGCTGCCCTGTCCGATGCGGCGTCGCGCGCCGACGTTGTCGTCAACTTCGTCGAAGCGATCCAGGACGATGCGCGTTTCGAATCGGCAGCGGCATGGCTCTTGGAGTGGATCGGGGTGCCCTTCACGGGGTCCCCGGGTCTCGCTTTGTCTCTCGCTCTCGACAAGAGCATCGCCAAGGCCTGTCTTGCGACCGCGGGCGTGCGCGTCGCGGCCGGATGCGTCGTGGCGGGCGAAGGCGATCCGATTCCGCGGCTTCGATATCCGCTGATCGTCAAGCCGGTGCGCGAGGACGCGAGCATCGGGATCGAGTCCGGCAGCGTCGTCTACGGCGAGCCTGCCGCTCGCGCGCAAGCCGCCCGCATCATCGAGCGTTTCCACCAGCCTGCGCTCATCGAGGAGTTCATCGAAGGTCGAGACGTCACCGCCGCTCTTCTCACGCGGGGCGCCTCCGGCGAACCCCCCGAGCTTCTGCCGATCTCGGAGTTCGACTACACGAACCTCCCTGCGGGGGAGCCGAGGATCCTTACCTACGACGCCAAATGGGACGTCGCGTCGGCGGCATACATGGGCTCGCCTGCGGTCTATCCAGACGACCTGAAGACGGACACCGTCGCGCGGATCGGCTCGGTCGCCCGGGACGCGTGGGATGCCATCGGCCTTCGGGATTATGCGCGCGTAGATATGCGCGTGCCGCCGGACGGCCCCCCCGTGGTGATCGATGTGAACCCGAACCCGGATCTTTCGACGACGGCCGGCTTCGCCGGGGCGGCGGCAAGAGTTGGGATCTCCTATGAGACGCTCATTCGCCGGATCGTGGAAGGAGCGCTTGCCCGTGGCCGCACGGCTCCGCGCGTTGGTCCCTGAGCACCGAGAACCGCTCCGCGATCTGTTGCGCGCGATCGAGGAGTTCACTCGGGAAGAGACCGAGGTCGCACTCGAGCTGATCGACGACACGCTCGGTGGCGGCACGCACTATCGATTCGTCGTCGCGGAAGACAACGACGGCGTCGCGGGATACGTGTGCTACGGACCGGCGCCGATGACCGACGGCGTGTGGGACCTGTACTGGATCGTTGTCGCCCCGCGACGGCGCCGGGCAGGTCTCGGATCGGCCCTGCTCGCCGCCGCCGAAACGGCGATCACATCTGAGCAAGGACGCATGATCCTCATCGAGACTGCCTCGCAGGTTGCGTACGAATCCACGCGACGGTTCTACCAGCGGGCAGGGTATGGGGAAGCGGCGCGCGTCGCCGACTACTATCGCATTGGCGACGACAAGGTCATCTACGGGAAACCCCTCGGGTAACTATTGTGATCGGTCGCGCACGGCGGCTTCGATGGCCGTCCGCAGCGCCTCATTGCGTCCGATCAGATCGAGGAACTGTTCGCGCCGCAGCGTCAACAGCATCGTCGGCACGAGCGCGCGAATCGTCGCGCCGCGCCGCGCATGGGTCACGAGCGCCACTTCGCCGAAATGATCGCCATCATCGAGCGTGTTGACTCGCCGGCGAATCCCATCAACCGTTCGCAGAACCTCGACCTTTCCGCGGGCGATCAGATAGAACGTATCCGCCGGATCTCCTTCGGCAAACACCTCGTTGCCGGTCTCGACCGACTGCGTGACGAGCATCTCCGACACGTCCGTGCGTGTCGCGGGGTCGAGGACGGCAAGCATCGGGATCTGTGCGAGCCGATCAGGCTCGACCCGCGCCGTCACTCCGTGGATGTCCACGAGGATGCCTCCCTGTTTCTCCCAGAGGCGCCGGTAGAGACCCCGTCGCTCCAACAGTTCGATATGTGTCCCGTGCTCTTCGACGCGACCTTTCGCCATGACCACGATGAGATCGGCATGCGCCACGCTCGATAGCCGGTGAGTCGCCGATACGACGGTACGGTCCCGGCGCAGCCGGTCGATCGTGCGGTTCAACATCGATTCCGTGCGTGGATCGAGTGCCGATGTTGCTTCGTCGAGGATGAGCATGTCCGGCGACCTGATCATTGCCCGCGCGAGTGCGACACGCTGGCGCTCCCCACCCGACAGGCGGCCGCCGCCGGCGCCGACGGTCGTATCGAGGCCGTCCGGAAGCGAATCGACGAGCTCGGTCAGTTCGGCCATCCGCACGACGTCGTCGATGTCGGCATCCGACGCGTCCTGCCGCCCCAGACGAATATTCTCGCCGATCGTGGTGTCGAACAAGACGTTGTCTTGAAACACGACTCCGATCCGGCTTCTCCACGAATGTTGCGTCAGCGTTCGGATGTCGCGACCGTCGGCCAGCACCGCGCCCGCGGCGGGATCATGGAACCGCAACAGCAGCCGGATGAGCGTACTTTTGCCCGACCCGCTCGGACCCACCACCCCGACGAACGCACCCCGCGCGATCGGCAGCGTGACGCCCGACAAAGCCGTGCGGCCGTCGGGGTATCCGAAGGAGACGTCGCGAAAGTCGATCGCGCCGGGCGTTGCTTCAAGCGGCGCCGCGTCCGCGGCGTCGACGATCTCGGGCCGCTCCGCCAGGATCTGTTCGATGCGGCGGTAGCCGGCCGCCGCTCGAACGACCTCGGGGATCGCGTAGGTCATCGAATTCAACCACAGGCTCATGTTGATCAGGATCGCGTTGAACGACGCCAGGGCTCCGATCGAGATCGAATCGCGAAGCGCGAGCCACGCGCCGATCCACAGCGCCGCCAAGTGAAACGCGAGCAATGCCAGGTTCGGCACGCGTTCCAGGAGCGCCGCGAGAAACCCGGAACGAATACCCATCGTGCGCAGCGTCGCCAGCCGCTTTCCGAAGGAGCGGATCATCAGTGCTTCCAGGCCGAAGGCTTTGACGACGGGCTGCGCGCCGGCGTTCTCGTGAACGGCGTCCGCGAGGCGTCCTTGTTCCTCGCGAAGCTCGAATCCCGCATCGGTGGCTCGCCGTCCGAGCAGACGCGGGGCCAGCGCCGCGAGCGGCAGTCCTGCAACCGCGATGAGCGCGAGCTGCCATTGGAGAAAGAAGAGCAGGGCGATGCTGATGGTCAGTCCGAGCGCGGAAAGGATCGCGACCGGCAGCGGTGTCCCGAGCGCGTTCTCGACGGCGCCCAGGTCGCCGCTGAATCTGGCGGTGATGTCGCCGCCCCCGACGCGTTCGAAGAACGAGACCGGAAGCCGTTGAAGGTGCTCGAACAGATCCATGCGAAGGCCGTTGATGAGATCGTTCGAGATGCGCGCGGCGAGATAGTCGAGTGCGATGGACGCGAGCGAAAACACGATTCCCGAGCCCACGAGGATGCCCAGGATGAGCGCCAGCATCTCCCCGTCACGAGGCGTGATCGCATCGTCGATGAGGAATTTGAAGCTCAGAGGAAACGCCGAGTCGAACGCGATGTCGATGAGCAGGGCTCCCAGCATGAGGACGACGAGCATCCGTTGCGGGCGAAGCCGCCGCAGAAGAACTCTCAAGAAATGTGTCATCGGCTCCGGGACCGGGGCACGCGTCTTATCGGGCCGACGACCACTGCTGGGCTTGTTCCAGCCACCACTCCTGCCCCTCGGCCGGCAACGTGTCGATCGGATCGTAGTATGCGTACGAACGCTCGTCCGCGGACGGGTCGTCGCGCTCGATGGACGTCCGATACGGCTTGCTCCAGTAGCTGACGCCGCGCACCCGGTCGTAGCGGTCGGCTTGGTGGACCCACATCTTTCCGGCGAGCGGGACGTCACAGACCACGCGGGGCGTCGCGAATCCGGGAAGAAAGCCCATGATCTCATGCTGGAGTCGCTGCGCCTGCCACAGCGGCGTTCGCCAGTGTTCGGACGCCGGGATCATGTCGCACATATAGAAGTAGTAGGGCATGATCCGCGCGCGATCGAGCATCGTGAGACAGAGGTCGAGCAGGTCTTCGGCGGTGTCGTTGACGCCTCGCAGAAGCACACCCTGGTTTCGCACGTCGCGGAATCCGGCTTCGAAAAGGGACGCCGTTGCGCGCGCGACGAGCGGCGTGATCTGGCGTGCGTGGTTCGCGTGCGTGTGGACGGCGATATCGACGCCGGCCGATCGCGCCGCGCGACCCATTCGCTGAATCGCCGCGAAAACATCGGATTGCAGAAAATGCTGCGGCAATGCGACCAGCGACTTCGATGCAAGGCGAATGTCGCGGATCGATGGGATGCCGAGCAGTTCGCCGACGAACCACTCCAGGCGTGCGATCGGCGCGTTGGCGATGTCACCACCAGAGACGACGACGTCGCGGATCGAAGGGGTGCGTCGCAGATAGTCGAGGATGTCGGTGAGCCGGTCGCGAGGCCGTCCGGCCAGCTTCACCTTGGTGATCTGCGGTGTGCTGGGCCCGACCAGATCCATCCGAGTGCAGTGGCCGCAGTATTGCGGGCAGGTCGTGACGATCTCCACCAGAACCTTGTTCGGGTATCGGTGCGTCAGGCCGCGCACGGGCATCATGGCGGACTCGGCGAGGGGATCACGCGCCGCGAGCGGGTGAGTCGGCCAGTCGGCATGCCGGTCACGCGCGGCCGGCACTGTGTACCGGCGCACTGGGTCTTCGACGAGCCCGTGTTCGTCCATTGTGTTCAGCATCTGCGGAGGGATCAGCAGCGACATCGTCGCGCGCTCGTGCTGGTCGCGCTGGATGTCGGCGGCAAGCCCATCGCTCAGGAATGGGCCGAACACCTTCTTGAGGGCAGCGACCGAGGCGGCCGAGTTGGCTCGTTGCCAGCGGGCGTCGTTCCACTCGGCGGGGGTGACGTCTTGGAATCCCGGCAGGCGGCGCCAATCGGGCTCGACGAACTCGCGTGCTCTGGGATGGAAGGATTGGTGCGATTCGCCGGCCGGTTGCTCCAATGTCCCATCCCCCGTGAGGCCTATTCCGGGTACTGTACGGTCCGCCCAAACCGAATTGCAAGGGTTCGGGCACCGAGTGTGGCGTTCCTCACAGTGCCGGTGTAGCGGGCGCGACACAGCCGTCGTGGGAGAGGCGATGAGCCTGCAGGACATCGTGGTCAACGGGATTCGCGTCGATCCCGTCCTGCTCGAGGTGCGTCACAATCGCCGATGCGCGCTCGGGGAATGCGAGGCGGATTGTTGCACGAGCGGGGTGTACGTCTTCACCCACGAAAAGGCCGACATCCTCGCCCATCAAGAGTTGATCAAATCTCACCTGACCCCGGAGCGGCGCGATGCTGGTGCTTGGTTCGACGGCGTCGAAATCGTGGAAACCGACCACCCCGACGGCGGCACGGCGGAAGGCACCGGTGTCCTGCCGGATCCCACGCATCCAACCGGAGCCGCCTGCGTCTTCCTCCGGCCTGATCGCCGGTGCGCCCTTCAAGTCGCGAGCGTGGCCGCCGGCGAGCACGAATGGCGCTTCAAGCCCCTGTGGTGCGCGATGCATCCCCTTGTGTTCGATGAGGGTGTGCTCACCCTGGCCGAGGAAAGCGAAGTCTTTCGCCAAGGGGGCACGTGCAGTCGTCCGGATCCCGATTCGCGCAAGCCGCTGTATCGGGTCTACGAAGCGGAGGCCCGGCTCGTGCTCGGCGACGCAGGCTACGAGGAGCTGGACGCGCTCGCCACGCGCCTGCACGAGCGCCGCGGCCCCGCGGCCCCCCTGCCCGGTGGCCCGATCATTCCCCCAATATAGGGTAGAGTACCCGGCAAGTTTCTAGGGGGTTGAAGACGAATGAAGCGACCCACACTTCGATTCGGAGCCGGCGTTCTTCTGTCGGCGATGCTCGGCCTGCCGCTGCTCCTCGTGCCGCTGGAGGCGCAGGCTAAGACCACAACGATTCTCGTCCGGCAGGATGGATTCGAACCGAGCCAGATTGAGATTCGGCCCGGCGACAAGCTGAACTGGTACAACGATGCACAGACGTTCCATTCCGTCGACGCTCAAGGCGACGCCCCCCAGCCGGAGCCTCAGCAGTTGAGTCCACAGCAGCAGACAAATGACGTGACGTTTAACACCATGAAGACGTACCAGTATCGTATGGATAACCAGTCCGTGTTCACCCTGAACGTGATTGTGACTGATAACCCCTCATCGCCCTCGCCAACGCCCAGCGTGACCGGGACGATCACGATCACCACGTCTCCGTCACCGACGCCGACGAAGAAGAAGACCGCCACGCCGACGCCGTCGCGGACCACGGCTACGCCGACTCCGTCACCCTCCACGCCGACCCCGACGCCTTCGACGCCGACCCCGACGCCGAGCCCCAGCGAGCCGACCGAGTCGGCTTCGCCGATTCCGAC
>DASWHR010000017.1:0-2782 GCA_036398095.1 Actinomycetota bacterium
GCAGATATCTGCGGCTCGCGCTCCGCGTCATTCTGATCCTCGTGTTGATCCCCGTCGTCCTCGTTCCGATCTACGGATACGTCCCGCCGGTTTCGACGCTGATGATCCACCAGCGGCTGACCGGCGGGCCGGTCGAACGCACATGGGTGCCGCTCGACGATATGGCCCCCTCCTTGATCGCCTCCGTGCTGATGTCGGAGGACGGCAAGTTCTGCAGCCACAACGGCGTCGACTGGGACGAGATCGGCAAGGTGCTGGAACGGAACGACGAGCGCCCGCGCGGCGCCTCGACCATCGCCATGCAGACCGTCAAGAACCTGTTCCTGTGGCCGTCGCGTTCCTACTTCCGCAAGGCGGTTGAAATGCCCCTCGCGTTATATGCCGATGCGGTCTGGGGGAAGCCGCGCATGATGGAGGTCTACCTCAACGTCGTCGAATGGGGTCCGGGCGTCTTCGGGGCGGAGGCGGCTGCTATGCGCTACTTCGGCCGGGGAGCCAGCCGGCTCACCGCCGCACAGTCAGCGTTGCTGGCGGCGACCCTCCCGAATCCGCTCGCGCGCGATCCCGCGCAGCCGACGCGGAACCTCAACGCGATCGCCGGCCGGATCGCCGGCAGGGCGCGGGCGTCGGGAGCCTATACCGGTTGCCTCGCCCCGTAGGCGTCTGTATAAGGCGCCCACTCGTTTTTCGAAGGATTTCCGTGCCATGGCCGTACCCAAGCGAAAGACCTCGCGCATGAAGCGCGGGTTTCGCCGCTCCGCCGATGCGCTGAAGCGGCCGACCTACGTGGAAGACAAGGATTCCGGCGAACTTCGCCGGCCGCACCATATCGACATGAAGACCGGCATGTACCGCGGCCGGCAGGTGCTGACGCCCAAGGCCGAGGCCTAGCCTTCGCACGGGGTCTGTGATCGAGGCCGGCGTTCAGCCGGCCTTTTTCGTTCCGGGCTTGAATCGGCTATGGTGGAGACCGGGCCACCGGCAGCCACCATCGGGAGACCACGATGATTACCGCCATTCCACTGACCATCATTCCGTTGATTCTGTTCAACGCCATCGGCTTCGCCATCGGCGGGGATCCCTGGGGCAACGTTCTGTTCACCGTCCCGATGGTTTCGGGCGTCCCGTGGAACGTGACCCTCTTCGACGTCATGATCCTGCTCGCGGTCATTCTCCTGTTCTTCGAGACGCTGCGTTCGGCGCGGCCGGCGCGCGGGACGACGATCACCAACCACATCGTCTCGACCGCGATCCTGATCGTCTACATCATCGAGTTCATCGTGGTGCCGGTCGCGGCCAGTTCGTTGTTCTTCGCCCTTACCATCATCGCGCTCTTCGACGTGGTCGCCGGTTTCACCATCTCGATCAGGACGGCGCAGCGCGATATCGCCTTCGGACACGGTGGCGTGGACGGGGCGGTTTGACCGGTGCCCACCCTCCGGCCGAGCGGTCGTCGCTCGCGGTCTGATGGGAAGGCGGAGTCGGAGCATTGAGCCAAGCGCGCAAACGCGTCGCGGAAGGTTCCCCGGCACCCGGGGACGCGGGGGCCGCTGCGGACGTTCCCGATGTTCTCGGGATCCTGACGACCGTCGAGGAGGCGGTCTACGAGTGGTCGATCGCCGACGATCGGCTCGTCTGGAGTGCGAACGCCGGCACGGTGTTCGGACGCGCAGGCGTCGTTGGCCTCGAGACGGGGCGCGACTACGCCGCCATCGTCGATCCGGAGAGCATCGCCAGCCGGCACGGCGCGGTTCTCAACGGAACGGCCATCGACCATGGTGAGGGGGTTGGCTACGAGATTCAATACACGCTGCTGCCGGACGGGCCTGACAGTACGCGCCGTCTGATCATTGAGGACATCGGCCGCTGGTATGCCGACGGAGCCGATCGTCCGGCGCGGGCGCATGGTGTCGTTCGTGTCGTCAACGAACGGCACGAGCGCGAGCAGCGGCTTGCATTCCTGTCGCGCTATGACGAACTGACGGGCTACTTCAACCGGCAACATCTGTTGGCGACGCTCGGCGACGCACTCGGCGACGCCAAGCGCAGTCGGGCAGCGATCGCCTTCCTGATCGTTGCAATCGACAATTTCACGGCGATCAACGAAGCCTACGGATTCGAGACGGCCGACCAGGTTTTCGCCGCGGTCGCGCAGAGGATCAAAGGTCAGTTGCGCGACGGCGACGCGATCGGTCGATACTCCGGAAACAAGCTCGGCATTCTTTTGATGAACTGCGAGGAAGCCGACATGCATGCCGCGGCGGAGCGATTCCATGCGGCCGTGCGCGAGGGCGTGGTCACGACCCCGACAAGTTCAGTCGCGGTTACGGTGTCAATCGGCGGTGTCGGCTTGCCGCAGCACGCCAGGACCGTGAATGCCGCGCTGGCGCGGGCGCAGGAAAGCCTGCATCGCGCACGGGCGCACGGCTACGGGCGCTTCGTCGCGTATGCGCCGTCGTCGGCGCGACAAGCGCGGCGGCGCCGAAACGCCGCCTTGTCGTCGGAGCTGGTCGCCGCCATCGGCAACGGCCGCCTGAAACTGTTCTTCCAGCCGGTCGTCGATATCGAGACTCGCCAGACCGTCTTTCACGAGGGGCTGCTCAGACTGGAGCGCAGCGACGGCACGTTCGCGCCGGCCAAGGATTTCATCGAGCTTTGCGAACGACTGGGCCTGATCCGACTGATCGACGCCTTTGCGCTCGAACGCGTTCTCGCTGCCCTCAATGCGGCGCCGGAAACGCGGATGTCGATCAATGTCTCGGCCGAGACCGTCGCCGATCCG
>DASWHR010000018.1:0-1850 GCA_036398095.1 Actinomycetota bacterium
CCCCCCCCCCCCACCACGATGCAAATCGAGCTATCGGATCAGGTTGCGCGGGTTGATGCCGGGGCTCGTGCGCGCGTTCCCGCTCGTGCCGAGCGCATCGTCGACCACGTTCTCGGCCCGCCGCACGAAGATGCAGTTGACGCGGTGGACGCGCTCGCCGCTGTCTTCGTCGAGCGAGGCCACGAGCGGCTCGACCGACTCGTGCACGGTGCCGCTGACGAGACCGTCGCCCGGCCCGCCGTGCAGGGCGTCCAGGCCGTCCTCGCCGCATCCGAGCGGCGTCCCGCCGACGCCGCCGAACGCGAAGATGAAGGTGTTCGGCGTTCCGAGCGTCGGACCGTCCTCCGTTGAGGCTTGACCGAACGAGTACACCTCGGCGCCCACGGCCGCGAGCGCCGTATTCGCCTCGGACTCGGTTCCGGCAGCGCCGTAGAACGTCTTGAACGTCTTGGACGCGCCGGGAGCGAGCGGGTCGAAGCGGAAGTCGAAGAGCGCGCCGTGGTCGTTGGGTCCGTTGTCGACGAAGTTGCCGGTGACGACCGGGTCGACGAAGCCGGACTCCGCCGAGCCGAGCGGGTTGGCGGTCGCGAAGCCGTCGTTGTTGTTGTAGATCAGATCGTCCGCGTCGCCGATCTGCGCCGTCACGAACTCTTCGAACGCGGTCGGCTCGACGTCCCAGTCCATCACGCGGCGATAGCGCGGCACGATGTCGCTTCCCGAGAGGTTTCGGATCGTCACCGCGACCTCGTAGAGGTTCGCGGTCGCCGACGGGTGATAGTCGTGCGTCACCTCGAGCGTGTCTTCGATGCGCACGACCGATACGGCCGTCGACGCGGTGAACGCGAACGACACCGGCGTGATGTTGTTCGCGCCGCCGTCGCTGTCTTCGTTGGCGAATCCGGTGACGCCGCTCGTCTCGTCGGCCGCGCCCCATCCCTCGCACAGGCAGCCGGGAGCGGTCGACTCGGCTCCGGTGGGCATGTAGCGCAGGCCCACATAGGAGGTGCCTTCGCCGCTCGACGGTTCACCGCCGAACACGTTCAGGTGCCCTTCGTCGTGCACGCCCAGTTGGATCGTTCCGTTGTCGATGATCGCGCCGCCGGTCGCCTGAGCAGGCGACAGCGCCGCCACGATGGATAGGGCCAGCGCTGCGACCAGCAAGGCAGCGAAGCTCCTCCGATAGGTCTTGGTCATGACATCCCCCTCGATCGCGCCGGCGGCCCCCCGCCTTCAAACGCTCGATCTAGGGTAGATGATCCACCTTTTCGCCTTCTGTCGCAATAGTGAAGTTCGCCGTGTGCCGGGTATGACAGAGACGGTATTTAGAGAGACGGGCCGGCCTCGCGGACGGCCTCGACGCTCTGGAGGGCTTCTCGGAGGTCGTCGAGCCATTCTTTCTGCTTGGTTCCGACCAGGCGGACGCACCAGGCCAGCGCGTCGCTTCGGCTGCGGGCGATGCCCGACTCGACCAGCGTGTCCAGCACCTTCCGCTCGCTCATGCGCAGCCGCGTCATGTGGGGGACGGCGGCGGAGGTGAAGATCTCGGTGCGATCGCCGGCCGTTGCGCCCCAGGAGACTTTGCGGCCGAAGCGGTGTTCGGCTTCGCGGGCGATCTTGATGCGGGCCTCGCGCGTGTCCTCGCGGAACTGCTTGATGCGGCCGGCGCGGGCGGCTGCCACCGATACGCCTTCGCCGGCTTCGACGTCGGCCAGCGTGCCGACGATCAGGATCTCGTCGCGGTCGATGGTCATGCCGGGCGCGCCGGTGAACCAATCGCCGGGGATGCGGCCGGCGAACCAGCCTCGAAGGTCTTGCTCGGTCATCATGGTTTCTCCCTTGCTGAGTAATCT
>DASWHR010000019.1:0-10270 GCA_036398095.1 Actinomycetota bacterium
GCTGGCGATTGAGCCGTTGGCCGATGCACTCACCGATGGTGAAAGGATTCGAGCCACTGTAGGGCTGCGGTTCATGTTCTCCGATATCTTCTTGTCCGCAGCCACCGCCGGCATAGCACTGGTGCTTTGGAAGACCGCGCCGAGGATCGCGGCGCCGTTGCTGCCGGACTCCGGTGATGCCGCACCGGTTCCGCGAACCCCGCGCGAGATTCTCACCGTGGGATTCGTCCTGACCGGCATCTTTCTGGCGGCGACCAGCATCATGCCCATCGTTGTGAATCTGCGGGTGATCTTGTTCGCGTCAGACCCGGTCCACGCGGATTCGTTCGATGAGATCATCAGGCAAGAGTCCATCTCGCGTTTCATCGGGCTGCTCGTCGAGGGGACGGCCGGTGTCATTCTCGCGGTCGGCGCGCGCCGTTTCGCACGACGCGGCAGCCGCTCACCGGAGGAATCATGACGCCGGCCGGGATCGCGATCGCTCCTCGCGCGTGGGCGCGCGCCGGCATTGTGTTGCTCGGCCTTGCCGTTGCAGCTCGGGCTGCGGGCCGAGGCATTGAAGTCGCCGAGTTCCTCGCGGGCGGGGGCAGCATCTGGGACGGCCAACGGTCGAACGTTGTGTCCTTCGCGTTGCATCTCGTGCTCGCATCGATCGTGTGGCTGCGCCGCGAGCGTATTACGGCCGCGCTCGTGCCGCAGGCGGACACCTCGACGGAACTCGACGCGGGACTGCGTCGAGTGCTCGCGGTCGCGCTCTTGCTCGCCGGCATCGCCTTGGCGATCGCTCAGTTGCAGGAATTCGTTACCGCCACATGGGATGCGGTGCGGAGCCCGTATCAAATGGCACTCGGTGGAGATCGACATTGGAAGAGGATGGCGGCCACTCGCGCCGCCGGGGTGGCCCTGGTCGCATCAGCAGGGATTCTCATCGCCGCCCGAAGCTCGGCCCTTGCGAACGCGATCGCCGGCCCAAGGAACGAACGGCGTTAAACGCCAGAACGGCTCCTTGATCGAAGCCCATCAGTCGGAGGCGAAGGTCTGCTCGACGAAGAACCGCGCCGCCGCATCCAGCCGGTCGCCGAACGACTCTTCGGCGATGGCGAGCACCGACGCCGCGTCCCGCAATCCCAGGACGCCCGCCAGCACTCGCAGATCGTCCTCGTCCTCGCCGGCGCGGTGCGCGAGAACCTTCAAGCCCAGCAGGATTCGCGGCGATGCAACCAGACAGCGCAGACCGGGAACCTCCAGCACCGGGACCGCCCCGCGATCCTCGACGAGAAAACCCTTCACGGCATCGTTCAGCCAGCCCGCCGGCAACGACAACTCCGTGGCCATCTCATCCGCGACCGTGTAGATGACCGACTTGGGCTCGAAAACGGCGTCGATGTCTCGCGTCGTGCGAGCCGTCCCGTAGGCCAACGCCATCGCGGCACCGCCGACGACGTACATCTCGCCGGTGACGCCGGATCGATCCAGGCGCCGCCCCAGCTCGGTGAGCGCCGCCACGATCTCGTCGCGATTCATCGATCACACTCTCGACAGAGCACGCGGCGAGACGAACAGTCCGCGGCGGCGAAATGCGGCGGGCGAGGTCGCGATCAAGAGCGCGCGGAATCCCTTGACGTCGCTGGAGAACCAGAACCGCTCGCTGAACCGCTGCGGCTCGGCGGCCCATGCGGGGCAGGTGAGAGCATGAACGCCGGCGAGATGCTCGGCCACTGCCCCCAAAAAGGCATCCTGATGGACGACGCCGATGAGGTCGGGCCGCTCGTCGATCGCACCCTGCCGAATCTCGTGCGGGCGGAAGGAGAACTCGTCGAGGAAATCTTTAACCGCAACCGTGAAAGGGATGCCGCCGCGCAACTTCTCGGGAATCCCGGCGAGCGTTTCTCGAAAGCGCTCGGGGGCCATCGCCCGGCCGGCGAGCCAGTCTCGCAGCGTCGTGACTCGGCCGGATGCGCGATCCTGCTGCAAGCTCCGAAAGACCGACTCGACCATGACCGGAATGGTAGCCGCTCGACGGTGAAACGAGCCGCTATTTGATCTCGAGGAGTTTTTCGCGGACGGCGTAGACGACGGCTTCCATCCGGGAATGCAGATGCAACTTCTCGAGGATGTTGCGGATGTGGTTCTTTACGGTGTTTTCGGAGATGAACAGCTCTTTGGCGATGTCGCGGTTGTTGCGGCCTTGCGCGACGAGCGTGAGCACCTCCATCTCGCGGTCGGTCAGGCGCGGCTGCGGGAGGGCCGGCTTCTCTTCCGCCTTACGCACCATCTGCGCGAACTCGCCGAGCAGCTTCGAGGCCATCGACGGCGAGATGAGCGACTGGCCGGTCTGGACGCTGCGGATCGCGGCCGCGACCTCGTCGATGGAGATTTCCTTGAGCAGATAGCCGTTCGCGCCGGCCTTGATCGCATCGTAGAGATCGGCTTCCTCGTCCGAGATGGTCAGCATCAAGATCTTGGTGGACGGCAGCGACTCTTTGATCTTGCTGGTGGCTTCGATGCCGCCGCGGCGCGGCATCCGCACATCCATCAGCACGACGTCGGGCATCGTCTCGACGGCCTTGTCGACCGCTTCGGCCCCATCGCCGGCCTCGCCCACGACCGAAATATCCGCTTCCTGTTCGAGGACCATCTGGAGGCCGCGCCGGAACAGCGCATGATCGTCCACGATCAGGACGCGAATCTGATCGTCGCCCTCTTGGGACTGATCGGTCTGCTCGCCTGCCGTCGTCTCGTCAGCCACGTGTGCACCTCGCTCGGCCCCGATGGGCTATTCAGCCGGTTCCAGAAGACCGAACCCTCCGTCGCTCATCCGATAGACCACACTGACCTGGTCCGTTTCGGCGTTCACGAACGGCAGGAACTCGTCTCCCGACGCATCGACCTGCAAGGCTGCTTCCTTCGGGGTCATCGGCTCAACCGAGAACCGGCCCTTCCGGCGCACCCGCGGGGCGACCCGCGCCATCTTGGATGATTCTACCCGATCACCCTCGGTGGCCCGTCCTTTCGGGCGGGTCGAGGGCTTTCTGATGGTCTCGGCCTTCGACGCGACCCGGCCACGCTTGACCAGCTTGTCCTTCATGCGACGAACTTGCTGCTCGAGCTTGGCCACGACCTGATCCACGGCGCTCGCCGGGTCCACACCCTTTCCGACCGCACGCAGGACGTGATTCTTCGCCGAAAGGGTCACCTCGACCACATGCTTGTTGGTCACGCGAGGATTGTGCTCCTCCGAGAACTCGATCTCGATCTTTTCGATTCGGTCGAAGAAACGACGGACCTTTTCGACCTTCTCGGTCGCCATCTTCTTCAGCGCCGCCGGCACTCGGGTATGACGCGCCTTGACGATCACCTGCATCGCGTTTGCCTCCATCGTCGGCGTTCCGATCAAAACGGGTCCTGAGGTTCCGTCCGGCCGACCTGGTCTTTGCCCCCACACTCGCCTGCCGGGAGCTTCGCTACGCGCGGTCCGGCGCGGATGACGCCGCGCCCCCGTGTCCTCGACGGACCCGGACCTCGCCCACTGGAACTCCTCTCGCGACGGACTCGGCGAGCCCGCCGCGGCAGGGCTTACTCCTAAGCGGCACCATGCTCGGCGGCCACCGGCCACCTTACGTGGGTCGTTTCGCCTGCCACTGGCATCGACTAGACCGGCTTTCGCCGGCCGCAACCACGGACCCGAACGGAACCTCAGGAACAGCGATTCTACGCTAGGCCGCTGTGGCGGCGTCTACAGGGCGCGCGCAAAGGTCACGACCGCGACGCTCGACGCGCCGGCGGCCTTAAGCGCGGCCGCGCACGCCGAGGCGGTCGCGCCGGTCGTGAGCACGTCGTCGACCAGCAGCACGTGCGCCGGCGCGCGCCGGGCGGCGAACGCGCCGTCGAGCGCGGCCCTTCGCTCGTCGCGCTTCAGCCCGGCAAGGTCGCGTGTCTCGCGCTGCTTGACCAGCAAGGCCGCGACGGGGACGCGCAGCATCAGCGCGAGCGGCCGCGCGAGCAGTTCGGCCGGGTTGCGTCCCCGCTCGCGCAGCGCCTTCGCGCCGGACGGCACGAACGTCGCGACCGCGCCGCGGGGAAGCGCGAGGCTTCGCGCGGGAGCAAGCATGCGGCGGGACAACGCCGAAGCGACCCGATGCTCGCCGGCCACCTTGAAGCGGATCAGCGCGTCGCGGACCGGCCCTTCGTAGACGCCGGCCGAGGCGGCCGCATCGAAGGTGAAGCCGCGGCCGGCGCATCCCGGGCACCGGGGAAGCGCGCAGCGACGGCAGGCGCGCTCGATCCAGGGCGCGGCCCGCTCGCACGCGCGGCACAGCGGCGCGCGGCCGTGCGCGTCGCAGCAGGCGCACACGCGCGGGAAGAGCAGATCCAGCAGCGGCATCGGGCGAGCATGCGGCCGCGGCGGGACGGGTTCAAGCTCGCCGCGACACGATCGAGACGGTCGCGCGCGATCGGGCTATCGGGCTATCGGGACAGGAGGCGTTTCAGGCTGGTGCGGTAGGGGCGGATCGCAACACCTCGCTCGGTCACGATCGCGGTGACCAGACGCGCGGGCGTGATGTCGAACGCGGGATTGCGCGCATCCGAGCCCGCGGGCGCGATGCGGCGGCCGAGCACGCCGGTGATCTCGCGCGGGTCGCGCTCCTCGACCTCGATCGCTTTGCCGCAGGGCGTGAACGGATCGATCGTCGAGATCGGCGCGACGACGATGAACGGCACCTGCGACTCGGTCGCGGCGAGCGCGAGCGGATACGTGCCGATCTTGTTCGCGACGTCGCCGTTCGCGGCGATGCGGTCGGCGCCCACGAGCACCACGTCCACGGTGCCGCGCGCGATCAGCGACGGGCCGGCGCCGTCGGCAACGATCGCGTGCGGGACGCCAAGGCGCCCCAGCTCCCACGCGGTCAGCCGCGCGCCTTGCAGCAGCGGCCGGGTCTCGCCGGCGAGCACCTCGACGTTCTTGCCGGACTCGTGCGCGAGCCGGATGACGCCCAGCGCCGTGCCGTATCCGCCGGTGCACAACGAACCGGTATTGCAGTGCGTCAAGATGCGCGCGCCCTTTCGAACGAAGCGCTGACCGGTCTTCGCCATCGACATGCACGCGGCCGCGTCCTCGGCGGCGATCGCAGCGGCTTCCTGCTCGAGCGCCTTGACGAGCGTGGCGGGCGGCGCGCCGGCCTGCGCTTCCAGGCGCGCGCGATCGAGGCTGCGACCGACCGCCCACGCAAGGTTGACCGCGGTCGGGCGGGTCGCGATCAGACGCGCGCCGGCGCGTTCGGCGGCCGCGAGCACGGCCGCGCGGGTCGATCCGGTGCGGCCGGCGGCGCGGCGCGCGGCCTGCGCGACGCCCCACGCGCCGGCGATGCCGAGCATCGGCGCGCCGCGGATCCGAAGCTTCGCGATCGCTTCGGTGAGCTGCGCCGTCGTCGTGATCCGGCGCACGACCATCTTGGCGGGAAGCGCCGTCTGGTCGAGCGCGTCGATCGTGCCCTCGTTGTAGCGCAGGGTGGGGATGTCGGTCATCGTCGGCGCCGAGTGTACCGGCGATCAGAGGCGCTCGATCGGGGGTTTCGCGAGCGCGCGACGGTTCCTGGCTCGTCGTCCGGATCCGCGAAGCCCGCGCCCGGCGAGCCCGCCGAGCGCGCCGGGGACGGCGGCGTAGGCGATCAAGCGGAGCGCGTCGGCGGCGATGACTCGCGCCGGGTTTCGGTCAACCCAGAGCACGCGCACCGACAGGCGCACGCCGGCGTAGGCGACGAGCAGGCCGAGCGCGGCGGCCGCGGCGCCCGAGATCGCGGCGGCGCGAGCCGAGCCGCCGCGACGAAACGCACCGGTCGTCAAGCCGGCCGCGGCGGCAACGACCACGGGACGCGGCCACGGGTTGAACAACGCAAGATTGAGTAGCAAGATCCGCGGGATCGCAAGCGCGGCCGCGAGCGCCGAAACGAGCACCCCGGCCGTGACGCCGCGAAGCGACCGCTCGTCGCGAAGCGGAGCGCGGTTCGCGCCGCGATGGCCGTTCTGAGAGGGCGCGGGCACGCCGGGAGCATCCACGGCTTGACTCTAACGGGTGCGGCGCGTCGCTACGGGCAGGCGCCGTCGGCGGCGAAGGCGCGCGCGCCCGACGGTCCGATGCGCTGCATCGCCACGCCCGACACGTCGCCGCGGAAGCACGGCGTCTGCGTGAAGACCGCCACGACCGATCCGGCGCCGCCGTCCACGAGCGCGCCGAGCGACTCGGGACCAAGCGAATCGGCGAGCGTGCGCAGATGCGGCGGATAGGTTTCGGCGCCGCCGGCGGTGACGCGGTACACGAACAGGTCGGGGTCGAGCGCGGGACCGGCGACGGGCAGGCTCGCGCTTTGCCATGCGACCGTCGCGGCCCGGTCGCCGGCGATCAGGCGCAGGTCGAGCACGCCGCCGTCCACCGAGGCGACGTTGCGCGTCCAGTGCAGCGCGCCGGCCGTTCCGATGAACGAGATGTGAAGCAGGTCGACCGGCAGCGGCGCCGCGCGAAGCCGCCGCGACCATGCGACGAAGACGGCGCCGTCGTCGGCGGCGACCGCCGAGACGGTGTCGGCGGTCGCGGGGATCGTGGCGACCGAATCCCATACGGGCGCGCCGTCGCTCGAATAGTCGTGGATCCACAGGAAGCCGGCCGCGTGCCAGGACACGATCACGCCGCCGCGGCCGTCTAGCGCAAGGCGCGGCGTCATCGACGGCTCCGATGAACCGGCGACCTCGGCAGGCGCGTCCCACAATGTGCCGTCGCTCGACAGATGCTGAAGCCTGAGCGCGAACTGGGTCTCGGACGCCGCGGCGCGCCACGCCAGATACGCGCCGCCGTCGCCGTCGCCGAGCGCGACCGGCAACGACTCGGAATCGGTAGATGCCGTCACTTGCAGCCGCGGCCGCAGCGACCCGGCCGGGTCGATGCCGTCGGCGAAGATCTCGCCCGACTGCGAGATGACCCACGCGCCGCCGTCGCCGCCCGACACGAGCGCTCCCACGGGGAACGTCGCCTGCCAGGTCGTTGCGCCCGCGTGAAGGATCCGTCCGACCGTCATGACCGCGCTGTCGGGATGCTGAACGGCGACCACAGCGCCGCCGTCGCCGTCGGAGGCGAGTTGCACGCCGGAAGCGTCGGGGAACGAGATGCCTTGGTCCCAGGCCGGCGCGCCGGCCGCGTCGAAGCGGTTCACGACGGCGATGCCGCCGGCGAGGTCGCGGGAAGACATGATCGTGCCGCCGGCGCCGTCGGAGACGGCATCGGGGGCGGCGCGTCCGGCGGCGATCAGCTTGCCGCCCGCCCGCCCGCCGCCCAGCGAGAACGCGCCCGCGGAGGCGGACGCGAAAAGCGCCGCGACCGCAGCAGCGGCGACGGCAAGCACGGAGGCACGGACGCGGACCGGACGCATCGACAGCGACAACGACCGCAATGCCCGGCAGTTTCACTTTCCCCGAAAGACCGTCCGAAATGACTAGTCCGCTCCGGTCCGGCCCGCGCCGGGGTTGGCCCGAAAAAGGAGGCGGCGCCGGAAACGTTCCCGGCGCCGCCCGACCCCTTTGCCGGCCTACCCGACCGCGTACCGGTCGGTGGCCACGATCGTGCCGCGCGAGGCGGCGCTTCGCTGACCGAGCGCCACGATCCGAACGGTGTGGACGCCATCGGCGAGCCCGCCGAAGAAGCGCAGATCCCCGTAGCGGTTCGAGGCCGAGTACAGGTCCACGACTCCCTTGTCCACGCCGTCGATGAACACGCGCGCGCGGCCGTTCGCCGGCCCGAAGACCGGGAACCAGGCGAACTTGGTTCCGCGGAAGATAAACGCGACCGCGGCACCCGGCTGGTCGGACAACACGTAGCGGCCGCCGCTCGCGTTCGGGTCGGTGATGATCCGCCACAAGTACGTCAGCGGAGGCGAGACGATCGTGACGCGATTGCCGCTCGGGTAGCGGATCGCGAACGCGTCCACGGCCACGTGCGTGTCGCTCGCCGCCGACGAGCCCTTGCGTCCGTCCACGATGATCAAGATGTTGTGCAGCGTGGAGGACAGGCCCGCGAACACGCGCGGCACGCGGTAGGTGTTGCGCGACGCGTAGTTGTTGAACAGGCCCATGTATGTGCCGTCGATGTAGACGTGCGCCATGCCCTGTCCGGGTCCGGTGATCGTGTACCAGGTGATCTCGGTGCCGCTGAAGACCATCGAGATGCGCGCGCCGCCGGCTCGCTCGGTCGCGTACGAACCGCCGAGCGCGAGCGAAGACGACGTGCCGACGATCCGCCAGCCGTGCTTGCCGGCCGAGTTGATCTCTTGCTCCACGACCGAGCCGCGGAAGGCCTGCGTGGTCCCGGCCACGACATTGCCGGCCACGTCCGCAGGCGATGCGGCCACGACGAGTTCGTAGTACTCGCCGGGCAGCAGCGAGTTCTTCAGCGACAAGCTTGCCCGCTTGTTCGACGCGTCGTAGATCAGCGTCGAGGTTTGCGGCGCGGCCGCTCGGGTCGCCGCCGGATGCGCCGCATCCAAGCGGATCGACACGTCGCCGGGCTGGAGGCTGCCGACATCCTCGCTGAACTCGACCTTGGCCGTGCCCAGCAACGTGGTCGGCGGCGTGAGCGTCGCGGTCGGCGCGACCGTATCGACGGTCACGTCGAGCGCCGGCGAGACCGCTCCGGTGTTGCCGGCCACATCCGTCGCCGTCGCCGTGAGCGTGTGCGTGCCGTCGGTGAGCGAACTCGACGTGATCGTCCCGTCGCCGGTGCGTTGACCGAGCTGCGTCGCGCCGGCCAGGACGGTCAGGATCGCATCCGCCTCGCCACTCACGGTCACGTCGGGCGTGGCGTCATTGGTGATGTTGTCGGTGCCGGATGCGCCGGTGTCGCTTGCCGCGACCAGATCCGGCGCCGCGGGAGCCGCCGGCGCGGTCGTATCGACCGTGATCGTCAGCTCCGGCGAGGCGGCGCTTTCATTGCCGGCCGCATCGGTCGCGACCGCGGTGAAGGCATGCGCGCCGTCGGCAAGAACGTCGGGCACGGTCAGGTCGACCAGACCGGCGAGCGAGGTGGTGCCGGTCACGAGCGTAGACGCGGCCTTGATCAGATCGACCGTCACGTTCGCATCGGTTCCTTCGACGCGGATCACCGGTGTGGTCACGTTCGTGATGTCATCGGTGCTCGACCGGCCCAAATCGCTGGCCGCAAGCAGATCCGGGATCGACGGGACCGCCGGAGCGAGCGTATCGACCGTCACCGTCAACGCCGGCGACGCCGCATTCGTATTCCCCGCCGCATCCGTCAACGTCGCCGACACATCATGGCTCCCGTCACCCAGCGCCGAAGACGTCACCGTCGCATCGCCACTGCCATCGGCCGCGCCGCTGCCCAACGTCGCCACACCCTCCTTAAGCGTCACAACCGAACCGGCTTCGGCACCCGCGACCGCAAACTGCGGCGTGGTCACATTCGTGATGTCATCAGCATCCGACGAGCCGCTATCGCTCGCAGCGAGCAGATCCGGCGCCGCCGCCAACACCGCCGGCGCAACCGTATCCACCGTCACATCAAGCGCCGACGAGCCCGCTCCGGTGTTGCCCGCCACATCCGTCGCCGTCGCCGTCAACGCATGCACGCCGTCGGCGAGCGTCGAAGACGTGATCGTCCCATCGCCGGTGCGCTGACCGACCTGCACCGCACCTGCGAACACCGTCAGAATCGCATCCGCCTCGCCGCTCACCGTCACATCAGGCGTCGCGTCGCTCGTGATGTTGTCGATATCAGACGAGCCGCTATCACTCGCCGCCAGCAGATCCGGCGTCGCCGGAGCCGCCGGAGCCGCCGTATCAACCGTCACATCCAACGCCGCCGACGCAGCACCCGCATTGCCGGCCGCATCCGTCGCCGTCGCAGTCAACTCATGCACACCATCAGCCAACGACGACACCGTCACAGCTCCATCACCGACCCGCTGACCCACCTGCGACACACCCGCGAACACCGTCAACGTCGAACCCGCCTCGCCGGCAACCAACAGATCCGGCGTCGCATCGCTCGTGATGTCATCGGTGCTCGACCGGCCCAAATCGCTGGCCGCAAGCAGATCCGGGATCGACGGGACCGCCGGAGCGAGCGTATCGACCGTCACGTTCGCATCGGTTCCTTCGACGCGGATCACCGGTGTGGTCACGTTCGTGATGTCATCGGTGCTCGACCGGCCCAAATCGCTGGCCGCAAGCAGATCCGGGATCGACGGGACCGCCGGAGCGAGCG
>DASWHR010000020.1:0-4618 GCA_036398095.1 Actinomycetota bacterium
CCGCCTAGACATCCCACGGCCCTAACTTGTCAAGCCACGGCTTCGAGTTGGGCCGCCCAAGCGACGTCTTCGCGGTAAAGAGTTCGATGTTCGAGGCACCCGTGAAGGACCCCGACGAGTCGGTTCGCGACGGCGCGAAGCGCTTGATGATGCGTCTTTCCCCGCGATCGATGCGTGTCGTAACAGCGGCGACAACCCGATGAGGCGTTTAGCGCAGCGAAGGCCCAGAGGTAGCAGGCGTCCGCGAGTCGCCTGTTGCGTGCCATACGCGCGAGCACGACCAGACGGGTTCCCGACGCGCGCGTGATCGGCGCAGTGCCGGCGTAGGACTTGCGACCTTTAGGATTGGCGTAGCGGGTTCGGTCGTCGCCGAACTCGGCCAGCGCCCGGGCGCCGAGGACATCGCCGAGTCCAGGCAGACTGAGGTAGATCTCGGCGTCCGGGTGGCTCCTAAAACTCTGCGACAGCTCCGCGGCGAGTCGGTCGATCTGCTCGGTCATCGAACGGATCACCTGCACCGTCGCTGCGACGCTTGCGGCGTAAGCATCGGCGACGAGCTGAGGAGCTTGGAGCTGGTGGGTGCGTAGTGCATCTTTGATTTCGCCAGCACGCTTGTCGATGTTGCGCCGGCGGCCGCCTTTGCGCAGAAGCGATGCGATCTGAGACGCCGACAACGCCCGACCTTGCGTCGGTGATGGCGCACGTTCCAGCACCGCCAGCGCGTCAGGATGGGCAAGATCGCTGCTGAACGCCACGATCGCAGCCGGATAGAACTCGCGCAGTTGGTTGCGCAGATGGTTCACCTGTCGCTGACGCGACCAGATCAGATCCTGATGCGTACGCGCCAGGACCTTTATCGCCGCAGCGGCTTGGCTGTCGCCAGCGATCCTTCGATGGTTGTGGCGATCGGTACGCACCAGGTCCGCGAGGACCTTCGCGTCACCGGGATCGCTTTTGGCACGTGAGGTCGCGTGACGGTCGCGGTAACGGCTGGCAGCCATCGGGTTGATCGCGTAGACCTCGTAACCAGCTGCGGCCAATGCCTCAACGAGCAGACCACGATCGATCTCGATGCCGATCACGACCTGACCAGGTTCCTCGGTGTGGTCGGCGATCATCGCGTGCAGACGACCGATGCCCTCTACACCGTCAGGAACCCGTTGCTTGCCAAGGACCGCACCGTGCTCGTCGACGATGCATGCGTCATGGTGCGCCTCAGCCCAATCGATACCAACGAAGATCACCCCATCGTCTCCTCTCCTCGACCGTCGAGCCCGAGGAGACGTGCGGCGCGCTAATGGATCAGTGCTCCAGGCACGACATCCCACCAGCCGTCCAGCCTCCTCACCGACCAGCCGGGGCACTCTCTAGGCGTAGAGCTCGAAGCTCTGCTCTCAACAGTGCTCACCAGCTGGCGGCTCGGAGCCAGTCTCTCATTAAGACCGGTCGGTTCCCATTAGCGCTCATGGCCGGAGCACGGCCTGGGTCTGCACCACGTGCGCAACGGCCTTGCCGGCCTCGTCCGTCACGTCGGTCTGGACGACGATCGTCGTGCGGCCGGCATGCAACGGCCGCGACACGGAATTGAGCGCCCCCTCGCGGACGGCCCGAAAGAAGTTCGTCTTCGACTCGATCGTCGACGTCGTCGCCCCATCGGGCAGGTTGAGGAAAGCGCACAGCGCGCCCATGCTGTCGGCGAGCGTCATGACCGCGCCCCCGTGGATCACGCCCATTGCGGTGCACCGCTCCGGCGCCCACTCCAGACGGCCGGTCACCTCCTCGCGCGAGGCCGACACGATCTCGACGCCGGCCTGCACCGCGAACGGCATCGAGCCGAGGAGCATCGCCGGATCGAGCGGGGAGTTCATCTCGCCATTCTAGCCGCGGTATGGTTCGCGGCATGCGCTGCTACGTGGACTACACCTGCGGCCACTCGTACCGGGCGTGGTCGTGGCTTCGCGGCGTCGACGCGGCGATCGAGTGGCGAACGTTCTCGCTGAAGGAGGTCAACCGCGACCCCGGCTCGCCGCGAGCCTTCGAACTGCGCGAGTCGGTCTCGGTTCTGGCCTTGGCGCTCGCGCACGCGGCGCGCGAGCACGACTTCCGGCGCTACCACACCGCCGCCTTCGAAGCCTTCCACGCGAGCCGCGTCTCGCGGGAGGACCTACTCGCCGCGGCCGCCGGCGCGGGCGTCGATACGGCGGCGATCGACGAAGCCGATCTGTTCGCGGGCGTCGCGCGCGAGCACGACGAGGCCCGCGAGCGATGGGGCATCTTCGGCACTCCAACGGTGATATCGGACGACTCCGTCGCGTTTTTGCGCTTCGAGGAGATCCCAACCGATAGCTCCCTGCTCGATCGGATCCGCCGGCTCGCTCGTCCGGAGGGCGTGACGATCCGAATCACGGCCGAAGGGGCCGAATCCACCGGCTGATCGACGCCGAACCGATTCGCGAGCCCGCACTTCCTCCGACGAACGGCGATAGGCTGACGCGTCGCTGCCAAAGGAGGGGACCACTTTGTTCGCACGGCTCGGTCGATGGTGCCACGACAGGCGTCGCACGGTTCTGGTCTTGTGGATCGGCATCCTCGCGTTATCCGGCGTTGCCTCCGGCGTGGTCGGCAGCGCTTTCCGCGACGAGTTCAACCTTCCCGACGTCGAGTCGCGCACCGGAATCGACATCCTCGAAGAGCACTTCGGCGGCCTGGGGGCCGGCCAGACCGGCACGATCGTCTTCCGCGCCGAACAAGGCGTCGACGATCCGGCCGTCAAGGCAGCCATGCAAGAGCTGTTCCGCGACGTCGCGACCGTGAAAGACGTCCGGCGCGTCGGAAGCCCCTACGATCCCGACGGCGCCGCGCAAGTCGCCCGCTCCGGTCCGCATGCCGGAACGATCGCCTACGCGTCGGTCGACCTGCCCGAGGACATCGCGCTGCCCCGCGCCGCAGAGATCGGCACGCAGATCGTCGCGGCGCAGCCCGACATCGACGGCGTGCAGATCGAGCTCGGCGGCTTCATCTTCGCCGAGTTCACCGAACCGTCCTCCGAGGTGATCGGCCTCGCCTTCGCGATCGTCATCTTGATCGTGGCGTTCGGATCGGTGCTCGCCATGGGCTTGCCCGTCGGCATCGCCTTGTTCGGAATCGGCGTCGGCACCTCGCTGATCAGCCTGTTCAGTCGCGTGCTCACGATCCCCGACTTTTCGACGTTCCTGGGGATCATGATCGGCCTCGGCGTCGGCATCGACTACGCGCTGCTCATCGTCACCCGCTATCGCGAGCAGCTCCATGCGGGCCACGACGTGTCCGAGTCGGTCGGCATCGCGCTCGACACCGCCGGCCGGTCGGTGCTGTTCGCCGGCACGACCGTCGTGATCTCGTTGCTCGGCATGCTGCTGATGGGCGTCACGTTCGTGCAAGGGCTGGCCATCGGCGCGGCTTCGGTCGTGACCGTGACGGTTGCCGCTTCGCTCACGCTGCTGCCGGCGCTGCTCGGCTTCGCCGGCCGGCGAGTCGAATTGACGCGATGGAGGGGACTGCTCGCCGCCGGATTCGTCGCCGTTGCTCTTGTCGGCGTCGGCCTGGAATTCACGCCGCTCATGGTCGGACTGCCGATCGCCGCCGTCGTGTTGGTCGCCGGCTTTTTCGTCGCTCCGCTCAAGCGCGAGGTGAAGCACCGGCCGCGACGGCCGCTGCGCGAAACGCCCGCCTACCGTTGGAGCCGCGTGATCCAGCATCATCCGTGGACGGCCGTCGTCGGGGCCGCCGCCGTGCTGGTCGCGCTCGCGCTCCCGGTCGGATCGCTGCATCTGGCGTTCTCCGACGAAGGCAACTATGCAAAGGACACCACGACCCGGCGCGCCTACGACTTGCTGGCCGAAGGGTTCGGTCCCGGCTTCAACGGCCCGATGCTCATGGCCGCCGAAGTGCCGGCGGCAACCGATCCGAGCGCGCTGCAGCGCGTGACCGACGCGGCCGGCGCCGACCCCGGGGTCGCGTTCGTGTCGCCGCCGGTGCCCAGCGAGGACGGGAGCGCCGTGCTGTGGCGGCTCGTGGCAACCACCAGCCCGCAGGAGGTGTCGACCGGCCAGACCGTGAAGCGACTGCGAAACCGTGTCCTGCCGCCGGTCGAACGGCAGATCGGAATGCAGGTCAGCATCACGGGTTCGGTCGCGGTGTCGCTCGACTTCTCCGACTATCTGTCGTCACGCTACCCATACTTCTTCGGAGCGGTGCTGATCGTGTCGTTCCTGCTGCTCATGCTGGTCTTCCGCTCGCTGCTCGTTCCGCTCAAAGCCGTCGTCATGAACCTGCTCTCGATCGGAGCGTCCTACGGGATCGTGGTCGCGCTGTTCCAGTGGGGATGGCTGTCCTCGGTGACCGGCGTGCAGCCCGCGCCGATCGAGCCGTGGGCCCCGATGATGCTGTTCGCGATCGTGTTCGGCCTGTCAATGGACTACGAGGTGTTCCTGCTGTCACGCGTGCGCGAGGAATGGCGCCGGACCGGAGACAGCCGCACCTCGGTGGCCGACGGGCTCGCGGCGACGGCGAAGGTCATCAGCGCCGCGGCCGCGATCATGGTGGTCGTGTTTGGAAGCTTCATCCTGGAGTCGGAGCG
>DASWHR010000021.1:0-4045 GCA_036398095.1 Actinomycetota bacterium
GATCGCCGAGCGCCTGGGCGAGACGACGATCGCCACGCTGGACCGACGCCACTTCTCCCTGATCCGCCCCCGCCACGTCGCCGCGTTCGATCTGGTTCCGCAATAGCCGATTCGAGACGCGCAAATCGCCCGGCGGTGGACGCAAAGGATTTCGCGGGGCAGAGCGGCGGGGTCGGCAGGCGAGCCGAGGATCGCGCGCGCTTGCTCTCGAACTCTTTTTCCTAGACAAGCCGCAGGTAGCGGCTGCTTTCGTGTCTTCATGCGCGCCGGGACCACGGACCATCGGCAGGCGGCTCTTCGGGCCGTCCTTGCCGGCATGCTCGTCGCCGGGTCGCTGCTGGCGGCCGGGTCGTCGCGGGCAGCCGATGGCCTCGACCTGACGCCGACGGGCGAGCTGGGCTCGGTTCGGATCCGGCCGGTCGCGTTGCAGCCGGACGGCTCGATGGGCCCGATCCAGGGCGATCCGAAGTTTGCGTTCACCAACCCGAACCGGACGGTGGGCGACGTCGATCCGCCGTGGCCGCTCGGGACGGGCACGGCGTGCACCGACCCGTCCGAGCCCGACGATTGCGCACGCACGCTCGCGGTCAACGACCCGGCGCTCAACGCATCGGCCGGCGACGGGCACACGCACTATCACGCGGGCGACCGCTGGATCCTGGTCGACGAAGTCCACAGCTTCGCGAAAGGCGACACGATCTTGATCGGCTCGCCGTCGTGCAACTTCGCCGTCTTGGGGTTCACCTGCCGCAGGTACCGGCCGGGCTTCGGCGTGCAAAGCGAACAGCCATCGGGCGAGATCGCCCACGTCGTCGGCGGCGATGCGGGCAAGGGGCTGCGCGGGCCCGGCGTGCTGCTGCTACAAGACGGCCTGCTGAGCCTGCACGCAGAGGGAACGCGCGTCGTGAAGCTGCCGACCGCCTATACCGGACAGCAGTTGCACGTGACGATCCCGCATCGGGCGCTGCTGGGCGACGCGCTCGGACCGGTGACCGTGACGGCGACACTGATCCCGCCGCCGGCCTCACGCGACGCGTCCGCCTACCGGTTCGCGCTGCCGGTCGATCACACGCATCCGGATCTGTACGAGCGGATCGTCGCCTCGCCGGCCGGGGACGCGACCTTCTACGTGCCGCGCTCGATGACGGGCGTCGCCACGATCGGGCGCGGCTTCGACATCGGCACGCCGGACACGTGGTATGCGGTCGAACTCGTCTCGCGCGACGCATCGGGAACACCGGCCGCGTCGGGCATCGCCCGGTTCAAGCTGAACCCGGTCGCGATGATCGATCTGCAGATCGACCGGACGCGGACGCCGCCGACGTATCCGGTCGCGATCAGCGGCGCGCTGCGCGACGCCTCGTCGCCGGCCGCGCTCAACCGGCCCGTCGAGGACGCGACGATCGAGGTGATGGTCACAAAGCCCGACGGATCCACGAAGGGCTTCTACGCAAACACGTGCACCGACAACGATCCGACGGCCGAGACCGTTTGCGGCGGCGACATCGTCGGCTACGACAAGCGGTACTACGGCGCATTCAAGATTCACGTCGGCGGCGCGCGCGGCCTGCAATTCGGCCGGGGCGGCGGCGGGAGCGGTGGAGGCGGGGCGGGGCTGTGTCAGGCGTGCTTCGAGCGAAATCTCGACTCGGCGATGGACACCAGCCAGCAGGGCACGTATCGCGCGGCCGTATCCGTGTATCACGTCACGCCGCCGGTCGGCGGCGAGGTTGCGTGGGAGGTGCGGGTGCTATGAGACGCCTTCGCCTGTGGGGACTGTTACTGGCGCTCGCGGGCCTGCCGGTTGTGGCACCGCTGCAGCCTGCCGCGGCGGCCGGGGTGGTCGTGGGCGACCTGTCGGCGACGGGAACGAGCGGCGCGATCCGGATCGTGTCGATCGCAGCGGACAAGACCGGCGCCTACCGCACGCAGCGCGGCGATCCGAACGACGTGGCCCACGATCCGTCGCGCACGGTGGGCGACGTCGCGCGCGTCGAGGACGGCGGCCCCGGCTGCTCGCCGATCGAGCCCGCGCGCGACTGCTTCCGCACGCTCGCGATCAACGAAGAGGCGATCAACCCGTCGGCCGCCGACGGGGACGCGCATTACCACGCGGGCGACACCGCGATCATCGTGACCGACACGAAGATGTTTCGCGCGGGCGACACGATCATGATCGGCTCGCCGAACTGCAACTTCGCGCGGCTCGGCATGACCTGCGAACGGTACCTGCCCAGCTTCGGAATGGTGCGCGAGCAGCCGGCCGGCGAGATCGTCGCGATCGAAGGCGGGGATCTGGGGCCGTCGGTGCACGGGCCGGGCGTGCTACGCCTGTCGCATCCGCTGGCCTTCGACCACGATCCCGGCGAACAGGTCGTGAAGCTGCCGACGGTGTATCCGGGTCAGGACATGCGCGTGGACGTGCCGAACGCGGCGTTGCTGGCCGATCACGCGGCGCCGCTGCACGTGCGCGCAACGTTCGTGCCGCCGCAGGGCAGCCGATTCCCGTGGGACGCGGACTTTCGCCGGCCGCTGGCGGCTGCTTATTCGAAGACTGTCTTCGAGCAGGTCGTGCACGGCGCCGACGGGATCACCTCGTTCTGGTTGCCGCGCGAGATCACCTACACCACGACCGTCGGGCGAACCTTTTCGATCGACGGGGACGACTCGTGGTACACGATCGAGATCGTCGCGCGCGACGGCGCGGGGCGCGTCGCCGCCGACGGGGTGCTGCGCTTCAAGACCAATCCGCTCGCGATTCCGGTCCTGTCGGCCGATCCGGCCCGCGTCGTGCCCGGCAACGCGGTGCAGATCACCGGCTGGGTACGCGACGGGTTCAGCCCGGCCACGCTGTCGCGCCGCGTCGAGGACCTGGACGTGAACGTGGTCGTTGCGAAGTCGCGCGGGTCGCAGAGCTTCAAGGCCTCGTCGTGCTACGACTCCGAGCCCGGCGCCGACGACATCTGCGGCGGCGACGTGCTGGGGGCGACGCCCAACATGCACGGCAACTTCTCGGTCCGGATGGGCGGTTCGAAGTGCAACGAGGAGAACCTGGGGGTCTGCATGCGCGGCGACGTCACCGGCCGCATGGGCGACACCGAGGATCGCGGAACCTACACCGTGACCGCGACGCTGCGCGGCGTCACGCCTCCGGTTCGAGCAACGACCACGTTCCGCGTGGCCTGGCCGGATCCACTCGACGGCATCGTCCCATAGCGCCGCAGCCCTCCTCGCCCGCGCCCGCCCAGCCCACCCTCCCCGCGCCGGGGGGACCGGAGGGGGTCCCCAACCCCTGTGCAACCAAGTTGCAGAAGATGCGGGCGGCGGAGCCTTGCAACTTGGTTGCACAGGGGCGCGGGAGGGAGTGCCCTCATCGCAGTTGGCGTGCGGGGTCCGACGCGTCGTAGAGTGCCGCGTGCGAAACCTCCTCCTTAGACGCGGAGCGCTCGTAGCGTCATTCGTTCTGATCGGACTCGTCTCCTGCGACAACGCTCGCGTGGACGCGCCTCAGACGCGACCAAGCCCGGTTCCCGAGACGATTCGGGCCGAAACGGATGACGAGGCTACCAAGGCTCTGGAGGACTACCTTCGCGAGCGGTATGGCGCGCCGGGCCGGGAGGCTTCGTGGTATCACCGCATCTTGACCATCTACCGGTATGGAAAGGGCGGCAGCACCGGTGCGGACATCGTGACCGACCTCGACGCCTCGGAGGATGATCTCGCACGGGAGATATGTGAAGCGGTACGGGGGGCGCCGACCGTCACTGAAGTCGCCGTGCTCGATCGGGAAGAACGCTCTCTCTGGCTATGCAACACTTCCGGCTCAGTCGATGCGAGTGGCGGACGTGGCTAGCGTAGGGGAAGAATGAGACCGCGAGACTGGTGCATCCTTGGTACGCGTCTGCTTGCCATCTATCTCGCAGTGCTGGCGATTCAACCGCTGGCCAATGCGCTCGCCGAGGTTGAAAGGATTCGAGAAACTGAAGGGCTGCGGTTCCTGCTCTCCGATTTCTTCTTGTCCGCAGCCATCGCCGGCATAGCGCTG
>DASWHR010000022.1:0-18114 GCA_036398095.1 Actinomycetota bacterium
ATGTGGTGTCCTCCCCTTCCCGGCGCCCGCTCCACGGGAGAGCAGTCACCCAACGCCGGGGTGCCGGCGGGGAATGTACGCCTGGAAAATGCCACTTGTCCAGGGCAAGGACGTTCGTCCTCCCTCGCTTGCGCACGACACGTCACGGAAGAGACTAGAAGAAAGCGTTCGGGCGGGCCATTGGTTCGCCACCCTTCCGGCGACACGCTTGAGGGGATGAACGATGACATCGGGACGAGCTCGTGAGGGCCCTCGAAAAGACCTACCCCGCCGAGCATTTCGGCGGGGGCGCGCCTGCAATCCCGCTCGGTCGGACGCGCCCTGCGCTGCGTCTGGTGCACGAAGCCGGCGCCTCCGATTCGCTCTGGTTCACCGTCGCGCGGCGCGCGGCACTGGTGTCGTTGGTCGTGACCGGCGGCGTCTACATCGGGTGGCGTCCGTCCACGATTCGCGGGACCGGCGCACTGGGCGTGGGATTCTTCATCGCCGAGGCCGCAACATATCTGTTCGCCGCGTTGACCGTGGTGCTGCTCTGGCGGATCCGTCGGCGGCCCGGTCCGGGCGCGCCCCCCGCCGGAACGCTAGACGTGTACATCCCCGTCTGCGGCGAACCGGTGGAGATGGTCGAAAAGACGCTCAAGGCCGCGCTGGCGATCGATTATCCGCATCGGACCTATCTCCTCAACGACGGCTTGTGGGCGCGCAAGCCCGGATGGCGCGCGATCGACAAGCTCGCGAAACGCTACGACGTCCCGCTGATCCGAAGGCAGAGCGGCGCCAAGCGGAAAGCAGCCAATCTGAACTACGCCTTGAAGCGAACCCGGGGCGAGTTCATCGCCATCATCGACGCGGATCATTGCGCCGACGCTCGCTTCGCCCACGAGACGCTCGGTTACTTCGCCGACGAGCGGATCGCGTTCGTTTCAACGCGACAACGCTTCGACGGACCCGGCTCGGACGTGCTCGGCAACAACGAGCTGCTCTTCTATCGCTCGATCCAACCCGCCAAGGATGCAGGAAATGCCGCGTTCTCGACGGGCAACGCCGCGGTCTATCGCCGCGCGGCGCTCCAAGACATCGGCGGCTTCAGCGAATGGAACGTCGTCGAGGACTTGCACACGTCCTACGAACTGCACGCCCACGGGTGGAAGAGCGCGTATCACCCGCGCCCCGTCACGACCGGCATCGCGCCGAAGACCGCGGCCACGCTTGCCAAACAACGACTGCAATGGTCCACGGACACCTTGCGCGTCTTCTTGTGGGACAACCCGCTGTTCAAGCGCGGCCTCTCGCCGATCCAACGCATCCACTACTGGCATACGACCGGCTACTACCTGTTTGCCCTCGCGCAGTTGCTGTTCCTGGCCGGTCCGATGCTTCACCTGTTGTGGGGCGTATCGATCATGCGGCCGCCCTCCATGCAGATCTACCTGACGTTCGCGGTGCCATACCTAACGTCCGTCGCCGCTTTCCTCCTGTTGCACGGGGGACTCCAAGGAGCGCTGCGATCGGCGCAGGCCGGGATGTTTCTCGCGCCGATCTACCTGCTCGGCGCAATCGGCGCGGTGACCCGCATTCGCTTCCGCATGCGAGTCACCGATAAGGCGCACGAGCGTCGCTGGTCGATGTGGCTGCTACCGCACGTGATCGCCATGGCCGCATCGATCGCGGGGATTGTGTGGGCGGCCGCGGGCAAGCGTCCGTACGCGGCCGTGTCGGTATTCTGGGCCGGATGGGTCGTATTCACGCTGGCGGGCCTGGTCGGAACGCTCAGCACGAAAGCGCGATCGGCGCGCGTCATCCGAGCAATGGTGCGCGTCCCGGTGGTGGTGCTTGCGGCCGTCACGATCTTGTTCCCGCCCGACATCGGTGCGCCGTCGTTCGACCCGGCCTTGGTCGTGACTCAGCGCGAACCGGTCGCCGCGATCGCTCCGATCACACCCGGTCCCGCCGCGCGAATCGCCGGCGTCCGCGTCGAGCGAAGCGGCGCGCTGGCCCCGTCGCCGGACGGAATCTACTTCGGGGTCTTCAACCCGGACCTTGTGCAGCGGTCGGGAGCGATCCGCGCATGGAACGCGGCGCATGGGGTCGAGGCCGCGATCGTGAACTGGTATCAGCAATGGGGCAGCAACGAGACTCGCTACCCGACGGGCTGGATCGCCGAGGCACGGTCGGCGGGGGCGACGCCGCTAATCACATGGGAGCCGTGGGCGAAGCCCGAAGGGTCGGTTCACGACCAGTCCCAGCCGGACTATTCGCACGCGACGATCGTCGCGGGTCGCCACGATGCGTACATCCGGTCGTGGGCGCGAGCGGCCGCAAGCGACGGACGTCCGGTCCTTCTGCGCTTCATGCACGAGATGAACGGCGATTGGTATCCCTGGTCGATCCGCACGAACGGAAACTCGCCGTCGTCCTACCGCGCGGCCTGGCAGCACGTCCACGACATCTTCACCGCGGAAGGCGCCACGAACGTCACGTGGGTGTGGACGATCAACACGTTTGCGGGAATGAGCAAGGACAACAAGCATCTTCCGTCCTACTACCCGGGCAACGCCTATGTGGACTGGGTATCGATGACCGGCTTCAACTGGGGTCGCTCCTATTCGTGGAACGCCTGGGCCCCGGCCGACTACGTGTTCAAGAAGTCCTATTGGGCGCTCGCGAAGCTTCGGAAGCCGGTGATGATCAGTGAGATCGCCACGGTCGAGAAGGGCGGCAGCGCCGCCGGCTGGATTCGCGACGCGCTGGCGACGATCAAGGGGTATCCGGCGGTGAAGGCGATCGTCTGGTTCGACGGCCGCTACGATCGGCAGGTCAACTTCCAGTTGCGCGGCGACGCGGCGACTGCTCTTCGGGACGAGCTGCGCCGCGACGCCGCGATCAACGTACCGTTGGTCTTCAGCGAGCCGCGAGCGACTGCGCCAGCGCATTCACGGCGCTCGCCGGCGACGTCATTCGCCAATCGCATTCCTTATTCGTCGAGAACCAGGTGACGGCCGACACGTACTGATACTTCGCGGTCTTCAGCACCTTGAACATGTCGGCAATCCATTTCGCCTTGTCGCCACCCTCCGGCGGCGCGGCCGTCTCGCCGATCCAGATCGGACGACGCGTCCCCATCTTCATCACGCGCGAATACGCGCCGGCGAAAACTTGGTCAAACGATTGCCACCCGCCGTAGGTGGGCTCGCACGCGCCCCAGTTGTATCCGTCGATCGCGACGACATCGACGTAGGACGAGCCGGGATAGAAGGCTTCGAACCGATTCGTCGAGGGCACGTCCACCGAGTACGGAGACCAGATCCAACGGGCGTTCTTGACGCCCTCCGCCCGGAACATCCCGACGATCTTTCGCCAAGTCTGAACGTACTGCGCGGCCGTGTTGCCGTTGACGCCCCCACCCCACGGATACCAGTTGCCGTTCATCTCGTGCATGGGGCGCAGATAGACGAGCTTGCCAACCGTCTTGACGCCCCGCGCCCACGAACGAATGTAGTCGTCGTGGCGGCCGGACAGGATCGAGGCAAGGCTGTAGTCGGGCTGGTTCGCTCCTTCGCCGGGACGCCACGGCTCCCAAGTTAGGTAGACGTTTCGGTTCGAGGTTCCGGCGGCGTTCACCCAGGAGGCGTCGAACGCGGCATGGCCGCCGCCCCACGCTTGATAGAACAGGATCGTGTCGAGCTTTGCGCCGATCTGCCGCTCGACGTCGGTGACGGCTCCCATCCCCTCGTGCGGCGCCGGCGGAACGTAGGCGCCGAACAGGATGCGCTTACGCGCGGCTTCGGCCGGCGCTGCATGGGTGATGGTGGGAATCGTCATCGCGGTGAGTATCGCGATTACGATCATCGTACGGCGGGCCATCGCTGTCATCTCCTCGTTGTGCCTCCACAACCGGCAGGGCAACGAGGTCGATGCGCGTCGGCACCGGTTCGGCGGCCCGGCAGCCCGTTCTGGGCCCGGAGCTTTGCGTCCCCGCCTCCCGGCGGGTTTGCCCTTTCGGAGGTGTCGTGTTGTTCGGTCATCCCCGTCATCGGCCGTGGGAAGGAAGTCTTTAGAGTCGCGTTCCCTATGCCGGAAAGGTGCGCGGAGAAATGGCGCGGATCGGTCAGCATCCCAAGGATGCTTCGATACGGATCCTTCGCCTTTCTACCTGCTCGCCGGACTCGTTACGATGCGCCCGGCATGCCCTTCGTCCGGTCACCACCGAACGGATCAGGCCGGTACACAACGCGCATCAGGGTCAGGCCGCGGGCCGGCGCGATCGACACTTTCGCCGCTTGACGGGCCTTGGCTTCTAGAACATCGGCCATCCACGAAGGCGGTCTTTTCCCCAGTCCGACGTCGATCAGGCAGCCGGTGATGCTGCGCACCATCTGATGGCAAAACGAATCGCCTGCGATCGCGATCGTGGTCCGGCCGTCGCGTGCGCTGCGCACGCGCGCGAGCCGGATGCGCCGCACGAGCGACCGGCGATTGTCCCGGCAGAACGACGAGAAGTCGTGTTCGCCCACCAGTACTTGCGATGCTTCGTGCATCGCTCCGGCGTCCAGCGGCCGTGGCTCCCACAGCGCGAATCGATCCGCAAACGGGTCCCGCGCGGGGCCGCCGTAGATTCGATATTCGTAGGAGCGGCGTTTCGCGGAGAAGCGCGCGTCGAATTCGCCGGGGGCAACGACCGCCGCCCGGATCGAAACCTCAGGTGCGAGCAGACGATTGATCCGTCGCTGCAGCCATTCCAGATCGATTTCGGCGCGCGCGTCGAATGAGGCAACTTGGCCGGCCGCGTGGACCCCCGCATCGGTGCGACCGGCGCACGCAGTCAAGATGGATTCGCGCAGCAGCATCGCCAGCGTCTCTTCCAGCGTGCCTTGCACCGTTCGCCGCCCACGTTGCCGCGCGTAGCCGTGAAACCGAGTCCCGTCGTAGGCCAGCAACAACGCGTACCGCGAGGCATCCATGGCTCGGCAGGATATCTACGACGTATGCTGCCGGGCATGAATCGCCGGGCAAGCCGGATTCTCGCGGCCGTCGTCGCAGCCGCCTTCCTGTCTCTGCCCGCCGTCATCGCCTCCGCGCAGGACGCCGATCCGCCGGATCGGCCCGCATACCTGTTCGAGCTGACCGGCGCCGTGGACCCGCTGGTTGCCGGCGCGGTCGAGCGAGCCGTCCGCACCGCCGAGGCGGCGAACCTTCCACTTCTGATCCGCATCGACACGCCCGGCGGCCTCGACTCGGCGATGCGGCGCATCGTCAAGGCCGTCATCAACGCCGACATCGATGTGGTCTGCTGGGTCGGACCCGACGGAGCCCGGGCGGCATCGGCCGGCGCCTTCATCTTGATGGGATGCCCGACGGCGACGATGGCGCCGGGAACCAACGTCGGCGCGGCGCATCCGGTCGGGTTTCGCGGCGACGTCCTGAACGACAAGGTCACCAACGACGCGGCCGCCTACATCCGGGCGCTGGCGGAACGGTGGGACCGAAACGCCGACTGGGCCGAACAAGCCGTGCGAAACTCGGTCAGCATCCCGGCCGAGGAAGCGCTGGCGATCGACGTGATCGACCGCATCGCACACGACTCCGACGCAGCACTCGGATTTCCAGCGCGCACCCGAACCGTGCGACTGACCATCGGCGAAACGATCTTCCACACGCTGATCGATCCGAACCTTGCGTTCCTGCTCTTCGTGTTCGGCATCGGGCTGATCGCATTCGAGTTCATCTCGCCCGGCGGCGTCGGCGGCGCGATCGGCGCGCTGCTTCTTATCGCCTCGCTGGTCATGCTGGGCATGCTGCCGGTGAACCTTGCCGGCGCACTGCTGATAGTCGCGGCCATGATCCTGTTCGTCGTCGAAGCGCACACGCCCGGCATCGGCGCGGCCGGAGCGGCAGGGCTCACCGCGTTGATCCTGGGCGGCTTGTTCTTGTTCGACGCGTCGGTTCCGAATGCGCGCGTCTCGCGTGCCGTCGTCGCGACCACGGCGATCGGCGCCGCCGCGTTCTTCACGATTGCGGCGCAAGCTGTCTTGAAGGCCCGGCGCATGCCGGTCACTGCCGGCATCACCGTGCCGGCCGGCACCGAAGGGATCGTCGTTCGCGAGCTCGCCCCCGGCGGCGTCGTGGCCGCGGCAGGCGAAGAATGGTCGGCCGAATCCACATCCGGTTCGATCCCGGCCGGCCGGGTGGTCCGCGTGGTTCGAGTCACCGGCTTGACGCTCATCGTAGAGCCTGCCGCGGCGCAGCACGAGCATCCAACGAAACGAACGGAGGGAGAGACATGACGACATTGATCGTGGTCGGGGCCGTCGCCGGCCTGTTTGTACTGCTCTTTCTGACGTCCTCGATCAAGATCGTGCCCGAATACAAGCGGATCGTGCTCTTCCGCCTGGGGCGCATGATCGGCCTTCGGGGTCCGGGCTTGACGTTTCTGATTCCGATCATCGACAAGCCGGTCTGGGTTGACATGCGCGAGTTCTATCTCGACATCCCGCACCAGACGTCCATCACGAAAGACAATGCGCCGATCTCGATTGACTTCATCGTTTTCTCCAAGGTCGTCGATGCGGCCATGAGCGTGACCCAGATCGACGACTTCGCGGGTGCGGCCCAGAACGTCGCGTCCACGACGCTGCGTTCGATCGTCGGCGACATGTCACTCGACGATGTCCTGGCCAAGCGCGATCACATCAATCAAGCGCTTCGGATCAAGCTCGACGAGATCACCGAGCGGTGGGGCGTGAAGGTCACCAACGTCGAGATTCGCGAAGTCATCCCGCCGCCGGCCGTGCAAGAGGCCATGACCCGCCAGATGTCGGCCGAGCGCACGCGGCGCGCCGTCGTGTTGGAAGCCGACGGTTCGCGTGAGGCCGCGATCACGGTCGCCACGGGAGACAAGCAGGCGAACATCCTCCAAGCCGAAGGCGAGCGGCAGGCCTCGATTCTTCGCGCCGAGGGTTTCGCGCTGGCGCTACGGCAGATCTTCGAGGCGGCCAGCGTCGTGGACGCGAAAACCATGGGCATCCAGTACCTCGAGGCGCTCAAGGTCCTGGGCGATTCGCCGTCCACCAAGTTCGTCCTGCCGATGGAATTCACCAGCATGATGCGCGGAATCGGCAACTACGTGCAGAACGCCTTCACCGAGGACAAGCCCGCCTAGAGCACGTAGCCGGATCCGCTATTCCGCGTCGGTCTGCTTGCGGCGGCCGCGGCGCTTGGGAGCGTCTTCAGTGTCGGCGGACACGATCTGCTCGCCTTCGACGAGTTCGATCACGGCCATCGGCGCGGCGTCGCCTTTACGGGGACCGAGCTTGGTGATCCGCGTATAGCCACCCGGCCGCGTCGCGTACTGCGGCGCGACCTCGGCGAACAGGTGGTGCACGATGTCGCGGTCACGGATCGTGCGCAGCACCTGACGGCGCGCGGCAAGATCGCCCTTCTTCGCGTGCGTGATCATGCGCTCGACGACCGGACGCACCGCCTTCGCGCGCGCCTCGGTCGTCTTGACGCGGCCGTCACGGATCAACGACGAGGCCATCCCGCTCAAGATGAGCTTCTGATGCGCCGGTCCCGACCCGAGACGCGGACCCTTCTTCGGCTTCGGCACGGCTAGCCCTCTCGCAATCCCATGCCCATCGCGGCGAGCTTCATCTTGACCTCGTCGATGGACTTCTGACCGAAATTCCGTATGTCGAGCAGATCCTGCTCGGTGCGCTGGATCAGGTCGCCGACGGTGGCGACTCCCTCGCGCTTGAGACAGTTGTACGAGCGGACGCTGAAGTCCAGCTCTTCGATCGGCAGCGCCATGTCCGACTGGCGCGCCATGTCCTCGGGCGCCGGCCCTAGTTGCAGGGCCTGCGCGTCCTCGGCCAGCATCGCGACCAGCTGCAGCAGCTCGACCATCGTGCGGCCGGCGGCTGCGAACGCTTCCTTGGGGCTGATCGAGCCATCGGTCTCGATGTCGAGCACGAGCTTGTCGTAGTTGGTCATCTGCTCGACACGCGTGTGCTCGACGGCGTAGGCGACGCGACGCACCGGCGAGAAGATCGAGTCGATCGGCACCAGCCCGATCGTGTCGCGGCCCTTCGCGTTGCGGTCGGCCGACACGTATCCGCGGCCGCGCTCCACGATCAGCTCCAGCTCGAAGGTGCCCTTTTTGTTCACCGTCGCGATGTGCAGCTCCGGGTTGAGGATCTCGACCCCGGCGACCTGCGTGATGTCCTCGGCGGTGACGTCTTTCGGGCCCTGGACGCGAAGCGTCAGCGCGACCGGCTCGTCCAGCGTGGACCGAATCACCAGGTCTTTGATGTTCAAGATCACATCGGTGACGTCTTCCTTGACGCCGTTGATGGTCGAGAATTCATGAAGCACTCCCTCGATGCGCACCTGCGTAACGGCCGCGCCGGGAATCGAGGAAAGAAGGGTACGGCGCAGCGCGTTGCCGAGCGTGTACCCGAAGCCCGGCTCGAGCGGCTCGACGGAAAAGCGCCAGCGAGTCTCGTTGACGGGCTCTTCGACGATCTGCGGTCTCTGGACGATCAGCAAGAAAGCATCCCTCCCACGGGGATCGTTACTTCGAGTACAGCTCGACGATCAGCTGCTCTTGCACCGGCACATCGATGTCGGCGCGCGCAGGAACGTCGCCGACGGTTGCGCGCCACGCATCGCGTTCGACGCGAAGCCATCCGGGCGCGCTGCGGTTCTCGGTCACGGCCAGCGCGTGAAGCACCGGGGCCATGCGCCGGGATTTCTCGGCGACCTCAATCGAGTCTCCGACGCGCAGCCGTGCCGCCGGGATCGACAGCTTCCTGCCGTTGACCCGCACGTGCCCGTGATTCACGAGCTGGCGGGCCTGGTCGCGCGACGTGGCGAAGCCGGCGCGCATCATCACGTTGTCGAGCCTCAGCTCGAGCAGGACGAGCAGGTTCTCGCCGGTGATGCCCTTCATGCGCGACGCCTGTTCGTAGGTGTTGCGGAACTGCTTTTCGAGCAAGCCGTAGATCCGCTTCGCCTTCTGCTTTTCGCGGAAGCGAATCAGGTACTCGGTTTCCTTCGTGCGCGCGCGGCCGTGCTGGCCCGGCGGGAAGGGACGCTTCTCGACGGGGCACTTGGGCGTCTCGCACTTCGTGCCCTTCAGATACAGCTTGATCTTTTCGCGGCGGCAGAGCTTGCAGTCCGCGTCGTTGTACCGCGCCACTTACACCCTCCTCCGCCGCGGCGGGCGGCAGCCGTTATGGGGAACCGGCGTCACGTCGTTGATCGCCGCAACCTCCAGGCCCGACGCGGCCAGCGAACGGATCGCCGTCTCGCGGCCGGAGCCCGGACCCTTCACGTACACGTCCACCTTGCGCACACCGTGATCCATCGCGCGCTTGGCCGCAGCCTCGGCCGCGAGCTGCGCCGCGAACGGCGTGGACTTGCGCGAGCCCTTGAAACCGACGTTGCCAGACGAGGCCCACGACAGCGTGTTGCCCTGCGGGTCGGTGATCGTGACGATCGTGTTGTTGAACGTCGACTGGATATGCGCGTGCCCGTACGGCACGTTCTTCTTTTCCTTGCGCTTCGCTTTCTTGGGCTTCGCCAAAACAAGTTCTCCCGATTACTTCTTCGCGCGGACCTTCTTGGAACCCGCGACCGTCTTCTTCGGACCCTTGCGCGTGCGCGCATTGGTGTGCGTGCGCTGCCCGCGGACCGGGAGGCCGCGGCGGTGGCGGATCCCCTGATAGCAGCCGATCTCGATCTTACGCTTGATGTCTTGGTTCACCTGGCGGCGAAGATCGCCTTCGACCTTGTAGTTCGCGTCGATCCACTCGCGAAGGCGGACGACCTCGTCGTCGGACAGGTCGCGGACACGCATGCCCGGATCGATCTGTGCGGCGGCGAGTGTCTTGCGCGACAAGGTCGGGCCGACACCGTAGATATAGGTGAGCGCAATCTCGACCCGCTTGTCGCGAGGCAGATCGACGCCGGCGATACGTGCCATAGCTTGAGGCTCCTCCTACCCTTGCCGCTGCTTGTGCCGCGGGTTCGAGCAGATGATCATGATGCGGCCGTGCCGGCGAACCACGCGGCACTTCTCGCACATCTTGCGGACACTCGGACGTACTTTCATAGCCCTAGGTGCTCCTTGGGTGTCGGCCGACCCGGACAGGCGACCAAACGGGCATGCTAGCAGGCCCGCTGACCTGCGACAACCTGACTTTGGCGGCGCTCACAGCCGCGGCTCGGCCCGGCCGGGATCGGTGAGGACCCAGGGGCCGTTTTCGGTGATGGCGATGGTGTGTTCGAAGTGGGCGGACAGGGCTCCGTCGGCGGTCTTTACGGTCCATTTGTCCGGCATGAGGCGGGTTTCGTGGGTGCCGGCGTTGACCATGGGCTCGATCGCGATGACCAGGCCGGCCTTCAGCGCGATCCCCTTGCCGGGCGTGCCGTAGTTCGGGACCGGTGGGTCTTCGTGGAGCGCACGGCCGATCCCGTGACCCACATACTCGCGCACGACCGAAAAGCCGGCGCCTTCGGCCACGGTCTGGACCGCATGGCCGATGTCGCCCAGCCGGTTGCCGGGCCGCGCCTCGGCGATGCCGGCCCACAGCGCCCGCTCGGTCGTCTCGATCAACTTCATCAGCTCGTCGGAGACCTCGCCGACGGGAATGGTGACGGCCGCGTCGGCGTGGAAGCCGTCCACGATCGCGCCGAAATCGCCCTTGAACAGGTCCCCCTCGGCCAAGACGCGATCGGGCGAGGGGATGCCGTGGACGATCTCGTCGTTGATCGATGCGCAGATGGTCGCGGGAAAGCCGCGGTATCCCACGAAGGACGCGGTGGCACCGTGCTCGCGCACCACGGCCGCTGCGACCGCATCGAGATCGGCGGTCGAAACACCCGGCCGAACGGCGGCGCGAACGGCTGCGATCATCTCGGCAACGACCTCGCCGGCGCGGCGCATCGTGGCGATCTCGCCTTCGCTCTTGGTGATGATCATGCGATTTCCGCGGCGATGCGCTCGGTCACTTCCGTGACCGGGCCGATTCCGTCCACGCGTCGCAACAGACCGCAGTCCGCGTAGAAGCCGATGACCGGCATCGTCTGGTCGCGGTAGATGCCAAGCCGCTTGCGCACGACATCCTCCGACTCGTCGCTGCGGCGAACCAGCGGCGTCTCGTCCACGTCGCAGAGCTGATCGTGACGCGGCTTGCGCGTCTTCATGCTGTAGACACGTCCGCACCTCGGGCACGACAGGCGCGACTCGATTCGTTCGATGATCGCCTCGTCCGGAACGTCGATCAGCACCACTCGCTCGATCGGCGTGCCCGCATCGGCCAGCAAGTCCAGCAGGGCCTGCGCCTGGACGACCGTCCGGGGGAAGCCGTCGAGCACGAACCCTTCTTTCGCATCGGGATCGGACAACCGCTCGCGGATCACCTCCAGCATGACATCGTCGGGAATCAGGTTGCCCGCGTCCATGTAGGACTTTGCGCGCAGACCGACATCGGTCTCGGCCGCGACGGCGGCCCGAAGGATGTCGCCCGTGGAGACGTGCGCGACACCGAACTTCTCGGCAAGCAACGCCGCCTGGGTCCCCTTCCCCGCTCCCGGCGGGCCCAACATCACGATCCGCATTCGCTACTTCAAGAATCCTTCGTAGTGGCGCATCATCAGCTGCGATTCGATCTGCTTGTTCGTCTCCAAGCCGACGCCGACGATGATCAGGATCGACGTTCCGGCGAACGGGAACGAGGTGACGTTCCAGATGCCCTGCAAAACAAACGGGAAGACCGCGATGGTGCCCAAGAAGAACGATCCGGGCAACGTGATCCGCGTCAGGATGTGGTCGAGGTACTCGGCCGTCGGCCGTCCGGGACGGATGCCGGGGATGAACCCGCCGTACTTCTTCATGTTGTCGGCCACATCGACCGGGTTGAAGGTGATCGAGGTATAGAAGTACGTGAAGAAGATGATGAGCAGGAAGTAGGTCAGGATGTAGCCGGGATGGCTGCCGTTTTCCAGGAATCGGTTCACGAACCGCTGGAAGCCGGCGTTCTGCACGATCGTCGAAGCCAGCACGGGCAGGTACAGCAGCGACGAAGCGAAGATGATCGGAATGACGCCGGCCTGGTTGACCTTGAGCGGGATATAGGTCGAGGTTCCGCCGTACATCTTCCGGCCGACGACTCGTTTGGCGTATTGGACTGGGATTCGTCGCTGAGCTTGTTCGACCAGCACCACCGCCACGATGATCATGATGCCGACTCCCAAGAACACCAGCGCCTTGAACTTTCCGGCGTTGGTCCACATTGCCGTCGATTCCGCCGGCAATCGAGAGATGATCGACGCGAAGATGAGCATCGACATGCCGTTGCCGATCCCGCGCTGGGTGATCAACTCGCCCAACCACATGATCATTGCCGTTCCGGCCGTCAACGTGAGCACGACGATGAACGTTCGTCCCGATGTCAAGTTCGGACCGAACAAGTCGCGAATTCCCTCACCGAAGAGCCGTCCGCTGTTCGCCGTCACCACGATGCCGAGCGACTGCAACAAGGCCAGCACGACAGTCATGTAGCGGGTGTATTGCGTGATCTTCTTCTGACCGGCCGCGCCTTCCTTCTGATAGGCCTCCAAGCGGGGGATCACGACCGTGAGCAACTGCATGATGATCGACGAGGTGATGTAGGGCATGATGCCCAGCGCGAAGATCGCGAACTGCGTCAGCGCCCCGCCCGAGAACAGGTTGATCAGCGAATAGATGCCGCCCTGGCTCGCCTGCGCTTTGAGCTCTTCGACCTTCGAGAAGTCGATGCCCGGCACGGGGATGTGCGATCCGAGCCGGTACAGAGCGATCACGAAGATCGTGAACAGGATCTTGTTGCGCAGATCCGGGACTTTGAATGCGTTGCGAAACGCGCTGAACATGGGCGGTCTCCTAGAGAACCTCGGCGCGGCCCCCGGCCGATTCGATCTTTTGACGGGCGCCCGCCGTAAAAGCGTTCGCCTTGACGGTCAGTGCGACGGTGAGTTCGCCCCGCCCCAGAATCTTGATCGGGGACTTGCCCTTGCGGACCAAGCCCTTCGCGATCAGATCCTCGGTCGACACGGTCGCGCCCGACGCGAAGTCGTTCAAGCGATCCACGTTCACCTCACGGTACTCGGTGCGATGCCGCGGCGTGAACCCGCCCAGCTTGGGAAGGCGCCGGTGCAGCGGCATCTGCCCGCCCTCGAACCACGGATGCACCTCGCCGCGCGCGCGAGAGCCTTTGGTGCCGCGGCCGGCGGTCTTGCCGTGGCCGGACCCTTCGCCGCGGCCGTGCCGCGTCTTGGGGCGTTTCGCGCCCGGCGCGGGGCGCAGATGATGCAGCTTCACGAGCGGACCTCCTCAACCTTCACGAGGTGCTTGACCTTGTTGATCATCCCGAGGATCTCGGGGCGATCATCGACGACGACCTCGTCGCGAATGCGGTGCAGACCGAGCGAGCGGACGGTGGCGCGCATGTCCTGCGTCGTGCCGATGACGCTCTTGGTCTGAGTGACCTTCAGCTTCGCCATCAGCCTTCCCCTCCCGGGGTGTCGGTGACGGCGGGCTCGGCCGCGGCCGGCTCAGGCGCAACGGGCTCAAGCGCGGAAGGCTCGGATGCGGAAGGCCCGGATGCGGAAGGCTCGGATGCGGCCGGCTCGGATGCGGAAGGCGCGTCCGCGTCGGCGGCGCGCTCGTCCTGGCGCTGCAAGCGGTCGATCGCGTCGGTCGAAACCCCGGCGGCTTCGAGCATGCGGCGCGGCGCGACACGGCGAATGTCGAGCCCTCGGGTGGCGGCGACCGTCTCGGGCCTGCGGAGACGCTTGAGGCCCTCAACCGTGGCGTGGATCATGTTGATCGCGTTGCCCGAGCCGAGCGACTTCGACAGCACGTCGTGGATGCCGGCGCACTCCATGACGGCGCGCACCGGACCGCCGGCGATCACGCCGGTTCCCGGCGCGGCCGGCTTGAGCATCACACGCCCGGCTCCCTGCTCGCCCATGACCTCGTGCGGAATCGTCTGTCCGACCATCGGCACGACGAACATCGAACGCCGCGCGATGTCCACACCCTTCTGGATCGCGATCGGCACCTCTTTCGCCTTGCCGTAGCCGATCCCGACCTTCCCGTCCTTGTCGCCGACGACGACGAGCGCGGTGAAGGAGAATCGGCGGCCGCCCTTGACCACTTTGGCCACGCGGTTGATGGACACCACGCGCTCTTCAAGCGCGGGACGCCCGGCGTCCTCGTCCTTACCCGACCTGCGTCGCTCGACCACGAATTCCTCCTAGCGTCCTGTGTTGGAATTTGGTTGATGAAGTCGGGGCGTCCTGCGCGTCCGAGTGGAAGGCGCGAGGAGGACGCATACCTGTAGGTATGCGTCCGACGAGCAACGCACCAATCGGGCCGCAGGCGCCCCGAATTCGCAAGCGAAATTCCAACTCATGATGCTAAAGCTCCAACCCTGCCGCGCGGGCGCCTTCGGCGACCTGTTTGACGCGACCGTGATACCTGTTGCCTCCGCGGTCGAAGACGACTTTGGAGACACCCTTCTCTTTCGCGCGCTCGGCAAGGAGCTCGCCGACCTTGCGCGCGGCGTCTTTCTTGTCGCCATCCGCGCCGAGCTTCATCGACGAGGCGGCGGCCAGCGTCGCGCCGGCAACGTCGTCGATCACCTGCGCGTAGATGTGACGGTTCGAGCGGAAGACCGCGAGCCGCGGGCGTTCCGGCGTTCCCGTCACGCGCTTGCGCACACGGTGGTGCCGGCGCAGCCGCGCACCGAGCTTCGTCTTGGCATCCACGTCTACTTCGCCGCCTTTCCGGCCTTCTTGCGAACGAACTCACCGGCGTACCGGATTCCCTTGCCTTTGTAGGCGTCCGGCGGCCGCAGCGCGCGAATTTCGGCCGCGACCTGCCCGACGGCTTGCTTGTCGGCGCCCGACACCGTGATCTTGGTCGGCGTGGGCACCTCGAAGGCGATGCCTTCGGGCGCGTTCACCGTAACCGGATGCGAGAACCCGAGCGCGAACTCCAGATCCTTGCCCTTCGCGGCGGCGCGATAGCCCACCCCTTGAATCTCGAGGTCCTTCTTGAACCCTTCGGTCACGCCCTGAACCATGTTCGCGATCAGCGAGCGGGTCAGGCCGTGCAACGAGCGGTGCCCGCGCTGTTCGGTCGGGCGATCGACCGTCAGCGTCGAGCCCTCCTTCTTCACGATCATGTCGCGGGGAAGGTCGCGCTCCAGCGTGCCTTTCGGTCCCTTGACCGTGATTCGCGCACCGCTGAGCGTGACCTCGACCCCCGAAGGGATCTCGACCGGCATACGTCCGATTCGACTCATCTCACCATCACCACACGTAGCAGACGACCTCGCCGCCGACGCGGGCCTTGGCGGCCTGCTTGTCGGTGAGGAGACCCTTCGACGTCGAAATGATCGCGATCCCGAGCCCGCCGAGCACGCGCGGGATGCCGTCGCGCTGCGCGAACACGCGCAGGCCCGGCTTCGAGATTCGCTTGATACCCACAATGGTGCGTTCGCGGTTCGGACCGTACTTCAACTCCACCATCAGTTGCGGTCCCTTTTCGCCGCGCTCGATTCGGAAGTCGTCGATGTAGCCCTCGCGCTTCAAGATGTCCGCGATCCCAAGCTTGATCTTGGACGACGGCATCAGAACCGTTTCGTGGTGCGCGCTCGAGGCGTTGCGAATCCTCGAGAGCATGTCGGCGATCGGATCGGTCATTGTCATCGCTGCATCACCAACTCGACTTGGTCACGCCGGGAATCTCGCCCGCATGCGCCAGTTGGCGCAAGCAGATCCGGCACAGGCCGAACTTGCGGTAGTACGCCCGCGGCCGGCCGCAACGCTGGCAACGGCTGTAGCGGCGCGAGGCGAACTTCGGCTCGCGCCGCTGCTTCTCGATCAAGCACTTCTTCGCCATGCGCTACTCCCTGAAGGGGACGCCGAGCGCCTTAAGCAGCGCACGGGCCTCGTCGTCGTCGTTCGCCGTCGTGACGAACGTGATATCCATGCCAAGAGTCCGGTGAACCTTGTCGTAGTCGACCTCCGGAAAGATCAGTTGTTCGGTCACGCCGAACGTGTAGTTGCCGCGACGGTCGAGCTTGCGGGACAGGCCACGGAAGTCGCGGATGCGGGGGAGCGCGACCGTCAAGAGCCGGTCGGCGAACTCCCACATACGATCCCCGCGGATCGTCACCTTCGCGCCGATCGCCTGCCCTTCGCGAAGCTTGAAGTTCGCGATCGACTTGCGCGCCTTGGTCACCAGCGGCTTCTGGCCGGTGATCACGGTCAGGTCGGCGACCGCGCCCTCCAGGATCTTCGCGTCCTTGAGCGACTCGCCCAATCCCATGTTGACCACGATCTTCTCGAGCCGCGGCACCATCATGATGTTCGGATAGCCCAGCTCGGCCATCAGCGCGGGAACGATCTCGGACCGATACCGCTCCTTCAGGCGAGGCATCGTCTTGGTTGCCATCAGACGTCACCTCCGCATTTCTTGCAGACGCGGCGCTTTTCGCCGGTGTCTTCGATCAGATAGCCGGTGCGCGTTCCCCGGTCGCACGACGAGCAGATCAGCAGCACGTTGGACACGTCCACCGGCATCTCCTTGGAGATGATGCCGCCTGTGGTGCCGCCGCGGCCCTGGCCGACGCGCAGGCGCTCGTGACGCTTCACCACGTTGACGTGCTCGACGAGCACGCGGCCGCGGGCCGGGAAGACGCGCACGACGCGGCCGCGCTTGCCCTTGTCCTTGCCGGTGATGACCTCGACGTTGTCGTCCTTGTGAATCTTCAGGCGCGGCATCTTCACAGCACCTCCGGAGCCAGCGAGATGATCTTCATGAACTTCTTGTCACGCAGCTCGCGGGCGACGGGGCCGAAGATGCGGGTCCCGCGCGGGTTCTGCTGCTCGTTGATGATCACGGCGGCGTTGTCGTCGAAGCGGATCGAGGACCCGTCGGGACGCCGGCGCTCCTTGGCGGTGCGCACGATGACGGCCTTCACGACCTCGCCCTTCTTGACGCCGGCGCCGGGGATCGCGTCCTTGACCGTGGCGACGATGATGTCGCCGATCGAGGCGTAGCGCCGTCCCGACCCGCCCAGGACGCGAATGCACAGGATCTCTTTCGCGCCGGAGTTGTCGGCAACCTTGAGTCTCGACTCTTGCTGAATCACTTGGCCTTCTCCAGGATCTCTGCGACGCGCCAGCGCTTCGTCTTCGACAACGGGCGCGTCTCGGCAAGCAGCACCCGGTCGCCGACGCCGCACGCGTTGGCCTGATCGTGCGCCTGCACCTTGGTCACGCGTCGCATGATCTTGCCGTACAGCGGGTGACGAATCGTCGATCGCACCGCCACGACCACGGTCTTGTCCATCTTGTCGCTGACGACCACGCCGACGCGGGTCTTGCGGCTCCCACGCTCGTTCATCGAGCCTCCCCTGCTTCGGCACCGACGCCGGCGGCTTCGGCCGCGGCGATCTCCCGCTCGCGAATCACCGTCATGATGCGCGCGATGTCCTTGCGCACCTGACCGAGCCGCATCGGGTTGTCGAGCTGTCCGGTCACCAGTTGGAACCGGAGGTTGAACAGCTCTTCTTTGGCCTCGGCGAGCTTTGTCACCAGCTCGTCGTCCGCCATGTCCTTGAGTTCCGACGCATTCATCGGTCTAACCCTCTTGCCGCGCCACGAAGCGCGTCTTGATCGGAAGCTTGTGAGCGGCCAGCCGCAAGGCCTCACGCGCCGACGTCTCGTCCACGCCGGCAAGCTCGAACATCACGCGGCCCGGCTTGACGACGGCGACCCAGTACTCGGGGTTGCCCTTGCCCGAGCCCATGCGGGTCTCGGCCGGCTTCTTCGTGAACGGCTTGTCCGGGAAGATGTTGACCCAGACCTTGCCGCCACGCTTGATGCTGCGCGTCATCGCGACACGAGCCGCCTCGATCTGGCGGTTGGTGATCCACGCCGGCTCGAGCGCCTGCAAACCGTAGTCGCCGAAGTGCACGACCGTCGCGCCTTTTGCCAGACCGCGCATCCGGCCGCGATGCTGCTTGCGGTGCTTGACCTTCTTCGGGGCGAGCATGACTA
>DASWHR010000023.1:0-28497 GCA_036398095.1 Actinomycetota bacterium
AATCGCCCGGCCGCACCGCTTTTTCCACGAGCAGTCGCGCGCGCTGCGCCTCCGGCGCTCCTATGATTGACCCCATGTCGCGCCGCGCCCTGATTGTCTCGCTCGCGCTCGCGCTCACGGCCGCCGCGTGTTCCGGCAAAACGCCGGCCGGACGCGGGGGCGCCGCGACGCCATCCGTGAGCGATTCCGCGACGCGCCAGGCAAGCGCCGGACGCGCATCGCCGTCCGCATCACCGCCCACGACACCGGCCGGAGCCACGCCGGCAGTGCCTGTTCCGGTTCCGTCCGGCGCGCCGATCCCCGCGACCGGCGAATACCTCTACGCGCAGCACGGCTCGGAGACGTTCTGCTCCACGGCCGCGTGCGGAACCCCGCGCGCGCTTCCGCCGACGATGCGTGCGACGGTTCGCTACGGCGGTGCCGACGCGACGAATCATCACGCGGTGGATCTGGATCTTGCCCTCGCCCCCGGCCGCACGATTCGCGTGCGAAGCCGATACTCGCCGACATCGATCCTGGTCGATCGCGTCGAGGCCGTGTTCACCGAGTCGGGCATCACCCAGTCGGGCTCGATCGCGCCCACCCCGGCGATCGTGCTCCTGTCGTTCCCGCTGCGCAAAGGGCCGCCGGCCGAGCAGGCTTTTACGGACGGGAATACGAGCGGAACCTACACGCGCGCCGTGGTCGGCGAGGAGACGATCAACGCCGCCGGACAACGCACGCGCGCATGGCGGGTCGAGTCGACGATTCGAACCGCTGGGGAGCATCCGTCGACGATCGGAGTGACGATGTGGGTCGAAGAGCCCACGCGCACGTTCCTTCGGCTCGCCGTCACGATCGACGTAACCTCCGAGATCACGCGCTACAAAGCATCCTTCACCGACACGCTTCAGAGCCGGCCGCGCTAACGGCGCCGGCCGCCGCCGCCTTGCTTCTTCTTGTCGTTGTCGTCGTTGCCGTTGCCCTCGTTCTTCTTGCCCTTGCCGCCGTCTTGCTTGGGGTCGTCGCCGGCGTCGTCGCCTGTGTCGTCGCCTGTGTCGTCGTCCTTCTTCTTCCCGGGCTTGTTCGCCTCCCCGTCGGGTTCCGTCTCGTCATCGCCGGTGCTCGGCGAATCCACGGCGCCGCTGCCACCCGACACACCACCGGTCGAACCGCCGCCGGTACCGGTCGAGCCGCCCCCCCCGGTTCCCAGTACCACCGGGTCGGCTTCGGGCTTGGGCTGCGGACGCCACGTGCCGCCGGCCGGCGCGGGCGAGCCCGGCGTGCCGATCTCCGAAGGGATCACGACCGACACGACGCCGGCGACGGCGCCTGTCGATGCCTGCGCGATCGAAAGGACCTGCGTCGCGGCCGGACGGAGCACGTCGTTCAGCTCGGCTCCGACGGCGGGACGCGCGATCCGCGGCCCCGATACGGCGCGGGACGGTGCGTCCAGCATCGGCGCGAGCCATGGATCGGTGTCGACGGCGCGAGTGCCGACGGCGACGAGCGCGATCAGCATGGCGAGCGTGCCGACGCTCAACGAGACCGTCCCGTTCGCAGCGGGCGAGGGGGAGCGATTCATGATCGGACTCCTTGCGTTGCGGTCTGGGAAACGACGACGCGGTTGCGACCCTGTTCCTTCGCTCCGTACAGAGCCAGGTCGGCCGCGTGCAGCAGATCCTCGGCGTCCAGCGCGCCGCCGATCGTGGCGGCGACGCCGATGCTTGCGGTTACCCGGACGCCGCCGGCGACGGGAAACGGCGTCGCCTCCATCGCGGAGCGAATCTTCTCCGCGACGATCAGCGCGCCGGCCGGCGGCGTCTCGGGCAGAATCAGGACGAACTCTTCGCCGCCGTACCGCGCGAGAACATCCACTTCGCGGCGCACGACGCTCCCCATGCGGCGGACCGCCTCGATCAGAACGCGGTCGCCTTCGATGTGCCCGTGCACGTCGTTGACTCGCTTGAAAAGATCCAGGTCGATCATCAGCAGCGACGTGATCGTGCGGTAGCGACGACCGCGCTCGACCTCGGACGCGAGCACTTCTTCGAGCGTTCGCCGGTTGGGGATGCCGGTGAGCGCGTCGGTGCGCGCCATCGCTTCGGCCTCCTCGCGCAGAAACACGTTGTCGATCGCGACGCTGGCTTGCGCGGCGAACGAGGCGAGCGTCGCGACGTCGCGCTCGTCGAACGGGTCGATGCCGGCGCTGGTGAGCGCGATCGCGCCGACGATCTCGGTGCCGCGATGCAGCGGCGCCGCCACGACGGTGCGACCGAGCGGGTCGTCGCCGCCGAAGCCGGGCAGCAGCAGCGGACGACCGGATCGCGCGGCCTCGAACGCCGGCTCGCGCGTCGCCGGAGCGGCTTCCAATCCGAGCGACGCGGTGAGCTGAAGCTCACCTTCGGGAGAAAGCCGGTAGAGCGCCCCGCCTTGCGCGCCGAGCGTCGCAGCGGCCGCCTCGAGCAGCGCGCCGAGCATCTCTTCCATGCCGCGGGTCGATCGAAGCGTCGCCCCGAGCCGTTCGAGCGTGCGGCGCAGCTCGTCGCGCGAGTCTCGAAGCTCGTTCACGTAGGACTGTACCGAGCCGGCCATCGTGTTGAACGCGGCGCCGACGCGCGCGATCTCGTCCCGGCCGCCGGCGCGGACGCGGACCGAAAGGTCGCCGGCGGCCATCGCGTGGGCCCCGGCCGCCAGTTCGGCAAGTGGGCGCGCGATCGCGCCGGCGATCGCCACGCCCAGCGCGGCGGCCATCAGCAGTCCCACGGCGCCGATCAACCCGAGGATTCCGGCGACATCGCTGATGCCGGCTCCCGAAGGGGACATGACGATGAGCGCGCCGGCGTTGCCTTCGATCGGCAGGGCGACGCCGCGCTGACCGGCGAACGCAAACGCCCCGGATGCCGGCGCATTCGCTGCGATGCGCGCCGCCTGAGGCGAGCTTGCGGCAAGCAGCTCCTCGCCGTGGCGCAGCGCAACCGACACGCCGGTCTCGACGGCGAGCCGTTTCGCGTAGACCGAATCGGTGAACCATCCGCCGTAGAGCACACCGCGGCCGGGCAGCGTCGCGGCCGCGCGCTCGACCCCGGCCGGTTCTTCCGCGGTGATCCGAGCGACCGGGTCGAGCCCGGGCTCGAACGAGGGCGCACGCATGCTCGACAGCGAGCCGAGCACCAAGAAGTCGAGGCCGGATTCGAGCCGCGCGGATTCGATGCGGGCGGCGAGCGCCGCCTGGGGCGCGACGGCGAGCCCGCGGGCGATTCGCGCGACGTCCCGCGCCGCGCGCTCCAATCGCTCCGTTCGCAGGGTGGAGGCGCCGACCGATGCGCCGCGCAACCGTTCGATCGCCCGCTGATCCAGTTCTTTGGGGACGAAGACGGCGACGGCGGCGATGGCTCCGGCGAGCGGGACGACGACGATCAGAACGAAGAAAAGCGACAGCCGAGTACGAAGCGTCACGCTTCTTTCCCTCCCACAGCGACCCGTCCGGCTCCAACCGATTCCGAACGGTTTCGCTGCCCGCGCTATCGGCACGTTCTGTCACACACTGAAGGAATCTCGGTGAAATCCTTTGCCGGAATCGGAGGGGGAAACCAGCATGAACAGTGACCTTCCGGGCGGCGAATGCGAAAACCCCCGGCACGGGACGTGGTTCCCGGGCCGGGGGTTCCGAACAGAAAGCTACTTCGCTGCGGGGGTCTTTCGCGTCTTGCGAGCCGGCAGCACCTTGCCGGTGATGGGCTCGAAGGCCTGAACCAGACCGAGCGCGTATTGCTTGTTGGTCTTGAGGACGTTCTCGGCGATGCCGAACCCGGTCTTCACGACGGCCTCGGGTTGCGGCAGCTTGGCCGCAAAGGGAAGCGTCGGCAGCTCGGGAAGCATCCCGCCGACCAAGCCGGTCACGGTCGAGACGGCGCTGACCGTCATGTCCTGGGCCTGCTTGACGCCCGTCAGGACGCGATCGGCTGCCTTCTCGGCGATAGCGGTGTACGCCATTTCGTCTCCTCCTTTGGATGGTCGGTGCGGGGATCGTGCTTGGTGATGCTAAGTCTACCAAGCGGGTGCTTGGCCGTCAAATCCCGGAAGAAGCGGCAGGTCAGGACGCCCCGAGGAAGCCTCGGTAGACGCGCAGGAGGGCTTCCTTCTGCTCGTCGGACAACCGCTCGTCGGCGAGAATCGCCTGCTCGACGCCGGCGGGGCCGGGGTCGGGACGCGGGTCGATCAGGCCGGCTCTCGCATACAGGGTTTCGGCCGAGATTTGCAGTGCTTCCGCGATGGATTTCAAAACCTGAGCCGACGGCCGGTAGATCCCGCGCTCGATTTGGGACAGATACGGATTCGACACCTGCGTCAAGCGCTCGAGCTGGCGGAGCGACAGGTTGGCCAGGCGCCGCTGGCTTCGAATGAAGCCGCCCAGCCCTTTGAGCGCACCGTCGTCGCCATGGGTCACGCCGCCGAGCATAGCATCCGCTTGGGCGACCAAGCGCAATTGATGTTTAGGGACGGCCGCTGTTGCCCATGATGTTCCAGTGGCATCGAATGCCGGGTGACCACTCCTACCCTTGGTCCGACGGGGGAGACGATCGAAGCTGCCTCATCAACGAACCGTGGAACCTTTCCGCCATGAAGCCGTCTTCTACGACGGCCCGGAGGCGTTCGTCCGGCGAATCGGTCCGTTCATCGTTTCCGGGCTCGCCGCGGACGAGCCGGTCTTGGTCATGGCTCCGCCGGACCGCAATGCGGCACTGCGGGCGCATCTCGGCGACGACGCCTGCCGCGTTCGTTTCGCCGACATGAGCGTGGTCGGTCGCAATCCCGCGCGGATCATTCCCGCCTGGAGAGACTTCGCCGGCGAGCATGCGGGTCGCCGCGCGCGTGGGGTCGGCGAGCCGATCTGGTCGAGCCGCTCCCCCGACGAGCTCGACGAGTGCCACATCCACGAGTCGCTGCTCAACCTCGCCTTCGCCGGCGGCGCCGGCTTCTGGCTCGCCTGCCCCTACGACACCCGCTCGCTGCCTCCCGCCGTGGTGGCAGAGGCGCGCCGCACGCATCCGCTCGGCGACGGCGAGCCAACCGGCGAATACGCGGGGGTACCGTCGGCGGCGAGCGCGCTGTCGCGTCCGCTGCCGCCGCCGCCGCCGGATGCGCGCGAGATGGCCTTCTTCACCGACAACGTTCGGTCCGTGCGCGGGTTCGCCAGAAAGGGCGCGGACGCATTCGGCCTGAACGGAAACGACGCGGACGCCTTCGCGCTCGCCGCGCACGAGGTCGCGATCAACACCATCCTGCACGGCGGCGGCGCCGGCATCCTTCGCCTGTGGGAGACGGCGGCCGCCTTGACCGGTGATGTGACCGACGCGGGGTCGATGACGATGCCGCTCGTCGGACGCATCCGCCCCACGCCCGACCAAGAGGGCGGCCGCGGCGTGTGGCTGACCAACCAGTTATGCGACTTGGTGCAGATCCGCACCGGCCCGGCCGGCACGACGGTGCGGTTCCACATGGCTCGCCGGGAGCGTCAATCGACGTAGATCCGGATCCTTTCCACCGTTCGGAATCCGATGCGCTCATACACGGGCCGGCCCATCTCGGACGCGTGCAGATACGCGAGATCCGCGCCCGCCTGGGCTCCGATGCGTACCGCTTCGACGGTGGCGGCGCGCCCCAGCCCGCGGCGCCGATGCTCGGGCCGGGTCGTGACGCCGAAAACGCCGGCTTCGCCTCCGGTGACGCACGCGATCGACGTCGCGGCCGGCGCGCCCTCGTCGAATGCGAGCAGCATCGTGCAGGCGTCGAACATCTGAGGCGACGAGAACACTCGAAGCGCGTCGATCGGATCGTTGAAGCCGGCCGCCTGCGTTTGCAGATGAAGGTCGAGCTCGTCGGGGCCGATGATGCGCACACGCGGATCCGGATCGGGAAGCGCGACGATCGGATGCAACACCATCGCGGGTTGCTCGATGTGCACGGACATGCCGCGCGCGGTCGCGGCTCGTTCGGCAGCGGGATCGAGCCCTTCCGGAATCTCGAAGCCGAACGGGACGCCGCGGCGTTCGTATTCGGCCGCGCGGGCGGTCAGCGCCGCCGCGGGATCGGCGAGCGGCTCGTACACGATGGTCGGGTTGAAGTTTCGGGTCGCGGCCATGCTGAAGTAGGTAAGCATGCCGCCGTCGTCGATCAATTCGCGGCCGGTCGCTTTGGCAACGGCGCGCCACGCATCCAGGTTTCCGCTTCGTGCGCGCTGCGCGAGTTCGCCGGTCATATCGCTCCTGGCTCGTCCGGGATCGTGCAGTCCTCCGGCGCCTTGTCCGGCCGCAGGCCCTTGAACGACGGGGCCCGGAGCTTCAGCGCGTCGGTGAACTGCAGATATTCGACGTCGCAGACTACCTCCGGTCGCGTCCAGCGCGCGCCTTTGATTTCGCGGAGCGTGGAGTCATCGAACGGCGGGGACTCGATTTCGATCGCCTCCAGCGTCGCGCGATAGCCGGCCACCATGGCGTCGGTGAAGCCGGTGCCGACCTGCCCGATCCAGATACCCCGGCCGTCGCGGTACGCGCCCAGCAGCAACGACCCGAATCCCTTCGAGCGCGATCCTTCCCCGGCGGTCCACCCGATGATCACACAGTCGATCCGGTTCGTGGCCTTGATCTTGAGCCATTCCTTGCTTCGCCGGCCCGGCTGATACGTCGATCCGAGACGCTTGGCGACCACGCCCTCGAAGCCGAGCTGCTTGGCCGCCTCGAACAGCTGCGTGCCGTGCGTGTCGAGCGTGAGGGTCAGCTTCATCCGATCGGCCTCGGTGACGATGCCGGCGAGCGCGTCGCGGCGCGCCTGGAGCGGCTCGCGCGTCACGTCGCGACCGTCGAGGAACAGCAGATCGAACGCGTAGAAGGTGACCGGAATCTTCTTGCGCATCCGGTCGATGTCCCGCGGGTTCGTCAAGCCCATGCGTTGCTGCAGACGCTCGAAGCTGGGACGGCCCTGCTCGTCGGCGGCGACGATCTCGCCGTCCACGACCGCGTTGACGGCGTTGACGTATTGCGCGAGGTTCGCCAGCTCGGGATAGTGCAGCGTCAGGTCGCGCCCGTTGCGACTGATCAGCCTGGTCGCGTCGGTCGTGATCGTGGCGAGCGCGCGGATCCCGTCCATCTTCGGCTCGAACCGCCACTTCGGATCGTCGAAGGGCTCCTTGGCGGCCGTCGCCAGCATCGGCTGCATCTGCGGCGGCGCGTCGGGCTGGTCGGACGCGGACTTGTTCGACAGAAACACGAGCCAGCCTTGGTTGGTCTTGACCAAATGGTATTCGCCGCGAACCCGCCGGCCGTGCAGCCGCACCGTCACCTTGTCCGGCTTCCATTCGAGCTTTTCGATCGTGCCGCGATCGAAGATCAGCGACTCGCCGGCGCCGTAGTGCCCCTGCGGGATCCAGCCGGAAAACTCGGCGTATTCGAGCGGGTGCGGCTCGGTGTGCACGGCCAGCCGCTTGTCCCCCGGCGTGGTCGGCAGGCCTTTCGGCACCGCCCACGACTCCAGCGCGCCGTCGTGCTCGAGCCGAAGGTCGTAGTGCAAGCGCGTCGCGTTGTGCTTGTGAATCACGAAGATGTCGCCGGCGTGGGTCGCCTCGCCCGGGCCCGGCTCCGGCGTGACGGATAGGTCGCGCTTGCCGATGTATTCGGCGAGGCGACGATCCTTCGGCGTTCCGGCCTCCACGGTGACGCGCGGTGGCGGCGATTCGGGACGGTCGTCGCGCAGCGGCAGCTCCGCGTCGATCTCGGCCGGAAGGCCCAGCCGCTCCAGGGACGGGCGCAGGTCGATCGGGTCGGTCAGCACGCCCTCGAACAGATCTCCGACGCGCGCGATCCGATCGTGGATGTTGACGATCGTGAAGTCGCTCGGCTGAAGGCCGGCTTCGACTTCGTCCCATGTCACCGGCGTCGAGACGGTCGCGCCCGGTTCGGGCCGAACGCTGTAGACGGCGGCGATGTTGGCACCGGGCCGGTTCATGTTGTGATCGATGAAGATCTTGCCGGTTCGCTTGGAGATCTCCCATTCCATCGTGACGCGCTCGGGATCGGCTTTCAGGATCATGCGGCCGATGGCGCCGACGAACGCGCGCGTCTGATCGTAGGTCGGCCCGAGCTTGATCGGAACGTAGATCTGCATGCCGGTCGCGCCGCTCGTCTTCGGATACGACGGCAGGCCGAGCGCGTCGAGGGCGGCGCGCACGTGAAGCGCGACGATCCGAACGTCTTCGAACGGCGCCTCCATCGGATCGAGGTCGAAGAACAGATAGTCGGGCCGGTCGTCGTAGCCGCAGCGGGAATGCAGCGGATGGAACTCGATCGCGCCGAGGTTGGCGACCAGCAGCAGGCAGGCTTCGTCGGCGGCGATCATGTAGTCGGTGATCTCGCCTTGATCGTTGGGCGTCGGGCAGCGCGGAACCCAGTCCGGCACGTGCGACGGCGCCGACTTCTCGTAGAAGAACGGCCCGTCGATCCCGTCGGGCATCCGCTTCATCGTCAGCGGCCGCTGCGCGAGATGCGGCAGGATCATCGGCGCGATCGCATGGTAGTAGGCGATGAGATCGCCTTTGGTGTAGCCCTCGCCGGGCCAGAAGATCTTGCGAAGGTTCGACAAGCGCAATTCCCGGCCGGCAACCAGCGCCCACCATGCGTCGCCGCGCCTCTCGACCTCCAAGGGAGCCGGCACCTCGACGGTGAACGGCTCCGGGCCCACGCGCGTCTGCTTCGGCATGGCCGAAGACTACGCTCCGGCGACCGGCGCGAACCCGGGCGGCGTCCCGGCCGCCTCGCCGATCGCAGCCGCGAGCACCAGATGCGCTCCGAGCTGCGCGGCGTCGATCAGCAGCGGCGCGCGCGACTGCTCGGAGAGAAGCCGGATGATCGCCTTCGAGTCGCGCGCGGCTTCCGCGTCGCGCCGCCGCGCGCGCAGATCGTCGAACCAGTCGTCGAAACCGAGTGCGCGCAGCACGTCTCGCTGCGTCGCCGGACCGTGCACACGCAACCCCAGCGCGGTCGCCTCCGCGGCGAGCGCGCCGAAGTCCACTCCCGCGGTGACGTCCGCCGCCCCGGGATCGTCGTAGAGCCGGTCGTGGACGCGCTGCCCTTCGTAGGCGCGGACGGGTTGCGCACGCTCGCCCGATCCGAAACCGTAGTCGTAGACCAGCACGTGCCCGCGATCCAGCACGCCGGCTGCGGCGTGCAAGAACCGCAACGAGGCCGGCGAGACCGGGCGCTCCTCGCCGTCGCGCAACGGAGCGCGCAGCCACGACACCGCCTCTTCGGTGGCCTGCGCTTCGACTTGGATCAAGCCGCCGTCGCGCACGTCCACGAACACCTCGGCGATCCGCTCGCCGCGGCCGCGAAGCCGGTGGAACGGAAGGTTGTCGAGCAACTCGTGCGCGAGGATGCAGCCCGCGGCGGCCGGCGCGCACTCGGTCAGCGACGCGGCCGCGTCGAAGCCGGCGCGCCGAAGCGCGTCTCGCGCGCCGGCGCTGATCTCCACGGCGCGGTATCGGAGCGCCGGCGCGAAGTCGGCCGACGCCGCGCCGCGGATCTGGGCCGCGAGCGTCCCGTCGCCGGCGCCGACCTCGGTCACCACATACTCGCCCGGACGGCCGAGCCCGTCCCACATGCCTTCGATCTGGCGGGCGAGCAGCATCCCGAACGCCGGTGACACATGCGGGCTGGTCACGAAGGCGCCGTCGACGCCGACGGGCGGTCGCAGATAGAACCCGCCGTCCGGGTCGTAGAGCGCCATCGTCATGTACTCGGCGAAGGTGATCGGACCCGCGGCGCGGATATGGGCGGCGATGCGATCCCGAAGGCCGGTCACGTCCGGCGAGGCTACCGGATCGCGGCGAGGATGGGCGGGGAGGTTTCCGGGTAGGTTAGACCGGATGGAAGGAATCCGTGCCGCTGATGCGCCGGCCCACGACGACCCGAACCTGCTGGTCGGAGGGCGATACCGGCTGACCGAGCAGATTCGCGGCGGCGGCATGGGAACGGTCTGGCAGGCCCGAGACGAACGCCTCGGTCGCCGGGTCGCGGTCAAGATCCTGCACGGCACCCTGGGCGGCGACCCGGCCGTGCACGCACGGTTCCGCCGCGAGGCGATCGCCGCGAGCAAGGTCTCGCACCCGTCGATCGCGAGCGTCTTCGACTACATCGAGGACGCCGACCGCCGCGCGATCGTGATGGAGCTGGTCGAGGGAGAGACGCTTGCGATGCGCCTCGAGCGCGAACCGTTGCCGGTGTCCGAGGCGCGCCGCATCTTCTCGCACGTGCTCGCCGGCCTGCAGGCCGCTCACGATCGCGGCGTCCTGCATCGCGACATCAAGCCGTCCAACGTCCTGCTTACGCCGGACGGCACCGTCAAGGTCGCCGACTTCGGTGTCGCAACGATCGTCGGCGACGCGACGCTCACGGTCACGGGAACGATCATGGCCACACCGCAATACGCGGCTCCCGAGCAGCTTCGCGGCGAAGACTCGACGCCGGCGACCGACGTCTATCAAACCGGCGTCGCGCTGTACGAGGCGCTGACCGGGCGGCTGCCGTTCCGCGGCGACACGCCCGTGACCGTCGCGATGGCGCGACTGTCGCAAGACCCCGAACCGATCGCCGTGCCCGACGCGCTCGCGCTGACGAGCGTGGTGATGCGCGCACTCGAACGTGAACCGGAGCGCCGCTTCGCATCTGCCGCGCAGATGCGCGCAGCGCTGCTCGGGACCGGGGAAACCGAGTCGGACGCGGCACTCGCCGCGAGCGGACCGGCCACGATGCGCATCGAGACCGCCGATGCCGCCGGCACCGCGACGGTCGCGCTCGCCGCGCCGCCCGCAACCCGGCGGCCACATCGCTTGCGTCGCATCGCGATCCGCGGCGTGCTCATCGCGTTGATCCTGGCCCTCGTCGCGGCCGGACTGACGGCGGCACTGTCCCGCCCGGGCTCATTCGCCGTTCCCGCCCTGACGAACCGGTCGATCCAGGACGCGACCGCCCAGGCCGGCGCGCTCGGCTTGAAGGTCGCGACGGCCAGCCGCGCTCGGCCGGGCCTGGACGAAGGCATCGTCTTCTCTCAGGATCCGCCGCCGGGCACGCGCATGGAACCCGGCGACACCATCCGTCTGATCGCGGCCGACGGATGCTGCATCGTGCCGGCCCTCGCGACCTACGCCGGCGCCGAGTCGCTGCTCGCCGACGCGAGCCTCACGGCCGGACGCGTCACGTTCGTCGCGACCGTCGACGCGGCACCGGGCACCGTCCTGGAGCAGCAGCCGGCGCCCGGCGATGCCGTCGCTCCCGGCACACCCGTCGATATGGTTGTGGCGAACGCGCCCCCTCAGAACGAAGAGGAACAGGACGGCAGGGGCAGGGGCAAGCGCGACAAGAACGACGACGACGACTGACCTGCGTGTCCGATCTCGCCGGCATCTTTCCCGCCATCCCTCCCGGCAGCGGCCCGGTGGCGCTGCTGTCGTCGAACGAGTTCACGCCTGCCGCGGGCGAGTTCGATCGCGCGATGCTCGACGCCGCCCGCGGCATGCGAGTCGCGATCATCGTCGCAGCCGCCGGCGCCGATGCGCCCAATGCCGCCCGCCACGGCATCGACCACTACCGCCGCTTCGGCGCAGACCCGCACCCGGTCGAGGTCACCGGCCGCGAACAAGCCGAGCGCGGCATGCTCGGCGATTTCGACGTGCTGTTCATGTGCGGCGGCAGTCCCCGCACGCTGCTCCGCGCGCTGCTCGGCTCGCCGCTGTGGGACGAGGCGATCGAGCGCTGGCAAGGCGGTGCCATGCTCGCCGGGTCCAGCGCGGGCGCGATGGCGCTCTGCACGCGCTGCTTGTTGCCCGATCCGGGTGCGCACGTGCCCACCCGCTGGGTCGAGGGGCTCGGACCGCTCGACGGCGTCGCGCTTGCCGTCCACGCCGACGAGCGGCCGCGCGAATGGCTGAAGCAGGTGGCACGGACGGCGCCCTGTCCGGTGGCCGCGCTCGACTGCGATACCGGCGTGATCCTGCGCGCCGGCGAACCGCCCCTCGTCGCCGGCCCCGGCCGCGTCTACCGCCCCTAGCGGGCGGCGGCGGGGCGGCCGATCTTGCCGATGATGCTCGGCACCGCTTTCGGCGTCTCCAACACCATCGTCGCGATCGGCTCGACGGCGGCCAAGACGTCTTCAACGGCGGCGCCGAGCATCTCGACCGGGGCAAGCGCGCGACGGTCGGTGTCGATCTCGATCATCTCGCGAAACTTTCCGCCGCCGTCGGTGATCGCACCGCCGGCATCCAGAAACGCGCGGTCCCGCAAGGCGGCGACCGTCTCGTTCAAGTCGCTCTCGCTCCACATTCGCGTTCCCGCGTAGCGCGGCAAGTCGGCGCCGATCCAGGCGGCGTTCAGCACGATCGCTTCGATCGGTCCGATCCCGTGCGCGACGAGCACGGCGACGTGCGTGTCGCCGCGAAACTCGCGCAACGCGGTCGCGGCCTGCCACATCGCTGCGATCGGATCGTCGGGCCACGGCAGTGCGGCGTAGGACGCATAGAGCGCGCGTCCCTGCTGTGGACAGCCCGCGGCCGGCTCGCGCAGGATCGTCGCGGCGCGCTCGATCAGCGCCGGGTCGGCGGCGCCGAGCACGCGCTCCATGACGCGCCGCACGCCGCGCAGGCTCGCCGCCCATGCGTCGGCCGGCGCGCACAGATCCCAGCGGACGGCCATCTGCACGAGCGCGGGATTCCAGTTGTAGAACAAGCCGTGCACGACCTGCCACGGCACCGCTCCGAGCGGCGCGGCGCGCGAGCAGAAGTATGCGGGGGCGTAGTCGTCGAGGCCGGCGGCGGACATCTCTTCGCGCCACTCGGGCGCGAACCAGTGCGCGGCGGCGATGGGCTCGAGCGCTTGCAGAAGACGGCGTGCCTGCTCCAGATTGCTCATGTCACTCCTCGGTCGGCTGTTGCGCGGCGAGCGTACGAATCTGATCGACGACTTCGGCGTTCGCGAGCGTCGTCGCGTCACCCAGCGCCCTCCCGCCGGCAACGTCTCGAAGCAGGCGGCGCATGATCTTGCCGGAACGCGTCTTCGGCAAATCGTCGGTCAGCACGATCGAATGCGGGCGCGCGATCTTTCCGATCTTGGTGGCGACGTGTTCGCGCAACTCGGCGATGCGGTCGTCGTCTCCTCGCTCTCCGCCCTTGAGCGTGACGAACGCGACGATGGCCTCTCCCACGACGTCGTCGGCCTTGGACACCACGGCCGCCTCCGCGACCGATGGATGATCCACGAGCGCCGACTCGATCTCGAACGTGGAAAGCCGATGGCCGGCGACGTTCATCACATCGTCGATGCGGCCGAGCAGCCACAGGTAGCCGTCCTCGTCGCGCTTGGCGCCGTCGCCGGCAATGTAGATCTGCGGCCCGAACCGGCCGAAGTAGGTTTCGACGTAGCGATCGTCGTCGCCCCAGATCGTGCGCGCGATCGAAGGCCACGGCCGCCGCAGCACCAGATAGCCGCCGCCTTCCGTCACGCTCCGGCCCGCATCGTCGACGACATCGGCGTCGATGCCGGGAAACGGACGCGTCGCCGAGCCCGGCTTGAGCGCGGTCACGCCGGGAAGCGGCGTGATCATGATCGCACCCGTCTCGGTCTGCCACCACGTGTCCACGACCGGGCAGCGCCCGCCGCCGATGTGCGTCCAGTACCAGATCCACGCTTCCGGATTGATCGGCTCGCCGACGCTACCCAGCAGTCGGAGGGAGGAAAGGTCGCGGGAAGCAGGATGTTCGGTGCCCCATTTCATGAACGAGCGGATCGCCGTCGGCGCCGTATAAAGGATCGTCACCTTGAGGCGCTCGATGATCTCCCACCACCGGTCGCGGGTTGGAAAGTCGGGCGCGCCTTCGTAGAGCACGCCGGTCGTGCCGTTGGCGAGCGGTCCGTACACGATGTAGGAGTGGCCGGTCACCCAGCCGCAATCCGCCGCGCACCAAAACACGTCGGTTTCCGGATGGATGTCGAAGACCAGTCGGTGCGTCGCCGCGGCGCCGGTGAGGTAGCCGCCGGTCGTGTGCAAGATGCCTTTCGGCTTTCCGGTCGTGCCGGAGGTGTAGAGGATGTAGAGCGGATCCTCGGCGTCCATATGCTCGGGCTCGCACTCGGCCGGCTGCGACGCGACGATCTCGTGGTACCAATGGTCGCGGCCGGGCGTCATCGACGCGTTCGCGTCGTCGCCGATGCGTCGAACGACCACGACCGCTGCGATCGTCGGAGTTCGCGCGACGGCCTCGTCCACGTTCTGCTTCAGCGGCACGACCTGGCCGCGGCGCCAAGCTCCGTCGCAGGTGATCACCGCCTTTGCCCGCGCGTCGTCGATCCGGTCGGCCAGCGCCTCGGGCGAAAATCCTCCGAACACGACTGAATGCACCGCGCCGATCCGCGCGCACGCGAGCATGGCCATCGGCAACTCGGGAACCATGCCCATGTAGATCGCGACGCGATCTCCCTTGCCGATCCCGAGCGCGCGCAGCGCGTTCGCGAAGCGGCAGACCTGATCGGTCAGTTCGCGGTAGCTGATCGCGCGGCGATCGCCGGGCTCGCCTTCGAAGTGGTAGGCGATGCGATCGGGCGTCGCCGCCGCGTGACGGTCCAGGCAACTGACTGTGGCGTTGAGCGTGCCGCCGCCGAACCAGCGCACCCACGGCGGCGTCCAGTCCATGACCCGCTCCCACGGCGTGAACCATTCGAGGCGCCGGGCCTGCTCGGCCCAGAACGCGTCGGGATCCGCTCCGGCGCGCGCGTAGACCCCATCGTCCGACACGAGCGCATTCGCCCGGAACGCCCCCGGCGGATCGATGACGCGATGCTCGTCCAGCAGCGCAGCGATGTTCTTCTCGTCGGTCACGGCGGCTCCCCTTTCCCGGTCCGCCGCACTCTATCGCGCTCCCATTCGCGCAAGTCGTGGCGGCATTCCCGACATCCATGACCCGCGTACCCTCCTGCAGCGTCATGCGTCTGCTTCGTTCGTGCTCCAGGAAATAGCCTCGACTCGCTACACAATCACGCCCGATCTTTGCCGAGAATTGGCGAAGGTCGATTCTTGACACGCGCATCAAGCGTTCGGAGGGGACGGAGACCATGGCGCTTTCACTGAAGCAGCGGACCTATGCGGTTGTTGCAGCCATCGCGGCGGCATTCGCCACACTCGCCGCCCCGGCCCCGCCGGCATCCTCTCTGCCACCGGTTTCGGCGATCCTCGATCCGGCGCTGACGGCCGCGGGCGTGACCGCACCCGTCACAGCATCGGTCATCGTTCGGGGCGCCGACGCCGGCAGCGTGGCCGAGGCGGTCCGTCGCAGCGGCGGCCGCGTCGAACGGGTGCTTCCCATCGTGGACGGCGTCGCCGCGGTCGTGGATCCCGCGGCGCTGGCGTCCCTGGCGCGCGACGCCGCCGTTTCGCAGATCGCCGCGAACCGTTCCGTCCATTTGAACGACGCCGGCGACGGCGGAACGCCCCCAACGCCCACCTCGGTCTACCCGCAGGTGCTGGGAGCCGACCAGGTCTGGTCGGCCGGCTACACCGGCAAGGGCGTCACGGTCGCGGTCATCGACACCGGCATCGCCAACGTTCCCGACCTCGCCGGCCGGATCGTGCCGGTCGTCGTCAACGATCTCACCGGCGCCACCGAGCCCTGCATAAACTTCTCCGGCGAGGCCGGATGCGCCGACTCCTACGGCCACGGCACATTCGTCGCCGGCATGGTCGCGGCAAGCGGCGCCACCTCGAACGGCCTCTACAAGGGCGTCGCGCCGAAAGCCAAGGTTCTGTCGGTCAAGCTCGCGGGACGCGACGGAGCGGCCGATGTGTCGACGCTGCTGGCGGCGCTGCAGTGGGTCGTGTCGCACAAGGATCGATACGGCATCCGCGTCGTCAACCTCTCGCTGGGCAGCGACAGTCCTCAGTCGTATCTGATCGACCCGCTCAACTACGCGGTCGAGAAAGCATGGAAGGCCGGGATCGTCGTCGTCGTCGCGGCGAGCAACCGCGGTCCGACGCCGGGCACCATCACCAAGCCCGCCGACGACCCTTGGGTCGTTACCGTCGGCGCGGTGGACGATCGCGGCACCGTCGAACTCGGCGACGACCTGCTACCGAACTTCACCGGCCGCGGCCCGACGCTGTCGGACCAATTGGTCAAGCCCGACCTGGTCGCCCCCGGCGCGCACGTCGTTTCGCTGCGGGCGCCCGGCAGCGCGATCGACGAGAACTTCCCGACGTACGTCGACGCCTACCACCGCAAGGGCAGCGGCACATCCTTCGCGACGCCGACCGTCGCCGGCACCGTCGCGCTGATGCTGCAGCGCGACCCGTCGCTGACCCCCGACCGGGTCAAGTACGCCCTGATGTCCACCGCGCGCGCGACGGCATCGTCGAGCCCGTTCGACGTGGGCGCCGGCATCGCCGACGCGTACGCCGCGACGTTCACCGCTCCCGAGGGCCTGGCGAACCAGGGTTTGCTGCAGTCGGACGGAACCGGCTCGATCGACGCCTCGCGCGGCACGCTGCGCGCGCTCGATACCACGACGGGTCTTGCGATCGAAGGCGTGCTCACCCAGCAGGGGCTCGTCTGGAGCCAGGTGCAGTTCCTCGATCCGATCTGGAACGAACTGACCTGGTCCACCAGTCAGTGGACCGGCGCGAACTGGCACGGCGCGAACTGGCACGGCGCGAACTGGCACGGCGCCAACTGGCACGGCGCCAACTGGCACGGCGCGAACTGGCACGGCGTCGAGGACGACTCGCAGTCGTACGGACAAGGCTGGCTGGGAAGCGCGATCTATGGCGCGTGGGAATAGGCGGATGCGTTCGGTCAAGATCACAGCAGTCGTCGTCGCCGTCGCCGCTTCGGCGGGTGCGGCGACGCTGCTGTGGCTCCGCGCATACGAGTGGGGCCCGCCGGTTGATCCCGTCCATGCGCTCGCGTTCGTCGCCGCCCTGACAGTCGCGGCGCGGCTCGTGCTCGACGTGCGGGTCCGGGACGAGACGATGTCGATCTCGCTGTTCGAGGCGGTGCTCGTTCCGGCGCTCGTCGCATTCCCCGCGCCGGTCGTGGTCGCGCTCGCCGTCGCTTCGCAGGCGATCTCCGAGGGATGGCAGCGCGTCCCGCCGCTCAAGGCTTCGTTCAACGTCGCGCAGTGGGCGCTGGCTGCCGCCGCCGGTAGCTTCGTCTTCCGCGCGACCGGCGGGACCGGATCGCTGAGCGGCCGAACCTTCGCCGCCGCGGCGGCCGCCCTCACGACGATGGCGTTCCTGAATACAACGCTGTTCACGATCGTGGTCTCGATCGCCCGCGGCGATTCGATGCGTCGCGTCGCGGCCACGCACGCGCCCGCCAACCTGCTCGCCTGGTCGGTCAACGGCGCGTTCGGCGCGCTGTTCCTGGCCGCCCACATCGCCTACAACGCCACCATCGTGCTGTTCGCGGTTCCGCTGGTCGCGCTGCACACCGGCCTCCGCGGCTATGCCGGCGCGGTCGCCGACCGCCGCCGTTTGCACGGCCTCCACCGCGCGACCGCGGCACTGGCCACGCCGATGAATCCGCTCGACGGAATGCAGCGCTTCCTCGACGAGGCGCGCGTGACCTTTCGCGCCGCCTGGGTCGAGTTAACCGTCGCGTTCCCGGACGGGATTCGCGTCTATCGCTCCGGCGACAGCGGTGACGGCGAGCGCCTCACGTCGACGGTCGCGGTCGATGCCACCACCACCGGCGCACTGACCGTCTGCGATCGCGTCCGCACCGCCGACGGCGACCACGGCGACCGGACCGTGCTCGACGCGATGGCGCGCGCGGCCGGAAGCGCGCTGCAGAAGGCGCTCTTGCTCGAGCAGATCCTGGACGAGCGACACACGCTCTCGGACATCGTGCAGCACACATCCGACGGAATCTGCACGATCGACGCCGGCGGGATCGTGCGAACCTGGAATCCGGCATTCGAGGCGATCACCGGAATCGGGGCCGTCGACGCGATCGGATCGCGTTCGCTCGACGGGATTGATCCGCGGAGCGAGTCGGGTGCGCGGATCCCGGTCGAGGCGTGGGCCGAAGGGGCCGTCGGCCTGCCCGACATGCTCGAGATCACCGACGCCGGCGGACACCGGCGCTCGCTCGCCTGCTCCTACACGGTCGTGCCGGGCCCCGACGGACGAGCGGCGACGCTCATCATGGTTGCCCGCGACACCACGAAAGCGCGCGAGGTCGAGCGAATGCGCGAAGACTTCGTCGCCGCGGTCAGTCATGAGCTGCGAACGCCTCTCACGCCGATCAAGGGCTTCGCCGAGACGCTGCTGCGCCACGGCGAGACGCTCCCGGCCAACTCGCGCGAAGAGATTGCCCGCACCATCGCGCGACAGGCCGACCGGCTCGAACGACTGATCACGAACCTGCTGGAGATGACCAAGGTCGAGCGCGGCCTTCGCGAACGCCCCGCCGGCATCGTCGACGTCGCCGCCGCGGCGGAAAAAGTCGTCGCCGACTTCCGGCTCGCCTCTTCCGGCCGGACGATCGAGCTGCACCTTCCCCATCGCGCGCTCGCCGCCGGCGATTCCCTCTGGGTCGAACAAGTGGTATCGAACCTGCTGTCGAACGCCCTCAAATACACGCCGCCCGCAACGACGATCTCGGTCGTGGTGGAGGCGGCCGAATCCGGCGTCGCGCTGGAAGTTCTCGATCGCGGCCCCGGCATCCCACTCCCCGATCACGAGCGCGTCTTCGAGCGGTTCCGGCGGCTCGACGACCAGACCACCCGCGCCACCGGGGGCGCAGGCATCGGCCTGTACATCGCCCGCCGGCTGGCCCGAATGATGGACGGCGACCTGGTCGTCGGGCCCTCCGAGCAGGGAACGCGCATGATCTTGACCTTGCCGGCCGCGCACCACCTGGCCGTCGTCGGCTGACGCCTCCCCGGCATCCCCCACCGGGAGTAGTCCGTTGTGACCGGATCGGGAAACCCCCGAAAAGGACCATTGAAGACCAGACGCCGCGGAGGGCATGCTACCCCCATCGAACAGTCGAATCGGGGGTAGTCGTGATTGCTTCGCAGAGTCGTACGTGGGCGGCCGCAGCGGATCATTTCGCGCGAACCGCGGATCAGCCGTTAATGACACTTCTCGGAGCGGCGCATTCGCTGGCCGCCGACCCGGATTCGCCCGAGGCGCACCGCTTCGCCGAGTCCGCGGCGCGCAACGCCGAGCTTTTGGCGCACATGGTCCGCGACCTTCAGCAGATCGCGCGCCGCACGGCGGTGCCGGCTCGCCGCGAGATGATCGAGGTGATGCCCGCGCTGCGGGACGCACTCGCCGCCGCCAACGTTCGAATCGAAGGTGACGAGACGCTCGTCGCGATCGCGGCGCCGTCGGATCTAACCGCGTTCGTCTCGGCAATCGTGAGCGCTGCGGAGGGCAAGACCGTTGCGGTGTCGGCCCGCGCCGAGGGCGCGCGGGTGTGCGTGACGATCCGAACCGCGTTCCCCGACCATCCGCTCGACATCGGCTTGGTCCGGTCGCTGGCCGAACCGCTCGGTCCGGTCGCGGTCGGCGTGCACGGTTCGGTGACGGTTTCGCTTCCGGCGTTGCACCTGTCCGGCGCAGCCGCCGGGCCGCGCTGGCAGGCTACGGCCGCTTCGCGTTGATCTCGGCCTGCTCCCGCATGTAGCGCGTCATCCCGGTGCGCTTCATCGTGCCGAGCGTCAGCTCCGGCGCGATCGCAAACGACACGTGGCCGATCTTGCCGAGCCCCTTGGCGACCGTGGTCAGCCCCCGGTTCTTTTCGATCGCCTCGACGACCGCGCGCGCCACCGCCGGGGAATCGACGGCGCCGACGCTCTTGGGAGCCGGCCGCCCCCATTCGGCGAACATGCCGGCCGTGACGAAGCTCGGACACACGACCGATACTTCGACGCCGTGCTCTTCGAGTTCCGCGCGCAGCGACATGGCAAATCCGACGACGGCGTGCTTGGTCGCGGAATAGACCGTGTTGTGCGGAACCGGGTTCAAGCCGGCAAGCGACGAGATGTTGACGATGTGTCCGGTTCGCCGCGCGATCATCGACGGCGCGACGAGCCGCGTCAGCCACATCAGCCCAGTGACGTTCGTCTCGACGATCGCCTGCATCCGCTCGAATTCCATGGACTCGAAGTCGCAGACCTGCTCGAGCCCGGCGTTGTTGATCAGAACGTCGATGGGGCCGAGCGCTTTTTCGACCGCGGCGACGAGCGTCCGCAGCGATGAAAGGTCGCGCACATCGGCCGGCAACGCGATCGCGTCGCCGCCGATCTCTTTGCGGACCGTTTCGAGGTCTTCCGCGTTGCGCGCCGCGAGCGCGAGTCGCGCGCCCTTCGCGGCCAGCGCCCGTGCCATGTCGACGCCGAGCCCGCGCGACGCGCCGGTGATCAGCACGACTTTGCCGGTGAGCGGTTTCATGGAGTCCTCCTCGCGTCGGGAACGCGAGCAAGCCTACGCGAATGCCTCCAAATCCTGCATTCTCACGCGTGCGACGCGCCGGCCGGCGGCGCGGAGCGCCCGCAGATCGCCTTCGGCCTGGGCGTCGATCAGGGTGCCGAACGTGAAACCGCGGCCGGGGATGCCGACGTCGTCGGGATGGGCCTCGTCGGTCACGACCAGGAAGCCGCCGCCGGGCGGGCCACCCTTGTGCACCTGGCCGGTCGAGTGCAGGTACCGCGGTCCGAAGCCGGTGGTAACCGCGATTCGCAGCCGGTCGCGAATCGCCGTTCGAATCCGCTCCAGACGCGCGGCGTTCTGATCGCTCGGATCGACGAAGGCGAGGATCGCGCAATACGCCGGTGCCGGATCGAGCACGGCGGCCGGGTCCTCGAACGACGGCACGGCGGCGCCGCCGGCATCAAGGATCTCGCTCGTCGCCTGCTTCGCCGAGGCGACATCGGGTTGATCGAACGGGTGGATGCCGAGCACGTGCCCGGCGACCGCGGTGGCGAACTCCAACCGGAAGAACTCGGCGCCGAGCGTCTCGGCCGGCGAGGCTCCGCCGGATTCGATGACGAGGCGTGGAGCGCCGCTCGCCGCGACCCAGTCGTGGCCGCCGGTGTCGACGAAGATGCGATCGTCGCCGAAGACGGCCGCGTCGCCGGCCGGCTCGCCCGCGACGGGCAGGATGCCGCGGCCGTCCTTCCCGGTCGATTCGGCGACGAGCTGCTCGACCCATGCGCCCAGCGGGGCGAGCGCGTCCGGATACACGAACGAAGCCTTGTCGCGTCCGGACAGCGCGGCTTCGCCGAGCGCCGCGCCGAGCAGCGCGCCGGGGTTGTCGCCGGCCGGCGCGCGGCACCGCGCGGCCATCGCCAGCGCACCGGCCGCGAGCGCGTCGAGGTCGGCGCCGATCAGCGCCGCGGGAACGAGTCCGAACAGCGACAGCGCGCTGAAGCGGCCGCCGATGTCGTCGGGGTTGAGGAACAGGCCGGCGAACTCGTGCTTTCCGGCGAGCGCCTCCAGCGGCGAGCCGGGATCGGTGATCGCGACGAAGTGGGTGCCGCGTTGCACGCGGCCGTAGAAGTACTGCAAGTGGCTGAGCGTCTCGATGGTCGAGCCGGACTTGCTGGCGACGACGAACAGCGTGCGGCGAAGGTCCATCTCGCGCTCGATCCGGCGCACCGCATCGGGATGCGTCGAGTCGAGCACGCGAACGTCGATCGCGCCGGCGGCGACGCCGAGCGTTCGGCGCATGGTTTCGGGTGCGAGCGAAGAGCCGCCCATGCCGAGCAGCACCGCGCCGGTGAACCCGCCGGCCGCGGCTTGCCGGCCGAAGCGCGTTAGCTCGTCCAGTCGCGGTCGGAGCACGCCGGCGACGTCGAGCCAGCCGAGCCGGTCGGCGATCTCGGTGGGATCGTCGCGCCAGACGGTGTGGTCGCGTTCCCAGATGCGCTCAACGGTTCGGTCGCGCGCCATCGCGGCAATGCGCGCGCGCACCGGCTCGGCAAGCGGACCCAGCGTGGCCGTCTCGGGCGCATTCATTCGGACGTGAACACTACGAGATCCCCTTCGCGAGCGTCCTGCCGGAAGCCGCACCGGCTCAGCACGGCGCGGGCGGCGACGTTGCCGGCGTGGGTCCGCGCGAACGCGCAGCGAAACCCGGAATCGCGTCGCATCCAGGCGAGCAGTGAAGCGAGCGCCTCGCCGGCGATGCCGCGGCTCCGCATCGACGGCACGACCGAAAAGCCGATCTCGACGCCGCCGTCCGCCGCCGGCGGACCGTGACCGCCGATGTCTCCCACCACCATTGAATCCTGCACGATCAGCCATGGGCCCCATCCCACGCGCTCGGGATGCTCGGTCAGGCCGGCGAGCATGAACGGGATCGCGCCGCGCAGCTCATCGCCCGGCCATTCGGGATGACGCTCCAAGCCGGGAAGCGGTTCGTCGCGCATGACCGCGCCCAGCAGCGCGCCGTCGCACGGAACCAGCACCAGGCGCGCGGTCCGGATCGGCTGAGCGCCGGCGGTCACGGCCGTTCTAGTAGGGGCCGTCGCAGCACGAGTCGCGCCATCCGCACGACGGACAGCGATAGTGCGCATGCTCGGGCTTCATCTCGGTGCCGCACATCCAGCAAAGCGTGGACGTGTCGCACGCGGAAGCGAGGTCTGCGGACATGCACTCACCCTACCCCCAGCACCCGGTCGAGGTAGGCATTGCGGAAGACGCCGTCCGGGTCCAGTCGCGCCCGAATGCGCGCGAAGGCGTCCCACTCCGGATACCGAGCCGCGAGCGCATCGCCGTCCAGGAAATGAATCTTCCCCCAGTGCGGCCGCCCCTCGAAGCGGCCCATCAGGGCCTCCACCTCCCGGAAGAACGGCTCGTAGGGCATGCCCTGAAAGACGTGGACGGCGATGTAGGCGGTCGCTCGGCCGGCGGACGTCGACAGATGCGCGTCCTCGTCGGCGGCCGCGAACCGGACTTCGACCGGAAACGAGATCCGGTAGCCACGGTCGGCGATGATCGCGCGAACACCACGGACCGCATCGGCGGCGGCGGCGAGGGGAATCGCATATTCCATCTCGGCGAACCGCACCGTGCGCGGACTGGTGAACACGCGATCGCTCCGGTCGGTGTATTCGACGCGGGACAGCATTCGTCCGGCCATGCGCGCCATCGGCGGAATCAAGGTCTGCCGCGCCCGGCCGATGCGGCACACCGCGCCGAAGGCGCGATTGGCCAGCAGCATCTCGTCGAACCATTCTTTCGCGCGCGACCGCGGCCGCAGCGGGCCGTCCACCCGGTTGTTGCGCTTGGTCAGCGTCCGATCGGTGTGCGGGAACCAAAAGAACTCGAAGTGATCGTCGGCGTCGAGGTATCGGTCGAGCGAGCCGAGAACCCATTCGAGCCGCATCGGCTCTTCGACGGCGTGCAACGCGTATGCCTCGTCGCAGTCGATCGTGACCGAGGTCGCCGCGCCCAGCGCGCCGAGCGACACGCGCGCGGCGGCGAGGACGTCGGGGCGGTGCTCGCGCGAGCACTCGATTCGCTCGCCGGCGGCCGTCATGATCGTCATCGCCGACACCTGCGACGACAACGTTCCGAGCCGCGCGCCGGTTCCGTGCGTCGCCGTCGCGATCGCCCCGCCGATCGTCTGCGCGCCGATGTCGCCAAGATTGCGGAACGCAAGGCCCTCGGCCGCGAGTCGCTCGGCCAGCGCGCGAATCGTCGCGCCGGGCTGCACGGTGACGGTCCGCGCGACACGGTCGACGGCCAGCACGCGATTGAGCCGCGCGCTGCGGATCATCATGCCGTCGGTGCAGGCCGCGTCGGTGAACGAATGGCCGGTTCCGGCGACCTTGACCCGCTCGCCCCGCGCGACGGCCCCGGCAATTGCCCGAGCCAACTCGTCGTCGCTTTCCGGTTCGACGATCGACGACGGCCGGCACGAGGCCGTGCCCGCCCAGTTCCCCCATCCGCCCACCGTCACCAGCCGCGCAGATCGACCGGCCACGATTCCAGAACTTCCTCGCCGCGGACGACGTGCAGACGCTCGTGATAGGCGATCGTCGGGTCGATGTGGCCGGGCCGCACCAGGATTCGATCCCCGGTCCGCAACGGCGATGCCGGCGCGAACGTGACGTGCTCGTCGGAGACGAACCAGACCGCATGCCCGCCGTCGATCGTGGGATTTCCGTGGTCCATGCCCAGCGCCTTCAATCCGCAATCGGCGACGGCATGCTCCGCCGAGACCGAAATCACCGTCGCGAGCACGCCGAGCCCGCGGCGGAACGGCAATCCCAGCTCGTCGTAGGCGTTGTCCATGAGCACGTAGCTGCCGGCCTGGATCTCCGTCGCGAGCGTATTCACGTCGTAGGTGCCGGTGCCGCCGGCGCTGATCACCGCGCCGCCGACGCCGGCGTGCGCTTGGGCGAGCCGCTCCATGCATTCGGTCGTCAGCGACGCGCGAAGCGTCCGGTCGGCGAGTCCGACGACGTGACCCTCGTAGCCCATGACGCCGCGAACGCTCAGCCCGCGGCTGCGCGCATGGTCCGCCAGCCGTCCCGCGTCGCCGGGCACGCAGCCGCAGCGCGGCAAGCCGACGTTGACGTCGATGAGCACCTCGCGCACACCGCCGGCAACGGCCGCCTCGATCGTGGGCTCCGAGTCGACCGCGACCGTCACGCGCGCACCCGCCGCCACGAGCGCGCCGAGTCGTCGCGCGTCGAGCACTTCGTTCGCCAGCAGCAAATCGTCACCGAGCCCGGCGGCGGCCATGCCTTCCATCTCGCGGATCGTGGCGCACGTGAACGCGCGGTGCCCGGCGGCGGCTTGCCGGCGGGCCAGCGACGTGCACTTGTGGGCCTTTACGTGTGGCCGGCATCGTGCGCCCGGGAGGGCGGCCGCCATCGCCCCGATGTTGTGCTCGAGTGCGTCGGCGTCGGCGATCAACGCCGGCGTCGGCAGGTCGTGGATCCTCATCGGCACGCGAGCCTACAACGGGCTCCGGCGACGGGCAGCCCGGAACGCCGGCGAATCGGGGGGGGATCCGGCGCGCCGGGCGAAAGGGTTACTGCTGTTGCAGCACCGTGAGCTGGCGCAAGCTCATCTCGCGAGTCTTGTGGCGCTCGTCGAGCGACATGCCGCCGACCGTGGCGACCGCCTCGCACAACGCCGCCGGCGAGAACGGCTTCGTCATGTACATCGTCGCGCCGGCCTCGAAGCCGACCAGCTCGTCTTCGCCGCGAGCCTTGGCGGTGAGAAGGATCACCGGCACGTCGCGCGTCTGTTCGTGCGACTGCAACTCGCGAAGCACGCTGATGCCGTCGCCGTTGGGCAGCATCACGTCGAGCACGATCAAATCGGGATCATGGGAGTAGGCGGCGTCCAGCCCTTGCGGCGCATCGGCCGCCTCGATCACGTCGTGCCCTTCGAAGGCCAGGTTGACCCGGCACAGCAAAAGCACGTCGGGCTCATCGTCGATGACAAGAACTCGCATCCGCGGGCACGTTCCTTCCTTACCGTCGCTCTTGCATTCATTTCTACGCGAGGCCGGGAGCCACTAACACCCCCCGCATCGGCCATTTCATGGAACCGCAGGGACCAGCCCGGCATGGTCCTTTCGGGGTGGCGCCCACCCGGACACCCGTGAATCTGGCGATATCTCCCGTTCGGTGACACAATTGGGCCCCAACGAAAGGACCGGATGAGACACGTTGTTAGGACGATCATGACGCTCGCCGCGCTGACGGCGATGCTCGGCGGCGTCCTCGGCCAAGGCTCGTCGCCGGCGGCAACGTCGGCGCCGGTCAAGACGTTTCCCGTCACCTCGGTCGCGATCGACACCCGGCCGATGCCCGGCGAAGCGCCGCTGCCGCGATGGGCTTACGCGACGAACACGGCCGGGCGCATCTCGCTCAATCCGGATCCGGAGGCGCCGCTCGGACGCACGATCGAAGTCTCCATCGCCGATCAGCGCCTGACCGCGTGGGAGAACGGCACGATCGTTCACCGCTTCAAGGTGTCCACCGCCCGGCCCGGCCGCCGAACGCCCAAAGGAAACTTCCGCGTCAAGCTGAAGGCTCCTCGCTACTGGTCTCGGCAGTTCCAGGTGTGGATGCCGGACGCGCTGTGGTTCCACGGCGACTACTTCATCCATTCGCTGCCGTATCGATCCGATCCGAATCGCCGGACGGGCGCGAACACGCTCGGCATCCCCGTCTCAGCCGGCTGCGTCCGCCTGGGCGTGGTCGAGTCGAAGCTGCTCTACAACTGGGCGAGCGTCGGCACGCCCGTCTGGGTCCACTAGGAGGGTGGTTACGCGGCCACGACCGAGCCGGTCATCTGCGGGTGAACCTTGCAGTAGTACTCGACCGTGCCGGCATCCTTGAACTGAAACGTAAACGTTGCCCCGTTGGTCTCGAGGGGCCCGTCGAAGACGCCGGACGGCGCATCGCTCGGGTTGCCCGACGTGACCGTGTGCGCGAAGTCGTCGCCGTTGGTCCAAGTCACCACGGCCCCGACCGCGACGGTCAGGTTCTGCGGCGCGAACGCCAGATTCTTGATCTGGACGGCGTTGGCCGCCCCGCCGGTCGGCGAGCCGTTGCCGGCGTCGGGCTCGTCCGATCCGCCGCAGGCCGCTCCCATCAGCGCCAGCGCCACCACGAACGCGATCTTCGTCATGGACGTCATCGTTCCTCCCTTGTCTTGTCACAACCCGGTGCCTGTGCCGGTACTGTTGTACGCGATGATTGCCCCGACGGATGTATGGAAGATCATCGAGCGCGCGGACGAGCGGATCAAGTACGCGCAGAATCGAGATCCGGCCGAAGCCTACCGCCAAGCGCGCGAAGCGCTCGCGCAGGCGCGCGCCGCACTGGCCGGCGTCGCCGACGAGCGAGCCCGTGCCGGCCTGCTCGCCCAGATCGAGCGCCGCGAAACCGACCTGGACGCGCTGGAGCGGGCGACGTAGATGGTCCGTCCCCGCGACGACGAGGCCGCCCGCGTCCCGCCCGGCCAGCGCCTCACGCGCGGCTGGCCGATCCTTCACGCGAGCCCGGTCCCGTCGTTCAATCCGGCGCTGTGGCAATTCCGCGTCTGGGGACGCGTCGAGCGCGACATCGAATGGTCGTGGGACGAGCTGCGCGCGCTGCCGGCCACCACGATCACGTCCGACTTTCACTGCGTCACGGGCTGGTCGAAGCTCGACAACACCTGGGAGGGCATCTCGATCCATCTCGTCGCCGAAGCGGCCGGCATCGCCGGCGACGCGACGCACGCGCTCGTCTGGGCGCCCTACGGCTACAGCGCGAACCTGCCGCTCGACGTGCTCATCGACGACGACGTGCTCCTCGCCTGGAGCCACGACGGCGAACCGCTCGAACCCGAGCACGGCGGTCCGCTGCGACTGGTGGTGCCGAAACGCTACGCGTGGAAGAGCGTCAAGTGGGTCAACGGTCTTCAGATCCTGGACCGCGACTCGCGCGGCTACTGGGAAGAGCGCGGCTATCACAACGACGCCGAACCTTTCGCCGAGCAGCGCTACTCCTGGCAGGAGTGACTACGACGTTCGCTTGAGCGTCGCGTTGAGATGATGCTGAAGCGCCAAGCCGACCGCGGCCATCTCCAAGTCGTATTCGAGCGTGTCGCCTTCGACGCGGATCACGCGGGCGAGCGCGGTCACCTCTTTCGCGGTCGAGGTCTCGGCCACGATCGTCGAGCGCACGGTGACGACCGAGCCGGCAACGGTGCCTTCTTCGATCTCGGCGATCCCGGTCGGATGGGCGAGCACGATCTCGATCCGATCGTTGGGCTTGGGCCGCCAATACCCGGCTTCGGCGTGCAGCGGCCGTCCGTCGTCCAGCGCCCAGGTGCGCTGCGAGTACGCCAGGAACGGCTTGCCGACGTGCCAGAACCGCACTTCTTCGCCGTAGGTGAAGGGTTGGATCGTGGGATAGTGGCCGCTGCCTTCGCCGGTCCAGGTTCCGAGCAGGAACGCGATCGGCGCGCAATCGGGATGCAGGGCGGGATGCAGGGAGGGTTCCATAGCGACGTCACGCTAACACGGCTACGCTCGAAGGCGTCATGCGAGACCTGCACATCGGCCGCGGCATCGTGATCCCGTCCCGCGAGATCGCGCAACGCTTCGCGCGCGCCGGCGGCCCCGGCGGCCAGAACGTCAACAAGCGCGACACCAAAGTGGACGTGCTCTTCGACGTCGAATCGTCCGAGGCGCTCAGCGCCGATCAGAAGCGCCGCGTCCGGCGGACGCTCGCCACGCGCATCGACGCGGCCGGCGTCCTGCGCGTCGGCGCCAGCGCCCAGCGCACGCAGGCGCAGAACCGGCAGCGCGCGCTGGACCGGATGGAGGAGCTGCTTCGCGACGCGCTCGCGCCCCCGCCGCCGCCGCGCGTCAAAACGCGGCCGTCGCGCGCGGCGAAGCAGCGCCGGATCACGGACAAGAAGCGGCGCGGCGAGATCAAACGTCTCCGCCGCGCCGCC
>DASWHR010000024.1:0-97463 GCA_036398095.1 Actinomycetota bacterium
CGACCGACCTGTGGCTCGGCTCCTCGACGGTTGCATCCTCGACCGACAAGGGGCAGACCTGGATCGCCAATCCCGTCTCGACCTTGATCCAGGACCGGCAGTGGATCGCGACGGCCGGCGGCGGCCGTGTCTACCACGCGACGCATCAGCTTCCGACCGGCGTGACGGTCGCGCGTTCGATCGACGGCGGCATCACGTTCCCGCTGCAATCGGTCGCGATGCACGTGGTGGACCGCACCGGATGCATCTGCCCGCCCGGCACGCTCGTCGTCCAAGGTGTGGACGTGCTGAACGATCGAGTCGGCGTCATCGCCGCGACGTCCTCCGGCGGCATCGTCTTCGCCCGCTCGATCAACAGCGCGGCGACGTTCACGGTCCGCCCCGTTCAGTCCGCGCAGACGGGGGTCCAGACGCAGTCCGCCTTCCCGGTCGTGGCCGATGCGGGCGGCGGAAAGCTCGTCGCGGTCTGGCAAGAGACGCTTGCCTCGTCGAGCCGCGTCAAGGTCGCACGCTCCAGTGATTGGGGAAACACCTGGACGGCCGCGACGACGGTCGTGTCGAGCGGAACCTCGGTCTACCCGTGGGTGACCGCACGCGGGAACAAGATCGGCGTTTCGCTGTTCCACACCAGCGCGAGCGGCATCCCCGACACCGTCGCGAGCACCGCCGCCTGGCACGAGAAGTACGTGGAGAGCGCCGACTTCGGCGGAACCTGGTCGACCCTGACCACCGTCGACCCGGTTTCGGTCAAGAGCGGGCCGATCTGCACCGACGGGCTAAATTGCTCGACCGACCGCGAACTGGGCGACTTCCAGTCGCTCACCATGGACTCCTCCGGCCGGGCGTACCTGACGTGGACGCGCTCGATCAACGGCAGCGACGACACCGAGATCCGCTTCGCGCGTCAGACGTAGCCCCGCGCAGCCTGGCGTTCGGGACGTAAAGATGGTATGTCCTGGAAGCAGGGAGGCGGGTGCTTGCTCGACGTCCGAGGAATCGAAGTCGTCTACAACGATGTTGTCCTCGCACTGCGAGGCGTTTCGATCCATGTGCCCGAAGGCGCGATCGTCGCCGTTTTGGGCGCGAACGGAGCCGGAAAGACCACCACCCTTCGCGCGATCACGGGCCTTCTGGACGTCCACGACGCCGAGATCACCAAAGGGACGGTCACATTCAATGCCGAGCGAATCGACCGGCTGGACGCGCCCGCGATCGTGCGACGCGGCATCGCGCAGGTCTTGGAAGGCCGGCGGATCTTCAGCGAGCTGACCGTCGATGAGAACCTGCGCGCCGGCTCGTTCACGCGGCGCGACGGCGCGGGCGTCAAGCAGACCTACGACTGGGTCCTGTCGCTGTTTCCGATCCTGGGCGAGCGGCGCAAGCAGATCGCCGGGTACCTTTCCGGCGGCGAGCAGCAGATGCTGGCCATCGGCCGCGCGATGATGGCCTCGCCGAAGGTGCTGATCCTGGACGAGCCGTCGCTCGGTCTGGCGCCGCTCGCGGTGCAAACGATCCGCGACACGATCGTTCAGATCAACGCCTCGGGCACATCGATCCTGCTGGTCGAACAGAACGCGGCGATGGCGCTGTCGATCGCGACGCACGGGTTCGTGCTGGAAAACGGAAAGATCGTGATGGACAAGCCGGCTGCCGAACTGCTCGACGACGAAGACGTCCGCGAGTTCTACTTGGGTTTGGGCGCGGAAGGCGGCGCGCGCCACTCGTACCGGGACGTCAAGCACTACCGCCGCAAGAAGCGGTGGCTTTCGTGACCGGCGCGCTGCTGTCGTTCGAGCAGGTGACGCTTCGCTTCAGCGGCGTCACCGCATTGTCGGACGTGTCGTTCGAGGTGCACCCGGGTGAACTGTTTTCGATCATCGGACCAAACGGCGCCGGCAAGACCTCGATCTTCAACATTTTGTCGCGGGTGTACCGGCCGCAGGACGGTCGCGTCACCTTCGACGACCGCGACTTGCTCACGATGAAGCGGCACGAGGTCGCCCACGCCGGCATCGCTCGCACGTTCCAAAACATCGAGCTGTTCCCGTTCCTGACGGTGATCGACAATCTGATGCTCGGACGCCATCACCTGATGCGCACCGGCGTGGCGGCCGGCGCCCTGTGGGCGGGACCGGCCAAGCGGAGCGAGATGGAGCATCGCGCCGCCGCCGAGCGCATCATCGAGTTCCTCGAGATCGAGCGGTACCGCAACCAGATGGTCACCGCGCTCCCCTACGGACTCCAGAAGCGCGTCGAGATGGGCCGCGCGCTGGCGATGGAGCCGAAGCTGCTGCTGCTGGACGAGCCGGTGGCCGGGATGAACGTCGAGGAAACCGAAGACACGGCGCGCTTCATCCTCGACATCAAAGAGGAGCTGGGCATCTCGCAGATCCTCGTGGAGCACGACATGGGACTCGTTATGGACATCGCCGACCGCATCCTGGTGCTGGACTTCGGAGAGAGGATCGCCGAGGGTATTCCGGCCGACGTTCAGCAAGACCCGGCCGTGATCGCCGCGTACCTCGGCGAAGAGCAGAGCGCAGGAGCCGCCACATGAGCACGACACAGTTGCAACCACGCGCGGAATCGCCGTCGCAGCAGGCGGCCACCCTGCCGTCCCTGTTCCTGCAGCGCGCCCGGACCAATCCCGGCGCCATCGCCCTCCGCGAAAAGGTCCACGGCATCTGGCGCGAACACACGTGGCGCGACTACGAGCAGCGCGTGCGCGAAGTCGCGCTGGGCATGCGGTGGCTGGGAATCCAGCCCGGCGACCGCGTCGCAATCCTGAGCGACGACCGGCCCGAGTGGGTGTTCGCCGAGATGGGCGCGATCACCGCCGGCGCGATCAGCGTTGGCGTGTATCCGACCAGCCCGCCGGCCGAGGTCGGCTACGTGCTGGAACACTCCGGAGCGCGCGTCGTCGTGGCCGAGAACCAAGAGCAGGTTGACAAGATCCTGGCCGTGGACGTGCCGGCGCTGGAGCGGATCGTCGTGGTCGACCGCCGCGGGCTGCGCAGCTACGACGATCCGCGCCTGATGCCGCTGAACGATCTGCTGGACGCGGGACGGCAGATGAACGACGCCGACCCCGCCGCATACGAATCCCTCGTCGCCGATCGCACCCCGGACGAGATCGCGATGATCGTCTACACGTCGGGCACGACCGGACCGCCGAAGGGGGCGATGCTGTCGCAGGCGAATCTGGCGGCCTCGGTGCTCCTGACGCAGAGCGCGTGGAACGACATCGGCGACCGGGACCGCGTGCTGTCCTATCTTCCGCTCAACCACGTCGCCGAGAAGATCTTTACCATCTACTTCCCGCTGGCCTTCGGCGTAAGCGCATCGTTCGCCGAGTCGATCGACACCGTCCCCGAAAACCTGCGCGAGGTCGAGCCGACGATCTTTCTGGGCGTGCCGCGCATCTGGGAGAAGATGGCCGCCGGAATCGAGATCCGCATGCACGACGCCTCGTGGATCAAGCGCGCAACGTTCCGGTTCTGGCTCAAGCGGGGCGAGCGGTTCGCGCAGCGGCGCCTGGAAAACGGCGGCACGCTGCCGGCGATGATGGCACCGTTCTACGGGCTGGGCTGGCTGCTGGCATACCGGCCGCTGAAGAAGCGGCTGGGTCTGGCTCGCTGCCGGATCGCCGTCAGCGGCGCCGCGCCGATCGCGCCGGCCGTGCTGCACTTCTTCCACGCGATCGGCCTGCCGGTTCGCGAAGGGTGGGCGCAAACCGAGTCGGCCGGCATCGGCACGATCACGCCGCCCGACGATATTCGCATCGGCACGATCGGCAAGCCGCTGGACGGCGTGGAGATCCGCATCAGCGACGAGGGCGAGATCCTGCTGCGCGGCCCGACCGTGTTCGCCGGCTACTACCGCAACCCGCAGGCGACGGCCGAGACGGTCGACGCCGACGGCTGGCTGCACACCGGCGACGTCGGCATGATCGACGACGCCGGCCACCTGCACATTGTCGACCGGATGAAGGACATCATCATCACGGCCGGCGGAAAGAACATCTCGCCGTCCGAGATCGAAAACAAGCTCAAGCAGTCGCCGTACGTGAAAGAGGCGATCGTCGTCGGCGACCGCAGGTCGCACTGCGTCGCGCTGATCGGCATCGAGCTCGACACCGTCGGCGATTGGGCGACCCGCAAACGGATCTCGTTCACGACCTACAGCGATCTGGCGGCCAAGCCGGAGGTCGTGCGGCTGATCGACGAGCACGTGAACCGGATCAACAAAGAGCTCGCCCCCGTCGAGCAGATCAAGACGTTCCGTCTGCTTCCCAAAGAGCTCGACCACGAGGACGGCGAGCTGACGGCCACGCAGAAGGTTCGTCGCAGCGTCCTCACCGAACGGTTCGGCCCGCTCGTCGAGGAGATGTACGCGCGGTGACCGAGTTCTTTCAGTTCGCCTACCAAGGCCTGGTGCTGGGCGCCGTCTACGCGCTCATCGCGCTCGGCTTCGTCATCGTCTACAAGTCGAGCGAGGTGATCAACTTCGCGCACGGCGAGCTGGTTCTGCTGGGCGGCTCGCTGGTGTTCTTCTGGCGAAATCAGATCGAGATTCCCTTCGTGTTCGCCGTGCTGCTGGCGATGATCATGATGGCCGGCGTGGGATTGGGGATCGAGCGAGTCGTGCTGCGCCGGATGGTCGGCCGGCCGGTCTTTGCCATCGTGATGATTACCATCGGTCTGGCGATCGTGGTCCGCCAAGTCGTCACGTCCGCGTGGGGTTTCGCCGACCGGCACATCAACGATCCGTTCGGCGCGACCGTCTACGACGTCGGCGGGCTGCGCGTCTCGGCGGCGAGCCTCGGCACGATCGGCGCGACGGCCGCCGTGCTGCTCGGCTTCTTCTTGTTCTTTCGCATGACCAAAGCCGGCGTCGCGATGCGCGCCGCGGCCTTCGACCAGGAGGCCGCGCTGTCGCTCGGCATCTCGGTGCGGCGCATGACCGCGATCGCATGGGCGATCGCCGGCGCGACGGCGGCGATCGCCGGCGTGTTCATCTCGTCCTTTCCCGGGTCGCTGTCCCCCACGACCGGATTCATCGCCTTGCGCGCGTTTCCCGCGGCGATCCTGGGCGGGCTCGACTCGCCGGGCGGCGCGGTGATCGGCGGCGTGACGATCGGCCTGATCGAGGTGCTGATGCAGGGCTACCAGCCGCGCGTCGCGCCGTGGCTGGGCAACAACTTCCACGTGATCGCGGCGTACGCGGTTATGGTCGTGGTCCTGATGATCCGTCCGTACGGTCTGTTCGGGACCAGAGAGGTCGAGCGCGTATGAGCCTGCTCACGTCGCGCAGACCCGAGGCGCTTCACACCTCCTACGCGCAGACCACGTCGATCTTTCCGACGCGCGGATCGCGGATCGGGATGCTGCTGCTGGCCGTCGTCGTGGTCGTGTTGCCGTTCGTGCTGACCGACTTCTGGCTGGCCGTGATCAACTTCGCCGCGATCGCGTCCATCGGCGCGATCGGACTCAACCTGCTGACCGGCTTCACCGGACAGGTGTCGCTCGGCCATGCGTTCTTCATCGGGCTCGGCGCGTACACGGCCGGATACATGGGAGGCAACCTCGGGTTGCCGTTCGTGGTGTGGCTGCCGGTCGCCGGGATCCTCGGGGGGCTCGTCGGGCTGATCGTCGGGCCGTTCGCGCTGCGACTCAAAGGCCTGTATCTGGCAATCGTGACGCTCGGACTGGTGTTCCTGGGAGAGCACCTGTTCCTGAACGTGCGTTCGGTCACGGGCGGGCCGCAGGGCCGCTCGATCCCTCCGCCCGAAGTCGGCGGCCTGTCGTTCAACGCGATCGGAACGTTCTCGCGCGACCAGAGCTTCTATCTGCTGGCCATCCCGATGCTCGCGCTGATGACGCTCATCGCAAAGAACATCGTTCGATCGCGAACCGGCCGCGCATTCCAGGCGATCCGCGACCGCGAAATCGCCGCCTCGATCATCGGCGTGAACCTGTTTCGCTACAAAGTCGCGGCGTTCGTGATCTCCAGCGCCTACGCGGCGATCGGCGGCGCGCTGCTCGGCTCGTACCTTCGCTTCGTGGGACCAAGCCAGTTCGACCTGTTCCTGTCGATCCAATACGTGGCGATGATCATCATCGGCGGGATCGGCACGGTGTTCGGGGCGATCCTGGGCGCGTTCTTCATCTCGCTGGTCCCGCGCCTGGTCGAGGAGTTCTCGGACAAGATCCCGTTTGTCGCCACCAGCGCGACCGCGGACGGCATCACCGTCTTCGAGCTCAACCAGATCATCTTCGGAGCGCTGATCATCGTATTCCTAGTAGCGGAGCCGTACGGATGCGCCGGCTTGTGGCGGCGCGCGAAGATCTACTTCAAGACGTGGCCGTTCAGCTACTGAACGGTCCAGGCGGGAGGAGGAGCAACGGAGCACACCGGGAGGAATCGGACGAGAGGAGGGCACATGCGTCGAGGAATTCGCGCGATCGTCGCGGTCGCCGTGCTTGCGCTGGTCGCAACCGCGTGCCGGTCGTCGACAGACACCGACGGCGGCACCGGCGAGATCAAGACCGGCGTCGGCGTGCAAGGTCAAACGATCACACTGGGTGAGTTGTCGCCGCTGACCGGGCCGGTGGCCGTCATCGGCAAGCCGCTCACGAAAGGCCACGAAGTCTACTTCCAGTACGTCAACGAGGTGCTGGGCGGCGTCGGCAAGAACCTGGCCGCCGACAAGAAGTACAAGGTCACGTTGGAGACGCTCGACACGCAGTACGTGCCGCAGACACATGCCGAGCAGTACGGCAAGCTCAAGGACAAGGTACTGATGATCGCGCAGTCGCTCGGCACGCCGACGACGAAGGCGATCCTGGAGCAGATCCGCGCCGACAAGATCCTGACCGGCGCCGCGACCCTGTCGAGCGACTGGCTCAAGGAGAAGTACCTGATCCCGGCCGGCGCTCCGTATCCGGTGCAGGCGATCAACGCGTTCTCCTACGTCGTCAACGAGCAGAAGAAGACCCCGAAGGTCGGCGTGATCTATCAGGACGACGACTACGGCGCCGACGGATTGAAAGGCGTCGAGTACGCAGCCCAGAAGCTGGGCTTTAGCATCGTGGCTCGCGCAACGTACAAGCCGACCGACACCGAATTCGTCTCGCAGGTCACCGCGCTGCAACGCGGCGGCGCCGACCACGTCTGGATGGTGACGGTGCCGAGCGCAACCGGCGGAATCCTAGGGACTGCGGCCCAGCTCAAGTACACGCCGCGATGGATCGGGCAATCACCCGCATGGATCGGGGCGCTCGCCAAGAGCCCGCTGGCGGACTACCTGAAGGCCTACGTGTGGATCACCGGCGACGCGGCCTGCGACTGGGGCTCGACGGCGGCCGGATGCGAAGGCATGAAGGAGATGGTGGACAACCTCGCCAAGTACGGCGGCGGGCAGGCGCCCGACACGTACTTCCAATTCGGCTACACGCAGGCGCGGATCGTGCACCAGATCCTTGAAAAGGCCGTCGAGCTGGGCGACCTGACCCGGGATGGTGTCGTGAAGGCGTTCGAGAGCCTTCAGGACGTTGACATGGGCGGGCTCCTGAACCCGATCTCGTACGGAACCAAGTGCGAAGACAAGGTTCCCGCGACCGGCACGGCGATCTTCACGATCGACGCCGACGCGCCGACCGGCCTGAAACGGCTCACCGCCGTCGACGACCCCATCGTCAAGGACTTCCCCTTCTGCGGCTGACGTTCATCGCTTCGACGAAGAGGTCCGGCGCCATCGCCGGGCCTCTTTCTTTTCAATGTCCCTTATGGGGGATGTCCGAAGTCGAACGACTTGACGGGGCCGATCGTTTCTACGGAGCGAGGGAGGAGATCATCGTGAGCAGACCCGTTGCAGTCCGATCGACCCCGGAGCGGCCCCGCGTCGCCTCGCCGCCGCCGAGCCCCGCTCCAACCCCGCTCAGCCTTGTTCCCGCATCGTCGCTCCTGCCTCCGCGCGTGTTCGCGATCGCGGCCGGCGCGTCGCTGTCGGGAGGCTTGTCCGCGGCGGCGCTCGGCTGGCCGCTGTGGTCGATGGTCGTCGTGGCGTTGGTGCCCTGGCTGCCGCTCTACGTGCGCGATCTTGCCGAGGTCACCAAGCGCAACCCGTGGCTTGCGGTCTTCTACTTCGTCGCCGTCAGCCAGAGCGGGCATGTGATCGAGCATGCGGCGCAGATGATCCAGCTTCATGCGCTTCATCTGCCGCCGCCCCGCTCGCGCGGCATCTTCGGCGCCCTCGACATCGAGTGGGTCCACTTCGTTTGGAACACCACCGTCCTGCTCGCAACCGCGTCGTTGCTCGTTGTTTATCGACACAGTCGTCTGCTTGCCTTCGCCGTCATCTTCGCCGTCTGGCATCAGGTCGAGCACACCTGGATCATGTCCACGTATCTGCGCACCGGCAACCCCGGATCACCCGGCCTGCTGTCCGCGGGCGGCGCGATCGGCGGCGGCCTGCCCTTGAAGCGGCCCGACGTTCACTTCCTCTACAACATCGTCGAGACCGCGCCGCTCCTCGCGGCGTTCGCGATCGAAACGGTCCGTGCGCGCCGCACCTCGGCGATCCAGGATGCCGCGCGGGCCCGGCGGCGAAGCCGCACCGCCCACGCTTGATTCGCGCGGAGGCGGGAAGCCGGTACCCTATGCTCCGCACAGGGATCGAGGGGAGGTTCGGTGGCATCGCTGAAGGTGGTTTCGTCGCGGGTCGAGCAGGCCGACGCGGATCATGATCACGTCGAGCTCGTCGGCTACCACTCGCCGCACCTTGCGGCCGAGCCGATCATGCTGTCCCCCGACCGCGTGCTGCAACTCATCTCGCTCGGCGAGCGCTTCTTCGTTCAAGACGGCGACGCCGAGCACGATCTGGTCGACGGCACGTGCCCGGTCTGTGGCCGCGCCCCCTACCTTCGAACCAAAGGCGACCAGGGCGACGAGCAGAAACTCGCGGCGCTCCCCCCCGGCTGAACCAGGCTGAACGCCCGTTTAGTTCTTGCCGGTCAAGGCGACCCGGAGGAACTCGATCAGCTCTTCTTCGCGTCGCTTGAGGGTGCCACGGCCCTTGTCCCCGCCGCCGACGGCCCGCAGCACGCCGGCCTCGGTCACCGACCCGACGACGGCGGTGTAGAGCGTAAACAGCAACAGGGTCGGGTCCTGCCGGCGAAATGTTCCGTCGGCCATCTCCTTCTCCAGAAAGACCAGCGCGCGTTTCCGGAGCGGCTCGAGCGTCGACGCGATGCGACTGACGACGGCCGGGCCGCTTCGCGACGCTTCGCGGATGAACGTCGGGAACTCCGGCCACTGTTCGGTCAGCCGAAAGATCGTCCGGATCACGGCCTCGGCCCGCCCGAATCCTTCTTCCGGACCTTCCAGCGCGGCTTCGAGCGCCTGCGCGGCGCGGATCCCGACCTCGGCGACGCACGCATCGAAGAGCGCATCCTTGGTCGGGAAGTAATACAGCAGCGTCTGCTTGCGAATCCCCGCGGCCTCGGCGACGACGTCGAGCGAAGTCCCGTCGTAGCCGAGCGAGCCGAACAGCCGGACGGCGTGCGCGATCAGACTGCGCTTTCGTTCCTCCCCACCGGTGCGTGCCATAGCAAGCGTCACCCTATCGCAGTGCCGCGGAGAGCGCGCCCAGACGGACGGACCGCTGAGACGATAAGATCCGCCATCGTTCACGTCATCATCGGCAAGGGGGAAATGGGTGGCAGATCTTAGCTTCGAAACCGATATCAAGCCGCTGTTCCGCGACCAGGATCGACAGGCGATGCTGTTCGCCTTCGACCTTCACGCGTACGCGGCCGTGCGCGACAACGCCGCCGACATCCTGGCCGTGGTCCAGGACGGCAGCATGCCCTGCGACGCGCCGTGGCCGCCCGAACGGGTCGAGACGTTCCGTTCGTGGAAGGACGGCGGCGCGAACCCGTAAGGAAGAACGCCCCGGGAAGCGAAAGCGGCGCCCGCGACGGACGCCGCTTTCGCTTGCGCCGGATCAGGTTCGCGTCGCGCGCCTGGTGACGGCTGCCGCGGCGAAGGCAAGCAGCAGTAGCGCCGCGCCCAGCGCGCCGGAGCCGACGCCGGTCGCCGGCAGCGGAGCGCGATTCTTGACGCCGCCGACGGTGGTGGGCGGCTTCGTCGGGGCGGCTTCGCCGGCCGGCGGATAGGCCGTCGCCTTGCTGCCCTGCACCTTCGTGCCCACGAACTCGCTCCACGGTCCGGGGATCGTCGCGCCGGACCCAAACGGGAATGCCGTGCGGACGCGATAGAAGTACTCGCCGTCCGGCAGGTTCGCGCGAGCAATCGAGGTGCCGGTCGTCGTCGCGATGTCGCGCCACGCGGCGGTCTTGATCGCGATGTCATCGACATACCAGCCGAACACCGACGACGACGTCGCCCGGTTGTCGGGGCCGGCCGCGAACCGGAATCGAAGTTTGATCGACTTGCCTGCGTAGCGCGTGAGGCTGATCGAGTGGAAGTTGAACGGCTCTTCGATCAATCCCGGCGCGGCCCCATCGGCGCCTAACGGACGGGACGCCTGATACACGTTCGCCCAGTCGCGACCGTCGTGAACGTCGACGAACACGGCGTCGTCCCCTTCGGCGGCGAGCCAGTCGTACCACGTCAGCGTCGACTCGACTCCGGCGGGGACCTTGATGGGCGTGGTCAGCTCCAACGTCGCCTCGACGTTCGTGGCGCCGTCGGGGTGGCGAGACACGAACGCGTTCGATCCCTCGTGCACCTTGACGGTCGTGGTCTCCCAATCCAGCGCTCCGACTCCCGACTTGGACAGCGTCCAGTTCGACAGGCCCTCTTCAGCGCCGTCGCCCAGCAGCGTGGCGAGCCCGCGCGTCTCTTGCACGATGTCGGGACCGACCGCGCCCTTCGGGCGCGTCCACTTCAACTGGTAGGCGCCGTCGGGATCGGGATCGCTGCGGCCGGCGCCGAACGCAACGGTGGGAGCAGCCGGCGGCGGCGACTTGCAGTCGGGCTTCACATCGACCTTGACGGTCGCGACCGCGGCGCTCGGCGCCTTTCCGGTCTTGGAGATCCCCTCGATCGATTCGACGAACAGGCGCATCTGCCCCGGGAGCTTCCATTGTCCGTCGGGGCCGGCGGGATCGGAGTAGTTGTCCCGGTGCGTGCACCCGTCGAACAGTTGCCGCCCGGGCGCGACGGTGAACGCGGCGTCGTCCAGGTTCGGCGTCGCGGACAGCGGCACCGGCACCGAGTCGACCGGCGTTTGCGCCGGCGGATCCGACACTCCGGTGTTGCCGTAGCCGTGCTGCTCGTTGGTGTAGATCATCGACACGCCCGGCTCCCACGTGACCGGGCCGCGATCGGACTGGTCTTTGCTGTCGAAGTCCCAGCCGACGCGATCCCGCAGCTCGACGTAGTAGGCGTGATCCTGATCCGTTCCGCCGCCCGACGTGATCCGGGCCCATCCGCCCTGTCCCATGGCGAACAGGCGCGTCGACTCGAGGCTTTTCTCGAAGTCGCTTGCATACAGCGCGCGCTGCGAGCCGCCGACATCGGCCGTGATGCTGATGTCGTCGACGAACCAGCCGCGCTTCGCCAGCCCCGCGTCCGTCGCGTACGAGAACAGCAGCAGAAGATCGTCCGCGCCGGCGAATTCGCTCAGGTCGAACGAGTCCTCGACCCACACCGGTTCCGCGTACTTGACCAGTGCGCGGTTCGGGTTCGCCGGCGACGAAAGGTCACCCGACGTGCCGGTCAGCGCGTTGTCCCACTTCTCCATGCACGCCGATTCATTCGGGTTGTATGCCTTGCTCAGCGTCGTGCCCTGCTGGGACGGCAACGACTTCCAGGTCGCTCCTCCATCGCCCGACGCAAGAACGAACCCGTAGTCGAAGTCCCATTCGATCTCGTAGAACGATTGGAACGTCAGCGTCATCGACGACGCATCCGCGACCTGCGCCGCCTCGGGCACCTGCACGAGCATTCCGCGGCCCCCGACGGTCGGACAGTCGAAATCGTTTCCGCTCCCCGAGTGCCACGCGTGCGTGCCGGACGGCACTTCCTCGATCACCGGCGTCGTCGGGACTCCGACGCGCAACACGTCCGCGTTATGCACGCTGGGACCCTTGAGCACGTACGGCGTCCCATCGGGACGCTTCCAATGGATTTCGTGCGTGTCGTTCTTGGATTCTCGCAGCGCGTATTCGCCGTCGGCCGCCTCGCGCGGGACGACCCAGCCCAGATCCTGTCGCGAAAAAGACGTGTTGAACTGGGCGTGGTCGCTGGCCATCAGCTCCCAGGTTCCGAACGTCGAACGTCCCCCGGTCGAATAGAAGTCGGGCAGTCCCAGCGAGTGGCCGTACTCGTGCGCGATGACCGAGATCTTCTCTTGCGACGGCTCCGGGTTGACGTTGTACGGGCCGACGCGCACGAGCGCCTTCAACTCGTCGCCCGTGTTCTTCGTCGTCGTCTTGATCCGCGTGTCATCGGTGAACCACAAGGGCCGTTCGAGCTCGTCGCGCAACTGGTCGTCCGAGACGTAGCCGGTTTGGCCGTTGGCGTCGGTGAAGTAGGAACGCAAGTCCGACGAGTGCGGCCAGATGTTCTTCAAGCCGGTCGTCGTCGTGGATCCGTTGCCGCCGTCGCCGGCGAAAATGACCATCATGAAGTCGACGACCCCATCGCGATCGGTGTCGAAATCGTTGTAGTCCAGGTCGGGGTCCGCGGCCAGCGCCGCGTCGTAGACGAACTTGCCGGTCGGCCCGCACGCCGAGTCGATCCCACCCAGCGCGCCCACGCCGGTGAGCGACGCGCCGAGTGAGTGACCCACTCGGTCGGAGCCGTAGTAGGCCTGCGTTCCGGGAAGCACGTACCAGCCGTCCTCGATCCGGTTGGCGTAGGCGGGCGAGCCGTCCAACCCGGCCACCGTCACGCCGGCGCAGGTGCCCTTCGGCGAGGGCTGCGACCACCGGCGGCCGCCGAGGCCGTCGAACGCGACGGTTCCCTTGCCGGCCGTGGGAACGGCGCCTTGGGGATGCAACTGGCCGAGCGAGATGTCCTGATAGAGCCGCCACACCGAAGTCCCGGACGCCTTGGAGTTGACGGATTCGGTGAACGCCTCAGGCGTATGGTTGCCGGTGCATTCGTCGTAGGGCTCGCCTTCGCCTGTGCAATGCTTGATGTCTTGGTACTCGGCCATCAGAATCGGGAACGGACGGTCGCCGAATCGCGCGGTCTCCAGCGTGGTGACGCGCGGCCCGTGGCTGACCGAGGTGCCGACGACCGCGGCGATGCCTTGTGTCAACGACGCGGTCGCGGACAGGTCCTTCCACATGATTTCAGGATCCTGCGCGAGCGTCGCGGCGCGCGCCTGGAGCACGATGCGGGTCGTGGTGTTCGGTGCGACGGCGGCGAGGTTGAACGTCGCAGCGTTGGCGCTCATCGCGGCCGGCGCGACCGATGAGGACACGAACTGCGCCGAGGCCGGCAGCGTCACCGTCAGCTTCAAGCCTTGCGCGGTCGTCTTTCCGCCGCGGACGATGACCTTGAACGGATAGGCCTCGCCCGGTTTCACCCAACCGGTCGAAGACACGAAGCTGGCTTCGACGGTGACGCCGGCAACCGGCGTGGACGGCTCGGGCTGCGCCAGCGACGGCACCGCCAAAAGCGCCACAACGGCGAGGATCGAAGCAACACGTTTGTGAATCACGTTTCCCTCCCGCACAAGGAATCGAAGTCGGCACATATCCATTTCTTTGTGAGCGTGCTCGTTTCCTGCCCGCATTGGGGCAAACCGTACAATTATTCGCCGCGGGGCGTGGGATTCGGGCGCGATCGGTGGTCGAAGCAGTTGCTCAACGCGGCCAGGCGCGGCGCGCCAGCGGATCGGCGACGGGCTCGCCCGCCTCCCAGATTCGGCGCCACCGGGCGGCCTGCGGACCGCCGGCGCTCGCCCGCTCGCCGCGCGCATCGCGCTTCATCGCCTCATACCAGGTCGTGCGGTCCTCTTCGAGCAGCAGCTCAAGCGCGCCGCGCATTCGCGTGGCGAAATCGGGAGCCAGTTCGCCCTCGGCCGGCGAAACCGGCTCGCCGAAGCGGACGCGCACGGGCTTGCGACCGGGCGCCGGCCAGCCGCGTCCACGCGGCATCGACTGATACGTGCCGCGGAGCGCGATCGGAACCGCCGGGACGCGGTTTTCGATGCACAGTCGCGCCGCGCCCATGCGGAACTCGCCCAGCCAGCCGTCCTTGCTGCGCGTGCCTTCCGGGAAGACCAGCACGTTCCAGCCGCCCTCGATCATCTGCTTGGCGGCGCGGGTGGAGCGGCGCGAGCCGGCGCGCTCGACGGGGAAGGCGTTGATGACGAGCGCGGTCGCCGCGGCGCGCCACCAGACGTCGAAGAAGTAGTCGGCGGCGGCGCCGACGGCAGTGCGCTCGCGCCACCACGGGGGCAACGACAGCAGCAGCGTCGGCGCGTCCAGATGCGACGAGTGGTTCGCGTAGAAGATGACGGGCGGAGTCAGCGTCTTGAGCAGGTGCGCGCCGTACACGCTCGGACGCGTCTGCGATCCGATGAGCGGCTTCATCACGCCGGATTGGATCGCGGCGCGCGCGGCCCGTGCGGCCGGCGTGCGCGCCCATGCCGTCGGAAAGTCGCGCGGCGCCAGGTCGGGCAGCGCGACGTTGCGCGGCGCGAGCGGACGCCGGCCCCAGCGGAATCCGCGTTGCAGCACGCGGAGATCCTTGACGAGAGAGCCCATCAGCGCACGTCCGCCAGCCACAGCGGCGGCGTCCGCATCGCGGTGATTCGCGGCGAACGGCCGGTCGTCTCTGATGCCATGTCGAGCGCGTCGGCGAGCGTCGAGGCCGAGCGGAAGCCGAGTCGCGCGACGGTCGAGCGATCCCCGCCGACGTAGATCACGTCACCCAGATGCGACATCGCGTGCGACGCCCAGTACCACATGTAGAACGGATGCACGCCGTGGTAGGCGTACGAGGTTCGGTACAGATGACGGTACCACTCGTCTTCGGCGAACTGCTGCTCGAACTTCGCCTGGATCGTCTCGGGATCGGTCGTGACCGACAAGACTTGTTCGAAAAAGTCGATGTAGGACGGATGGTGCAGGCTGTGGAACTCGTTGCGGACGGGATGGAACATGATCATCGCGCCGCCCTGGCGCACCAGCGGCTTGCCGCGATACATGTTGAAGAAGTAGCCGAGCCCCTCGCACACGGCCAGGATCGGGTTCATGATCGAGTTGACGTTGTACGGGCCGATGTAAGGAAGGCCGGCGATGAGCACGTCGGCCTGGCCGTCGACCTCGACGAGCTGCTGGCGGTGGACGCGCTCGAGGGTCGCGGCGTGCACCTGGTCCACGTCGCCGGCCGCGATGCCGGTCACCGAGTAAGGAGCGGCGATCTTGTGGAACATCGCGCGCCGGGTCTTGACCGGCGCGCGGTCGTTCGCGCGCTTGGCGGCGAAGAAGGCTGCCTGGTCCTTCAGCGACCACTCCCATTCGCGCTTCTGCAAAAACTCCGACGACCCGCCGAACGCGCGGTTGTTGAGCGTCGTCTCGATATGGAAGACCTTGACGGCCTTTTCGACGATGCGGCCCATTCGCTCGCAGGAATGATGTAAGGCGGAGTGGCGCGGATCCATGTAGGACGTCGACTGCATCATTGTCTCGACGTTGTGATGCGGGCGGACGCTTCGATACGAGCCGAGCCCGACCGCGACGGACTTGTGGCCGCCGTCCATCGACACCAGGTTGATGTTGACGTAGACGATCAAGTCAGACTCGGCGGCATGCTTGTTGATTTCGACATCTTCGCCGTGCTCGGTCTTGCCCAGATGCGCGAGGTTGTCGCGGTCCTCGGCATCGTGATTGCGCAGCGCGTCCGGCCAAAACGAGCGAAAGACGCGTTCGCCGACGGCGCGCTTGATCTCGGCGCCGGTCATGCGGCGGTGCAGCGAGTTCGCGACGTACAGGCGCACGTCGTCCACACCGGCGCGGGCGGCGTGCCGCAGCACGTGCTCGATCACGCGGCCGCGGATGTCGGGCGTGCGCATCTGCGGCAGAGGGAGCGAGATGTCGTCGAAGGCGATGGTCAGGCGCATGCCGGGCTTCAGCAGCGCCGGGAGCGGCTCCATCCCCATCGGATTCGCCAGCGCGTCTTCGATCGCGGCATCGACGTCGGCGATGCCGGGCAACGGGTCGGGGGCGTAGATCACACGCGACCCATGCGGCAAGCGTTCCAGACGGAAGCTCTCGCCGTGATGGAACAGGATCGGCGGCGTGCGTTCGTCAACTTCGAGCACGAATCCCGGACGGCTCACTGCACCCCTCCTTGCGTCAGGGCTCGCGGCCCTTCGGGCTTGAACGCGACTTTGACCGTTCCCAGACTGCCGGCTTCCAGCGCGTGGTCGATCGCCTCGCGCCAGCGCTCCAGCGGATAGACCGCGCCGACCAGCCGGCCGGCGGCGTTCGCGGCGGCCATCGCGATCGCGTCGGCGAAGCATCCGGCGCCCGAATACGCGCCGACAAGCGTGAGTTCGCGGAACCAGGCCGGCGTCAGGTCGATCTTGGCCGGCATGCCGGCGAACACGACCGTGCCGCGCGCCTTCGTCGCGCGCAGCGCGAGATCCAGCGTGCTGGGCGAGCCGGCCGCGTCGAAGGCGACGTCCACGCCGCCGAGCAGGAACGGGCTCGACCGCTCCGGGTGCAGCCGGAACGCGCCGGTGCTGCGCCGGATCGAGCCGAGCGCCTGCTGCGGCGAGACGACTTCGGTCGCGCCGAATTCGCGGGCCAGCTCGGCTTGATGCTTGTGCTTGGCGACGACCACGATGCGCGCGGCGTCGGTCTCGGCTTTCAGGGCGAGCGTGGTGAGCAGGCCGACGGTGCCGGCACCGGCGACGAGCACGTCGGCGTCGCGCGGGATGGTCGCGCGGCGCACCGCGTGAAGCGCGCATGCGAGCGGCTCGATCATGACGGCGTCCTCGTCGCTCATGCCGTCCGGGACGACGTGAAGTTGCGAGCGATGCGCGGCGAGCATCTGGCTCCAGCCGCCGCCGGTGTCGTCGCAGTAGCCGGTCTGCAATCCCGCGCCGACGTGGCCGCCGGTCACGCGCTCGCACAATCCGTGGTTGCCGCCGGCGCACGACGCGCACGGCGGATCGACGCCGCGCGCCGCGCACGCGAGCACCGGGTCCAAGGCGACCCGCGTCCCGGCCTTGAGATCCTCGCAGTCCTCCAGCAGATCGCCGACGATCTCATGGCCGGGCACAAACGGCATCGACACCAACGCGGAGAAGTAGAACGACGACCGGCCGGCGATCGTGGTCAGGTCCGAGCCGCACACACCGGCCAGCCGCGGACTGATCCGCGCCCATCCCGCGTGCTCGACGTTGGGTTCGCTTCGGTGCACCAGCCGGAGCGCGGCGACGGGGCCGGCGAGCAGGCCGGGCAGTCGCCCGCCGACCGCGCGCGCGGCAAGGTAGCGGGGAACGCTGCGATAGATCTCGAGCGAAAGCGTCATCGGGGCGCTCCGGCGGATGTGTAGTCCGTCAGGATCTCGTTCACCAAGTCGACGGAAGGAAGCGCAAGCGCGGGCGTGCCGCCGGCCGCCGGCCACTCCTCGATCGGCCAGTGGCGCGCTCGCGCGATGCGCGTCAGCGTCACGTCCGGGTTCACGGCGACCGGATTGCCGACCGCTTCCAGCATCGGAAGATCGCTCATCGAATCGGCGTAGGCGTAGGACGCGCCAAGATCGGCGCCCCGCGCCTGCGCGTAGCGGCGGATCCACGAGGCGCGCGCCTCGCCGACCAGCGGGGGCATGCTCATGTCGCCGGTGAAGCGGCCACCGGCGACGCAAAGCTCGGCGGCGACGATGTCGTCGACCAGCGGTCGCAGCGGCTCGACGACGAAGTCGGCGGCGCCGGTGACCAGCACGACGGTATGGCCGGCGGCGCGATGCTCGCGGATCCGCCGCGCCGCGGCCGGCGCGAGGCGCCGCAGGATCATCTCGCCGATCGTCCGGCTCGCCAGCTCGCGCAGCCGGTCTTCGCCGGCGCCGGCGTAAAGGCGATAGAACAGGCGGAGAAACTCGCCGCGGTCGCGCCGCTCGGCCGACAGCATCGGCGGCAAGCGCCGCGCACAGTCGGCGAGGATCGCGGCCCATTCGCCGCGCGGCGCGTCGCTCATCCGCAGCCACACGTAGGCCTCCAGCACGTTCGAGGCGACGATGGTGCCTTCGACATCGAAGGCAGCCAGGATCGGCGCGGAGCCGTTCCGCGGCACCAGAGAGACCTTCGGTTCGCTCCGCGGGGGCCTCGGCCGGCGAAGGAACGCCGAGACCGACGGGTTGTGGATCTCCTGCAGGTATGAGCGCCACGTGAACACGGTCGGATCGAATTCGAATTCGCGCCTTTCGTCGTCCGGCAGCGAATCGCACAAGGCCCGCATGCGTTCGTCGGTGTAGATCACCTCGGCTTCGGTGTAGCCACCGAACAAGTTCGCGTAGCGCTTGACGAAGTCGAGTTGGGCGCGCATCCGGTCGACGCGACGGGCCGCATCGCGGGCGACCGACCCGCGCGGCAGGCGCTGCACGCCGCGCTCGGCGAGCGACACGATCCCCTCGGCCTGCTGCATGCGAGCCTGCACGACTCGTTTTCCGGGGAAGGACCAGACGGGCACGCGCGCGGTGCCGCGACCGCGTTCGGGCAACGGGTCGTTTTGAAAATACTCGCGGCAGTATTCGTAGATGCCCCGAAACGTCAGCGGATTCTGCGAGCCGGTCGAGCAATGGTAGAAGCCCATCGGCTCCGGCGGCGATGCCGCGACGGCCAGGATCGCGTTCACGACGAAATCGACCGGCACGATATCGATGACGCCCTCGGGGACACCCGGGAACTCGGGGAGCGCGTTGCGGCCGAAGCCCAGAATCACCGGGTCGGTCACGCGAAAGCCTTCGATCCATCCGGGATAGGGATGGCGCAGCGCCGACTCGATGATCGAGGGCCGCACGATTTGGATCGGCGTGTTTCCGCGCAGATCGGCAAGGGCCATTTCGGTCAGGCCCTTCGTCAGCGTGTAGACGTCTTGCCAGCCGAGGCTGTTGGCGCGCTCGCGGCCGTGATGCACCAGACGCGCGCGAACCCAGTCGCGGCGAAGCTCTTCGGCTTTGGCCGCGACCGACTGCGGGCCGGCGCGGCCGACGTCGCGGCGCGCACGCTCGCGGAGGCGGCGGAGCATCTCGGGACGGCGCGAGGCATCCTCGGCGAGCATGCGGACGCGCAGCGCGTAGTCGGCTTCGGCGCGCCAGTCCACGTCGCGGCGAATCGGCTCTTCCGCTTGGGTGCCGCGCGTGATGCCGGCCACGTAGGCGGTGGACACGTGCAGGTACCGTCTTCCGCGCGCCGCTTCGAGCATCTTGAGCGATGCGCGAAGGTTCGTGTCGAAGGCTTCGTCGATCGGCGGATCGAACGAGACCGTCGCGGCCGAATGGATGATCGTGTCGACCTCGTCCGGCACCTCGATCGCATCGGTCACCAGATCCGCATTGTGCGGCACGACGAGTCGCTCGATGCGCTCGCGGAGCGCGTCTTCGCCGATCTCGGCGCGAAGCGGCCCGAAGACCGCGCCGCCCGTGACGACGCCGAGTCGCGTTCGCGCGTCGCCTCGGATGTAGACGTGGATTCGCTCGACGGGAATGTCGCGGACGAGTCGCTCGAGCAGCCCTTGACCGAGGAACCCCGTCACGCCGGTCAACGCGATCGACCGGCCGGCCAGCCCTTCACGGATCACGAGTGCCCGGACCTCCCCCACAGCGGCTCTCTACCGCGCGGTAGATTATTCCCCCGGTGCCTGCACGGCAAGACCGCAGACGCAAGACCGGGAAAATCAGGAAAACCGTATTCCGCTCGCTGTGATGAACTAGGAGGGTGCTGAAATAGTGGGTGTCTGTATACAAGCACACCCGACTGCAACTTTCCGACCAGCGATGATCTGTGTCCGGCCGAGCACGGGTCAGCCTATTTCAGCACCCTCCTAGCCGGACGTGGCGCACCAACGACCCGGGCGAACGGAGTGTCCCGTAGGTCACAGAGCGGGGAAAGCGCGAGGCAAGACGCGAATTGGAACCCGACCGGATCTCGGAGCATCTGATGGACATGGCCCTCAAACGGCTCGCTGCCGCGTGCCTGCTTTGTGCCGCCGCGGCATGCGGCTCGACCCCCCGCGTCGTCATGGATGACGCGCGAACGCTTCGTTCCGGCGGCGCCGCCACGACACTGGAAGCCGGGGAGCCGGCCACGTGCAAGACGCCGGCCGTTTGGCCGAGTCCGACGATGCATCGCGGACAAGGCTCGTTCGACGACACGATGGCCGAAGTCGCCGATCGAGTCCCTGAGTTCGCGGGCCTCTCGGTCGACGAGAAGCGCAGGGCCATGCTCGTGCGCGTGACTGACGGCAGTGCGGAGACCGCCCGTCGCGCATTCGAGACGTATCTGGACGTCGCCGGCGAGACCAGCTTCGACGGATACGCGTCCGAGCCGGTGGACGTGGCCTACGGGTGGCACCAACTCAAGACCTGGTACGACACCGCGAGCCAGGCCGGGGTGTGGAGCGCGGGGCTCACCATGAGCGACATCGACGAGGCCCGCAACAAGCTCGTCTACGGCTCCGCGAACCCCGATCACGCCCGGCCGTGCATCGCGTCGATCATGCGGGCCTACGACGTCCCCGACGACGCCTGGCTCGTCGAACGGCAAGAGGCCGAGCGCATCGGGGGGTAGCGTCGCGGTAGGCTCGGCAACGTGATGACGGCCATCGATCATGTGATTTACGGGACGCGCGATCTGGACGCAGCGGGCCACCGCTTCTGGGAGGAATACGGGCTGGCCTCCTACGAAGGGGGGCTGCATCCGGCGTACGGCACGGCGAACCGGATCGTACCGCTCGGCGACTCCTACATCGAGCTGATGGGAATCAGCGACCCGACCGCCGCACGGATGAATCCGCTGGGCGAGTTCGTCCTCTCACAGATCGACGCGGGCGACCGCTGGATCGGGTGGTGCCTTCGCCCGGACGACATCAACGCCGTCGCCGACCGGATCGGCTCGGTTGCCGTCCCCGGCCACCGCACCCGGCCCGACGGAACATCGGTGACCTGGATGCTGGCGGGCTTAGAGATCGCGCTGACCGATCCGCCGCTGCCGTTCTTCATCGCCTGGGACGATCCCGATCACACGCCCGGCCGGGAATCCCTCGAGCATCGCGCCGGCGCGATGGGCATCGCCGAAATCGAGATCGCCTGCGACGCGAAACAACTCCGCCACCATGCCGGGGCGGACCTGCCGGTTCGCATCGCCCCGGGCGATCCCGGGATCGTCGCCGTCACGCTCACAACCGAACGCGACCCGCTGCGAATCCCGTTGCGAAATTAGGCTTATATAGTCGGGGCCATGTTTCGGCGTTTGGGGGCGGCGGCGCTGACCCTGCTGGCGGCGTGCACGGTCACGCCCAGCGAGGTCTCGCCCGAGGCGGACATCGCGATCACCGGCAGCGTCGCCGGTCAGGACGGACGCGCGGTCGCCGGCGCGCCGGTCACCCTCGTCCGCCACGAAGGCGTGGCCGAGACGTTCGCCGCCGTGGTAACGCTGGGCGTCACCTGCCTGGACGACGGCAAGCAACTGTCGGTCTGCCGCAGCGCGAAGCATGCCGACACCGGCAAGGACGGGCGTTTCGCGTTCACGCTGAAAGGCTCGGACACGCAAGGCTTCCTCGGCGACGCGAGCATGCTGGAGGCGACCGCCTTCTTGCCGCGCCGCGACGATCACGCCGCCGGTCCGACCGCGACCGTTCGATTCCTGGTCCAGACCGAACGGATCGCGCTGTCGCTGCGCGCCTGGGAGCCCGCCATCGAAGTCGTCGCCGCCGGACGTTCGGGAACCGTGACGTGGAGCGAGCTGCCCGCGGCCATCGTGCCGGCCGGCATCAACGCGACCGCCGCGAAGACCTCGGTCGTGTTCGAACGCGCGGCCGGCGAGCCGGTCTGGACGACCTCGGGACGAAACGAGCTGGCAAGCTTCGACCCGCGCGTCCTGGAAGATTCCAAAGGCAGCGTCTCGGTCGCGGCCGAGTGGCCCGGGCAGAGGGTCGCCGACGACCGGGGCCGGACCATCGAGTTGGTGCTTCGCTCGGGGCGGCCCGGCTATCGCAGCCGTGCCGGCGCGCCGCCGTCGCGCGGCGCGGTCTGCGCGGTGCGCGCGCCCGACGGCTCGCTGGTGACGCGCTCGCCGTGCCCGCTGACCGACGGCGCATTCGACACGCCGATGGGCGCGTCGCCGTGCGAACAAGGCGCGGCGTGCATCCGATCGGACGAAGTCGTGGTCGATCGAGGCGGGATCCGTCCGGTCGGGCTGATCGTCCTTCGCGGCTGCAGCGCGGCTTGCAAGATCGAGTCGAGCACCGACGGCCGCGCCTGGACTTTGGCCGCGACGACCGCGGCGGGTGATGCCGCCGTCAACGTCATCGAAGGCAGCAGTGCGCGCTTCGTGCGCGTCATCTCGGACGACATCGAATCGCTCCGCGAAGTCTCGGTCTGGGAGCCCGACGGGCCGGCCCGCGATCCGGTGTCGATCCTGGCCGACGTCGGCGGCGGGCTGTTCCCGCCGATCGAGGATGCGATCCGTCGCAACCGTCGAGGCGCCCCGATCGCAGCGGCGGCGCTGCTGCTGGCGCTCATCGCCGGCGCGCTGATCGCGACGGCGCTGCAACGAAAAGCGGCAGCCGGCCGGTAGATCCCGAAGACGAGCGCGCTACGCGTTCAAGTAGAACGGGCTCGCGTAGGCGATTGCGTTCCCGACCGCGGCGTAGGGGCCGGTCGCGCGTCCGTCGGCGCCCACCGACGGATCGGTGACGCGGAGCGCGATCCAATCGCCGTCGGCGCGATCGACGTCGACCGTGAACTCGATCACCGGAGCCGACGGACCCGGCACGACGACGTCGACCACCCGCTGGACCGACGGCATCACGGCGCCGCGGCGGAGCACCGACACCCGCAGCGCCTTGCCGGTCCATTCGTCGCCGCGATCGATGTCCATTCGGAAGGTGATCGGGCCGCTCGTATGCGAGAACTCGGCGCCCATCGGATGGCCGTTGGCGGACGCGTCCAGACGCAAACCGCGAAGACGGGTCGCGAAGAAGCGGCGAGCGCGCAGCGCCTCGGCGACGCCGGCGCGCGTGAGCGAAGTCACCCACAAACCGGTGCGACCCTTGTCGTCGGGATAACCCCAGTCGATGCCGTGCTCGTCGGTGACGCCGAGCAGCCCGACGCGCCAGCCGGCTTCGAGGCATTCGTTGAGCGGCGAGACCGCGATCGAGTCGGTGCCTTCGAACAGATAGTCCTCTCGCCGGTTGAAGATCTCCAAGCTGACGATGCGGTCGCCCATCAGCGGGTCGTAGGCGAAGTTCGAGAAGCGACCGGGTTCGCGGCCCGGATGGTTGAAGCCGACGACGCCGTCGAGCCCGCCGCCGACGACCGGACGGTCCGGCGCCGCGCGCAGCCACTCGTAGAACAGCGCCATGCCGGCGCCGCTCGCCGGGGACGCCTTCGCGATCGCATCGAGCGCAGTCATCTGCTCGGCCGGAAGTTTGACTTCGTCGTGCGCGAACTGGGCTGCCCCCTCGCCGGTCCCGCCACCGGCGGTGTGGAGCGGATCCATCCACCGCTCGCTGCCCCAGACGTTCATGTGCCCCAACGTCGGCGAGGACCACTCGAATCCGCGGATGGCCACGAACGTCCCGTCTTGGTTCGCGCCGTCGGCGAGCGCGCGCGTCAACGCCCACGATGCCTCGTCGATACCGGCGACGCTCTGGCAATCGGTGTTGCCGGCGCACACGCTCTGGGTCAGTCCCCACGACAAGGTCGAGTGATCCGTCAGCGCAGCGACGTCGAGTCCGGCGCCGCGCATCGAGCCGAAGACGGCCGCCGCGTTCCCGTCGCCGTCGGAGAGCAGGGAGTGGTTGTGCAGGTCCGCGTGCGCGAGCCAGCGGCCGCCGAACAAGCGCGATGCGCGCTCGGTCGCGAACTGCGGCGCGGGCCCCAGCGGGCCCGAGAGTGCTCCGATCGGTCGGGTGAGCAGCACCGCGCCGGCCGCGGCCGCGCCCTTGAGGAAGTCTCGTCTGGACGGTTTCATGTCCGGATCACTTCGCCGCCCCGTTCCGAAATCCTCCCGATGTCCGGAGGCGTCACGATTTGTTCGCACGCCGGACACGGACATATCCGGCATCGCCGGCCGGCCGGCAGGAAGCGTGACCCGCCGAGGTGAACCATTCATACTGAGGGTCCCGCATGACCGAAAAAGACCAGATCGAAGAGCTGCAGCGCGCACTGGAGAGCGGCGAGTCCTCCTCGGAGGCAACCGCGTCCCTGCTCGCGCTCGTTCGCATGCTCGAAGACTTGCCGGAGCCGCAGATCGATCCGTCGTTCGCCGCGTCGCTGGAGGACCGTCTGGTCGGCACGTCGGCCGCATCGCCGGGCATCGCCCCGGCCCCCGGATCGCCGGGATCGCTGGCGACGATCACGAGGATCGAAGAGCGCCGGGCACGCCGGATCCGCCGCGGTCTGGTCGCGGCGATCGCGGCGGCGATGATGCTCGCTCTGCCGGTCGCCGCATCCGCCGCGGCCGTTCCCGGCTCGCCCGGCTACGGCGTCAGACTCGCGCGCGAAGAGGCACGGGTTTGGGCGACGTGCCGCGCGGGGGAGGTCCGCTGCGGCTTCGCGCATTTGGATCGCGCGCGGGAGCGAGTGACCGATCTTCGCGGCGTGCTGCGCCGCGGCGACGTTGCCCAGGTGCCGGCAACATCCGCGCGGCTGCGCGGTTCCTTGACCACAGGCGCGACGACGATCCTTCGCGCGCATCCGCCTGCCACGACACTTCGGCGGCTCGCCGCGCGTTTGGACGAGACTGCCATCGAGCTGGACCGGCTCGCGGCCGCCGCGCCGCCGTCACTTCGAAATCCCATTCGGGAGGCGATCGGCGAGGGCGCCTCGCTGACCTACGACGTCCGGCTGGCTCTTGGCATGGTGCCGCGATTCGTCTCGCCGCCGGCGACGCCGCCGATCGCGGTCGCGCCGCCGCCGGCCGCGCGCGAGCCGCAGACGCAGCCCGCGGGATCCTCCTCGAGGTCCGCGACGCGCGAACCGGCGAGAAAGCCGGCCGGCAACGGCAACACGTTCGGGCCTGGGGGCACACCCAAGGTTGACGAGCCGGCGCCCGGTGAACGATGGAGCGGCGACGAGCCGTTGCGCGAAGGCTGTCCGCTGGGCGTGGTCGCGGCTCCCGGCGTCGATGCGCTCTGCGGCGCCGCGGGAGGTGAGACGCCGTGAAGCGCATGCTGCTCGCGCTCGCAGCCGTCGCCGTCGCGATTGCCGGAACCGGCGCGACCGCCGCGACGACCGCATGCCCATCGGCGCGCACCTGCGCTTCGTACTCGCTCGACGCGCAGCGTTGGCCGTCGTCGAAAGGGTTGGTGACGATCCGCTATCAGGTGAACTGGCTCGGCCCGGGGTCGCTGCCCGGCGACGTGACCAAGGCGATCATCGCTGCGGCCGACGCGTGGGAGCTGGCCAATCCGGCGATCCGATTCAAGTTCGAAGGGACCTCCTACGACGTGCCCCAGCTCGGGAACAACCGCAACGAGATCGCGTTCGTGCCCACGCTCGACGCCGGCGTGATCGCGCAAGCAAATCATCGCGCCAAGGGGTCGGTGCGGCTCGAGTCCGACAGCTTGATCAACATCGCCAAGCCGTGGTCGTTCGAATCGTGCGCGCAGGCGAACGGCTCGTGCGCGAACGCCGAGGGAACCGGCCTGCGTCTGCTGGACTTGCAGTCGGTCGCGACGCAGCAGTTCGGGAACTGGCTGGGCCTTCGGACGCTGAGCGGCTCTTCGGCGCGCGAGCTGAGCATGTTCGGCTCGATCGCCTACGGCGAGCGTCACAAGTCAACGCCCGGCCTGGGCGACGTTCGCGGGGTGCGGGCGGCCTATCCGTGCGGTCGGTGCGCAAGTCCCCGAATCTTCACGCCATGACCGGATTCGCGGTGAAAACGGGACAGCCGGGCAGGAGTCGCGGCGGCCCCCCGCGAAGTAGACGGCCATGAGAATCCGAACGATCGTCGCCGCGGCCGGCTTGACGGCCGGGCTGCTCGCCGCGCTCCCCGCCCACGCGGCCGGCAGCGCGTTCGGAACCGGCGCGGCCGGCTCCGGGTGCGGCGGATCGATCCTTCTCGCCGCGGGAAACTCGTCCGGCAACAACTGGGTCTTCGACGTGACCGTGACCTGCACGGGCGCACCGCAGCACGTGATGATCGCCGGCCAATGGGACGCCGGCACCGGCGGACCGGTCGTGGGCTTCGGAAACGGATCGCTCAATCTGGGGCGCGTCAACTGCGGCGCGAACGGAAGCGTCCCGATCCAGATCGCGATGGTCGGCAGCCCGCTGCGGAGCGGCACGGCGTCCATCACCCGCATCTGCTGATGCTCGCCGCACGGCCGTTGATCGCCGCGGGAGCCGCGCTCTTCGCGATCGCATCCGCCGTCGCCGTCGCCGTCCCCGTTCCCGCGATTCCGATCCCGCAGTCGTCTTCGAGCGTTGCGGCCCCGTTCATCGGCACGCCGGCAACGCCGGATCCGCTTGCATCCTTCGCGGTCCCGCAGCATCCGTTCATGGCGCCCGACGGCCGCAGCAACCTGCACAACGACGCCTATCAAACCGATGCCTATAACGGCGCCGGGCCGCTCGGAATCAACCCGCGGATCCGCTCGACATTCCACGTCGCCGAGTGCGCCTCGGTCACCTTCGATTCGGCCGGTCGCATCATCACGATCTGCGTCGGCTTCGACGGACCGCGTCTGATGATGATCGACCCCGACGACTTGTCGACGCTCGCCGCGTTCCCGCTGCCGCCGCGCAATCCGTCGACGCTGGCGAACGTGTTCTCGTCGTTCTCGGGCGGCGGCTACTTCTACCTGGATCATCTCGGCCGCGCCGTGATTCCGACGAACGACGGGCGGATCCTTGTGGTCGGCGTCCGCGAAACGGCGGCCGGGCCGTCCTTCATGCTGGAGACCGTGCACGACCTGAGCGGCCACGTATCGTCCGGCGACGGGATCGTGTCGGTCCTGCCTGACTGGAGCGGGTTGCTCTGGTTCGTCACCGAATCCGGTGTCGTGGGCACCGCCGTGGATTCGGCGCCGTTGGGCGTCCGATCGATCGATCTGACCGGCGAGGCGATCGCGAACTCGTTCGCGGTGGACGAGACCGGCGGCGTCTACGTCGTGTCGGATCACGCGCTGTATCGGTTCGACGCGGCCGCCGACGGCACGCCGGTCGCGACGTGGCGCGAACCCTACGATCGCGGCACGCGCCGCAAGCCCGGCCAAGTCTCGCAGGGCTCGGGCACCACGCCGACGCTGATCGGAGGCGGCTACGTCGCGATCACCGACAACGCGGATCCGAAGATGAACGTGATCGTGTACCGGCGCTCCGCAAGCGTTGCCGGCAGCCGGTTCGTGTGCGCCGCGGGCGTTTTCGCCGACGGCGTTTCCAACACCGACCAGTCGCTGATCGCGGTCGGCAACGCGCTCATCGCCGAGAACAACTACGGGTATTCGGGGCCGCTGGCCACCAACGGAGGCGGAGTGACCGAGCCGGGTCTCGCACGCGTGGACTTCGATGCCGGCGCGTCGTCCTGCACGGTCGTCTGGACGAGCGCCGAGCGGGCGCCGTCGGTCGTGCCGAAGGTCTCGCTCGCCAACGGGCTCATCTACACCTACACGAAGGACCCGCAGCCCGACTCGACCGACGCCTGGTACTTCACCGCGATCGACTTCCGCACCGGCGCGACCGTCTACAAGATCCGAGCCGGCCTGGGACTGGGCTTCAACAACAACTACGCGCCGGTCACGCTCGGGCCGGACGGCACCGCCTACGTCGGCGTGCTCGGCGGCCTCGCCGCGATCTCCGACACGCCGTAGACCGGAGCGCCAACACGAAACATTCGCCCGGGAAAAAGGGATGGCCCGGCCCCGCACAGAACCAACGTGCGGCAACACCCATTTCACCTCCCGTCACGACAAAGAAGGAGTTCCTGCATGAACAAGATCATCGGTGCCGCCCTCGTTGCGCTCGCGCTGGCCCTGCCGGCATCGGCTCAGGATGAGCCCGGGAGCGCCTGCATCGCGGCGGACGGCGGCTCGTGTTCGATCGTGGCCGGATCGGAAAGCGACGACATCGTCGTGGAGGGCACCACGATCGCCGGCAACCGGGGAAGCTGGATTGCGGCCGGCGAATGGACCCTCGAGGTCTACGGAAACGCCGACTGCACCGGAACGCCGATCCGCACCCGCTCGTCCGCGGACCAAAACAACATCGTTGACGGCGTCGCCGGCAGCAACAACGGCGGCGTCTACTACGGTCTGTGCGCCACAGCCACGGCCGGTCCCGGCGGCCTCGTCGTGCTGATGACGGGCTCGACGGATCTGCTTCCGTAACGCGCAACGCGCCACAACGAAACGAGGGAGGGAGACCTCCCTCGTTTTCGTTTGCGGTCAGCCGGCTTCGATCTCGACGGTGGTGGTGAGGGTCGAGGACGCGCCGGCGCCGAACGTGCCTTCAACCGGCGCGCACGCGGCCGGCTCGGGTGCGGCGGCGACGGCGATGTGGCCGTCGGCGACGGCGATCCCGCCGGTCGCGTCGTAGCCGCGCCAGCCGCCATCGGGCAGATACACCTCGGCCCAGGCGTGCAGCTCGCCGGGCAAATCGTCTTCGGGGACCGTGTAGCCGCTGACGAAGCGCGCGGCGAGGCCGGCCGCTCGGCACGCCTGGACGAACGCGACGGCGACGTCGCGGCACGCGCCCCGACCCGACCCAAGCGTCTGCGCCGGCGTGCGAGGCAGCCCGTCGGGACGCCGCTCATGCACGACTGTGGCCGCGATCCTCGCGCACAGCAGCGACAGGAACACGGTCGCCGAACCACCCGCCTCGGCTGCGATCGCATCCGACAGATCGGCGGCCGCGGCGTCGCCGCCGAAGCGCATCTCGCGTGACAACGCCGCGGCCTGCTGCGGCGCGTAGCGCATCGGCACCACCGAAGCATCCGGATCGACCACCCAGTCATAAGGATTCACGCGCAGCGTTTCGGCTTCGAAGACGGTTTCGACGACCAGCGATGGCGATTCGCCGTCGAACCAGAGGCGCGTGACCGGCGTGCCCTCCGCATCGAGCATCTCGGATCGGCCGGACGGCAGCGGATCGCAGGCGAGCGAGAACGAGTCCAGCCGCTGCGTTCCGTCGTCGCGCGGCCGCAGCCGTACGGTGAGTGGGCCCAGCGCGACGGGACGGTCGTAGTCGTAGCGAGTGACGTGACGAACGCGGAAACGCACGAGTCTCAGGGCTCGCGCTTGGGGCCGGGCATCGGCCGGACGTCATGAACATTCATCCCGAGGCAGAACATCACTGATTTCCTCCGATGGTGGCCGCGGCCGGCCGGAGCGCGAAAAATCCGTCGTGAATTGCGTCGTCCACCGTGTTCAGGTCCCGTTGCAATTGATCCAGAAATTCGTGCAAGCCCGCCGTGACGATCTCTTCGATGCCGCTGTAGGCAAGCATGGAGCCTAACCGCCCGAGCATCTGTTCCGCCGGATTCGAGAACGTCTCGCCTTGCGTCCCGGTGATCGTCCGGAGCGACACGTCGGCCAGGTGGAGGCAGAACTGCACCGACCGGGGAAACTCGCGGTCCAGCAGCAAGAATTCCGCGACGCGCTCCGGGGCGATCCGGCCGTAGCGCTTGCGATACATCTCCAGGGCGCTCGCCGACTTCAGCAAGGCCGTCCATTGAAGGTCGTCGAGCGGCGTACCGACGTCGGTCACCGCGGGAAGCAAGATGAAGTACTTCACGTCCAGGATGCGCGAGGTCTTGTCGGCGCGCTCGAGCATCCGGCCGATCCGGCCCCAATGCCACCCTTCGCTCCGCGAAGTCGTCGCGTCGGTGACGCCCTGGATCAGGCCGCCGGTGGTCTTGACGTTCGACAGAAACCGATGGGGATCGCCCGTGACATTGTCCAGAGCCGCTTCGTGGCGCACCATCAGATAGAACGTGTTGATCTCCTCCCAGGTTTCGATCGTGATCTGATCGCGAACGGCCCGCGCGTTTTCCCGGGCCCGTTCGACGCAGCTCAGGATCGAGTCGGGATTCTCGCGGTCGAATGCGAGGAACTTGATCACGTTGCCTCGCGTCGGCCGGTCGAAGCGCTCGTGGAACTGCGGGAGCGCCGCGGTGGTGGCGACGAGCGGCAGCCACTGCTCGTCGCCGCCCCGAAGATCCAAGCTCAGGTGGTAGTTCACGTCGATGAACCGCGCGATGTTGTCGGCCCGCTCAAGGTAGCGGTTCATCCAGTAGATCGCGTCGGCCACGCGGCTCAGCATCGGCGCTACCCCAACACCCAAGTGTCTTTGCTGCCGCCGCCCTGGGAGGAGTTCACGACCAGCGACCCCGGCGTGAGCGCGACGCGGGTAAGGCCGCCGGGCATCACCCACGGCGTCTCGCCGTGCAGGATGAACGGGCGAAGATCCACGTGCCGGCCCTGGAACGATCCGTCGCCGGCAATCACCGGCACGCGCGAGAGCGCGATGGTCGGCTGCGCGATGTAGTTGCGCGGGAACGCCTCGATGCGGCGCGCGAACTCGTCGCGCTCATCGGCCGTTGCGTGCGGGCCGATCAGCATGCCGTAGCCCCCCGAGTCGTTGGCCGTCTTGACGACCAGCTCGTCGAGATGCGCCAGCACGTAGCGGCGCTGCTCGTCGTCGCTGCACACGTAGGTGGGCACGTTCGGCAAGATCGGATCCTGGTCCAGGTAGTAGCGAATGATCTGCGGAACGAAGGCGTAGATGACCTTGTCGTCGGCGATTCCCGTGCCGGGCGCGTTGGCCAGCGCGACCCGTCCGGCGCGGTAGACGTCGAACAAGCCGGGTACGCCCAGCGCGGAGTCGTCCCGGAACGTGAGCGGATCCAAGAAGTCGTCGTCGATCCGGCGATAGATCACGTCGACGCGGCGGAATCCCTTCGTGGTGCGCATGGTCACGAAACCGCCCTCGACGACCAGGTCGCGCCCCTCGACCAGCTCGACGCCCATCTGCCGGGCGAGGAACGAATGCTCGAAGTAGGCCGAGTTGTAGATGCCCGGCGTCAGCACGACCACGACCGGCGAGGCAAGCGCCGCCGGCGCGAGCCGCTGCAGCGCTTCGAGCAGCCGGCCGGGATAGTCCTCGACCGGGCGGACGCCGGCGGCGGCGAACACAGCGGGGAACGTTCGCTTGAGCAACTGGCGGTTCTCGAGGACGTAGGAGACGCCGGACGGACAGCGCAGGTTGTCTTCGAGCACGTACCAGGTCCCGTCGCGGTCGCGGATCAAGTCGGTGCCGGTGATGTGACACCAGATCCCGCCCGGCGGGTTGAGTCCCCGGCATTGCGGCACGTAGGTCTTTGCGTTCTCGATAAGGTGCGCGGGAACGATGCCGTCTTTCACGATGCGCTGATCGTGGTACACGTCGTCGAGGAACAGGTTGAGCGCGGTGATGCGCTGCGCCAGACCGCGCTCGATCGGTTCCCAATCGCTCGCCGGGACCATTCGCGGCACCAGATCGAACGGAAAGATCCGCTCGGTGCCGCCGTCGGTTCCCGCATTGAAGGTCACGCCCGCGTCCATGAGCGCGGACTCCGCGGCGCGCTGACGGCGGAGCAGCTCGCCTTCGGAGAGGGCTTCGATGCGCTCGATCAGCGGCTGGTATCCGGCGCGCGGCACCCCGGGCGCCGCGAACGTCTCATCGAAGAACCCCTCGATCTGGTACCCGTCGAACCGCATGACCCCATCTTCGCGGAGAAATCGCTGCCGCGACAAGCGGGCCGATGTTTCGGTCGCGTTACGATCGCGCGGGTTCGATCGTCCCGGCGACCTCGCCGAGCGAGACGCGCGGCAGACCGTCGAATCCGCCGCAGAACCCGCGGATCGCAACGGTGTCACCGTCTTCCAGCCACGAGCGGTCCGCGCCGCCGGGGAGCCGGATCGGCGCCGTCCCGTTCCATGCGAGTTCGATCATCGATCCGAACGTGCCCGGCTCGGTGCCCGAGATGGTGCCGGAGGCGAACAGATCGCCGGCGCGTGCCGTCGCGCCGCCGACCGTCGCGTGCGCGAGCTGCTGCGCCATCGTCCAGTACAGGTTGCGGGCGTTCGTTCGCGAGATCACGGTCTCGGGGCTGCCGGCCGCCGCGAGCGCGACGGTCAGGTCGGCGTCGAGCACTTGATCGCCGTCGCAGCGCAGATACGGCAACGGCGGCGGTTCCTGCGGCGGCGCCGGCACGCGATACGGAGCGAGCGCGTCGAGCGGAACGACCCACGGCGAGATCGACGTCGCGAACGATTTCCCAAGGAACGGGCCGAGCGGCTGATACTCCCATGCTTGAATGTCGCGGGCGCTCCAGTCGTTGACCAGCACGACGCCGAAGATGTGCTCCTCGGCGGTCGCGACCGGCACCGCTGCGCCGAGCACGTTCGCCTCGCCGGTGACGAAGCCGATCTCCACTTCGAAGTCCAGCCGCTGCGACGGGCCGAGCGACGGCGCGCCCGCGCCGAGCGGCTTGCACTGGCCCCGCGGACGAACGACCGGCGTTCCCGACACGACGACGGTGCCGCTGCGGCCGTGATAGCCGACCGGAAGATGACGCCAGTTCGCGAGCAGCGGCTCGGCGTCCGGCCGGAAGATGCGGCCAAGATTCGTCGCGTGCTGCAGCGACGAGTAGAAGTCGACGTAGTCGCCGACGGCGACCGGCAGCAGCATCGACGCGTCGCGCATCGGTACCAGCGCGCGCGGGCGGTCACGCCGGATCTCGTCGTTTCCGTCGGAGAGCAACTCGCCAATGCGTGCCCGAACGTCCCGCCAGACGCCGGCTCCGAGCGACAGGAACGGGTTCAGCGTGGCGCCGGCGAACGTTCCGCGCGGAACCGGCAACAGTCCGTCTTGCTCGCAGGCGGCCAGGTCCAGGATCGAGTCGCCGATCGCGACGCCGACCGCCACCCCGGCGCCGGCCCGGAACACGCCGAACGGGAGGCTTTGGATCGGAAACCCCGACGCGCCGGCGTCGGAAACCCACGATCGAAGCGACGGGTCGATCCTGGTCACAAGATTCCCATCGCGATCAGATCCTCGACCGGTTCGTCGAACGAACACGACCCGATCGAGGCCAACAACATCTCGCGCGCGGCCACGCACGCCGCCGGATCGTAGGAGCGGCCGCGAACGGTCAACGCCGACGACTCGAGCGCGATCGCGGACGGGTCGCGCTCGTCGACGATCGCAGCGATATCGTCTTCGGAGGCGCCTTGCGAGGCGGCGACCGTCGCCGCGCACAGGTTCAGGAAGCCGTGACGGTCGTCGGTGCGACGCGGGTGGTGCAGGCCCGCCGTCGCCTTGAAACGCACGCCCGCGTCGCGGCAGGCGGCGATCGTCGCGGCGACCGACCCGGCCGACGGAATGACATCGCCGCCGCACCGGATCTTGACGCCGATCCCGGTTTGCCCTTCGACCATCGTCACGACGGCGATTGCCGCGACGGGAATCTCGATGAACAGCGGCCATTCGCCGGCGCGGGCGAGCAATCCGGCGATGGCGTCTTCGGGCGGCGTCGCCGGCAACTTGGCCTCGGATTGCTCGATGATGATCGCTCCCGCGGAACGGACGGCTGCCTCACCGGCGCGCATCGCGGCATCGGCGGTGTCCAGGATGACGCTCACCCGGAACGGCTCGCCGCGCGCGTGCTCGATCACGTCGCTTAGCTTGGAGGCGGAACACACGAACCGGCCGAGCATCCAGGCGTGCGGTCCGCCGCGCGCCCGGATGTGGCCGGCGGCCGCTTCCGGCACGGGCAGCGAGGCCGGCGGGAACAACCCGGCATCGTCGAACAGGCCGCGCAGAAGGGTGCGTCGCGCGTCGACCGTGTCGGGATCGGGGGCGTTCACGGCGCCAAAGCGTACTTCGGCCGGGGCCGCGATGCCCGCATCCCCCGGGCCGAAGTCGCCCCGCTACGGCAGCGGTGGAAGCGTTCCGCCACCGCGCAGGTTCGGGCCCGACAGCAGCGGCGCGACCGCGCCTCGCGCTTCCGTGGACGATGCGCTGCGCACCCGGGCGCACAGATCGACGCAGCCGTCCACGAACGTGGCCCACGCGCGCCCGTCGCCGTCGATCACGATGTCCAGGAAATCGAACGCGCCTTGACAACGTCCCGGCCCGCACGCCCCGCGAAACAGCGGATCGGTCAGGTCCGATACCGTCGTCGCCGCGATCAGCGGATCGGCAGCGAGCGCATCGGTCATCGTGACGATGTACCCGTGGAACGCCGCCTTGCCATAGGCGCGCGCCGCGTAGCCGTAGTCGCTGGACGAGCCGAGGAAGCTGATCGCGACCGAGCCGGGCGCGCCGGCCTCCACCGAGGGGATGTTCGCCTCGACCAAGCCCGGCGGGCCGATCATCTTCGGCGCACTCCAGGTCATGCCACGGTCGGTGCTGGTTGCCAAATACGGCAGGCGGTTCCGCCCGATCCACACGTAGTAGAGGTTGCCGGCTTCGTCGGAAGCAACGGTCGTTTGCGTTCCGGTGGAGAGGACCTCGCCGCTGACGAGCACCTGCGTCCAGGTGGCGCCGTCGTCGTCGCTGATCGACAGATACGGCCGTCCGCAGTGTCCCTTCGGCACGAACACGCGCCCGTCGGGATCGGTGATCGCGTGGCCGTGCAGACCGCCGCATTGTCCCGAGCCGGCAAGATAATCCGCTCGATCCTCGAACTCCATGCCGTCGGATTCTTGCGCGCGGGACGCGACGTCGGTGCCGACATAGGCGCTGCCGGCCGGCTCCCACGACAGCCCGCCGTCCCGGCTGCGCGCGCACGGCGATTGCGCGACCCAATTCGAGCAGTGATAGAGCACGTTCGGGTAGCCGTTGGTCGTCACGACGCGAGGCGACCCCCCGACGATCGTCTGATGGTCGATCGGAGGAACGCCACACGCGATCGGATTCGTCGTCCAGGTTTCGCCGTCGTCGTCGGTGAAGGACAGGTACTGGCATGCGACCGTCAGGTCGAACGAGTACACGCGATCGGTTGCCGGGTCCACCCACACATATGGATCGAGCGTGAGCGGCGGCGCATCTTCGCCGCGTGGATCTTTCGTTTGGATCTGTGTCCAGTCGCGGCCGTTGTTGCGCGATCGAACCAAGAGCGGGCTGCCCAGCACGCCGCCGGCCTGATCGAAGTCGCCGCCGACGAAGAAGATGTCTCCGTCGGACTGCACGCCAATCGTCGGCTCGAACGCGTTGCCGCCGGTGAAGCGCAGCTCGGTCTGCGGGATCGACCCGGCCTCGGCCGGGTCCAGGCCGATGCCGCCGGCGCGATACAGCCACCCTCGTCCGGGATCCGGCTGCGACGACGGCGTGAGCGCGGGCGCCGCGAGCGGCGCGCCGCCTTCGCCCGCATCGATCGCAAGGATCGCATCCCCGCCGGTGCGCCCTTCGCCTTGCGTGGCGACGATCAGTTCGCCGGCCGGCGAGAATGCCAGGTTGATCGGGCCGCCCACGTCGGTCGCGACCGTCTGCAGCGTCGGCCCGCTCGCGACGCGGATCACCCGGCCGGTCGACCCGGATCCGACGTAGACGGCGCCACTCGCGCCGACCGCGATGCCTTCCGGCACGTCGGTGCCGGTCGCGACTACCGTCGTGACGCCGCCGGTCCCCGGGTCGACGGCTACGATGCGCTTGGCGGCGCCGCCCACGGCCACGAGCACCTCGCCGCCGAGACCGATCGCGACGCCGGCGGGGACGTCGGCAAGCGATGCGAGCGTCGTCCACGATCCGTCCGTGGCCACGGCCAGCAAACGCTTGCCGGCGCGGTCGGCGACGTAGAGCGTGCCGGCCGAATCGAACGCGATGCCGGCCGGGACGCCGAGCCCGCGCGCGTACACGCCGCCGGTCGCGCCGGCAAAGCGGATCTCGCCGAGGTCGGCGACGCCGTAGAAGATCGTGCCGTTGCCGTCCACCGCGACCCCGCCGACGCCGCGAGTGAATCCGCCCGCGACGACGCCCGAGGCGAGCACTTCGGCCGGACGGCCGCCGTCGATGCGAACCAGATCGCCGGTTCCCGCATTCGCCGCGATCAGATCCGCGCCGCGGTATGCGACCCCAGCCGGATCGTCCAACGCGGGCAGCGTGCCGATCAGCGGCAGCAAGTCGAACGACATCCCCGAGGGAAACTCAGTCGAGTCGAACATGATCTGCGCCGGCGCTTGCTCATCTTCGGCGGTGCGCGCGGCGATGTTGAGCACGATCTCGTTTTCGATCGGCGTGACCAGGCCGTCGAATGCGACGTCCACGCGCGTCGGAACTGCGGCGATCACGTCGACCGTGCGAACCGCCATGGGCGAGGCGGCGCCGATGCCGCCGTCCCCGAACAAGCTCACCTCGATGGTGAGCGCGCCGGGGGCGAGCACCCAGAACGAGACCGTCGGCTCTTCGATCACCCCGCTGATCGCGCCGCCCCAATAGGCGTTGAGGAAGTTCTTGCGGAAGTTCAGGTTGCCGCCGCCGGTGGAGGTCGCGATCTTGGGCGCGGTCTCGGTGGGCGGGTCGGTGTCCATCGTCGGGCCGGGCCCCGCGCCCGAGAACTCGGCGGCCTCGTCCAGCGTCGCGGCCGGCGACGTGCCGTGCAGATATAGCGTCGTCGGCGTGCCGCCGCCTTCGGCGAGCGCGCGTTGCGGCGCCGGCCCCCCGGCGGCGAGCGTCGCGGCGACGATGACGGCGAGCGCGAGCATGGAGCCCAGGCGGCGTCTCATGACGGGTGAACCTCCCTGATCGATGGCCCTTCGATATCCGATCTCCTAGAGGCGGAGGTTCTGCGACAAAGGGGGTGATTCCTGCCGCGCTCGCGGAATTCGATGGTGGCCGCCGCCGCTTATGCAGGATCGGGGCCGGGCGGCCATCGCCACGCGGGCCATTCGATGCGCGCGACCGTGCCGCCGCCCGGTCGCGGATCCAGCTTGAGCGTGGCCGACGAGCGCGCGCACAGACGAGCCCCGATCGCTAGACCGAGCCCGTGCCCCGGCTCTTTGCGCGCACCTCGGTAGAACGGCGCGAAGACGCGCTCGCGATCGTCGTCGGGGATCCCCGGTCCACGGTCGGCGACGTCGATGACGACCGTATCGCCCGTGCCGGAGACCGACACCAGGACGTCGGTGCCCGAGGATGAGAACTTGACGGCGTTGTCCAAGACGTTGAACAGCACCTCTTCGAACGCGCCTGCGGGCGCAGCCAGGACTGCCTCGGACGGCTCGCCTTCGAAGCGCAACGCGATGCGGCGGAGTTCGGCGAGCGGCAGGACGCGACCGAGAGCCTCGCGCACGGCTTGCGCGACCGGCAACGGCCGCGGCTCGGGCCGGCTCTCGGTCGCCGACAGATCGAGCAGCCGCCGGGTCAGCGCCGTCAAGCGGTCGACTTCCTCGCTCATTTCGTCGAGATCTTGCAGCGCCTGCGGATCCGTGACCGCGTCGAGCGCGCGGATCTCGTCGATGCGAATCTTGATCGCCGCAAGCGGCGTCCGCAGTTGATGCGATGCAGCCGCGACGAAGTCCTTCTCGCGACGAAGCAGCCGCCCGATCTCGGATCCCATCTCGTTGAGCCGAGCGGCGAGCGCGGCGATCTCGTCGGGGCCTTCCACCGGAATCGCAGCGTCCCACCGGCCTTCGCCCAATCGCGACGCTCCCTCAGCGACGGATTCGAGCCGGCGCGTGATGCGCGCCGCGAGCGTCGCACCCACGACCACGGCCACGGCCATCGTCAGCGCGCCGATGCCGATCGCGATCAGCCAGGTCTCGCGGTTGAGCCGTTCCACCGGATCGAGCGAAGCCGACACCCACAGAATGCGATCGAGTTGCTGGACCGGCGCGGCCATGAACAGGCGCCGGCCGAGCGGCGATTCGCCGAAGCGATGCTCGGGCGAGCCGGCGCGCGCCGCGTCGATCTCTGCCCCGGCGGGCTCGCCTTCGGGGAACGCCTCTGACCGTGTGGGCCCGGTGCTTGACCCACCGATCAGCCATGCCGCGTCACCGCTGGATCGCGGATAGCGCTCGTTGATGGTGTTGGGGGCGCGCGCGACTGAATCGGCGACGCGAAGCGCCTGCGCCACGCGCTGCTCGACGAAGGATGCAAGGTTTGCTCGCGACGACGCGACACCCAGCGGCACGATCGTGGCCGTCACAAGCGCAGCGGCGAAGACAGCGAAGACGACGACGAGCTGCCGGCGGAGCGTCATGAATCGACGAGCCGGAAGCCGACGCCTCGGACGGTTTCGATGTAGAGGGGCCGCTTCGAATCGTCCCCGATCTTCTTGCGTAGCCAGGACATGTGCACGTCGAGCGTCTTGCCGCTGTCGTCCCGGTTCATCCGCCAGATCGCATCGATCAGATCTTTGCGGCGCACAAGGTTGCCGCGCTGCGCCATCACCGTGCGAAGCAACTCGAACTCCTTGCGGGAAAGGTGCAGTTCGGCGCCGTCCTTGTAGGCGCGGAACGCACCGAGATCCAGGCGCAGATCCTTGAAGGACAGCTCGTTGCGAACGCCACGATCCGACGAACCCCGGCGGCCGACGGCGTGGACGCGGGCAAGCAGCTCCGGCAAGCTGAACGGCTTGACGACGTAGTCGTCGGCGCCGAGCTCAAGTCCTGCGACCCGCTCGGCTTCCTCGCCGCGCGCGGTCACGATGATGATCGGCACCCCGGAGCCGCTACGGATGGTTCGCGCGACGTCGCGGCCGTCCATATCGGGAAGCATCAGGTCAAGCAGGATCACGCTCGGCTCCCAGGACGCGGCTAGTGCGAGCGCCTGCGATCCGGTGTCGCAGACGGCGACCTCGTAGCCTTCGCGTCTGAGCGCGCGACGAACGGGTCCGACGATCGACGCCTCGTCCTCGACGACGAGCACCCGGCGCGCTCCGTCGGCGCCACCTTCCTTCGCGGCGATCATTCCCAGAGAATGCAGGACGCCGTCGGGGAAGTAAAACGGTCTCGCCCGGCTACGGGTGAGATGCCCGTTCGCGTCGCCGTCGCAGCATCGCCGCCCCTGCCGCCGCGAGCGCGACCGGCAGCAGGCCGGCCCAGGGCCCGCCGACGCCGGTGGCCGGGAGCGCCGCCCGGCCGATGCCCAGCACCTGCGCGCCGACCGTGACCCGGACCGCATCGCTTTGGCTCACGCGCCGGTCTTGGAGCGCGCGCACGTAGATCGTGTGCACGCCGGCCGGAACGGACACGACCACGTTCCAGGGCTGCGCCTTGAGTTCGCCGGCGTCGCCGAGGGTCGCGGCGATCGGCGAACCGAACCAGGGATCGTCGACCGAGACCTCGACCTTGCGAAGCGACTCGGACTCGACGTCGCCGAACGTCGCCGAACCGGCGAGCGACACGGCCGTCGACGTGAGCGCCGCCAGATTCTGCGGCGAATCGATCACGGCGAGCAGATCCGCGCCCGACGCGCCGGGCGCCGGCGTGAATGACACGACCGACGCGTGATCGTCCTCGTAGCCGAAGTAGGTGCCTTCGCTCGACCGAACCGCGACTTGGAACGTGAGCCGCTCGTGCGCGCCCACGGGCCGCTCGGTCGCGAAGCGGATCGGCACTTCGGTCCAGCAGCCGGGCAGGCCGGCGCGACACTTGACCGCCGCGGCATCAACGACGGGAACGATCTCCGACGAACCGGATCCGACGATGCGCTTGCCGGCGAGCACCTGTCCGGACGCGACCAACGCCATCGGATGGTCCATGGTCAGATACAGCGTCGCCTCGACGCCCGAGCCGGCCGGAAGGAAGCGCCCGACCGGCGCGTCGGATGCCCAGATTCCGACGGGCCGGAAGTAGGCGGCCACGGTCGTGGCGCGAGCGTTCGGGCACGGCTCGTTGTCGCCGTCGGTGTCGTTGCGGTCCATGAACGTGTAGCCGGTGTGCGGGAACGCGCCAGCCGGATCGGCCGGAGGCGCGAACTCGGGACAGCCGCCGCGATGATGCAGGAAGTAGTCGATCGACGTGCCGGCAGGCAGCGCCGGAGTTCTTCCGTCGGGCAGGCCGCCGATCGCGTCGGGATCGACGATCTGCTCGGGAGCGGTCGCCGCGCCGGCCAGGTCGCCCGGATTGCCGACGGTATCGTCGCCCGAGTTCCACTCGCCCCACATCGCGGTGCGAACCTGCGCGTCGTAGGCGAAGAACGTGTCTTCGACGGGCCGCTCGGGCAACGGCGCCCGGCCGAGCGCGACCTCGATCGCGTACGTCGCGCTTTCCGGCGTCGCCAGGCCGTAGCCGCCCATCAGGAAATCGCTCGACCGGGGTCCCGGCCACGTATGCGTGTACGGCGGAACCGGAACGCCTTCCTCGCCGAACGGCGAGGCCGTGTGGAAGATGATTCGCCACAGCTCGGCACGAGTGAGCGCACCGTCGCGCAAGAAAACGCTGCCGGCGATCGGCGTGCCCTTGGCGACGACCTGGCCGGGACGCTGTCCGGCGCCGGTGTCGCCGATCGCGCGACGCACCTCCCGAAGGACCTGCCCGAACACGCCGGCGGTGAGCGGCGTCGCCGCCGAGGTTCCGCCGAAGTTGCACATGCTCACGGTTCCTTCCTTGCAGGCCGCCGGGATCGTCCCGTCGCCCCAGGAAGAGATGTCCACCGGCGCGGCATCGCCGTTGATCGGACGCCGGTTGTCGGTGCGCGCGGCGCCGACGACGACGTGCCAGTCGGGTCCGGCGCTGGCCGAGGTATAGGTGCTCATCGGAGCGTCGAAGGCGTTGCCGAATCCGTTGCCCGCTGCGAACAGGATCGTCTGGCCGCGCTCGGCCGCGACCTTTGACGCTTCGGGATCGAAGACGCCGAAGCCGACGTTGCCGGCGGTCCCGACGCTCATCGACACCAGATCGATCCACGACTGGGTCACCAAGTAGTCATCGCCTTGAAGACCCTCGGCGAAGACCAGCAGGCACGCCGGACAGTTCCCGTAGCGGTTTCCGATCGACACGCTCGAGGACTCGGTGCCGTGACCGTCGTCGTCAAGGATCGGTCGCGTGTCGTCGGAGGCGTTGCTGCCGGACGAGTCGGTCCAGTCGATCGCCCCGACGATCTTTGTGCCGGGGATCCAGTAGAGCTTCTGGAACTCGATCGCGTCGCGCGTCCACAGATCCTTGTCTTCCTCGGGCAGGTATCCCTTGCCGAGCGTGATCGGGATCGCCGGCGTCGCAGCCGGGTACCCCGGGATGTAGGCGCTCGGATGCTTCGAGAAACCCTCGGTGATCCGCAGCACTTCCGGATCCGGGTACGACGCGGCCGAGAACTCGTCGTGGTACGGGTTGATGCCGGAGTCGCCGATACCGACGATCACGAGCGGGCTGGTATTCTGCGCGATCTCACCGGGACGAACAACGCTTACGCCGACCGTGCGGCGAACTTCGAAGCCGCTCTTGACCGCTTTCACTGTGGCCAGATGCGTGCCGCGCGCGAACGCCCCGCGCACCGTCGCGCCCGCAGCTTCGAACGAGCCGTCGAAGTCAAGATCCCACGCTGCCGTCGTGCCGGAGGAGGTCTTGGCCGAAAGCGTTTGCGGAGCGCCGGTCGCGAAGCGAAGCACCGGCGGCACGTCGATGGCGGGCAGCGGGCTCGCGCCGGGCGCCCGCACGATGCCCACGGTCAAACGAAACTCTTCGTTGGCGTTGGCGAAGCCGGCGACGATCGCCGTGTAGCTGCCCGGCTTGGGCTTGTCGATCGAGATCTTCTCCGGGTCGGCCGCCGTCGCACCGCTGGCGATCTCGGCGTAGGCGGGATCGGGTCCCTCGACGTACAAGTCGTAGTCGTAGAGGCCGAACAGGCCGAGCGGATCCGTCTCGTGCGTGTCCCACTCGAGCAGCAACTCCAGGCGCAGCACGCCGGCCGGAACGGTGAACGGATACTCCTTCGTCTGCCCGTCGGGCGAGTCGGCGCCCGGATCGAACAGCAGCTCGTCCGGAACGCCGAACGGCGGCGTGTCGGAGGCTTCCATGATCGTTCGCGGCTCGGTTTCGAAAACGCGGATCTTGACCTCGTCCCAGGCGGTCGTGCCGGATGCATCGGTGACGGTCACGCGAAGCAGGTAGTCGCCGGTGGTCATGCCGTCGGTGGTGAACACCGTCGATGCGTTCGCAGGATCGACGAACCGCGAGGCGCCGCCGGGGCCGCTCCATCGGAACTCATAGGGCGCGCGCCCGCCCCACGCCATACCGCTGAGCCCGTGCGCCTGCCCGGCCGGAAGGAACGCCGAGTCGCCGGCGTCGGCGATCAGGCGCGCACCCGCAGACGGCGGTGAGGACGCGGCGCCGGCCGGCACGATCGCGGCGAGCAAGGCAATGACGGCAACGAGACGCTTGATCTTCATGCGGAAGTCTCCAACGAAGCGGACGCGCCAACCCCTGGGCGTCGAATCCCAACCCCTTCAGTATGAAGGGTCCCGGCTCGTCCTGCGACAGGGCATTCGACCGCGTTACGGCACGAGCGCGCGATACGGCACGACTTCGCGCTTCGGTGCGTATCGGCGCATCCCGGCCGCGACGCCCGGATCGCGCCTACGCGCTGCGGCCCGACATCGCCAGCAGCTTGGTCTGCGGATCGGCGTCGTCGGGCACGAGCACCTCGTCGGCGAACACGCCGGCTTTGCGCGCGCCGTCGAACATCGGCCCGAACGTCGCGGCCGCCAAGGCAACCAGTTCGGGATCGATCCGCTCGTCGGCGCCGACCGCGCGAGCCACGTCCCACATGTGGATCGCAAGGTCGCTCGCGACTTGATTGACGTACTCGTCGGCCGGCGTCTCACCCATCGACAGATGCACGACGCGCTGCATCGCATCCGGCTTCGAGATCTCGGCTATCGCCGACGCGACGGCTGCGTCCCACGCGGCGAGCGCGTCGTCGCCCAGCAAGTCCCCGTCGAGCGATGAACCGACTTGTTCGATGGTCTTGCCTTCGACCAGAAGCGGCACCCACATGACTTCGTTGATCACGTGATTGACGAGCGCCCGCGCATCCCATTCGGTGCAGGGCGTCGGAACCGTCCAGTCGGTGACCTTCTGCAGCCGCATTCGGAAATCGCCGGCGGCGCGCTTGAACAATCCAACAGTATCCATGCCCGCAACGCTATGCCGCAGCAACCGAAAAGCGCAAGAGCCCGAGCGCCGGGCGTCCTTCCCTATATGCTCCTGCCCGTGCTTCCGAAGGACTATGCGACTGTCGTGCGCACCGAGACGGCGACCATCGCCGCGTTGGTGGCCTCGTCTCCCGACGCCCTCGTCCCGAGTTGTCCGGGCTGGACGCTCACGAACCTCGGTGAGCACGTGGCCCTGGTCCAGCGCTTCTGGCTCGATATCGTTCGCGGCGAACGCCGCCGGCGCGAAGACGTCGTGCGCGAGGCCAAGCCGGACGCCACGACGTTGCCGGATTGGATCAGAGACGGCGGGCGGCAGCTCGCGGAGGTGCTTGCCGGCGCCGACCCGGCCACGCCCCTGTGGACCTGGGCCCGGGACAAGACTGCCGGATTCGTGCAGCGGCGGCAGGCGCAGGAGGTCGCCGTGCATCGCTTCGATGCGGAAGCCGCGACGGGCCGGCCGTCCGCGATCGACCCCGCGCTCGCGGCCGACGGACTCAACGAGTTCTTCGAGATCGTGCTCACTCACAACGATCCGGCGCTCACCGGATCCGGCGAGTCGCTGGCGGTGGTGCCGGACGACGCGGGAGACCCATGGCGCGCGACGTTCGATCCCACAGGCGTTTCGATCGAGCGCGGCCGCAGCGACGCGGACTGTGTCGTGTCCGGGCATGCGTCGAACTTGTTGCTGGTGCTGTGGCGGCGCTTGCCCGAGGAGACGGTCGCCGTCGAAGGAAAGACCGGCGTGCTGATCCGGTTGATGAGCGGCTTGGACCTCGACTGAAACCCGGCGATCGGTCCGGTACGCTGTGACGCCATGACTACGTTGACCTTGATGGCGGTGCACGCGCATCCCGACGACGAAGCGATCGGCACCGGCGGCTTGCTGGCACGATGCGCGGATGAGGGCATCCGCACCGTGCTGGTCACGTGCACGAACGGCGAGTTGGGGGATCAACCCGGCGGTGTCAAGCCCGACCACGACGATCACGATCCTTCCGTCGTCGTTGCGCACCGGCGGGCCGAGCTGGAACGCTCGTGCGAGATTCTTCGCGTGACGCATCTCGAGATGCTCGGATATCACGACTCGGGCATGATGGGCTGGCCGCAGAACGATCTTCCGCACGCCTTTTGGAACACGCCGCTCGACGAAGCCGCCGCCGCAATCGCCGCGCTGATGGAAACCTATCGGCCGCACGTCGTCGTCACCTACGACGAGAACGGCTTCTACGGCCACCCCGACCACATTCAAGCGAATCGGGCGACGCTGGCCGCCGCCGCCGCGACCGCGATCCCCTCCAAGGTCTACTACACGGCGGTGAGCAAGCAGGCCATCGGCCGAATGGCACGGCACCTGTTGGAAGTGCTTCCCGAAAAGGCCCGCGACTGGCAGTTCGACCCCAACGATCCTCCCTTCGGCGTGGACGAGTCCGAAATCACCACCGTCCTCGACGTCTCGGCGTACACGAAGCAGAAGCGCGCCTCGATGGCCGCCCACGCGAGCCAGTCGGAGAACATCGAGTTTCTCGAGATGCCGGAAGCGATGTTCGACGAATTCTTCGGCGTGGAAGCATTCGTGCGATACCGCGACGAGACGGGCGCGCCGGTGCCGGAAACCGATCTGTTCGCCGGACTTCACTAAAGTCCCGGGCGATCGCGGGACTGCCCGGCCGAACCCCTCCGCGTTGGGGGGTTCGGTCTCGACCATGGTCTCTGGCAGCGCGAGCGCGCGTTCTCGATACTCGGATGAGAACAAGCCGCACCGTCAGGAGGTCACCGTGAAAGCCTCAATCGGCGTCAGTTGGACCAATGTGAGATCCCGCTCGGCATGCGTGTCGGCAGGCCGCTCGAGCGTCCGGGGATAAGGCCGCGAGCATGAACGCCGTCGCCGCCGGCCCCGCTCTCATCGCGGGGGATGAGTCGCCGTCTGTCCCGGTGAAGCGGGGCACGCGGCAACTCAGCGGCACGAAGCGAGTCTGGCTGCTGTCTGCGACGATCGCGGCCGCGTCGGTCGCCATCTTCGTCGGTTTGGTGCTCGGCAATGACCCGGTCCGGCCCGGCTTCGACGTTCCGTGGTGGGTGCTCGCCGGAGGGTTCTTCATCGCCGAGATCTTCGGCGTGCACGTCCAGGTTCGCCGCGACGACTACACGTTTTCGCTGAGCGAGATTCCACTGGTCCTGGGTCTGTTCTTCTCGGACTCGGTCGGCCTGATCCTGGCTCATCTGGTGGGTTCAGGACTGGCCTTGATGCTGTACCGACGCCAGGCGCCGGTAAAGCTCGCATTCAATCTGTCTCATTTCATGCTCGAGGTCAGCCTTGCGACGGCCGCGTTCCGCTTGATGGCCGGCGTCCAAGTCACGATCGGCGTGATGGATTCGCTCGCGGCCATGCTCGTGGCGTTGCTGGCGACGGTCGCGGCGCTGCTGATGATCTTCGTCGCGGTCGGGGTGTCGCAAGGTTCGCGCAACCTGGCGGGATTGCCGCGGGCGCTCATGTTCGGATCGGTGACCACGCTCACCAACGCGAGCATCGGACTGGTCGGAGTTTCGATTCTTGCGACCTCGCCCGGTTCCATCTGGCTGCTTGCGGTTCCCTCGATCACGCTCTACGTCGCCTACCGCGCTTACACCTCGGAGCAAACGAAGCACCAAAGCATCGAGTTCCTCTACCAGTCGACGAACATCATCCACAAAGAGCGCGAGATGGAGGCGGCGATGCTGTCGCTGCTCGAGCAGACCCGTCAGATGTTCCGGGCGGAGATCGCCGAGATCGTGCTGCTGCCCGGAGACGGCAAGCGACCGCTGCGCACGACCGTCGGTCCGGGCGACACCGTCCAGCTCTTAGAGCCCGACGGGCCGCCGACCGGCGTCTTCCGACAGGTGGTCGACCAGCGACGGGGCCTGCGACTGACGCGGCCGGTCCGTGAGGAAGAGTTCCGCGCGCGCTTCCCGGCCATCGAGGTCAAGGACGGCATGATCGCTCCGCTCCGCGGAGAGACGCACGTGCTCGGCGAGTTGATCGTGGTGAACCGGCTCGGTGACGTGAGCACGTTCGACAACGAAGACCTGAAGCTATTCGAGACGCTCGCCAACCATGCAAGCATCGCGCTGGAGAACGGCCGGCTGGAGAAGTCACTCGCTGAAGTCACTCGTCTCAAGGAAGAGCTTCGTCACCAGGCCTACCATGACCCGCTGACCAGTCTGGCCAATCGCACGTTGTTCACGGACCGGCTGCGGCACGCGCTGGCGCGACGGCGGACGCCGCACCGAGACGTCGCCGTGCTGTTCGTGGATCTGGACGACTTCAAGACGGTCAACGACAGCCTCGGCCACGCGGCGGGCGATCAACTGCTGTCGGAGTTCAGCGACCGGCTGGCCGATATCGTCCGCCCGGCCGATACCGTCGCGAGGCTCGGCGGCGACGAGTTCGCGATCTTGCTCGAAGAGTCGCTCCCCGCCGAGACCATCGCGATCGCGGAGCGCATCATCGACGATCTCGAAACGCCATTCACGCTGGCCGGCAAGGAGATCTACGTGCGCGCAAGCGTCGGGATCGCCTCACACGGTCATGCGCCCGACGCCGAGTCCTTGATGCGCAACGCCGACGCGGCCATGTATCAGGCCAAGAGCCACGGCAAGGGCCGCTACGAGCTGTACGACCCGAGTATGCAGGCGGCGGCTCTGAAGCGACTCGAGATGAAGGGACGGCTTCAACGCGCGGTCGAGCGGGACGAGATCTCGATCGTGTATCAACCGACGATCTCGCTGACTACCGGCGCCGTGCACGGCGCCGAGGCGCTCGCTCGCTGGCAGCCGCCCGGCGGGCGCATGCTGCAACCGAGCGAGTTCATCCCGCTCGCGGAAGAGACCGGGCTCATCCATGCGGTAGGACGACACGTCCTGGTGAACGCCTGCCGGCAGGCGCGGGAATGGAGCGACCGGTATCCGTCGCTCGGCGCCTTGAAAATGGCGGTCAACATCTCTGCCCGCCAGCTCCAAGCACCCGACCTGGTCGAGATCGTGCGCGAGGCGATCGATCAGTCGGGCATCGCGCCTTCACAGTTGGTCCTGGAGATCACCGAAAGCGTCCTGCTGCTGGATGCCGAGGCAACGATCCGCCAGCTTCACGAGCTGAAGGCCCTCGACGTGCAGCTCGCGATCGACGATTTCGGTACCGGGTATTCGTCGCTGAGCTACCTGCAGCGCCTGCCGATGGACATCATCAAGATCGACAAGTCGTTCGTGCACGGCGTCGGCGGGTCGGCCGAAGACGAAGCGCTGACGCGGGCGATCATCAAACTCGCCGAGACGTTCCGGCTGACGGTCGTCGCCGAAGGCATCGAACGTCACGAGCAAGCCGACCGGCTGCGACAGATGCGCTGCCCTCTGGGCCAAGGTTTCTTGTTCTCACCGCCGGTCTCTGCCGGACGTTTCGAACAGATCCTCGCCGAGGCGGCAGCCGGCGATGCCGGGGCCCCGCCGGACGCCACACTCATCGATTTCGCCTCGGCGGCGAAGTCGCGCGGCGAGCGCACTGCTTGAACCGGCACCGCTACGCCATCCGCCACGTAACCCGGCACAGCCCGCGACCGGTTGACCCGCACACGCCACGGAATGCGGCGGCGGACAGATCGAGGCCGCGGCCTCGCACGTACGGGCCGCGATCGTAGACCCAAACCCTGAGTGTCCCCGCCGCGCCGGACACGACGATCGCCGTGCCGCACGGGAGCGTCTTGTGCGCCGTCCACACCCGCAGCCCCTTGGGAAATGCGTGACGGCCCAGACGATCCCAGCACGCCGCCGGCCGTTCGTCGTACCACGATGCGATCGTCGGTTGGCCGGCACCCGACGCCGACGTGCGCGACCCGCGCGTCCGCGATGCCTTCGCCGGAACTCGACGCGCGTCTGTCGCGACGTCGGCCGGACGGATCGCAATCCCGACCGGACGGATCGAGATGAGCGCGGCGAGCTTCGCACCGGCCGCCGGATCGGGCGCGGGATCCGGCGAACCGGACGCCGGACGAGGCGCCGGGGCCGGTATGGCGGCAATCGGCAAGATGACGGTGGCCAGCGCTGCCAGTGCAACCTTCTTGATCACGGGCTTCATCACGGGCTTCCTCCCTGGATTCGCCGGCGCGCCGAACGGCACGCGAACCCCTCGGTGGTTCGGCGGGTGATCGGCGCAATCGCATCCGCAAAGGCGGATGTGGCGGCTCCGCGAGCGAAAAGGCGGAGGCTTGCTATCGAGTTATTCGTCTAGCGCGGCGCAGATGAGCCCGGCCCGCCGCGGGTGCTGACATAGTCCGAAACAATGCTCTTTTCCAGGCATACCCGGCGGGGGTCGCTTCCAAACACCTGTGCGCTATTAGCCGGCTGCGGCAAACGGCGACGCAATGCGCAGCCGCGCTGCCAGCGCATCGATCGCGGAAGCGGCTTCGGCCGAGAGGCGGTGGCCCACAAGCCGATCGTCGAGCGCGACGCGAACCTCGTTCATGAACCAGCTCATCGAATCGGCGGTCGACGGCGACGAAACCGCCTCGACCGGCCCGCGTGCAAGGTCGACGATCAACGTCCGCACCGCGGCGACGGTGTCGGCCGCCGCGACGATCATCTGATCGCGCGTGGCACACAACAATTCCGCGACGCGCGACTCGTCCAGTCCGCGAAACGGCGGCATCGGATGCGTCCCGTGCTCGGAGCACCACGCGACCACGCGCGCGACCCGATCACCGAACGCGCCGCGAATTCCGCGGACACGCTCGTCGTCGATCGCCCCTTCCGCGGCGTCGTGAAGCAATGCGGCAACGGCCAGTTCCGGGTCGGCTTCGGTTTGCATCACCAGCGTCGCCGCCGCGCGCGCGTGGCCGAGCCGGCGGGGCGAATAGCCGAATGAGGATGCCCGTCGCGCGGCCGCGATCAGCGCTTCGTCGAAGCGCTGCGAGATCGGGCCCTGTGCATGCATAGCGTCGATACGTTCGAACGAGACGATGATGTCCCTGTTCCGGGCATCGGCCCCTTTTCGACCCGGCTGAAGGAATCACACGGATGTGGTTCGATATGGGAACGGCCCCGCGGGATCGCGGGGCCGTTGCCTGTCGAGCGACTCTGCTCCTCTACGCCTCGGTGACGAAGACGCTGACGAAATCCGGGATCTCCGGCCGGTCGCAGGGATCGCGATCGCAGATCGTGAAGTCGTAGTCGGTCAGCGGCCCGCTCGGCCGCGGGTCCGTCAGACACAAGAAGCTGTCGCCGATGACGGCGTTCGTGACGATCATCGGGACGCATCCGCCGGCCGGCGTCCACTCGCCTCGGAAGGTGACCGCGATCGCGGGGAACTGGCAGAGCGGATCGGTGTTGACCGCGTGGGCCGAAAAGGTCCACTCGCCGGTCGCGACCTCAGTCCCCTGGATCGTCACTTGGAGCGAGTCGGGCACGCACTCACCGAACTCGCTGACGCCCGTTCCCGCCAGCGCGCCGAGCGTCGCCGCGGCATTGCCGTGCACCGGCGCTGCGATGGCCACGGTCGCCAGCAGCACCGCTCCGATTCTGGTCCGCATTCCCATGATCCCATCCCCCCCGATCGGTGATACCAGTTTTCAATCCTTTTCGACCCGGTTCGGTGGGATCCTGCTCGCCCGGCCGGAATGGGCCGGGTCGGACTATCGTTTCGCTCGTGCGAACAACCATCGGATTGATCGAGACACCCTTCGGCGAGGGGCTCGTCGCCTGGACGGGGAAAGGCGTGATCGCCCTGGAGGCGTTCGTGGTCGGGGGCGAACCCGGCCCGGCGGCTCGTGCTCGCTTCCGCGAGATGATCGCCGAGATCGCGGGCGACGCGCCCGACGACGGATCCGTTCCGGCCTCGCTTCTCGAGCGGATCCGCAGGGCGGCCGGCGGCGACACGCGCCGGTCCCCGATCGACCTTCGCCGCTTCGAGCCGATCCGCCGCGACGTCTATCGCGCGGTGACGCGCATCCCGTACGGGACCATCGCCTCCTACGCCGACGTCGCGCTCGACATCGGCCGGCCGCGGGCATGGCGAGCGGTCGGCAACGCGCTGCGCCGCTGCCCGATCGACTTGCTCGTTCCGGCGCATCGCGTCGTGCACGCCGGCGGCGCGATCCGCGGCCCGAACGCGGAATCGATCGAATGGAAACGAACGCTGCTGCGACGCGAAGGCGTTCGGATCTGACGCGCTACGACGAGGGCGCGTCCAGATCCAGCGGGTCGAGCGCCTTGGCGGCCGGGCCTTGAATCACCGCTCCATCCTTCGCGTAGCGCGAGCCGTGACACGGGCAGTCCCAGGTCTGCTCGGCGCCGTTCCATCCGACGGTGCATCCCATGTGCTGGCACCGCGGAGACAGTGCAATCACCGTACCGTCCTCGGCGCGGTACGCCGCGACTTTGCGCCCGCCGACGTCTACCAGCCCGCCGCCGCCCGGCGCGAGGTCGTCGAGCGTCATGTTCGACGTCTTCACGATCAGGACGTCGCAGGGGGAACCGTGCGCAACCTGGCTGGGGACGCTGCCGGTCACCACGCGCCGCGCGCCGGTCAACCCGCGATTGCCGACCACAATCAGTTGCAAGCCCTCGTCCCGCGCGACGGCGCAGATCGTTTCCGCCGGGTCGCCTTCGACGATCTTAGTCACGGCCGCGGTCGCGTTCGGCTTTTGCTTCATCACCTGTTCGAGCACGATCGATCCGACCAGCGGGTCGCCGGCGACGTAGAGCAGCGTGACTTCGGTGCGGAACATCATCGCCAGATCGAACGAGGTACGCGCGGCCTCGGCGGCCGTCGGGGAACCGTCGACGCCGACGAGGATTCCCTTGTACGGCCGCATCGCATCTCCGGTCCCGCCGGCCGGCTCATCCTTGGTGAACACGATCAAGACGTCGCAGGGCGCCTCACGCGCGATGCGCTCGGGAACGGGACCCATGCGGATGCGACTCGCCTTGCGCATGCCGACGTTTCCGACCACGATCAGATCCGCCCGCCGCCCGGTCGCCACGCCCAGCACGACGTCGTCGGGCGGACCCGGGCTGTGCAGCGTCTCCACGTCGATGCCGTTCTTCTTCACGTCATCGGCGGCGTCGCGAAGCAACGTGGTTGCGCGCGCCGAGGTCAGGCCGGTCGGTGCCGTCGCGCACACGAGCACGATCCGGCCGCCCATGCGGCGCGCGAGCAGCGTCGCCTTCTCGACCGCCTTGGCGGCCGTTTCGGATCCGTCGGTTCCGACGACGATCGTGGCGTAGGCCATCGCCCTATTCGACCACGAGCGTGCCGGTCATGTCGCCGGGATGCACGTCGCAGCGAAAGAAGTAGGTCCCCGCATCCATCGCCGGCACCCGCGTGACGCGCGTGCCGGGACCGGGGAACGTCACGCCGACGGCAATGCTCGTCCGCGCCGCGGGGTCGGTATAGACGGCGACGTTGTGCGGGACGCCCGATTCGCGGTTCTCGAACACGATCGAAAACGCCACGCCGGCCGGAGCCGACAGCTGATCCTCGATGAACGAGTTCGAGTCGTCGGCGGCGACCTGCACCGTCGGACCGGTCGGGATGACCACCGGAACCTGCGCGGGCGCGATCCCGAGCGTCGGCTTGAAGATCATCAGGATCAGGATCAGCGTCAAACCCACGAAACCGATTCCCATGATGGTCGTGGGCCGGCTCGTCGAAAGCATCTCGTCCACCTGCTCACCGGTGACGGCCTTCGATCCCTCCGCCACCGCGCGGGCGACGAAGCGGACCTTTTGATAGTAGGGCTTGGCCATGAAGATCATCGCCAGCGTCACAACCGCGAGCACCAGAAGCGCCGCCCAGATCCAACCGAAGGACCACAGACCGCCCGCGAACGTCGCCCCGACCCCTCCCGCCAGGAGCGCCCCCAACGATGCATACATCACGCCGGTCGTGCGGGCCGATACGTCCAGCAGGCCGCCGATGCGCGCAACGTCTCGCTCCTTGCGGAGCCTGATCGCGGCGGCCATGGAAACGCCGTGCGACGCCAGGAATCCGAAGACGCCGGCGAGGTGCAGGAAAACCCAATGGCGGTAGCCCACGGCCGTGCATCATGCCTGGCCGGCTCGCCGCTCGCCACTCGGACGGGCGCGTCGGCTCGCAGTGAACGCGACGGCGATCGCGCCACTGCGGCAGAAAAGGCGGCTTGCTTTGTGGATTGCCGCGGGACCAGTCGGTAGCCTGGCCGCCATGGTCGCCGGGGGTCGTGGTCGCGTCATCGTGTTGCTCGTCGCGCTGCAGGCGCTGGTCGCGCCCGCCGCCCGCGCGGCCGACGCGTCCTCGTTCCCGCTTCCCCGCGGCTACACAATCGCCGGCGTCGATCATCTGGCCGACGGCGTCACGCACGTGCGCTACGTCGCGACGAATCCGCGTCGAAACGTCAACGTGGCCTTCATCCGCCCCGATGCGGGCGCACGCATGAGGGTCGTCGTCTCGAACGAACGGATCGCGGGAGGAACCGAAACGGTTCGGTCGATGTGCGCGCGCACGGACTGTCTGCTGGGCGTGAACGGCGACCTATTTTCATTCGGTTCGGGACAGCCGGCCGGCGGGATGGCCTCCGATGCGGCGTTCCTGAAAAGCCCGCCGTCGTCCCGGCACCATCTGATGCAAGCCGGCGACGGCTCGACGGCGATCGCGACCCTCACGACCACGATTCGGTTCTTCGCCCGGTATCCAGACCGAACCGAACCGTTCTACGTTCACGGCTTGAACACGCCGCGCGGATCCGGCCAGGCGATCCTCTACACCGACGTCTGGGCGCCGACCACGCAAACGGGCTCGGGCTTCGAAATCACGCTCGCTCCCGTCGAGCCGGACGCGAAGCCCCGATTCGGCGAGCCGCTGCCGGTTCGAATGGTCCGCGGTTTCGCGGCGGGAAGCGCGTCCATCCTGCCCGGCACGATGGTGCTTTCCGCGCACGGTTGGTACGCGGATCTGCTGTCGTCGCTCTGGACGGACGTTCTGGCCGGACACGCGACCGGGGAGGCCGAGCTGACGTTCGCGGCGCCGCCTGCCGCGGATACGTTCACCGGCGGCTGGCCGGCCCTCTTGCTGAACCGAGGACAGGCGTTTGCGGATCGAACCTGGTCGTTCTACAACGAGCAAGCCCGCACGCTGGCCGGCCGGACGGCGGACGGAACGATGATGCTGGCCGTGATCGACGGCGGACAAGGCTCCTACTGGCGGGGGGTCCGGCTGCTCGACGCGATGCGGTTCATGCGCTCGATGGGCGCGGTGGACGCGCTCAACATGGACGGCGGAGGCTCGTCGACCTTCGTTGCGCACGGCCGGGCCGTCAACCATCCGGTTCGCGGCGAGCGCGGTGTCGCGTCGGCGCTCGTGCTCGTTCCGGCCTGATCCACGGGGGGACGATCCGGCACAAGCAGGTCGCGAGCGAGCGATCGCCGTTGCGAAGCCCGCCCCCCCTGCCCGATGATTCGGTGATGAGTCGGCGGGGGGTTCTGGTTGCGCTCGTGCTCGCGCTCGCCGCGAGCGCGTGCAGCGCCGCGCCCGAGCCGGTCGTCGCGCCCTCGTCCTCGCCCACCAATCATTCTCCTTCGCCCGCGCCCACCCCGACGCCTTCGCCTTCGAATGCCGTTGCCGCCTCGACGCCCCCGGCGACGCACCCGGCTTTGCCGCGACGATTCACCGCGGGCGACGAAGCCTCGGTTGCGGTTGCCGTCCTGACCGCGTGGGGATCGGCCGGCGCCGCCCGCACCGTCGACGCTCCCGCGCTCGAAAACCCGGTTCGCTACATAAGCTGGCTTGCCGCGATGACCACCGCGCAGCGTCGCGCGCTGAGTCCCACGCGGGTCAACACCTCGGTGTTGTACGGCGAGCGAATCTTGATCACGGGAGTGAAGGGCGATTGGCTGAAGATCGCGGTTCCCTCTCAAAAGAGCCCGTGGGATGCGCGCGGCTATCCGGGATGGGTTCCGGCCCGGCAGCTCAGCCCGAAGCGAGTCCCCGACGCGCAGCGGCTGGTGACGGTGATCGCGAAGACGACGTGGCTCGCCGACGCAGCCGGCAAACGCGTGCTCGAAGTCGGCTACGCGACCCGGCTTCCGCTGGTGGCCGAGCACGGGGACCGCGTCGAGGCATGGAGCCCGGGTCCGGGGACGGTGTTTCTGAGCGCGGCGGACGTGTCGGTGCACGATGCGTCCCGGCCGGCGCAACCGAAGACGGTCGAGTCGGTCCTCGCCGACGCGCGGCGCTTCCTGGGCTTGCCGTATCTGTGGGACGGCAGCTCCGCATGGGGCTTCGACTGTTCCGGCATCACCTATCAGGTCTACCGAACGCACGGCGTGCTGCTTCCGCGCGACTCGTTCGGCCAAGTCACCGTCGGACGAAAGATCGAACGCCGAGACGATCTGCTTCCCGGAGACCTGATCTTCTTCGCGACGAACGGCAGGGTGCACCACGTCGGGTTCTTCCTCGGCGGCGACGCGATGCTCCACGCGCCCCGCACCGGCAAGACCGTCGAGATCGTCACGCTCGCCGAATCCGGCCTCGATCACGAGTTCGCCGGCGGCCGCCGCTTCCTCTAAGCGGCCCAGTTTGTCCGCCGCCGCCCGATATGTACCGGGCGCAAAGCGATTTTCTCTGTGAGTCGCCCAATTTTCTTTCCCCGGGGTGAAACGCGGATATGAGGGCAATCGTTCATTCCGGCTGAACCGGCACACGGGCCGCGAACCCCCGTCGCGACGAGAAAGGCGCCGCAGCACGGCCCCGCCGGACCGCCAGGGTGGAACGCTCGTCCCACGAGGACGCTCGTTCCCGAACAGCACCGGGGAGGAAGCGAATGTCGAAGTCTCGCTTGCTTGCATGCTCCAAAATCCTCATGTCCGTGCTCGTGCTCGCCGCGTTGGCTCCCTCGCCGGCGCGCGCGCTGCTCGGCACGCCGCAAGAGATCGAATCCGTCGGCGTCGGCTCGGCGCCGGGTGCGGTCGCGCACGATCCGCTGACACGCCGCGTCTTCGTCGGCAACACCGGCAGCGGCACCGTCTCGACCATCGACGAGCGCACGCTGCGCGTCGTCGCCACCACGTCCGTGGGCCCCGCTCCGCACGGACTGGTCGTCGATCCGCTCCGCGGTCGCGTCTACGTCGCCGTCGGCGAAACCAACCGCGTTGCGATCCTGAACTCGCGAACCGGAGCCGTCGCGCAAGCGCCGATCGTGATCCCACAATGCACCGGGCCGACCGGCGCATGGGGGATGGCCCACAATCCGGTGACGAACATTCTCTACGTCGCGTGCTACTCGGCCAACGTTCTGGTCTCGCTGAACGCATCCAGCGGAACGCTCATCCGCGCGGTCGGAACCGGCGGCGGTCCGCTCGGGCTGGCCGTCGATCCGGTGACCAACCGGGTGTGGCTCGGAATGATCGGCGAGCAATCCATCCGCGTGCTCGACGGCGCGACGCTCGCCACGACCGGCAGCGTCCCCACGCCGGCCGGCGTGTGGGGCCTGGCGTTCGACTCGATTCGTGGTCGCGTGTTCGCCGCCAACTTTCTGACGGGAACGATCACGGTGATCCGCGGCACGTCGGTCTTGAGCGTCTACGGCGGATTCAGCGGCCCCGAATGGATCTCGTTCGATCCCGTCTCGAACATGGTGTGGGTCCCCGAGTTCACCTCGCCGAGTCGCGTCAGCGGACTCGATGCCCGCACGGGATTGGTGACGCCGGTCGCGATCTCGGGGTCGAAGCCGACCGCGACGACGGCCACCCCCACCGGCCGCGTCTACAGCGCCAACTTCGGGAACCTGTCCGTGTCGGTGATCTCCGGATAACCCCGTCGTGTCGCGTGGCCGCCGGCCGATGAGGGGCCGGCGGCCGGCGGCGCGTCACACCGGCTCCCCCGCGATCCTATTTTCAGGGGCGGCATTATCACCATGTCGCCTCCCGCGTAGCCGTCGAAACGGCTCGAACGGGGTTCGATGCCGCCGCGGGCTAGACTCGCCGGCGATGCCGGTCACCAAAACCGTCCACCCGCGCAGCCGCGCGGCGTGGCGCTCGTGGCTCGCGAGGAACCACGCGACCTCGACCGGCGTGTGGCTCGTGTCGTTCAAGAAGAGCACCGGCAAGCAACGGCTGTCCTATGAGGATTCGGTAGAGGAATCGCTGTGCTTCGGCTGGATCGACAGCCTCGCCAAGCCGTTCGACGGCGAGCGCTCGATGCAATTGTTCACCCCACGCAAGCCCAAGGGCAACTGGTCGGCGACGAACAAGCGTCGGGTCGCGGCGCTGATCGCCGCGGGGTTGATGACCGAGAGGGGCATGGCCGCGATCGAAGTCGCGAAGCGCAACGGCGCGTGGACCGCCGGAGACGACGCGGAGAATCTGATCGTTCCGGCGGATCTGCGTCGCGCGCTTGCCGCGGCGAAGGCTTCGCGCAACTTCGGCGCGTTCAGCCCTTCGTCCCGGCGCGCGATCTTGTTCTGGATCGGCAGCGCCAAGCGGTCCGAGACCCGCGCGAAGCGCATCGCCGAGACCGCCCGGCTCGCCGCGAAGAACCGTCGCGCCTTCTTCGACAAGGAATAAGCGCACGAGCGCCCGAAGCCTCCCTCGAAAGCGACGCACAGCGTACCCGGTGCGGGAAAGCGGCACGCGCATTACCGGGGAGTAGCTTTTTTCTCGGGCCGGACGGTGGTAGACAGAGCCGCACTCCATCGGCGACGGATCGGAGAACACGATATGGAACGGCTCGGATGCTTCTTTCTGACGGCACGCTCGATCGACGATCTTGCGGCGCGGGTGACGGCTGCGGAAGAGCTCGGCTTCGAGATCGCAGGCTTTCCGCACATCGCGGGGCGCGACGCGCTCACGACCCTCGCCGCGATCGGCCCGCGCACGTCGCGCATCAAGCTCGCAACCGGCATCGTTCCGATCTTCACGCGCACGCCGGTGACGATGGCGCAAGAAGCCGGCACGATTGCCGAAGCCACCGGCGGACGATTCGTGCTCGGCATCGGCACCGGGCATGCGGCGCTCGTCGAATCGTGGCACGGCCAATCGTTCGCCCGCCCGCTCAGCGCGATGCGCGACTACGTGACGATCCTGCGCGCGCTGCTGCGCGACGCGTCGGTGCAGCACGACGGCGAGCAATTCCGCGCCGCCTTCGGCTTCCTCGGATTCCGCCCACCCGAAAGCATCCCGATCATGATCGGCGCGCTCGGTCCGAAAATGCTGCAACTGGCCGGCGAGCTGGCCGACGGGGCGATCCTGTGGCTGTCCTCGCCCCGGCACATCCGTGACGTCGTCGTTCCCAACCTTCGCGCCGGCGCGGCCGCCGGCAACCGAAGCGCGGCCGATCTGTCGATCTTCCCCTGCCTGTTCGCCGCGCCCGGTCCGGATCGCGCCGGCGCGCGAGACGCGATCCGCCGCCAGCTCATCCCCTACCTGACGCTTCCCTTCTATCGCGACACGCTCGTCGCGAGCGGATTCGCCGACGATCTCGAAGGGTTCGCGGAGCGGCTCGGCGTCGGCGATCTGCCGGGCGCGCTGTCGGCGCTGTCGGATCGCATGATCGATTCGATCGCCGCGACCGGATCGCTCGACGAGATCGCCGAAACGCTGGCCGCGTTCGTCGACGCGGGCGCGACCATGCCGGGCGTCGGCGTTGTCGGCGGCTACGACGGCTACGCCGGTCCGATCGAAAGCTTGCGCTTGCTCCGCCGGGCGCACGCGCTGATCGCGTAGGAGCGCGTCAGGATCCCGGCTTGGCGTCCTCGTAGGTCGGAGCGCCTTCGGCGAGGCGGAGCCGGTAACTGAGCGTGCGGAGCATCTCGGTGGAGACCTCTGGGGCGCGCCGCAAGATCTCGTGAAAGGCGGCGACGTGAACCTCGTAGAGGACCATCGGCGTCTCGGCCGTCACCGTCGCCGACCGAGGCTGGGACTCCAAGATCGACATCTCGCCGAAAAAGTCGCCCGGCCCGAGGCTCACGATCGATCGACCGCCGAGCGTCACCGATGCGCGTCCGTCGACGATCACGTAGAACGAATGGCCGGGCCGGCCTTCCACGGCCAGCACGTATCCGGGAAGCACGCGGACCTCGTCCACCATGCGGGCGATCTCAGCGAGCTGCTCGGTCGTGCATACGGACAAAAACGGCACCTCGCGGAGCCGCTCGATCTTCTCTTCCCGGTTTGCCATGCCCTCATCTCCCATCCCGGCCCGCCCTCCCCGGCGGTCCGTCGACCCAAGGGCGTTAGAAGGCCCGAAACATTGTTCGCCGGGTTCGCCGGGCCTACAGGTCCCAAGTGACCGGCCGGTCGGGGCTATATGAGCAGAACGCGCCCGTCTTGATGGAATTCCGCAGGTGAAGGGCAAGATTTTGGTCCTGCGCCTCGACCGTTTTCAGGGAGGCCGCGATGCTGTTCCGGACGCTGACGCGGGCGCGTTCGGCGGCCGATCCGGCTCGGCGGGAGCGGCCCCCCAGCCCCGTCGCGGCCGTCAGATGGTCGGCGAGCGCGTCCAGCTCCTCGCGGGCCCGTGTGGCGCGGCCCGCATCCCCGAACCCTTCGGCCTCGTCGAGATCCTGCTGCAACTCCCGAATCCGCTCGCCGATCTCGCGGCGAGCCCGCTCGTCCAGGACCTCGCCGGCGTCGCTCGACGCCAGCGCGCGCCGCTCGGCCGACCCGCCCGGTGCCACCCCGCCGGCAAGCCCGACCAGGTCGAGCACGTGGATCTCGTGCGAGGGGTGAGCGACCAGGTGCGCGATGTAGCCCAGACCCCGCGAGTCCTTGACGCGCGCGAGGCTCGCGCCGCTCCCGACCGTCCAGAAGTGGCCCTCGCGGCGGAGCACGAATCCGGTCGGCGCCGGACCGGCGTGATCGCCGGCGTGATCACGGCTGGAGTGACCGGCCGGCGACCGCGCCTCGTCCAGGCCGCGGCGGGCTTCGTCCAGGTGCCGCCGCATTCCGAGCCGCCGGTATCCGTCCGCCGCCTCCTCCAGCATCGCCGCGGCGCGAGCGCGGTCGGCGCCGGCCGCCCCGCGCTCGAGCAGCATCGCGGCGTGATGGCGAAGCACGTCGGGCCGCTCGAATCGAACGGGCAACTCGTCGGCGTGATGCAGCGCAACGACGAAATGCGTCTCGGCGTCGTCCCATCGCTCCGCGGCGACGGCGGCGCGCGCGGCGACCAGCCGCATGAGCCGGAAATCGTGGTACGGACGAAGGATCATGCCGCCGTCGATCGCGCCGAGCATCGCCGGATACAACGCGGCGGCCCGCTCGCGATCGCCCGCGTCGATCGCGGCTTCGACGACGGCGGAAGCCATCAGCCGGGATCCGGCCGAGACCGGACCGTCCGATCCGGGAAGGAACGGATCGGCCTGCTCGAGCAACCGGCGCGCGCCCTCGACGTCACCGGTCAGCGCCCGAACGCGGGCGAGCAATCCGATCGAGTGTCCGCTCCACGCCGACGGAGGCTCCAGCCGTCCGGCTTCCTCGTACAGGGCCGCGGCTCGATCCCACTCCCCTGCCCAGAAATCCGCGGCGGCCCGATGGTTGAGCCAGTGAGCGCGAACGTGGGGAGATCCCGTCATCGACTGATCTTGAATCGAATCCAGATGCGCGTGGTAGCCGGCGATGTCGCCGTCGGACGCCAGCCGGACGAGCCCACGCGCGTAGTGCGCGTTCATGATCGACTGCAGGTGGCCGATTGCTTGCCCGTCGGCCTGTTGTTCGGAAGAGACTTCGTCCAATTCGCGAAGGCGTCCGAGGAAGCCGAGCGACCAAGCGAGCGCGACGCGCGCACCGGCGAGTTGATACAGGTCGCGGTGCGTGGTGAGCAGTGCGACGGCTGCGGTTCCGTCGGACACGGCTTCGTCGAGCCGGCCCCATGCGGCGAAATGCGCGACGCGGAAGCACAGGATCGCGGCGCGGACCGCCTCGCCGCACGATTCGGCGTCGCGAAGCGCCTCGGCCATCATCGGCTCACCCGTCTCCGGCGCCCCGTCTTCGCTTTCTTGGAAGCCGAGCCAGCCGGTCATCCATGCGCGCTCCGCGGTGCGTCGCTCGCCGTGCGCATCGATCGCGCGTCGCGCGACGTCGCGGGCCCGATCGAAGCGGCCCATCCGCGACAGGACGCCGATCAGAACCCGGGCGGCGGCGGCCGCGGCCGGCGGATCGTCCAAAGCCACCGACAGTTCCATCGAACGCGTCAGCGACTCCTCGGCGGGGTCGATGTCGCCGGCGATGAACCGCGCTCGCCCGAGCCAGAACAAGGCCTCGGCTTCGGGCTGCTGGCCGGCGCGGGCGAACCGCGACGCGGCCTCGAACCGCGCTGCGGCATCGGCCGGCGCAGCCGCATCCAGCGCCCGGCGGCCGGCTTCGAGAAGGTACGAGAATGCCTTTTCCGGGTCGGCCGCCGGACCGGCCGCATCCCAGTGCGCGGCGATCTCGCTCGCGATCTTCGACGGATCCGGCGTGACGCGTTCGAGCGCGCCGGCAACCCATGCGTGCAGTTGCTGGCGACGCACGCCGGAAACGCCGGCGAGAATGGTCTGGCGACTGAGCTCGTGCGCGAAGCCGAACGTCATCCGGTGTCCTTCGCCGCTCGAGATCAGGATGCCGGCTCGTTCGGCTTCGTCGATCGCGTCCAGAAGCGCGTCTCCTTCGACTTCGCCGACGGCTTCGAGGAACGGCAGCGTCACAGCGCGGCCGGCGACGGCGGCGGCGCGAAGCAGGCGCATGGTCGCGCCGCCAAGACGTTCCAGTCGCCGTTCGATCACGAGCCGGACCGATTCGGGCACGTGGCCGGGCTCGATATTCATCGTGGCGACCAGATGCCCGCGGTCGTCGACGAGTTGGTTCTGCTCGGCGAGGAATCGAACCACTTCTTCGATGAAGAATGCGTTGCCGCTGGTTTCTTGCCGGAGCGCGGCGACCAGCGATGCCTCCGGCGTCCGTCCGGACATGGCGCGAACCATCGCGCCGACGTCGTCTTCGCCGAACGGCTGCAGCGTGAACTGATGCGCAAGACGCCGCCGGATCATGTCCTCGCGGACCGCGGCGACCGGTGCGCCGGCGGCTTCCGCGGTGCGCGCGGTCGCAACGATCAGAACGGAATGCCGCGAGACCCATTCGGCCATGTGCGCCAGGAACGCAGACGTTTCTTCGTCTGCCCAATGCACGTCTTCGAAGATCAAGACGATCGGCCGGCGCTGCGACGCCCGGTCGACGACGGAACGGACCGCATCGAGCAGCAGACGCAGCCCATGCGCCGGCGCGACGTCCGGCAACGCCGCGACATCGAACCGATCGTGAATCGATGGGACCAGCGTCGCGATCCGCGACGCGTCGTCCCCGAGAATCTCGGCCGCCGCAGGCCCGGCAAGACTCAGCGCATGCTCGATCATCTCGGTCACGGCGATCAGCGGCGCCGACGGTGTTTCGTAGCAGTGTCCGGCCACGGTTGTCATTCCGCGCGCCCGCGCTTCGCCGGCGACCTGTTCGGCAAGGCGCGACTTGCCCACGCCGGGTTCGCCGGCGATCAGCACGACGCCGCCGCTGCCGCGGTCGACGGCATCAAGAAACCGGCGCATGTCCGCAACCTCTCCGGCTCGTCCCACGAACGGCGTCCGCTCCAGCGCCGGCAGCGGGCGCAGCGTGGCATCGCGCCAGAGCGCCTCGAAGATGCGGACGCGTTCCGGGAACCCCTTCAGCCGGTAACGGCCGATGTCCGCGAACTCGATTCCCGGAACGGCGCCGGCAAGGTCCCGGCAGATCTCGGTGACCAGAATCTGGCCCGGCGACGCTTTCGCGGTGATGATCGCGGCCGCCTCGGCTGCCCGCCCTCGCACCTCGCCGTCGTCGATGACGACGTCACCGGCGGTCACGCCGATCCGGACGGTCGAATAGTCGAACCGCCCCGCCGCTCGTTCGTCGAGCAGACCGCGCTGGATCTCGGCGGCGCAGGCGACCGCCGGACTCGCCGACGCGAACACGGCGGTCGCGCCACCGGCCGCGCGCAGCGACCGTCCCTGGTGCCGCTCAACGTGGGCGGCGATCAGATCGCCGACCTCGCGCCACGCCAACGGTACGGCTTCCGCGCCGCCGTCCCGAAGCCCCGGCGGCGTGGCAATGTCGGCGAACAGGATCGTCAGGGTTTGCGGCGTCGGCGGCATGGTTCGACCATGACACACAAAGTTGCTGCGAGACGCAATTCGGTTGCTTGCGTGCCGGTTGTGCCTACTCGCGCCCAGGCGCCCAGACATACGGCGTCGTGCGAGCGATGCGCACGAAACCCAAGCGCTCCAGAATCGGCCGGCTCAGCGGCGATGCGTCCACGTGAAGGTAGGCGTAGCCGCGAGCCGCCGCGAGGTCCGCGCGCCACGAAACCAGCGCGCGATAGATGCCGCGACCCCGCCATTCGGGAATCGTGCCGCCGCCCCACAGGCTCGCGAAACGGCTGCCGGGCGGCAGCTCCAGTCGCGCGGCGCAGACCGGCTCATCGCCGGCCAGCGCAACCGCGAGCACGTTCGTCGCATCGCCGCTTTCGATCTGCGCGAGCAGCGTCTCGCGATAGCGCGCCTGCGGGCGTCCGAACGCGATCCGGTGCACCTCGACCAGCATGTCCACGCCCGTCTCGTCGGTCACCTCGACGATCCGCACGCCGGACGGCGGCTTCGTGCGCGGCAGGGTCGCGACTTCGCCGATCATTACCGACTCGTCCTCTTCTTTGACGAGTCCGGCGTCGACCAGATGCTGCTCCAAGTCGGGTGGCGAGTCGTAGTCGTAATACTTCCATTCGAAGGGATGCCCGAGCGCGGCGAAGATGGCGATTTCGCGCGCAATCGCCTTGGCGGCGGTCGCCTCGTCGAGGTCGGACCATTCGACCCCGAACCATCCGCGATCGTCGAGGCCGATCGTGCGGCGAATACGTGGCTCGATCTCAACGCGAACACCGGGGCGGTCCGGCGGCGGCCGTCGCCGCATGTCCGCATCGAAAGCGTCTCGGATGACCGTCACGAGCGCAGACTATCCGAGCCCGCGCGCCACGTCACCGGGCCCAGCGATCGGCCCATCGCGAGAACTCGGCGTTGCCCGAGGCGCGCGCGAGCCGGCGAAGCACGTCTACGTGGATGGCGTGATAGCGCATATTGATGGTGCGGCCTTGGAAGCGTTGCGGGATCTCGATCGTGGCCGGCGATGCGGCCGCGTCGAGCGTCGCGATCCGGATCCACCCGCCTTCCTGTCGTGCCTCAAGCGTGCCGGCGCCGCGATACGCGACGCGCAGGAACACGCGCGGCACGGCACGAACCGACACCGGGTAGCGCGGCCGGACTCCCGTCGCGATCGCCGCGTGATCCGGTCGCGCAACGACGCGCCCGGCGCCGTCGACGACGACGGCTTCTTCGACGACCGCTCCGGCGATTCTGATCTCGGTGCCGTCACTCCGTCGAAGCAGGTCGTAGGCGCTGATCGAGCCGCCCGGCGTCGGAACGTCGAACAGCGGCAACAGCGCCGCGGCGGCCGTCGCACCGCGAGCGAACAGGTCGCGGCCACGGGCGTCCCCGGTCACCTCGGCGAACGAACGCGCCGACATGATCGAAAACAGATGCCCGTTGAGCACGTATGACGGCGTCGGGCTCGGATACTCCTGAATCCACGCGCCGCCGCCGGCTTCGTCGACGAGTCCGCCGGATGCGCGCGGAAGGAGCAGCGATTCGAACGTTGATCGGGCCGCCCGCTCATAGGCCGCGTCACCGGTCAGACGCGCGATCGATAGGAACGATCCCATCAGCGTGGTCTGCGCCAAGCCGGAAAACCAGGGCGCGCGCACCCGTCCGGCGGCGCCGAAGCCGTAGGAAAACGAATAGGGAAACAACAGCGCGCCGTCACGCTCGATCGCGCTTCGAAGAACGCCGTTCGCGGCACGCGTGGCCAGGCACATCTTCTGCGTCTTCGAGGTCGCGGAATCGGACAGCACGGCTTGCAGGTAGAGCGCGGCGTCTTGCGGGTTTCGCCGGCCGTCGCGCGTCGGATAGCCGCTGCGCAGCCGGTACCCCGCCGGCCGGCGCGTCCCGCACGGATCGGGTCGCGCCGACGGTGTCGCGACCCGCGGCCGCGTGGCCACCGGGGCCACGAGCTGATGCGAGGGCGTTTCCAAGCCGCCCGGCAGGGAAGCGATCGACTGGACCGCCGTCCGGGTCACCGCCGTGCCGGGCGGCGCGACGCTTGCCCGGCATGCCGCCGCCACGACGCCGAGCGCCATCGTCACTGCGACTGTCGTCCCTCGTCTCATGCCCAACAGAACGTTCGCCGCCCGCGATCGGTTGCATCGGCACGTTCTATTCGAGTTTCAAGCGCCAGATCTCGCCGGAGCGGCTGAACCAGAGCCGGTCGCCCGCGAGCGCGATTCCGTTCGCGGGCGCTCCCGTCGCGATCTTGCGAAGCAGCACTCGTCGCGTCGCGTCGATCACCCACACGCCGTCGGCTTTCGGTCCGTTGTCGGCAAGGTAGAAGCGACCGTCCCCCGAGGCCATATCACCCATCAGATGCTCACCACCGACGTCGTAGCCGGCAACGACTCGATTCTGATCCGGGTCGATCTGCGCGACGATGCCCCACCCTTCCGCCCAGACCGCGTCGGGTCCGACGTGCACTTCGGCGAAGTCGGTCGTCGTTGACGGGTCGGCCGGGGGCACGTCGATCGTGGCGATGACCCGCGCGGTCGCCGGATCGATGCGAGCGATGAAGTTGTCTTCGCCGGGCGTGCCACGGTTCTGCGATACGGCGGCCCAGATGCTGCCGAACCCGGCGCCCACCGAATATGCGTCGACGCCGACCTCTTCGAGCGTGCCGGCGGCGAGGTCGGCGCGCAGCATGCCGCCGTCGGCGCCGATCCACAGCGAGCCGGCGGCGAACGCAAGCCCGTGCCATCGCACGAACCGCGAGCGCGCCGTAGCCGGCGACGAAGACGGCGTCGGCAGCAAGCCCGGCTCGGAGGCGTCCGGCTCGGAGGCGACGCCGAGTTTGATCAGCACCGACGGACACATCGTGCCGGCGTCGATGCGCATCACGAACGCTTCTCCGTCGCGGTCGCCGCCGGCCGGTTCGATCGCATCGCACCGATCCGTCGCGAGCGTGCGATCCACGTCATCCGCACCGGCGCCGGCGATCCAGACGCCCCCATCGTCGGCGGCCACGACGCGCGGTTCCAGCACCGCGTTCGCGCCGGCGATGTCGGAAAGCACGATCCGCCCGTCCAGCCGGCCCGATGTCGTGTATTTGAGCACGCGCGTCGTGGCGATCACCCAGACGCCGCCGTGCGCGGCAATCTTCGCGCCCGCGTCGGGAACCTCGGCGACTCGCGCGAGCGCCGAGCGCACCGGCGTCGACCGCGGGGCGGGCTCGACCGTCGGCGCGGCCGTCGCCGACGGCTCGGGCACACGCGTCGGCGAGGCAGGGGGAAGCGACGCGGCCGGAGGGCCGGCCGAGCGCTGCGAAATCAGCGTCGTCGTTCCCGCAATGACGATCGAGGCCGCCAGCACCGCGGAGAGGGCGTTGGTCGCGCGTCGCGCGCGAGCGCGCCGGCGCGTCGGACGGGGCAACGAGGACTCGCCGCGCAGGGGATCGGCCGACCGTTCGCTCAGCGACCGGCGGAGGCGGCGTTCCAGATCCTCATTCATCACTCATCACTCCACGCAACGACTCCAGGCCGCGCGACAGCAGCGATTTGACCGTGCCCGGCCGGCATCCAAGCGCTTCGGCGATATCGGCATCGCTCAGGTCCATGTAGTAGCGAAGCACGAGCGCCGCGCGTTGCCGCTCCGACAACCGCGACAGGCCCTTGAATATCTCGTCGCGCTCCGCCGGGTCGGGATCGGTGTGCGGCTCGTGTCGCTCGGCGCGCTGTCGCTCGGCGTAGCGCGCTTCGACCTTCCTGCGACGATGCCGCGCGATGACGAGCGAGACGACCGTGCGTCGCACGTATCCCTGGGCGGACTGCGCGTCGCGCAGATCCAGGAAGCGGCCGGCAATCCGCACGAAAGCATCTTGCACGATGTCGTCGGCCGCCCAGCGGTCGCCGGTCAGCAGATAGGCCAGCCGCCGCGCCGACGGCGCGTGGTCCCGATACAACGCGTCGAGCCTGCCGCCCGAAATCTCGCTTCGCTCCAACGCCTCTTCGATCACGCTCGTCCGAACCGATGAGCGTGCCTCCGAGGATGCATACTCGCACCGATTCTCCCGCCGACGGCGTTAGGTGGGCGGGCACGCGAGCAGAGGTGGTCATACCCATCCGAACGCCTTGCGATTCCGAATGGTTGCGGTTCGCGGGGCGGCCGTGAAAGAGTCCCTGCGGACGGACCCCTTCAGGGTCGGCGAGCGCGTCGCCGGGGTGGGGGCATGGCGGAGGCTTCGACGCCGCGAAGCGCGTCCTGAAGGGCGGCACCGTCGATCGTCTCTTCGGTTTCGAGCCGGGAGATCAGCCCTTGAAGCGCGGCGCGGTTCGCATCCAGAATCGAGGCGGCGCGGCGCTCCGCGTCGGCCAGGTGCTCGCGGACTTCGGCGTCGATCTGCGTGCGCGTTTCGGGCGCGACATCGTCCAGCGGCGGCCGCTCGCCCAGGAAGCCGGCCGCGTCGGCGGCCAGCAGTCGCGGTCGTCCGAGCGAGCCGCTCATCCCGTAGCGCGCGACCAGATCGCGGGCGATCATGCTGGCCTGCTCCAGATCGGCCTCTGCGCCCGTGGACGGCTCACCGGTCGTCATCTCTTCCGCGGCGACGCCGGCAAGCAGAACGGCCAGCCGGTCGCGGATCTCGCTGCGCGTCACAAACGACGTTTCGCCGGCGTCGGTCGCGACGCTCCCGAGCGTGCGTCCGCGGCGAAGAATCGATACGCGATGCACGTCGTCGGCGCGGCCGAGCGACGCGGTCACGATCGCATGGCCTGCTTCGTGCGCGGCAATGCGCCGCCGCTGCGTCGCGCCGATCGCGTGGCCGCGACCTTGCGGGCCGGACACGACGCGCTCGATGCCTTCGAGCATCTCTTCCATGCCGACGGTGGTCTTGCCGGCGCGGATGGCCAGCAGCGCCGCTTCGTTGACGGCTCCCGCCAGCTCGGCGCCCGAAAACCCGGGCGTGCGCCGCGCGAGCAACTCGAAGTCGACGTCGCCGCCGAGCCGCCGCTGCAAAGCGTGCAGGCGAAGGATCTCGCGGCGGCCGTCGCGGTCTGGCTGGTCGACGGTGACGTGGCGGTCGAAGCGGCCCGGCCGCAGCAGTGCCGGATCGAGGATGTCGGGACGGTTCGTGGCGCCGATCACCACGATGCCGGCCGACGCGTCGAATCCGTCCATCTCGACGAGCAACTGGTTGAGCGTCTGTTCGCGCTCGTCGCTGCCGCCTTGTCCGCCGCCGGATCCGCGACGTCGCCCCGCGGCGTCGAGTTCGTCGATGAACACGATCGCGGGCGCGGCGGCGCGCACGCGGCGGAACAGGTCGCGCACGCGCGCGGCGCCGACCCCGACGAGGGATTCCACGAACTCCGCCCCGGCGACCGAAAAGAAGGGAACGTCGGCTTCGCCGGCGCAGGCTTTGGCGAGCAAGGTCTTGCCGCATCCGGGCGGGCCGATCATCAGCACGCCCTTCGGGGCTTGCGCGCCGATATCGCGATACCGCTCTGGATTCTGAAGATAGTCCACGACCTCGCGGAATTCGGCGACGGCATGCTCGGCGCCGGCGACGTGCTCGAAGGTCACGCGCGCGGCGCGGCCGCGGCGCGCGCGGCCCTTGCGGAGCGACCCGAACACGATCACATCGCCGATGCCCGATCCGGCCGAGCGGCCCGCGGTGAACAGCAGCGCGAAGAGCGAAGCCAAGATCAGCAGCGGCAGCACGAACGTGGTGAGCATCCGAAGTTGCGCCTTGCCGGTCTGCGGGTCGACGGTCACGCGCGCGCCGGCCTCGACGGCCGTGGAGATCAGCGCGCCCGTCGCCAGATCCGACTTGGGATACGGCATCCAGAAGCGGCGCGTGGCAAAGGCGGGCGTCGGAGCGGCCGCATCGCCGGCGGCCGGCGCGGTCGACGCCGACACGCATGCCGCGACGCCGGCTCCGGCGCCGGCGGGACAGCGGTAGCGGCCCACGATCTGCGCGTCCTCGTCGCGGAACGTCGCCTGCGTGATCACGTTCGCGGTCGCGATCGCATCCAACTCGTCCATACGGATGCGTTCGCCGTGCGGCGCCGGTTCGAGCGCATCGAGCGCCGCCGCCATGCCACCGCCGAGCGAAACCAGAACCAGGAGCAGCACGATCGTGCGGGTGCGCTTGGTGCGCCGGCCTGCGCGCAGCCGCCGGAATCGTCGCGCACTCTGCGCCTGCGCCCGCAGCCATCGGCGAAGCGAATTCATCGTCGCGTCCCTCCTCGTCGTCGGTTCCTGTGCGAACGCACCGCGAGCGCAAACCCGCCGGATCCGGCGATCCGTGCCCCGCATGCGGCAGCCGCCACCGTGACGAGCAGCGAGCCGGCGGCCCAACGGCCGGCTAGGTGGCCGGCCGGATCGCGGCGCGCACGCATCTCGGTGAGTCCCGACTCGTTCAACGCGTGCGCCAGTGCGCTTTGCGGCTCGGGCGCGACGGCGACGCCGACCGCAGCCGAGGGATCGGCCTGCGCCTGCACGTTCGGATTCGGGTTCGGGTTGGGATTCGGATTCGGGTTGGCCTGCGGCTGCGACGCGGGCTGATGGGCCGGCTGCTGCCCGCTCGGCGCGTGCGCGGCGCCGCGCACGGTGCCGCGCACGGTCGCCGGCGGCGGCAAGCACGTCGCATCGACCGGTAGCGTCGCGATGGTCTCGCCGCGGACCGATGCAACGACGGTGAACCGCTTCGTTCCGTGGTGGCGGTCGCATCGAAGGTTCACGGCGAACCGGACCAGCGCGTCCTTCTTCAAATCAACCGGTTCCGAAACCATCGGCGTGATGCTCTCCACCAGGTCGGCGTCGCCGTCCACGCGAAATCGGATGCGGTCCTCGTCACGAAGCGCGCGCACGATCGCAACGATCGCATCCGCCATGAGCACCGGACGGCCGCCGCCCAGCAGCGGTCCGGCAACCGGATCCTGCTGCCCTTCGCACACCAACGGCTCGCCGGCCCGAATTTCCGAGTCGCCGTCGCCGTCACAGTCGGCGCCGCCGGCCGGCGCGACCGCACCCGTCTGCGCGGCCATCCGCGCGAGCGAGTCATACGCGCCGGAGCCGATCGCCAGCCCGGCCTGCATGATGCGGCGGTCCTTCAGCGCGCGCACGACGCGCGTGAAGGCGGGACCGGGATAGTCGCCGTACTCCTCGCTGCGTTGCTCGTCGCTCGGCTCTCGGAACTCGACGTCGGTCGCGTTGATCACCAGCCGGAGCGACTCCGTTCGGAATCGCGGAGACAGCGCCGGCGCGATGTCGCCGGCCGATGCGCCGGCCGGCTTGACGTCTTGTCCCGCGCCGGTCGCGGTCTGGTAGAGCGCCGCGAGTCCCGACTGCAAACCGTCGCCGCCGCCGGCCGCCTCCAGATCGTGCAGCGCATCGAGCAATCGCCGGTCGAGCGGCGCGATATCCCGTACGCGGCGATAGGCGAAGTCTCCCTCCGATCCCCAGGGCGCGAACGGATAGTCGCGATAGATGCCGAGTCCGAAGTTCACGTCGACGCCGGCACGCGCCAGATCGACGGCGACCTGCGACAAGTCGCGCTGCACGCCGCAGATCGCGCCGCCCATGCTGCCGGTCGTGTCGATCAGGAAGAACACATCAACCGGCGTTGGGCTCGCCGGACGCGTCAGCGCACCCTCGATCCGATGCGATGCGCCGTTCGCGAGCGTCACCGCGGCCGAGGCCGGATCAAGGAACGCAGGCGCGGCTTCGGCCGGCCGGGTGCGCGGCGGCTCGGGCGGCTCGTCGCACCCGTTGTGCCCGGCCCGCGCGGGCGCCGCCATCACGGCCAGCGCGACCGCCGCCGCGACCAGCAGGGTGCGACGGCATGCGGCAACGCGGCGTGATGTGCTCGGCATGATCTCCCTCGAAGAAAAGACCCCGCCGACGACCACTCATTGCACTCATCCTTCCGTTTCGGCAGCCGGCGCGTAGAATCCGCCCCGATGAAAGGGGGACCATGAGCGAATACTCGCCGGTCCAACCACCGCAGCCGCCGCAACCGTCCGTCGGCGGACCGTCCGGAGCCGTCGGAATCCCACGCTCCGTGGGGACGGGCATCCTGCTCTCGATCGTGACCTTGGGGATCTACACCTTCGTGTGGACCTTCAAGGCCCACGCCGAGATGAAAGAGCACACCGGGGAAGGCCTCGGAGGAGGCGTCGGGCTGCTGATCTACATCCTCGTCTCGCCGGTCACGTGGTTCCTGATCCCGTCCGAAATCAAGCGCATGTACGAACGCGACGGCCGGACCAGCCCGGTCAAGGCGACCGCGGGCTTCTGGTTCCTGCTGTCGATCATCGGCGCCTTCATCTGGTTCCCGAAGATGCAGGGCGCGCTCAACGCCTACTGGATCTCGAAGGGAGCCCCGCAGCCCTAGCCGGGGCCGTTTTGCCCCGTTTGCAGGAACCGCGCGGTCGGACGGCGAACCCTGGCATGACCGGTCCATTTCATCGCGGAGGCCATCGATGCTGTTCACCGTCCGATCCGTGCGCGGGCTCGCGCTCGCGGCGACGCTCCTCGTCACCGTCACCACCTTCACCCACGACGCCGCCGTCGCGGCCGCAACGCCGCGCGCGGCGTGCGGGTCCGGATCGCATCCCGAAACCGGGATGCAAGGCCGGGTGACCGAAGCGGACATCGAGTCGGGCTACGCTGCTGATGGCATCCGCTGCAACGCCGAGATGGCCGGACGCTTCGGCGCGTCCGGCGTCACCGGCGGCGCGGGCGGCTACAAGGTGTTTCGCTACGTCGACACCGACGGGCGTGAATGCGCCTACTACGACAGCACGCTCCTGTTCCCGCTGAACGCGCCCAAGGCGGCGACCGATCTGCCCGGCGTGATCGTGCTCGACATGAGCATCCCGGCTGCACCGGTCAAGACCGCGAACCTGGTGACGCCGGCGATGCTCAGCCCGCACGAGTCGCTCAGCCTGAACGAGGGACGCGGCTTGCTCGCGGCCGTCGCCGGCAACCCTTTGCAGGCACCCGGCATCGTCGACGTCTACGACGTCTCGCAGGATTGCCGCGCGCCCGTTCTGATGTCGAGCACTCCGCTCGGCCTGATCGGACACGAAGGCGGATTCGCTCCGGACGGGCTCACGTATTGGGCCACCTCGACGGGGGGGAATCGCGTCACGGCCGTCGATGTGGCAGACCCGTCGCTTCCCTCGATCGCGTGGACGGGCGAGTACAACTTCCACGGCATCAACGTCAGCGACCTCGGCACGCGCCTGTACGCGGCCGACCTCGGCCGCGACGGGCTCACGATCCTGGACGTGTCGCAGGTGCAAGCGCGCGCGACGGATCCGGTCGTGACTGAAGTCAGCCACATCACCTGGCCGACGGTGAGCATCCCGCAAGTCCCGATCCCGGTGACGATCGCGGGCAACCCCTATCTGATCGAGATCGACGAGTTCTCGACCGGGCTCGGCTCGGGAAGCACCAACGGCATCGTCGGCGCCGCGCGCATCATCGACATCGCCGACGATACGAATCCGGTCGTCGTGTCGGACCTTCGCCTCGAGGTGCACGACCCCGCAAATCGAGCGGCCATCGCCGACGATCCCGGCGCCGCATGGTTCCTCGGCGGATATACCGGCCACTATTGCGGCGTTCCCCAGCGCGAGGAGCCGGGCATCGTCGCATGCAGCTTCATTCTGTCGGGCGTGCGCGTGTTCGACATCCGCGATCCGCTCGCGCCGAAGGAAGCCGCATACTTCAACGCCCCGATTCCCAAGCCGTCCGGCTTGGAGTTCCCGGGGGGCAGCGACAGCTCGCTGGTTCCCCACGTCGCCTACGCGATGTCCGCACCCGCGTTCGCGCCCGAGCGAGGCGAGCTTTGGTACACCGACGGCAGCTTCGGGTTCTTCAACGTGCGCCTCACCAACGGCGCCTGGCAACCGTAGACATCGGGCGGACGGCACCTGCGACGCGGCGAACGTCTATCATCGGCATTTCATGAGCCGCATGCGATCGGGCATTCTGCTTGCCTTGTGCGCGCTCGTCGCGAGCAGCGTCTCGGTCGCGCGGGCCGGATGGTCGGACGCGGAATACGGCCGGCAGGTGGGGCGTCTGGAGGCGCGCGTGTCGGCGATGAGTCCCGCGCGCGGCTCGGTCCCCGGCTACGCGGTGCTTCGCAACGGCCGCTTCGTCTACATCCGAAACGACAACCGGGCGATGCTACCCGCGTCGCTCCAGAAGCTGCTGACGACCACGGCCGCGATCGTCAAGTTCGGTCCGGACCATCGCTTCGCAACACGCGTGGCGGCCGCCGCGCCGATTCAGGACGGGACGATCGCCGGCGCGATGACGCTCGTGGGCGGCGGGGATCCGACGTTGTCGACACAGGCATTCACGCCGCGGTATCGCCGCGACAGCCCGACCGGCAAGATCTCGGCGATCTCGTTCGTGCCGACCATCGAGCTGCTTGCCGACGGGCTGGTCAAGAACCTGGGCTTGCGGCGGATCGAAGGCGACCTGATCGCCGACGAGTCGATCTTCGATTCGCACCGATGGCAACGCGGATGGCAATCGTCGTATCAGCGAGGCGACATCGACGTCGGAAATCTCAGCGGCTTGACCGTGAATCTGGGCTTGGGCGACCCACAAGGCAAGTCGGTCTCGTCATCGCCGGCGTTGCTGGCCGCCACGTATCTTCGCGACGCACTCAAAGCGCGCGGCGTCACCATCACGGGCTCGGTGAAGATGGGCAAGGCCGCGAACGGGGCGGTCGAGATCACGCGCATCACGTCGGTGACGCTGCGCGAGATCGTCGGCTGGACGAACCGGTGGAGCGTCAACTATCCGGCCGAGATGCTCCTGAAAGGACTCGGCGCGCGATTCGGCGGCGCCGGCACCACGGCGGCCGGGGTGACGGTGCTCAAGCAGGCACTTGCATCCAAGAAGGTCGACGTCCGCGCCCTCGTCGTCGAGGACGGCTCCGGGTTGTCGACGCTCAACCGCGTCTCCCCGCGCGTGCTCGCGACCGTGCTGGCGCTGATGCTGTCGATGAAGGATGCGGGCGGCGCCGCGCTGCGCGACTCGCTTCCTGCCGCCGGACGTACCGGCTCATTGCTGCATCGCATGAAGGACTGGCCGACGGGCGGAAACCTGCGCGGCAAGACCGGTCTGCTCAGAGGCGTCCGAGCCTTGGCCGGTTGGGTCGTCTCCCGCGACGGCGCCGTCGCGACCTACGTCGCGCTCTACAACAATGTGCGCAATGCGGGCACGATGACGGCGGTGCACGACGCGTTCGGCCGCGGACTGGCACGAATCCCGGCGTAACGGCCGTCGCGAGAAACGCCCGCGCCCAGGCATCGTTGGTCTCTTTAGCGAGGCGCCACCCGGGCCTCGCACGTCCTCGACCCGTGGAGGAAGCCCGTGCGAAAGATCGCTTTTCTTGCATCCGCCGTCCTTGCGATGCTGATCCTGGCAAGCCAGACGCCCGGCATCTCGGGCGGCACCGCCGCCGCGAAAGCGTCGGCGTCCGTCGCTCACATCAACATCCTTTCCGAAGAGGACCGCGACTACTCGGTCGTCCTCACCTCGACGCTCAAAAGTCCGGGCGGCAAGGACCTGCTCATCGACGTGTCGCTGGAATGCGGCTTGTTCACGGCTACCAAGGTCGCGAGCGAGGCCGGCGTGCTGGACACCTCGACCGCGAAGGCCGCCGTCGACGTCAAGGTCGTGATCGATCGAGGAACTGCGGCCGAGCGGGTTGCCCTTCCCGGCGAGATCACCTTCTGCAGCCGCGAGCAGACCCTGTCGGGATCCTACGCCGGCATCGAAGACTGCGAAGACCAGAACGGTGACGGCGAGGTCACCGACGACGAGTGCGACCTGACGCCGGAAGAAACCGAGCTACTGCTCGACACGATGAACGCCAATTCGTTCAACTTCGTGCTGACCGGGGTCCGGAACGGGGTGCACCGAATCGAGGTCCTCGCGAAGATCGACACCGATCGCAGCGCCGAGGCGGGGACGGCCTCGTCGCACGCCGCGATCGGACACGGCACCGTCACCGTCGAGTCCGTGCGACTGGCGCGCGACGGCCAGCTCGACGTCGCGTAGACGTCCGCGAACGGCGACCCCGAGCCCACTGCGGCTCGGGGTCGTCGCCGTCCCCGTAGACTCGGGATCATGCCGCCGACCAAGACCGTGCAGCCGAGAAGCAGGGCGGGGTGGCGCGGCTGGCTCGAGCGCAACCATGCGCGCTCCGACGGCATCTGGCTGGTGTCGTTCAAGAAGACCTCCGGGAAGCAGCGACTGAGGAGACGTTGCCTGGGGTGGGATTCGTTACGTCCAGCAGCACGTGCCGTCGCAACCTACGTCGCGTTGTACAACAACGTCGCGAACGCCGGCGCGATGACATCCGTCCACGATGCGTTCGGCCGGGGCCTCGCCCGACTTCCGGCGTGACCCCGGCCGATCGCCTATCGCAACTCGCTAGTCGGCCACGCAATCGGAGGCGTAGTCGCCGCCTCCGAAGTTTTCGATCCCGACCTGCGGGTCGCCGTCGCCGTCGATTTCAAGCGCCCCGTATCCGTCGAGGTCGCCCTCGCCGTCGCCGCCCAAGTCCACGTCGGGATTCTCGGGATCGCCGTCGATGGATCCGGTAGCGCACATCTGGGACGCGTCACCGTCAAGCGAGATGTTGCCTTCCAGCGGGAAGTCCGTGTCGTCGTTGCAGAGCGTGATGTGGCCCGCGTCGTCGGAGTCCGATTCGGCTTCGACGTAGATGGGTCCCGCGTTGTCGTCGCCCGCACAGCGTTCCTGCTCTTCGGGCGTCCACGTGGCCGAACCGATGGCCGGCACCGTCAGTGCCGCAGCGGCCACCAACAGCGATACGAATAGTCGCCTCATGCGTCTCCCCCTTCGTTCCCGCCGAGCCGAGCGCCCGGCGAACCTTGCGAAGGGGACAATTCGCCGCGGAACGCGAAAATCCTTTGCCGGGGAGCTACCGCGCCGGCGTGCGAAGCGGAGGAAAGTCCGAGGGGAGCCGCGGGTCCGTCAGCTGGAAGACTCTCTCGGCGTCCACGAGGTCCTTCAACGTGTGGGTTCCCAAGTCGACGAGCGTCACGCCGGAGGGGAGCGAGCCGCGACCAAGCTCATACGTCGCTCCCGACACCAAGGTTTGGCCGCCACACGCGATCGCCCGGAGGCGCGCGCAGCGGTTGATCACCGGCCCGTAGTAGTCGCGGTCGCGAAGCTGCGCGGCGCCGGTGTGCAGCGAGGCGCGCACTCGGATCGGCCGCGTCGTCGGCCAGGAGCGCGCCGCAATGTCGGACTGAATCGAGATCGCGGCCGCCAAGGCATTGGCGGGGTCGGCGAAGACGGAGAACGTGCTGTCGCCCTCCCCGCGCGACTTGACGAGCACGCCGCCGTGTCCGGCAACGCGGTCGCGAACGAGCCGGTCGTGCGCAGACAACGCGTCGGCCATCTCCGCCGGCGCGTCCTCCCACAGGCGCGTCGATCCTTCGATGTCGGTCATCATGAACGTGACCACCCCGGTCGGAAGGTCGACCGCATCGAGCAGCGTTCGCAGCACGTGCGACGCTTGCGCCGCAAGCGCCCGCACGAGCCGGTCGTCGTCGCGCAAGACCGTCTCGTTCGCGGCGACGGCGACGGCGAGCATGCCCATCAATTCCCCCTGATGCTCCAGCGGATACACCGCCGTCGCGTCGGGGATCTCCGGCAGGTCCTCGCCCACGATCACCGGGTCCCTGCGACCGAGCGCACTCGGCCAGGACGCGATCGAACGCAATTCTCCGCCCGTGCGGAGCCAGAACGTCGCCGACCGGAGTGCGGTCGCTTCCACAACGAGTCGCGCGACACGTCCACCGAGATCGTCCACGGAGGCCGACTCGGCGAAGCCGGCGAGCGCTTCGACCGGCGTTGCGCGCTTGCCGTAGACGAGCGTGTCGGCCAATCGGCCGGCCCGCAACCGCACCGGTTGAAACGCGACACCGACGACGGCGGTCGCGACGATCGGCAACGCGACGCCTGATCCCGTGCGAGAGCCGACGAGGGCTCCGATGCCGGCCACGAAGGAGACGTAGACGACCGTGATGAACGAGACCACGACGCCGACGACAACAGCGCGGTTGAGAATGATCTCGATGTCGTAGAGCCGATAGCGAAGAATCGCGGCTCCCGCGGCGAGGATGAGCAAACAGATCGAGAACATCGTGGCGAGGGGGATGATCCTGGAGGGGAGAACGCCTTCGGACGACGTCAACGCGGAGACGACATTGGCCGCCATCGCGATCAGCACGAGCGCCAACGCCGGGATCAGCCACCGAATCTGCTCTCGCTCCCCGCCTCGAGCACGCCGATAGCGAACGATCAACGATGCAACCGCCGCCGCGATGCCGGCAAGGAAGAGGATCGACCCGATCGACAGCATCGGTTCCGCGACGCTTTCGGGGATGGCGTACGGGTTCATGACCGCTTCGGGCGCCCCACCGACTTCACCCGGATACAGCGAGAACGGAATCGCGAACACCACGACACCGGCGATGGTTAACGCAACCGCGCCCCGCCAGCGGCGGGACACCAGCCGGCCCGTGGGAAACAGATGTGCCACAACGAAGATGGCTCCCATCGCCGGAATCCAGAGGCTCTGTTGGAGCCACACACTGAATGCGGTGAGCGGAAGCGTTCCGCCATGCTCGACGTACGAGTAGACCGCGTACTCGGCGGTGAGCGCGGTGAGACCACCCCCGAGGAATCCGGTCGCGAGCCAGAGCCACCCGATCGGATTGCGCGGACGCCGTCGAATGATCAAGGCGCCGATGGTCGCCGCCGGAAGTCCCAGTATCCCATCCGCGCCGCGGAAGCCGAACGCGTCCACCGGCGCGGACCGGGTCACCCACTGCAACGCGAAAGCCGCGATGAGCATGATCGCGCCGGTAATCCAAACGGCCACCGCGAACCGGCCCGCGAATCGCGACGCCTGCGGCGGCTCGACCCCCTCCATGGATCCGGCCCCCTCCATGGATCCACATGGTACGCCACGCCCCGTTGGGACCTCGACGGCGGGCGCCCCAGCACCCTTCTGGACACGAGGCCCTTGGACTACAAAGGTCTTGTAGCACTCGTTCTAGGAGTTGAATCCGGCGAGCGGGCTCCAATACGACGCGGCGGTCGTGCGGTAGTCGTAGAGACTTCCGCCGTAGGGACTCGCGGAGCGCGCACCACGCACGAAGTCGGAGACCTCGGCCGTTGTGACGTCGTTGCCGATCCCGCCGATCACGTGGACGCGAAGGCCGGTCAAACGGCGTGCCTCGGTGGTGTTCTCGCGTCCGTATCCTTCAGGACAATGCGACGAGTTCGATCCGCATGTCGTTCGGTACGACCAGTAGGCCATCGGCAGCACCACGTCGGCGCTGCGACCGATCTGACTCCACGGAAACCCGGTCCACGACTCGGGCCGAATCGCCATGCCGAGCGGCGCGGGAACGATCGCGCCGACCGGATACGAGGCGCCGACCGCGGTTCGCACGCGCTGCAGATGCGTCGCGATCGCGGCATTGAACGGCTCTCCACCGCCGGTCTCGTCCTTCGATTCGATGTCGACGGCCAGCGCGTCGAAGCGATGACCGGCGGCGCTGCGGAACGTTGCGACGGCGACCATCCGGCGAACGTCGCGGTCCATGTTTCCGTAGCCGGGCAGATACCAGCCGACGACACGCATCCCGGCTGCGTGCGCACGTTCGAGCCAGTCGCCGACGACGTTCGGATGAGCGATGTCGCCGTCGCTGGGACACAGCGACGATTGCGGACAGGTGTAGCGAGACGTCTGCAGATAGAGCGTCTTGACGCCGCGGGCGCGCATATCCGCGATCCCGTCGACGGGCGCAAGACCTTGGTAGTCGTACAAGTCCACCCACGCGCCGAGTCCGGCGAAGGCGCGGACGTCGGGATTGCGCGTCGGAGTCGGAGACGGTTTCGCTGACGACTTGCTCGGCGACGGCGTGGGCGTCGAGGACGCGGTGGTCTTACTCGCGCTCGGAGACGGCGACGGGGACGGCGACGGTGATGAGGGGACCGGCGTCTCGCTCGGCGACGGGACGACGGAAACGGTGGGGGAAGGGCCACCCGCGCGCGGCGCCGGCCCGCCGCGAACGACCATGCCGACGGCGAGCACCGTCCCGGCAACCGCGAATGAGACCACAACGACAACAAGCGGCTTTCGCGCAAGCGAGCGGAAGAAATCCGACAGAGCAGGCCCCACAGTCACCAGAAGAACGAACGCAGCCAGTCTACGGCAACCCCCAGCCACCGGTCGCGGCGTCGCCCTGAAAGTTCGGGGCGTCGCCCGCTGGACCGGCCACGAACGCGTTCGCTCAGGCGGCTTCGGATTCGACCGTGAGCCCGGCGTTTTGCGCGATGCCGCTCGTGGTGCAGCTGTCGAACGCACATGCGTAGAACGCATCCGAGAACGCCAGTTCCAGCGAGGTGCCTTCGGCGTAGTCGTACTCGAGAACGAGCGTGGTGATCGAGGCACGCGAATGCGCCGGCGTCGACTGCGTCATTTCACACTCGATGAGATCGCACCGGGCGTCGACGAGGACCGCGCCGTTCGGATCGCGAACGGTCATATGCACCCAGCCCAGCACGCCCGAGAACGACATTCGCGCAGATGTGAAGCCCGGCAGGACGTCGATGGCGCAGATCGCCGTTCGCGGGATCGGCCCGGACATGTCGTAGGCCTGCGGCGGCCGGACCAGGTGCCCGCCACAGGACTGCTCGACCCGCTCGGCTGCCTGCGGCGCCGACGGAATCACGGCCATGCCCACCATAAGAACAACGACAGCAAGACGCCTCATCGGATGCATCCGGTCCCCCTCGGTGTAGACAATCCCTCGTACGATTGCTTCGCCGAAGACGTCGCATTTTCCTTCCAGGGCGCGTCACCGATCCCGGCGACCGTTTCGGGACGACGCTCGGTGTGTGACGGCGCGCACATTGAGGTCCACCAAGCATCGGATACTCTTGCGGGGAAATGAACCGGTACCTGATGTCCCCGCCCGGGCATTTCTCGTCGCATTTCCTGTTCAACCCGTGGATGGATTGGCAGGAGCAGAGCGATACGGAGCGCGCCGGGGCGCAGTGGCACGAGCTGCGCGGCGTCGTTACAGCCGCGGGTGGCGAGGTCGTCGCCGCGCCGGCGAACCCGGCCGCACCGGCGATGACCTTCACTCGCGACGGCGCATTCGTCTACGACGCCGGCCGCGCACTGGTGCTGCGCAACGACGAGCCTCGCGGCTCGTCCGAGCCCCCTCTCATCGAAGCGGCCCTTCGGGACGCGGGACTTTCGGTCGAAACGATGCCCGCCGGGACGCGGCTCGAAGGAGGGAACGTGCTTCCGTGCACCGACGGGCGCGTGCTCGTTGGGCTGAAGCCGGGATCGTCGGGCCTGGGCGAGAAACATCTCGCAGCTCTCGTCGATCGATCGCGGGACTGCGTCGGGCTGCCGCTCGCCGATCTCAAGTATTTGCATCTCGACATGGTGCTCGCCGACCTCGGCGGCCGCGGATGGCTCGTGTATCCGGGAGGGCTCGGGCCCGGCGATCTGTCGCGAGCCGCCTGGTCCAAGGTGTTCGGTGATCGCCCGATCATCGAGGTCGACCGCGACGACGCGGCACGCCTTGCGTGCAACGTCGTGATCGTCGGCGACATCGTCATCACAGGGTGGGCGTCGCCCGCGCTGACTCGCGCGATCGAGTCGCTCGGCTTCGACGTCGCCGTCACGCCGCTGGACGAGTTCCGCAAGGCCGGCGGCGGGCCGCATTGCCTAACACTCGAGCTCGATCCGTCCGGAGCAGCGAACGAATCCACGTCGGCGAACGAGGAGGAGCAGATATGCGCAAGCTCAACGTAAGGCTGACGGCCGCGGCCGCCGGCTTGCTTACCGACGACGCGCTTCTCGCACGGTTCCGTCACCACCCGTCGAACGCTCTCCGAGGCTATCGCTTGACCGACGAGCAGATCGACGCGCTCAAGGCCGGCGACTTCGGCATGCTGACCTCGCATGGCCTGGACGCGACCGCGTTGTATGCGCCTGCGACCGGGTGGCGTCGCGCAGCCGCATCGATCGCCCGCAAGGTTCCGCGTCTGGTTCCGGTCATGCTCGCAGCCGGATTGTGGGCGTCTCCGGTCGCAATCGCCTCGCCGGTCGGTGGTCGCCGCGCGCGGCGCATCTTCCGCGTCCGGGCGCGCGCAGGACGCAGCGGCCCGTCCGTTCGTGCGCGAGCCGGCGGCCGCACGTTCCGCTACGGCCGGCCTTCGGACCGGGTCGCGCGCGCACGAATCCGCGCCGATCGCACGTGCTCTTCGCGCATCGCGTGCATCGCCCGGACGCAGTTCGGGGGCGGCGTCGACGGGTCCAGCGTGGCCAAGGGAACGCGCGTCCGCGTGAACGGCTTCATCCGAGCGGGCATCCGCGCAGCCACGGCCACGCCTACCCCGCCTCCGGTGCCGACCCCGGTGCATCCCGTCGCGAGCGGCCGAACGACGATCCGCGCCCGCGCCGCCGGCCAGCGAGTCGAGCGGACGGTATCAATCCCGGGGCAGATCAAAGTGCCCGCAATCGAGAGGCTTCCAATCGACCTGCGGACGGGCCGGCCGCTCTAACGCCGGCTCAGAACCTCGGCGCTCTTCAGGAGCGGACGGAGCACCCTCCTAGGACACCAGCAGCACCACCCGGGCGGCGCTCCCGACGTTGCCCAGCTTGTCAACGGCGCGCACGGTGATCCGGTAGATGCCGGGGAACACCGGCGGGTCGTACCCCCACGAGATGACGGCTCCCGCGGACGACGGACATGCGCACGCCAGCGGCTGGATGCTGGTCGCGCCCGTGAGCAGGTTCTCGGCTTGGACTTCCATTCGCGCGATGCCCGAGTGCGTGTCCGAGGCGAACCCCTCGATCCGCCACGGTCCGAACGGAAGGACCGGCTGGATGAGGAATCCGAGAGGGGGCGAGGTGAATGTCACGACCGGCGGTTCCCCGTCGGCGGTGAACGTGCGAACCGGCGATGCGGCGCTGATGTTTCCGGCCGCATCCACGGCCCGGGCGGTGAGCGAATGCGCTCCGCTCGCAAACGTGAGCGTCGTCTGCCACGGGCCCGCCATCGCGGCAACCGTCGCGATCTGTGCGCCGGCGTCGAACAGGCGCACCTGGACCGTGTCGCCGAACGCGTCACCGGACACGGTCACCGTCGGCCCCGTGACCGCGTTTTCGGCCGGCGTGACGAGCGTCGGGACGGGCGGCGGCGTCACGTCGGCGCTGACCGTCACCGAGCACGGCGCGCTGAACGGGCTCCTATTGCCGTTGATGTCGGTCGCGCGCGCCGTGACCGCGAAGGTGCCGTTGCCGGGGAAGGTCAGGTTCAGCGACCAGTTGCCGGCGAAGTCCGGCAGCACGCCGCCCGCCACGGCGCCGTCGATGTACATCTCGATCGCGGTGTTGACCTGCGTGGTTCCGGTGAACGTGTAGCTGCGCGACGTGATGGGACCGGGGGGACAGTTGGTGATGACCGGTGCGGGAACGCCCGGGGGAACCGGATCGTTGTCGAAGACCGTCGCGGTGACCGTGGGCGGCGAACCGTTGTAGTCCGGATCGGCGCTCGTCGCCGTATGCGTGACCAAGCCCTCGTGCCCGTCGGCCTCGTCGATCGCGTCGTCCACGGCCGTGACGATGAAGCTTTGCGGCACGTTCCAATTGGCCGGCGTGAAGGTCCGCGACGCCGGGCCGACCGTCACCTGCGCGTCGGGCGACGCGGTGATCGTCACGTCGGCCGCCGGCTGGGTGAACAGACGAAACGAGTACGAGTCGCTGGTGGGGCCTTGCTCGGACACGACCGTGACGCCGTCGGTCTCGCTGAGCACGTACGGCGCGTCGTTGTCGTTGATCCTCACGCGCACCGAATCGACCGGCACGCCGTCCCAGTGGCCGTCGAAGCTCGCGGTCGTATGGCGGATCAGGACGATCTCCGGATTCTCGGGGACGGTGTCGTCGACGGCCGAGACAAAGAACGACTGCGGAACGCTGAAGTTCGACGGCGTGAAGACCAGCTCGGCGGGAGTAATGGTGACGCCCGCCGGCACCTGTGGCACGACGCGCACGAAGTCCAACGGCGGCGTCTCCAATCGGACCGCGTAGCTCTTGGACGGTCCCCCTTCCGCGATCTCCAGCGCCTTCGGGAACAGGACGGGGCCGATCGCGCGAATCGCGAGATTGTCGATCACGACGCCCATCCCGTCGCATGCGGTGCAGGGCCCCTCGACGGCATTGATGTTCAGCGAATCCACGGTCGGCGGCTGCGACCCGCCGCATTCGCGGTAGGCATCTTCCCAAGTCGTGCCGGTCAACCGAAGCGCGTCGTTGACGTAGACCAGGACCACGTCGTTGCGCGGGCCGTCGTGGACGTCGTAGACCAGTCGCAGGTCGTGCGTGGACAGCCGGGTCAGTCCCACAGCGGCGGTCCGAACGCGGAAGTTCAGCTTCGAGCATCCGTCCGCGGCCGATCCCGAGACGTAGTCGGTGAATTGCAGCTCGATGCCCTCGGCCTGATCGCGGATGCGCAGCAGGCTCATCGGTGTGCCGTCGCCGCGATCGGGCGCGATGCCGATCGACAGCCCGGGTTGCCACACCTCGCGAAACGATCCGAAGCTCAGCGTCGCGTCGAAGCGCCGCACGCGCGTGCCGCCGGAGAAGCCGCCGCCGACGGCATCGGTCTCCCCGACCTCGTTGAGCGTCGGCTTGGAGATGACCTGGTCGTCGTATCCGCCGCTCGTCACCGCGTTGGAGATGCGGAAGGACTGGAGCCCGAAGCCCGGATAGTTGTTGCCGTTGCGCGTCACCATCTGGTCGTGCGCCCCGGGCGCGCGCCAGCCGTCCTGGTTATGGATCGAGCCGATCTGGTACGCCGGCTGCTCGAAGCCGGTCGCCACCAGGTCGGCTCGTGCCGGAAGGATGATCGCGATCGCCATCGCGGCGACGGCGAAGACGACGGCCTTGCCCCTGGCCATTTGAATCGCTCCCTGGTCGCGTGGACGCTTGTGTCACAGAGCGATTCGACCTGGTACTGGTTTGTTCCTTCTTGCCGCCTCTCCTGGATTGCCCGATTCCGCGCAAGCGAGCTTTTCGCTCGCCGCATGGTCGATAGACCCTCATTTCGGGCCATTGCGCCGAGTGATGCGGTGCCGTTTGCTGGCACGGGCCGAATAGATGGAAGCAAGCGCACGCTCTCGGACGGGTGGCCGCCAGGCCGCCGTATTTCTCGTCGCGTCGGGCGTGCTGACCGTCGTCAACGATTACCTGCCCGGCGCCGAGCTGCTCAACCGCGCGGTCTTGAACTCGATCGGCATCGCCGCGATCTCCATCGGGTTGATCGCCTGGTTCACTCCCTGGGAGCGCTGGCATCCGCGAGCATCGCTGGTTCTGGCGGCGGCGGCGCTGGCGCTGATCGCGACGGCCAACTACCTGGGCGGCGTCTCCGCCTACTCCTATGCGGTGTACTTCGTGGTGCTGTTCGTGTGGATCGGCACCGCCCACACTCCGTGGACGTCGCTCGCGGTGGCGCCGTTCGCCACGGTGGCGTACGTGTCACCGTTCATCATCAGCGAGGCGGCCGACGCCCGGGCGCTCTCGTCGGCGACCGTGGCGATTCCCGTCTGCGTGCTCGTGGGTGAGACGGTCGCTCGAATCATGCGTCGCGTTCGCATCGCCCAGCGCGAGTCGGATCGGCGAGCAAGCCTGCTCCAGACCGTGGCCGGCTCCGCCCGCTCGCTCAACGTCCTGGATCCCCGGGCGGTCATCGAGGGCGTCGTCGATGCGGCGCTGGCGCTCGGATTCGACGCCGCCGAGATCTGCGACTTCGACCAAGCCGGCGGCTATCGCGTCATGCACGCCCGCGGGCTGCCGGATGCGTACGTGCACGGCGTTCATCCCCCCGGCTCCGGCCTGGCCGCGCTCGTACGCGCGCGGGGCGAGACCGTCGTCATCGACGACTATGCAAGCTTCGCCGGCGGCGTGCCGGTCATCCGCGAAGGCGGGTTCCGGGTCGTGGTGGGCTCGCCGATCTTCAGCGGCGGCGCCGTCGTCGCCGCGCTGATCGCCGGCACCCACGCGAGCGAGGGCCCGGCCGACCATGCCGAGGCGTTCGCGCTGCTGTCCGCGCAAGCCGGACGCGCGCTCGAAAACGCCGAGCGGTTCTCGGCCGAGCGCCGCGCGGTCGAGCGGCTCGCCGAGCTGGACCGGCTCAAGGACGAGTTCATCGCGACCGCATCGCACGAGCTGCGCACGCCCGTCACCGTCATCGAGGGCATGGGCAAGACGCTCACCAGAAAGTGGGACGCGCTCGACGAACAGACCCGCCTCGAACTGCTCGACCGCATGAACATGAACGCCGGCCGCCTGGCGCAGATCGTCAATTCGTTGCTGGACTTCTCTCGCATCGAATCCGGAGGCAAGGCCGACCTTCAGCCGGTGGCGCTTCGGGCGCTCGTGGACGAATGCGTCGCGCGGCTCGAAGGGATCCTCGTCGCCCATCCCGTCGAGATGCACATCGACGCCCGGCTGCGGGTGCAGGCCGATCCGATGCTGCTCGACCGCACGATGGAGAATCTGCTCGCCAACGCCGCCAAGCACACGCCGGCCGGCACGCGGGTCGGAGTCGACGCTCGGGCGACGGCCGACGGCGTGGTGATCTCGGTCGCAGACGACGGCCCCGGCATCGACGCCGCAGACCTCCCGCGGCTCGGAGAACGCTTTTTCCGGGGGCGGCCCCCCCTCGGCCAATGGGTGCCGGGCACCGGCCTCGGGCTCGCGTTCGTCCACCAAGCGCTTGCGCTTCACGGCAGCCGGCTCCACGTCGAATGCCCGCCCGACGGCGGATCGATCTTCTCATTCCGGCTCCCCCGCGCAACCCGCCGCCCCGAGCGCCGACCCTCCCAGCCCGCAGCCCAACAAAACGGCCGCGTCACCAAAGCCGGCTGACGTCCCCGCCCCGCTTCGATGCACGATTCGTGCATCCACGCCGCGTATCCGCCCATCCCCGCGTCAAGGATTCGGACACGTTCACCTACACCATCGAGGATCCATCGGGAGCGCGCTCGACTGCCGGCGATCCGCCGCCTACGGTTCGATGACGGTCAGAGAGCGGAAGTAGGTTCGGAAGAAGCCGCGATCGCGGGTCAGCAGGCGATCCGCGCCGGCACCCGCGTGAGCGCCGATCAGAAAATCGGCGACGATCCTGTTCCGTTTGCCGCCTCTGGCCCGGTAGGACCCCCATGCCGTTCCCGCCGCCGTCGCCGTGGGTTGATCGATCGGTTGAAACATCACGCCCAACTCGACAAGTGCGTCGGCGACCGTTGCCGATCCGACGGCCGCCGTCGTTTCGGCCCATACGATGTCGCACGCAACGACCCCGCCCAGCCGGAAAGCATCGCGCAGCGCATCGGATGACCGAGGGCCGAACGTCCGGTCGGCGTGCAGAACGTCCAGCAGAATGCTGGTGTCGACGGCGGTGATCAGACCCCGTCCACCTCTCCGCGCAATTCCGTCATCAGCCGGTCGGTGGACTTCCTCGACGTGAAGCGCCCGTAGACGGCGGACACCGGATCGAGCGTCGTCACCTTGGTCGCAACCAGCCGGCCATGCTCTTCAGAGAATTCCAGCGCCTGGCCGGGCCGGATCCCAAGCCGATCCCGAAGCCCCTTCGGAATCGTAATCTGGCCCTTCTCGGAAACGATCCCCTTCATCAGATTTTCAGAGTAGGAATTCCTACTCAATTTGTCAAGCCACGAAAAGCCCTCCGGGCCCTTAGAAACCGGCCCTTGCCCACATTCGCGCACGCCGGGGGCGAGCCGGTGCAGGGATGGAGGATCTTTTCTCGAACTGCCTTCGTGAGGATCCACTCGTTGGGGGGGTATTAGAAGATGAGGAAGATTGCGACGTTCCTTTTGGCTCTCGGGATCGCGGCATTGGGTCCGGCGACAGGAAGCGCCGCGGCAACGTTCCCGACGCGCACCGACTACAACGCCGGAGCCGCGACCGCAGGGATCGCAATCGGAGACGTGAACCTTGACGGTCGCCCCGACGTCGTCGCGACCGTTCCCTCCACCGGACGACTTCAGCCGCTTCTGAACGCCGGCAACGGCCTGTTCACCGTCGGCGCGACATCCTTCGTCGGGCCCCCGATCCAGCGCGTTGCGCTCGCCGACTTTAATGAGGACGGCCGCCTGGATGCCGTTTCTTCTTCCACATCCAGCGGCTCCATCTGGATCTCGCGCGGAAACGGAAACGGCACGTTCCAAAGCGCGATCACATTCAGCGCGCCGTGCAGCCCGTTGAACGGGATCGTGGCCGCCGATTTCAACAACGACGCACACAAAGACGTGGCCGCAGCCTGCCCGAGCGGCGCCGTGAACGTGTGGCGCGGCATCGGAAACGGCTCGTTCCAGCCACCGTTTGCGTTTGGCTACCCCGGCGCCGCCGCCGAGATCGCGGTCGGAACCATGAACCTCGACTCGATCCCCGACCTGGTTATCGGCGCGACCTCCGGCGCCACGCTGGGCGTGATGATCGGCAACGGAAACGGCACGTTCCAGTCGGCCCTGATTCCGCCCGGCCTTCCGCCGTCCGTGTCGGGTGTCGCGATCGTGGATTTCACCGGCGACGCGCGCAACGACGTCGTCGTCTCGTCGGCGTCGTCTAGCGTGGCCTTCATGCATCAAGGCACTGGCACCGGATCGCTCTTGCCAAGCGTCCCGCTGAGCCTGGGCGGTCCCTTGGGCGCAACGGCAATCGCGACGGCCGATTTCGACCTTGGCGGCGGCCCCGATATCGTCACCTCGAACACCTCGCCCACCATGTCGGTCCTGCTTCGCGCCGGTGGTGGGACAACCCCAACGGTCTATCCGGCGCGGACCTCTCCGGCGCGTGTCGCCGCAGGCGACCTCAATGCCGACGGCGCTCCCGACATCGTGATCTCGCACGCCGGCGATCCGATGATCTCGGTTTATCTCAACGTGAACCCGCCGAGCGCGCCGCAGAACCCGTCCGCCGTCGCCGGTCCCGGCGCAGGACAGATCAAACTCATGTGGCAGGCCCCGGCATCGAACGGCGGATCGCCGGTGACGGGCTACAAGATCTATCATGGAACCACATCCGGGTCGTTGTCCTTCCTCACGACCGTCGGCACCATCACATCGTTTATCCACTCCGGACTCGGGAACAATGCGACGCGTTTCTATGCCGTGAGCGCCGTCAACATCGCCGGCGAGAGTCCGCGTTCCAGCGAAGTGAGCGCGACCACGTTCGATGTGCCGTTCGCTCCCGTCGATCTGTCCGCGACGGCCGGACCGGCCATCGGCGAGGTGTCGCTGTCGTGGTCCGCGCCGGCAAGCGACGGCGGAACGCCCGTCACCGGATATCGAATCTATCGCGGCTCGACGTCGGGCAGCGAGACGTTGCTCGCATCCGTCGGGAACGTGACGACGTTCGCCGATGGCGGCCACGCCAACGGGGAAACGTTCTTCTATACCGTGTCGGCCGTGAACCTTGCCGGCGAAGGCGCCCAGTCGAACGAGTCGAGCGCCACGACATTCTCGCTGCCGACCGCGCCGCAGAACCTGACGGCCGCGCCCGGCCCCGGCTTGTTCCAGGTCACGCTGACGTGGCAGCCGCCCGCATCGGACGGCGGCATCCCCGTGAGCTATGTGATCTGCCGGTCGAACACCAGCGGCGGGCTTGCGTTCTGCACGACGCCGACGGACGCCACGACATTTACCGACGGCGGGCTCGTCCCGCTGGCGACGTACTACTACACCGTGTATGCGACCAACATCGTCGGCCGCGGACCGTCGTCGGCGGAGTCGTGCTCGAAGCCGTTCCCGTGGGTCGCTGAACTCGGGTGCACCCTGCCCGTCCTCGGCTGATCCACCCGTCACGAATCAGATTGGCTCGGAGCCGACGTCCGGGAAGCGTCGCCTTCGATCATGACCATGCGCTAGCCGAACACGGGCGGCTCGGCCTGAAACGTCCATGTGAATCGTTTCGGCTCGCCCTCGTAATTCCAGTAGTTCAGCACGCCGTATCGTGATCCTGCCTCCGGCACGTCGAAGGCTTCCGCCGTTCGAACACCCGACGTGGTCCGGGCCGTCAGTTCGTGACGACCGGGCCGGATCTTGAGCGGGTACGAGAAGAAGCTGTGCTGGCCTTCCACCGGAAAGGCGCCATCGACGACCGGCTCGCCGTCGATCCGCACATCGATCCGCACGTTGGGTTCGAGAAAACTCTGATTCGAGATCACGAGCGTCACGTTCGCAATGGCCGCCGGCACCGTCGCCGACGAAACCGGAGTCGGAGCGCGCGACGCCTGCCCCTTGACCGTCGCGCATCCGCCCAGCGCGACCGCCAGACACAACGCAAACCCGATCCGGATCGTCCTCATCGTCATACGACCCTTCAATAGTCTCACAGGTTCCCGAAATGACGAAGCCCCAGCGCGACGCCGGCGCGGAATCGGCGCCTATCCCCGGTAGGGGGCGCGCAGTCCGGAGATCATCGGAAAGTGTTTGACGTTCAGCGTCGCGACGGTGAGCCCCAGTTCCTCGGCCGTCGCCGCGATGATCAGATCGGTGGTTCCCACGCCCATGTGGCTACGTCGATAGGTGCGACCCATCTCGCCGGCGCGGCGTGCGACCGTCTCGTCGATGCCGGCCCATCGGAGAGAGCGGAAGAGTCGCTCGGTTGCGGTGCGTTCCGCGCTGCGGAGGCCGCGGAGGACTTCGACGCGCGTAATCTCCGAGCAGGTCGGGACTTCCTTGAGCGACGTTGTGTAGCGGATCGCCGCCGGCAGTCCGCGAAGAACATCGATGATCACGGACGTATCCAGCAGGACGCTCACCCGCGATGCGTCTCCAGATCGTGCTGGCGGCGCCGGTCACGGGCGCGCAGTTCCTCGACGTATGTTTTTCCATCCGGAAGGTCCAGCGGCGCCGCGACAAGATCGTGCAGCGCGCCGCGGAACGAAGCCAAGCGCGCCGCATCGTCTGACGGGCCGTCGAGGAACGTGTCGAGCGCCTGCCGGATCAGCAAAGATTTTGTCGTTCCCGCCGACACCGCCCGCCGCGCAAGTTTCGCGTCCTGGTCTTCATCGAGGTAGATCTGCGTACGCTTCATGATGTATGTAGTATACATCGCGTTCCCGGCCGGTCAAGGGGGATTTGCAACGCCGGCCCCGCAAGACGACACGCGCGGTTGGGTCGCGGACCTACACGTCGTGACCGAGTGCGGCGACGGGTTTGGCCATCGCAATGTCGGGGCGGCCGGCAGCGAGTGGCATGAAGGCGGCCATCGCGTCCATCATTGCGGGCGTCTGGCGGTGTGAGGCAACCGCTGCCTCGTCGGCCATGACCGAGAAGAACCAGAACGTGTCGCCGTCGCCGCGGTGATACGAGTAGACCTCGACGCCCGGTTCGCCGCGCACGGCATCGACCATCTGTGCGAGCACCTTCTCGGCCTCATCCGCCTTTCCGGGCAGCACCGTGATCTTGCCGATCATCGAAACCTTGCTCATCGCCTTCTCCTTTGTAGCCGGATCCTTGTAAGCGGCCGTCATTCTAGCGTTGACGCCTGGTTCGGATCCCTGCTGCCCTCGCCGTCGGAGAACCCCATGGGGCCCGCCGGTCCAAAACAGGGCGGTGGTAACATCGAATTCATGGCACACGGTGGGACGCGGACGTACGCGGAATTGTCGGCGTTCCCCGACGATGGACTTCGCCGCGAGCTTCTGGACGGCGGACTCATCGTGAGTCCGGCGCCCACGCTTCGCCATCAGCGAATCTCATGGCGGCTCACGCTCGCGTTCGGCAAGCACATCGAGACGCGCGGCGGCGGCGAGATGTTCCACGCACCGGCCGACGTCATTCTGTCGGACATCAACGTCGTCGAACCCGACCTCTTCTTCGTCGCGGACTCGCAGCGGGACATCCTGACCGACGCCAACGTCCAAGGCGTCCCGTCACTGATCATCGAAATCGTCTCCGACCCGCGGACCGATCGAGTCCTCAAGCGCGACACGTACGCGCGATTCGGCGTACCCGAATACTGGATCGTCGATCCCGACGCCGATCGCATTGAGGTCTATCGGCTCACCGACGACCGCTACGCGAAGCCGCACATCCTCGAGGCCGGCGACCAACTAACCTACCCGCCGCTCCCCGGGTTCTCCCTCGACCTCACCGCTGTCTTCGCCCGCTGACAGGGCGGGGCGGGAGCGCCTCACGCGTCCCCGTTTTGTGAGCGGCCGCCAAGCTTGATGCTGGAGCGGTGCGTTCCTGACTGCGGCTTGGCCGAAGCTGACGATCGTGCGAGGGCGCCCTTTCCGCCGGGAGCCCTCGCAGGTCGTGCTTACGGCGTCGTGGTGAAGCCTCCCGAGAGCACGGGATAAACGTCTTGATCGGCGTCGCACGCGATGTTGTAGGTCAACCCGACGAAGTTGAATCCGAGCCGGTCGGTCCCCACCTGATAGTCGAGGATCCGGATGAAGACCGTGTTCCCGAAGGTGCTTCCGGTCGGAGAGAAGTCAACCGCCGAGATGAAGATGTCGTGAGTCCCGCCCGGCGCGATCTGGAACGACGAGACATACATGCACGTCACGACGAACGTCGTGCCGTTGACCGTGACGGTTCCGACGCCGGGCTCGGACGCGTTCACCGTGACGGTGCCGCCTATCCCAACGGCGGTTCCGGTGGTGGTGTGAATGCCGACGCCGGCGGATACCGGCGAACCGGCCAGCGTTGCCAGCATTGCCAGCGCAACTGCGAGAATCGTGATGCGAAACGAGATTCGTGCCATGTCCGGTCTCCCCCTCTGTGCGTGAGCCAGTTCTCCACGGGCCCATCGACCATCTTCGGATGCATGATCGCCGCCGGCCGGGCCGTGCCGGTACTGATTCGGCAACACTCGATGTGTGGATTCCTACGCACAACGGGGGAGATGGCCCCTCAAGCGACCGCAAACAAGATAAGCGTCTACGATGTCCCGAGACATCTGTCCACCATGTCCCGCGACATCACATGGCTCCGGGGGTGGGACTCGAACCCACAACCAACGGATTAACAGTCCGCTGCGCTGCCGATTGCGCTACCCCGGAAGGAGGTCCGAGTATACCAGCGGGCCGATCGGGCTCCGGCGGGAAATCGGCGCGTTGGGCAGGCGCTTTGCGTCGTGGGCTTGACGCACTATATCGACTTGTGATATATCTACTTGCGATACATCTGCGAACGGGAGCGGAGGGTCGATTGGCACGCAAGAAGAGCATCAACGAAGAAGCGCTGCCTCTGCCGTGGGCGACGTTGCATATCTTGCTCTCCCTCACCGACGGTCCCAAGCACGGCTACGCCATCATGGGGCGCGTCGAGGAGCTCAGCGACGGCGCCGTCTCGATGGGTCCGGGAACGTTGTACGGCTCGATCAAGCGTATGCTCGCCGATCGGCTGATCGAAGAAGTTTCAGGCCCGGCAGACGGCGATGAGCGCCGCCGCTACTACCAGCTCACTGCTCCGGGCGAAGCGGCATGCGCAGCCGAGGTCGCTCGACTCAACCGCCTGCTGCGGCACGCAACTGTCCGTCGCTGGGCGTCGCCGGCACCACGGAGAGCGTGATGCCACGCGCACGCATGTATCGACTCGCCTTGTTCTTGTATCCACGAGACCTGCGCCGGCAATTTGGCGCCGACATGCTCCAAATCCATCGCGACATGCGTCGCGATATGCCACGCGTCCACGTCTGGATGCGACTGATTCACGACGTCGCCATCTCCGTTCCGCGGGCGCATCTTGAGGAGGGAATCATGGCTCGTTCCGGGATAACCGCCGTCATCGGGATTGCGGCGGTCATCGCCGCGGGAAGCGTTATGACCGGAAGCATCCCGGTCGGGGCGGCGATGGCCCTCGGCTCGATCGGACTGCTCGCAGCGCTTGCCAAGGGTCTGTCAATGACGCAAACACGATCATCGGACGCGATCTATTCTCGCCGGTCTTGGACGTGGTGGGCGGTGCTCTCAGTGCCGCTGGCAGCGACGTGGATTGCGTTCATGACTCTCCAGCTCATCGACGATCCGAAGGTCGAGAACGTTTTCGCGCTCGGGATCGGCATCGCCTTCGCGGCGGCAATCGCCGGCGGCTTGGCTCTTCGGCGTCGCGGCAACCGGATGGGGAACTGGCTCGTCGCGATCGGCGCCGCGCCGGGGCTCATGTCGTTCTGGGTCATTCCGTTGCTCATCGTGTCGGTCGCGGTCGTCGTCGGCTCACTGGCCGAGCTGTTCGGCCCGCGCGCCCTCGAAGGCGCCGCGCGCGGCCCCGCCGAAACAGCAGGCACCTAACACCGCAGAGCAGGTACAACCGCTGCAGAGAATGGGCCGGGCGCCTCCCGAAGAAGACGCCCGGCCTCGACTCGTACCGCTTCCCTACACGGCGCCCCAGACCAGCAGCACGCTGATCAGGTTGGACGCGTTGCCGGCGATGTCGAACGCTCGCGCGTACACGCGATACACGCCGAGCGCCAGCCCCGGCGCATCCGACCAGGTCGCGCTGGCCGTCCCGCATCCGGTGCAAGTCGCAACCCCGCCGCCCACGACCGCCCCGGTCAGGAAGTCGCGGTACTCGACCATGACCGATGCGACGCCAAGGTTGTCGGTTGCGCTTCCGGTGACTTCACCGGCCATGACGAGCGGCAGCTCGATATGGGCCAGAAACTCCAGCGGCGGCTGGTTGATCGTCACCGACGGCGGCGTGGCGTCCACGCAGAAGGTGCGCACCGCCGAGGTCGCCGACTGCCCGCCCGCGGTCGCCGTCGCCGTGATCTTGTGCTCGCCTTCCGCGAGGCCGGTCAGGGTCAGCGACCAGTCACCCGACGCGGTCACGGTCGTGCGACGCAGCTCACGCGCGCCTTCGCGCACGATCAGCGTTGCGCCACCCGGACCCAGACCCGTCACCAGCACGGTCGTTCGCGTGCACACTCCTTCGCCGGGCGTGACGATCACCGGCGTGGTGACGCCGGCGCTGATCACGTTGACGACGTTGGATCCGACGCTGGCATTGAGCGCGCAGTCGAACGCGATCGCGTCGATCGCTTGCGGGCCGGCCGGCAGGAAGATGCTTGCGCTCCAGTTCCCGCTGCCGTCGGCCGTCACCAGCGCGACCGGGAATCCGTTGCGTCGCACCTGCACCCGCGCGAACGCCTCGGCCGTTCCGGTGATGGTATGCGGGTTGCCGGTCAGAACTGCGCCGTCGAGCGGCGAGGTAATGACGGGAGCGGCCGGCGCCGTGAAGTCCACATGGAACGTGACGGCGGTCCAGAGCCGGCTGATCAGTCCGTCGGCGCCGATCTGCCGCGCCGACACGGTGTGCGCGCCGCCGCCGAACGCGATCGGCCCGACGCTCCAAAAGCCGCCGACGACGACCGCACTGCCGATCAACACGCCGCCCTCGTACAACTCGACGGTCGCGCCCTCTTCACCGCCTCCGGTAAAGGTCACGATGCCGGTCGACGTGCACGAGTTTCCGCCCGGCGCGGAGATCGTCGGGTTATCGGGATTGTCGTTGTCGGTGATCTCGGCCACGACGCTGGCCACCGCGGCCGCATCGAACAACGGCTGGCTGCTTCGCGTCGAGTGCGTAATCAAACCGAAGTGCGGCGTGCCTTCCCGCACCATGTCGTCGACCGCGACGACCGAGATGATCTGCGGCACGTTCCAGTTGAGCGGCGTGAACTTGATCGAGTGCTCGGCGACGAAGACCTGAATGTCGGGGTGGAAGTCCACGAGCACGTCGGCCGTCGGCGCCTGGGTCAGCACGACCGAGTAGGTCCCGTTCGGACCCGACTCGCCGATCATGAGCAGCGTCGGGTTGATGTCCACCAGACCCAGGTCGTTGTCGATCACGATGTACTGGATCGTGACCGGCAGCGCCGCGGCCCAGATCGGATCCGCCGACGAGAACGAGAACGTGATATCGCTGAAGTGCGTTCCTTCCACGACCAGGTCGTCGACCGCCTTCGCGATCGCCCACTGGTAGATGTTCCAGGTGGCCGGCGTGAACGTCAGCGACGTCGTGACCGGCGTCGTCTGCGCGTCGGTCGTCATCGTCACGGTGACGTCGGCGGCCGGCGGCTGCGACAGGTGGAACGAGACCGTGTCGCTCGTCTCGCCCTCTTCGTGAACCTTCGGCGGCGTGTTGTCGGTGGGCACGAAGATCAGTGTCGGGCCCGGCGGAACGCTGCAGGGCGCGTCCAGCGGGCCGGTCCCGCCCGGATAGGTGTTGCCCGACGAGGCGCCGCCACCGTCGCCGTAGGTGACCTCGTTCGGGTCGTCCAAGATACCGTCCAAGATGTTGTTGCAGAACGTCGAGTTGGTCACGGTCGGCTCGAGCGCGACCGGACCGGGCGCGGCGAGCGAGCCGGGTCCCTCGACGACCGGCGCGATCGCGATCGCTTCTTGGATCGTCAGTTCGGTCGTGTTGTTCTGCACGGTCAGGCGCGTCGCGCCGGCGGCCACGATGCCGCGGCCGTTGATGCCGGGCCCTTGCGCGTTGGTTCCGAGCAGGTTGTCCTCGACGACGATGTCGGCGGTCGCCTGCGGTTTGGGCGGGTCGCCGAAGACGGTATTGAAATCGTCCACGATGCCGATGCCGCCGAAGTCGCTGCTGGATCCTTCGGGTGTGGCGATCGTGTTGATGCCGTTGGCGGCGATCCGGCCGAAGCGCGAGTCGGACACGATGATTCCGCCGCCCGGCATGGGAACGAGCGTCGGCGTCTGCACCGTGCGGATCCCGTTGCCCGATACGTCGAAGTCGCCGACGCCGATCAGCAGAATGCCGATGCGTCCGGCCGCGTTCAGGTCGGCCAGCGGATCGCCCAACTCCTCGATGCGGCCCAGGTTGTTGCCGACCACCTCGACGTCGCGAATCAGATAGTCGGCGATCGTGTTGGTCACCGGATCGGCCGGCGACAGCGCGTGCAGCTTGATCGCCGCGATCGTCGAGGTGAGGAACGTCGGAGTGAGCATGCCGACCGCGTTATGCGCGATGCGCACGCCGACGACCGGACGGTAGAAGCGCTGCCGCACGTCGATCGCCGCGACCTCGGGCACGCCGATTCCCGGCGGCGCGTAGGTGATGTAGTTGCCGGCAACGGTGAATCCCGTCAACGATCCGGTCGCCTGCCCGGTGAAGGTGTGCGTCAACCCGCCGAGCTGACCGTAGTTGACCGTGAGGCTGCCGACCGGGGCGGACGCCGGATTCTGCGAGATCGCAAGACCTTGGATCGCCGAATCGCCGGTCACCGACGCGACGATGCGCAACCCGTCCGCCGACGGCAGGGTTCCGTCGTCGGCGCCCACAACGGTGCCGCGCGTGTTCAACGCGACGACCGAACGCGCGAAGCCGACCATCCGCAGCCGGCGGATCGTCACGTTGTGCGCCGTCGGGCCGACCACGAATGCGGCCGACAGGCCGGCACCGACGATCGTCGCGTTCGCGTTCGCGCCCTGGATCGTCAGGCCGTTGATCGGCGTGGGACGAACCAGGATCGCGCCGGCCTCGACCGAGGTGATGTCGCCGCCGTGCGGCGCGGCGAGCGTGAAGTCGCACACGCCGTCGAGCTCGATCGTGTCCCCGTCGACGGCCGAATCCACCGCCGCCTGAACCGCGACCAGATCGTCGGGCTCGTTCAAGCACGCAACGCTGATCGTCGCCGCGCGTGCCGTCTGCGGAAATAGTCCCGCCAGCGCGACAAGCGCGACGACATAGGAAAGTCGCCTGTTTCGTGTGCGCATCGCCAATTCCCCCTTGTTCGATAACCCTGGATATCCTAAAAGTACCGTATTTTCCCTCATGCCCGGCTTGTGGGTCAACAGAAACGCACAGGGCGTTTCATGACAAAACGAAACCCCGCGACCCTTTGGCCGCGGGGTTTCGAGGAATCGGGCCTATGCGACCACGATCGTGATCCTCGGCCCGGGACTCTCCACATTGCCGGCTCCGTCCACCCCGGTCGCCACCGCCGTGTAGATGCCGGGCAACGTCGGCAGATCCGCCCGCCACACACACCGCCCCGTTGCGGGGCACGACACGATCGCCGCCGTGACTTGCTCGGCGCCACCAAGCAGGTTCACGTAGGACACCGTCACCGATTCGACCGCGAAGTCGTCCTGCGTCTGCCCGGACACCCGGTCGCGCGTGTGGATCATCAGCGACAGGTCGGCCGTGTCGAAGGTCGAGACGGGACCGCTCTGATCCGCGGTCCCAGACAACGCCACCACCGGCCGTCCCGCATTCGTCGTCACAAGCAGAGACGCGACGTGCGCACCCGCGGCCTCCGGCGTGAAGCGCACCGCCACCGTGCACTGCGTTCCCGGCGAGAACGTCCCACCCGAGCACGTGTCCCGCTCAATCACGAACTGATCCATCGACCCGCCGCCCAGATCGATCCGCTCGATAAACAGCGGATCCGAACCGGTGCTTCGAATCGTCACCGTCTGCGCAGCCGATGATGCATCCACCTTCACGTAGCCGAAGCCGAGCGAAGCCGGCGTCAACGACACGCCCGGGAAGCTCGCCGCCTCCGCCCCGGTTCCCGTCAGCGGAATCAGCGCCTCACCGCCGTTCCACGGCAACCGCAACGTCGCCGCTCGCGCACCGAGCTCGCGCGGACCGAACGACGCGTACACGACGCAGCCATCCCCCGGCGCAAGCGTACGACCCGAGCAGTAGTCGACCGCGGCGAAGTCGCCGGCCGCCACGCCATCGATCGCCGCCGCGCCGACGCTCACATCTCCCGTGCCGATGTTGGTGAGCGTCATCCCGCGATACGCCGACGACGTTCCCACGATCTGCGAGCCGAACCCGACGGTGGCCGGATACGCGGAGGCTTCCGGAACGCCGGCGACCATGCCGCTTCCGTACATCAGGACCGCAACCGGCGAGGCGGTCGCGTTCGA
>DASWHR010000025.1:0-20438 GCA_036398095.1 Actinomycetota bacterium
TGACCGTCAACGGAACCATCCAGATCTTCGTGAGCGCCTCCGCCGATCTGCCGCTGGAGTTCGTGCGCCTGGAAGCGCAGACCGGAACGGATCCGTTGTATTACTGCCTCGAGCAATGGACGGGAGACGGCTCTCTTTCGATCAACGCGGATCGCCCTTGGAAGACTGCGGCCTGGACCGACCCACGCGCCGAATGCGCGCCGGGGAACTGCTCGGACTGCACCGAGAATTCCGACCATCAGCACGGGATCCCGACGGCGAACGGCGAATACCGGCTGCGGGTCGTCTCCCGCGAGCGAGGCGAGTTCTCCGACGCCAACGACGCAAAGTCGGCAACGTTCGTGGTGAGGCTCTCGAACGCGCCGACGGCGCCCGCGTGGATCGGCAAACCCGAGTCCAACGGCAAACCGGATCCGTCGGTGATCCTGCGCTGGAGCCCGTCGCCCGAGCCCGACGTCACCGAATACCAGTTCGTGCGCGAAGACCCGACCGGCGCCGAGCGCGTCTTCGCGGTCGGCGCGAGCAACCCGCAGGCGAACGGCTGCTCACGCGCCGGCGACGTCGCCTACACCTGCGCGAACGGCGGTTTCGAACGATCGGGGACGTATCGCTACGCGTTTCGGGCGCTGCGGCCGGGATCGTCGAGCACGCGATGCGCGCTGACGAATGCATCGTGCGTCGCCTCGCCGGTCGGCGCGGTTCGCACGGTGACGATCACGGTCTCGCGGGCGGCGTCGCCGGAGCCGTACGCGTCGGCCGATCCTTCGGCGAGCCCGAGCGGGACGACGACGGCAGCACCGGAATCGCAATCGCCGCTCGCACTGCCGGACTCCAGCACAGGCGACGACTTGCTCGCGCCGCGCGCCGCGAGCGATACCGACACAAGCCGATCGACGCTCCCGGTCGCGATGGCGGGCGTGCTGGCGCTGGCGGCGGGGATCTTCCTGATCCGGCGACGCCGAGGGCTCGGAAAACCACCGGTCGGCTGAAGGGCCGAACACACCGAACGTCGAAAGGGTTTGCATGATGACGCGACGCAGCCTCCGGATCGGCATCGCGGCAGCGATTCTGCTTGGCGCGACCGGACAGAGCGCCCCGGCAAGCGACGCCGGCGCCGGATGCGGCAGCGACCCGGCCAAGCCGGCCACGAAGTGGACGACGAGCAGCCCAAGGCAATGCCATTTTCAGTTTCGCGGCTTTCCACTGATCGCACGGGGCGATGCGACGGCGACCGGGACGGCAAGCGTGCACGTGTGGATCTCGCTCGTGCAGGGCGGCCCGCCGCTCGTCGAGTGCAGCCGGAGCGCGAACGGATCCGCCGGCTGCCAGACCGGCGTTCCGGATTCGACGACGCCGGTGCAGGTGCAGCCGCTGCAGACCATCTGGTGCCACGTCCAAGGCGTCGGCACCGGGAACTACTGGTGCCAAAGCGCCTACGGCATCTGAAAGTCGAAGGCCGCCTCTAGGGCGGCCTTCGACGATTAGACGATCTGCTACGACACGACTTGGAAGGCGCCGCGCATGAACGGATGGATGCGGCAGAAGTACGAGTAACGTCCCTCCGGAAGGTTCGCCGTGAACTCGTAGAAGGGAACCGTGTCGGTTTCCTCACCGGCGACGACCTTTTCGACTTCCAAGCCGCCGTCGATCGGGTCCACGTTGCCGATCTTGCCGGTGTCGAACGCCAGCGCGCCGCCGTCGGGCAGCGGGAAGTTCGACACGTACTGGCCGACGCACGGCCAGCGGCACGACGTGAACGTGTGCCGTACGTTCATCGCGGCATCGTCGTTGACGAACGTGATCGTCGATCCTTGCTTCACCGAGGGGATCACCGGCACGCCGGTCCCGATCCCGGTGTCGCCGGGCAGAAAGGCGAAGCCCGCCACGTGGATCTGCGTCACCTCGGGTCCGAGTTGGGTCGCCAGATCGGCCGGGCCGCAGGCACTGTAGATGCCGATGAGCGCCGGCATGTTCTCCTGCGCGCAGAGCGGCTCGGGGTCTCCCTGCCAGATGTGGTTGACCATACCCTGCGTGGCTCCCGAACCGAAGCGGTTCCAGTCCGTTTCGATCTCGTCGACACCGTCGGCGAGTTCGCTCTTGATGGCGCCGTTTCCGTCGAGCCACGCCGACGACAGGCCTTGCTCTGCGAACGTGTCCGAGCCCAGCAGTTTCGGTGCGAGCGCGGCCAGCGAGCACTCGCCGGCCGGCGTGCCGGGTGACTGCTCGGCGTCGTAGTAGATGCCCGAGTAAGTCATCGCCTCGTACCAGTTGTGGTCGAGGTTGTCGTCGGACACGGAGTTCTGCAGCGTGGAGGTCGGGCCCGGCTCGATCGCGTAGGTCCCGCGCTGGTCGAGCACGTCGCCCTCGTGCAGCGGCGCGCGCCAGCCGAACTTTGTCGAGCCGATCTGATAGTTCTCGGTGAACGGCCACGCCCGGATGTCGCGGTCGAACTTGTAGGAGTGCATGATCGCCACGCCGGGGAACCCGTCACCGTCAAGATCTGCCGTGCACGTTCCCCCTTGGCCGAGGTTCGACACGACCGTCATCTTGCCGCCGGGATGCAGGTGACCGCCCGACGCGATGCCGACGCCGTCGCGGGAAACCGTCCATCGCGCCCCGATCCCCTTCGACGAGCCGGTGACGTCCTTGGTCTGTCCCCACAGTTGCGCGTGGAGCGGATGAATGTCGCGGCCCGTCGCGGCGCTGATCTCTTCGCGCGTTCCCGGGATGAAGGTCACGTCAAGGACCACGAAGTAGCGGCCGACCGAGGCGAGCTTGTTGTGGATCATGTAGATCATCGCGTTCGGCTCGGACCCGTCGATGGGAATGCCGTAGTTCCAGTTGTTTCCCGCTGCAGCGTCTAGGCGCGCGCGGTCGTCGAGCCGTCCCTGCGTCTTTTCCTCGCCGGTGCCGAACACCCACGACAATCCCTTGCCGTTCACCGACGTGTAGTAGTCGTTGTTCGGGTTCTCAGACACGCGGAACCAGTGGGCGTGGTGAATGTGGGCTTCCTGCTGCGTCGGGATCTTGCCGCTGGTCGCATCGACCAGATCGGGCGCGATCGCGACGATGAAACCGGTCACGAGTGGCAGGTCGACGGTGATGCGATTCGAGTCTTGCCCCGGCGGGATCACGTAAGGTCCGAAGACGTACGACAGATCCTGCGTCGTGCCGGCCGGGGCCGGAACGTATCGGTTGCCCGCGTTGGCGAGCAACGTAGGAACGTCGCGGTATCCCGTGTTCGCCGATGCCGGCAACAGGGAGAACGCGACCGCGACGGCCGCAAGCGCCGTCATAAATCGCCGTGCCATTGAAACCTCCTCAGTCGATGGATCCGTGGTTAGTTGCTTCCGCTCTGACAGTAGAATGTGCCCTTTCCGGTGCCCTGAACGTTGCAGTCGAGCGCCGGCTTTTCGGCGCTCGCGGGGAAGACGTCGATCCTGGTCGTGGAATCGGGAAAGCCGCCCTGGCATGCCGGGTAGCGCGTGCCGGCGGCGCGGCACTCGGCCAGAACGACCTCGGGGTAGCCGCGCGGCGAGACCCAGACGCGAATCGAGTTCGATCCCGCCGGCGCCTCCGTCACGGCTCCTCGAAAGATGACCGGGATGCCTTTGGTCAGGAAAATGCATGTCCTCGAACCCGTCCAGGTCGGGTTGAGGCCCGACGGGCAGCCGTTTCCGTCATTCGCGGCGCCGGGTCCGGCGGCCGCCAGGACCGCGACCAGCAGCGCGGCCGGCACCGCTGCGATGCGGAACTGCTTCCGAAGGCTCATCGTCCCGTTATTTCGACGCAAAGCGCGTGCTTCCCTCCCGGTTCGGAACGCCGGAGAGGCTGCCCGTCGCGGCAGCCTCTCCGGTGATCGTTTTCTCGCTATTCGACCACGCGGATCGCGCCCCGCATGCTCGGATGGATGCGGCACCAGAACGCGTAGGTTCCAGTTCGCGTCGGGGTCCACTCCCACGAGACCTTGTTGGTGGCTCCGGTACCGACGCCCAACTGGCCCGAATCGAAGTCGAGCGGATCGGGGCCGACCGCGAGCAGGTCGTCGACCGTCTTGCCGTCGGTGGTCAGCCCGGTCGCCGGGTTGATCAGATCGTCGTAGGCGCCGTCGGCAATCGGATAGTGCGTCACCACCGTGCCCGAGCACGGGTTCGCGCACCGCGTGACCGTGTGCCACATGTAGTCGGCCGTGTCCACGTTATGGAAGGCCACGGTATCGCCGACCTTGACCCGCGGAACACCAAGCGCCCCGATGACGCCGAAGTCGGCGTTTCCGTAGGTGAAGCCGCCCATGTAGACATCGCTGGTGAAGTCGCCGTCGGGCGCGTCGAGCGCGAGCTTCGGGCAGCCGTTCTGGCACGGGCTCGTGTGGTTGCCGCTGGTCGCGACGCGCGCGTGGGTGATCTGCCCGCGCGTGCACAGCGTCGTCGCGTCGTTCGTGCACAGGCCTTCCGCGTAGCCGGGAATCAACTCCGGACGAGTTCCCGGCTGAAGCGACAGCGTGTTCACGCCGTCTTTGATCGTGACGGTCTCGTCGAACGGATCGATGCCCACGACCCGGTCGACTCCATCGATCGTGGTCGCGCTGTTCGGCGCCAGCCACGTCATCACGATGCCCATTTGCTCGTACCACGAAGCGATGCTGCTGTCGTAGACGCCCTCGAGGCGCAACTTGTCGCCGGCCTTCACTTCGATGCGCCAACCCAAGTCGTCGCTGACGCCCGACATCACGAAGTCCCACGACGTCGGCGGTCCGCCGATCTCGGTCTTGGCCGGATCGAACGGGTCCACCAAAGCGTCCCACGTGCTCGGGTTGAAGTCGTGATCGAAGTAGTAGGCGTCCGAACGGTGGATGAGTCGCTCCTCGCCGTTTCGGACCAGGTAGACGTCGTCACGGATGCCGCCGTTATGCAAGTGGCCGCCCATCACGACCAAGGTTCCGTCTTCCTTGATCTCCCACTCGTCGTAGACGGTTCCCGCGTCGATGCCCTGCTGCGTGGACTTGTTCGCCAGCGTGTTCTGGTTGGCGCAGTTGCTGCGGGGGAAGATGCACACGCCTTCGCTGCCGAAACCGCGCTGGATGTTGAAGACCGGGTTGAACGAGTCCTTCTCACAACCATCGGCCGTCCAGCCGCTGCAGTCGCCGACGTCGAGCCAGATGCCCTTGGTCTTGAACAGAAGCGGACGCGTCGCGTCGTCGGGGTGCGGCGCCTCGGCGACGTCGGCCGGAATGTAGTCCACGTCGTAGGTGACCCACACCGGGAAGGTGCGCGGCGTCGCGTTGTGAACCATGTGCAGGAACAGCCACGCGTCGGATGCCTTGATCTTCAGACCGAAGCCTTCCGGCCACGACGCGATCGTCTTTTCTTCGCCGGTGGCGAGCCACGGGCCGGAGCCGTAGGTGCGGCCCGGATTCGCAACGTCGCCCGCCGGCGTGGACAGATACTCCGACGAGCTTCCGAAGTAGCCGGGGTTGAGCCACGTGCCGTGATGCAGGTGCAAGTCTTCGACGGGCGGCGACGCGATGTCGCCACTGAAGCCCGGCTGCGTCGGGTCGACGCCGACCAGATCCGGCTTGAAGCGGACCATGTATCCGTCGTAGAGCGGCTTTTCGAGCGTGACGGGCTGGATGAGCACGTCGTTCTGGCCCGGCTTGGCCCAGATCGGTCCGAAGACGATCTTCAGCCGGACGCAGTTCTCGCCCACGACGGCCGGTCGGACCGCCGAGTTGGCGTAGTCGATGTCGAATGCGCTTTCGGTCGTGCAGGCGCCCGAGAGCACCTTGCCTGCCTGGGGGCTGACCACACCCGCTTCGGGCACGGGCAGGTCGGCGCGGACGCTTGCGACAGAGAGAGCCATCGCAAGCAGCGAGGCTAGAGCTATGACGCGTCGTACCATTTTTGATCCCTCCCGGATCCCTGGACGCCCGAAACCCGACGGATCGGGCGCCGAGGCATAAGCCGACAACGTTCTCAATACTGACCAGACGGTAGGATTAAGTCAAGGCTGGATTTACCACGATCAGGGTGCCTTCCATCCACCCATGGATCGAACAGACGAACGGGTACGTCGCGACCGTTTCGCCCTGCGGAACAACGAGCTCGTCGATGCCGTAGACCAGGCTTTCTCCGGCCAGCCCGATCAGCTTCGAGGTGAACAACGGACACCGGCCCGGAGTGAAGTCGAAGGGGAACTGCGTGCACCAGGGCCGGTCGGGACCGAGCGAGGTCGAGCGGACGTCGTGGGCCGCGATATCGATGTTGCGATACCGAACGGAGTCGCCTTGCCCGATGATCAGCGCCGGGACGGTGTAATTCGCGCCCAACCCGCCGCCCGGGCCGCTGACGTAGAGCCGTTCGTCGGCGCGGGCCGATCCTGCGAACGACGCGATCGCGAGCAACGACACGACCGCTGCGACGAAAAGCTTCCGCTTCATGTGTTCGTTCCCTCCTAGGGCCTACGTGAGCACGACACCGGTCATGGACGGATAGACGCCGCAGACGAACCCGTAGGCGCGGCCGGGCTGGAGCATGTCAATTCCGAGTACCGGGCGCGACCCGCCCAGCGGCAGGGCGAGGTCGCTCCAGAACAACGGACACGCGCCGAGCGCGTAGCGGCGCGGGTTGCCGGGCCCCTCCGGGTCGGGATTGCGCGGCCCGCACCACGACGCGTCGTCGCTGCCGATCGCTTCGGAGGCGATCGAGTGATAGGCCGCGTCGAGATTCGTCAGCGTCAACGTGGTGGCGGCGAGCATCGGCACGACCGGCGTGGCGAAGGAGCCTGCTTGCATGCTTCCGGGTGCAGTGGCGACGACGCCCGGCGCCGCGGCGTGCGCGCTCATGGCGAAGGCGGATACGGACGCGACGGCGAAGGCGGCGATGAGCGCTCTCACAGCGTCCTCGCCGGCCGGTAGGCGATCACGAATCCGTTCGGCATGGACGGGAAGCCGTCGCCGGCCGAGGTCAGGCCGACGCCGACGCTTGCGTAGACGGTATTGCGCGCGACGGTCGCGCCGCCCCACGACAGCGTCGGCGACGCACCGGTGTTCGCGCCCAGCCAGAGCGGACGGTGCAGCACGGGCGCGCCGGTGGCGGCGTCGTAGGCGTCGAGGAAGCCCTTCAAGTCGACCGTGTAGATGATGCCGTTCGCCGACGTGACCGGGTTTCCCCAGTGAACCGCGTCCGCGGTGGGTGAGGCCCACCGGACGCCGCCGCCGTCGCGATCCAGCGCGGCCAAATAGCCGGCCAGCGTGTGCGGCACGTAGAGCGACGTCCCGTCGTAGGCGGCCGTGCCGACGATGCCTCCCACGAGCGAGGGAACGCCCATGATCTGCTTCCAGACCCCGTCCATCGTGACCGGGTCGAGCGCGTGATACACGCCGGATTTTTGGCCGGCCCCGACCAGAAGCCGTCCGCTGCGCGTGCGGAACAGGTTCGGCGATGCGCCGAAGTCCAGGTCCAGGCGTCCGCACTCGAATCCCGCCACGAAGAACCCGACATAGTCATCTTCGTCGCACGAGTAGTTCTCGGAGATCTCGGGGAAGTACTCCTCGATTTCCCCCTTGTAGGAGCCGGCGAGCTGTCCGAAGCCGGGATTGGGCAAGCCTCCGACTATGCGGCGCAGGTCGAACTTGACGATCGCGTTGGTGTTGGCGTGCTCCTCTTCGTAGTTGAAGGGGTTGCCGGTGCCCACGAAGCCGAAGCCGGATGCGGGATCGATCGAGATCGTGGACCAGATCGCGCCGCCGGCGTCGCCTTCGCCCGCGTCCCAATCGTCGTCGGGGATCGCGAACGAGTGCGCGAGCACGCGACCGCCGGTCGCCCCCGGCGAGGCGTTGAAACACTCGGTCGTGAGCGACATCGTTTCGTCTCCGAGCGCGACGGGGACGGTGGTGGTGGTGCAGGCCGGCGAGGCGTCCAGCAGCACCGAGGATCCGCGGAAGTCGAAGCGCGTCTCCTCGTCGCCTTCGGCAGCCGTGCCCGAGACGCCGACCCAGACCATGCCGTCGTAGACGACCGGGCTGGCAACCGCGTCGGAACCCGGCTGCGTGTCGACCGTGGTGCGCCACAAGAGGCGCCCGTCGGCCTGATCGAGCGCCACGACGTAGGGCGAGCCGATACGCGACGCGAACCCGTACACGACGCCGTCCTCAGCCGCGAGCGTGCTGTAGATGCCGTGCGACAGAGGCGTCTTCCATGCCAGATCGCCGCCGTCGGCGTTGAGCGCGAAGATCCATCCGGGTGCGTTGCGGCCCGTGCTCGATCCGACGAACACGCAGCCGTCGGCGACGATCGGATAGCCGGTGATCTCGTTCCAGAATCCGCCGCTCGCCTCGTTGGCCGAGAACGTCCATGCCGGTTGCAGCGTCGCCGCCTGCGCGCGGCCGATCGTTTTCTCGGCCGCCTGATGCCGCGAGTGGCCGAGGTCGCCGCCCATCTGCCGCCACTCGCCGCCGGGATGCGAGTCGGCGACGCAGATCGTGCGCGCACCGGCCGGCAGGGACCCCAGCGAAGCCGCGGCGATCAAAGCCGCGACGGCCGCTCGGATCCCTCGCCAGGAGCGCATGGCTAGCGGTATGCCACCACGAACTGACCGGATGCCGCGTAGATCGTGTTGCGCGCGATCGACACGCCCTGCGAGGACAGATCGCCTGCGTAGGCACCGGTGTCGAGCGCAATGTTGCGACGCATCACGATCGCGCCGAGCGCGGTGTCCACCGCCGTGAGATCGCCGAAGTTGTTCATCGAGTAGGCAACGCCGTTGGCGACCGAGACGGGCTGGAATTGCGTCGGGCCGGGACCGACCGGCGCGACCCAGCGGTAGCGGCCGTGCGCCTTGGTGAGCGCGACCATGTGGCCGGGCGGTGATCCGTTGGCAAAGACCATGCCGCCGTCGGCGCCGGAAACCGTATCCACGGCCGGCGAGGCCGCGTTGAACGCGACGCCGGGCGTGGCGACGATGGACGTCCATGCGCGCTGCATGTTGTCGGCGTAGACCGCATGGAAGACGCCCGACTTCTGGAGGTCGCCGAGCAGCGTACGTCCGATCGAGTCGGTAAACAGCGACGGCGACGCGCCGAAGTCCAAGTCGAGCTGCGCGCAGGTCGGGCTCCACACGGCCGTCGTGGGAACCTCATCGCATGCGGGCTGGCGGTCCAGGCCCGGGTAGTACTGGTCGGTCTCGCCCTTGTAGGCGTCGACGATCTGTCCGAACGTCGAGCGCGTCCGGTCCATGTCGATCTTCAGAAGCGCGTTCGCGTTGCGGGCTTCGACCTGCTTGCTGGCCGGGTTGCCGCCGCACGCGTAGGCGTAGCCGGTGGCGGCGTCCACGGCGGCGGTGCACCAGATGGACGCGCCGCTGTAGCCGGCGTCCCACTCGTCATCGGTGATCGTCCAATCCTGAACGATCAGGCGAGCGTCGGGATCGGCGCTCAGCGCGGGCGTGTCGGCCAGGTCCAAGATCGCGTAGCCGCCGCGCGCGTTCGCCGACGCCTCGTCGGCCATGATCCCCTGGAAGAGCAAACCGTTCCACACGACCGGGGCGCTCACGACCGTATTCTCGAACGACTTGTTCGGGTCGGCGCCGGGACGCTTCGCGGGGTCCAGCACCTCGATCGACCATTTCACCGCGCCGTCGGCCTGGTTGAGCGCGACGACGCGCGGATGATGCCGTTCGCTGGTCGCGACGTAGACGGTGCCGTCCGCGACGGTCGGCGAACCGGTGATGACGCCGCCGACGAGCGAGCCGGCGGGATTGCCGGGCAGCGCGGTCTGCCAGACCGCGAGACCGTCGTCCGCGTTGACGGCGATGACCCATCCGGTACTGGTCGCGATGAAGACGCATCCGTCGGCAACGACGGGCGTGTTTTGGAGCGTGCCGGCGCCGGCGGTGTCGAAGACCCAGGCTTTGGCGACGTTGCCGACCGTGCCGGCGTTCAAGACGGTCTCGGCCGGCTGGTTGCGGTGGTTGGCGATGTTCCCGCCTGCGGTGGGCCACTCCCCGCCCGGATGGGCGGCGGGCGCGCAGGTATGGCCGGTCGGCGCGGCGTAGGCCGGCAGCACGGCCATCGACAGCGTTGCGAGTCCGATCAGCAGCTTCCGAGCCGTCATTCGAGCGCCTCCTCACCCCGAGCCGCCACAGAAACGGTCGGGAACTCCCCTGGACAGATGTGATTCCGACGTTGCGGTCGGATTTCGACGGATAAGGGTGTCATTCCTGCCCAAGCGGCCTGGAATTCGTGGGTCGCGACCGCTGGTCGGTACGCTTGCCCCGACTTCGATGAGCTGGAGGACGCGATTATGGGACTGCTGGACGGCAAGGTGGCGATCGTGACCGGGGCGGGCCGCGGGATCGGCCGGGGTGAGGCGCTGCTGCTCGCGTCGCATGGCACGCGGGTGATCGTCAACGACGTGGGGGGCGAGTGGGACGGCTCCGGCGCCGACGAGCGGCCGGCGCAACTGGTAGTGGACGAGATCGCCGCGGCCGGGGGCGAGGCGGCCGCGAACTACGACGACGTCGCCGACTTCGCCGCGGCCGGGCGGATGGTCGGGCAGGCGATCGACGCCTGGGGCCGTATCGACATCTTGGTCAACAACGCGGGGATCTTGCGCGACAAGATGATCTTCAACATGGACGAGTCCGATTGGGACGCGGTGATTCGCGTCCATCTGAAAGGACACTTCGCGCCGACGCGGCACGTGTGCGCACACTGGCGGAACCTGTCGAAGGAGTCCGGCGAGTCGGCGAACGGCCGGATCATCAACACCTCGTCGACGTCGGGGCTGCTCGGCAACGTCGGGCAGTCGAACTACGGCGCGGCGAAGGCCGGCATCGCCGCGTTCGCACAGATCGTGTCGATGGAGATGCGCAAGTACGGCGTGACGGTCAATGCGATCGCGCCGGCCGCTCGCACTCGCATGACCGAGGGGACGTTCGGAGAGATGAAGGCGACCGGCGACTTCGACATGTGGGATCCCGAAAACGTCGCGCCGATCGTAGCTTTCTTGGCGACCGACGCCGCGGCCGAGATCACCGGCCAGGTCTTCTACACCAGCGGCGGAATCGTGCAGCTCTACCAGGGATGGGGCGCGGTCGAGGAGATCCGCAAAGACGCGCGGTGGACGGTGGAGGAGTTGGTGGATCGCGTGCCGGCCATGTTCGGGTCGCGGCCGCTGGGGTATGCGCCGCCGAAGTCCCTGCTGCGCCAGGACGTGGCGTCGAAGTAATGGCCTACGACGAGGATCTCGCCGGTCGCATCCGCGAGGTGCTCGGGCGCGAGCGCGGCGTCGGCGAGATCAAGATGTTCGGGGGCCTGTGTTTCACGGTGGACGGCCATATGGCGGCCGGAATCGTCGGAGACGAGTTGATGGCGCGCGTCGGGCCGGACGCGTGGGATGCCGCGCTGACGCGGACGCATGCGCGCGAGATGAACTTCACCGGCCGCTCGATGAAAGGCTTCGTGTTCGTCGAGGCCGCCGGGCTGCGCACGCAGAAGTCGCTGGCGTCATGGATCGAGCCGGCCGTCGCCTTCGTTCGAACGCTGCCGCCGAAGAAGCCGAAACCCCGGCGCTGAGTGCGCCGCGTTGTTCGATGCCCGTCAGCGGCCGGCGGCGGCTTGCTGGTGGATCGCGTTCAGCGCGGCCAGGACACCGTCGCGGTAGGCGGCGGGATCGTCGTAGAGGAACCCGCGGGCCAAAAGCTGCTCGCGGATCGCATCGACGTCGTCAGCGGCCGGCGGCCGGGGGGCCGTGGCGGGCGAGTGAGCGAGACCTGTTTGCACTATGGAAACGATGTTAACCCTGTTCCGGGGTTTGTGTCAAGGCGTATTCTTGGCACGACTTCTTGGCACGGGGGGCGCGATGGGGAAAGTGGAACGAAAGAATCTGGCGACACCCGACGATGTCCTGCAATTCGACATGGGTTCCTCGACGATGGTGATCATCGGGGAGCAAACCGTCGGCCGGACCGTGCTCGAGCCGGGCTGGCGGTGGTCGACGCACATGCGTCCGCACGCCGGGACGGAGTGGTGCCAGAGCCGCCATTGCGGCGTGATGCTCTCCGGCCGTCTTGGCGTGATGTTCGAAGACGGCACCGAGGCCGAATTCGGTCCCGACGACGTCTATCTGATCCCGCCCGGCCACGACGGGTGGGTGATCGGCGACGAGCCGACCGTCGCGATCGAGTGGAGCGGCCTGCGCGGCTGGGTCGACGGGCTCGATGCGTTCAGCGAACGCGTCCTTGCCACCGTGCTGTTCACCGACATCGTCGATTCGACCGCGACGGCCGCACGGCTGGGTGATGCGCGCTGGCGAGAGCTGCTCGCGCACTACAACAGCGACGTGCGCGAACTGCTCGCACGCTTCCGCGGGCGCGAGATCAAGACGACCGGGGATGGGTTTCTCGCCACGTTCGACGGAGCGGCGCGGGCCGTGCGGTGCGCGGCGCGTCTGGTCGCGCAGGCGCGAGTCAGGGACATGCAGATTCGAGCGGCGGTGCACACCGGCGAGATCGAGTTCGTCGACGGCGACGCGCGCGGCGTCGCCGTGCACGAGGCCGCGCGGATCCTTTCGCTCGCGGGTGCGGGCGATGTGCTGGCCGGCGTCGTCACGCGAGATCTGGCCGCCGCGGCCGGCTTCGCGTTCGAGGATCGCGGGGAGCACGCGATGAAGGGCTTGGACGGACCGCGGCGGGTCTTTGCGTTGCTCGAGGCGGCCGGAGCGTGAGCGACGGTGTTCCGAACGCGGGGCAAATGGCCGGCTGGGACGGGCCGGAAGGCGACAACTGGACCGAGCACGAGGATTTCTACAACAACGCGAACCGAGCCTTCACGCCGCTGCTGATGAGCGCCGCCGCCATCGCACCCGGCGATCGCGTGCTCGATGTCGGGTGCGGGTGCGGTCAGACGACGCGACTCGCCGCGCTCGCCGCCGCGCCCGGCGGAGAAGCCGTCGGGATGGATTTGTCGTCGCAAATGCTGGCTCGCGGACGGGAGCGCGCCGCCGAGGAAGGCATCGCGAACGTTCGCTTCGAGCAGGGCGACGCGCAGACGTATTCGTTTCCGGCCGGAGCGTTCGACGCGGCGATCAGCCGTTTCGGGGTGATGTTCTTCGACGATCCCGACGCCGCGTTTGCCAATATCGGACGCGCCCTGCGGACGGGCGGGCGATTGGCGATGCTGGTCTGGCGCGATTTCGAGCGCAACGAGTGGGTGAAGACGCTGCTCGAGGTCTTTGCCGCCGGACGGGACCTTCCGCCGCCGCCTCCGAACGCGCCGTCGCCGTTCGCGCTCGCCGATCCCGAGCGGACCACAAAGATCGTCGCCGCCGCCGGATTCGCCGACGTGTCGCTCAAGGAGATCGACGCCGGCATGTGGTTCGGACGAACCGTCGATGCCGCCTACGAGTCGATGATGAATCTTTCCGTCGTTCGCGGCCTGCTCACCGATGTCGACGATGCGGCTCGTGCAGCAGCGCTGACTCAAGCGCGAGAAGAGCTGAAGAAGCGCCAACGCGAAGACGGAGTCTGGTTCGCAGCATCCGCCTGGCTCATCCGCGCCACAGCGACCCGCTAAAGGCAGATCCGAATACACTGCCCCGCGGAGGCGAACGGGGGCTGGTGTCCCTCCCGGTCTTCAAAACCGGTGCGGCCCTTCACGGGGCCGGGTGGGTTCGATTCCTTCCGCCTCCGCTGAGCAGCGGAAACGCGTGGGCGCGGGCGTCGTGCGATCGTCACGGCGCCCCGATCGTGGCACCATTTGGCACCGGGTGACACCCAAGAGGACATGAACTCCGGCCCTGAGTTCTAGCGGCCAGCCGACCACGGGGCGTATCCGTCCCGCGCGTTCGGTACGCGGCGCTCGATCGACGAGCAGCATGTCACCCTGCACGACGCCGCCGCCGATGGAACGACGCGTCTCGTGCAGGGGGTTCCCGCCGGGGTCTGCGGGACGTGTTCGGAGCGCAATCTTCGACCGGAGGTCGCCGAGAAGATCGAACGCCTCCTCTCAGCTCCGCCGGTGGGGCCAGAGGAAGTGCCCGTCTGGACCTTCGCCGCGAGCGCCTGAAACGACCTGCTCGGAGCACGGTTCCTTCCCGCGCGAAGGCGCTGAGATCACCCAAGGCGCGTCGAGAGGGATCCGCTGATTCGGCAGGTTCGCCTTTCTGGTCGGGGACCGCACTTCACTCAACTGGGTGATGTTTCACTTCTTCCAATCGGGGAGACTCGCGGTGGCGGACTGGAGCTGCTGTTCGATCCTTGCGACACTGAAGATGAGGACATGAGAGCGATGAACGACGACGGCGAGCGGGGCGGGCTCATCGCCGTCGGTACCGTGACGCTTCTGCTCGGCGACGTCGAGGGATCAACCGAGCTCTGGGAGGCCCATCGCGACGCGATGTTCGTGGCGATGGGCCGGCTCGACGAACTGGTTGGCGGAACCGTCGCGCGTCATCGGGGCGCGCGCCCAATCGAGCAGGGAGAGGGCGATAGCTTCGTCGCCGGCTTCGCGCGCGCCAGCGATGCCGTCGCGTGCGCCACGGAGCTCCAGGTCGCGATCGCCGGGGAACCCTGGCCGGAGGGGATCGACCTGCGTGTGCGTATGGCGCTTCACGCCGGTGAGGTGCGCGAGCGCGAGGACGGCCGCTATGTCGGTCCAGCGTTCAACCGTTGCGCGCGTATCCGCGACCTTGCCCACGGAGGCCAGAGCCTGCTCTCACGCGCGGTCCACGACCTCGGCGCGGACTCGCCGCCGGCCGATGTGAGCTTCCTGGACCTTGGGGAGCACCGGCTGCGCGATCTCGCGCGGCCCGAGCGCGTCTACCAGATCGCGCATCCGGATCTGAGCACGAGCTTCCCGCCGCTGCGCTCCCTGACCTCCGTCCCGAACAACCTGCCGGTGACGCTGACGACGTTCGTCGGGCGCGAGAGCGATGCGGCCGACGTGAAGCGGCTGATCGAGGGAGCGCGGATGCTGACGGTTACCGGCGCGGGTGGGTGCGGGAAGACTCGGCTCGTGCTCGAGGTGGCCGCCGACCTGGTGGATCGGTTCCCGGAGGGCCTGTGGTGGATCGATCTGGCCTCGGTGGCCGATCCTGCGCTGCTTGCGAGCACGGTGGCGTCGTGCCTCGGAGTCTCTCAGGTCCAGGGCGAGGCGCCCATCGACACTCTCGTCGCGCAGCTCGGTGAGCGGCGGATGCTGCTGGTGCTGGACAATTGCGAACACCTGGTCTCTGCCTGCGCGGAGCTTGCCACCCGGCTCCTGACGAAGTGCCCCGATGTAAGCGTTCTGGCGACGAGCAGGGAGCCGCTCGGGATCGACGGCGAATCGACGTTGCGCATCCCCTCGCTCGGCGTCCCCGAAGCGGCAGCTAGGGAGGTCGAGGAAGTCCGATGCGAGTCGGTAGAGCTGTTCGTTGATCGCGCGCGGAGTGCGCGCCCGAACTTCCGTCTGACGGACGAGAACGCGGAACCGATCGCGCAGATCGTTCGGCGGCTGGACGGGATCCCACTGGCGATCGAGCTGGCTGCCGCGCGCATCCGGTTCCTCAGCCCGGGTCAGATCGCCGCCGGTCTGTCCGATCGCTTCCACGTGCTGATCGGCGGGGCGCGCACCGCGTTGCCCAGGCAGCGCACGTTGGAGGCGTCGGTCGATTGGAGCTATCAGCTCCTGGACGAACGGGAGCGCGCGTTGCTCTGCCGTTTGTCGGTCTTCTCCGGCAGCTTGGACCTCGACGCGGCCGAGGCGGTCTGCGCCGGAGGTGCCATCGAGCAGTACGACGTGCTGGGCATCCTTTCGAGCCTCGCCGAGAAGTCGCTTGTGCAGGTGGAAGAGCCTGACCGCGAGGCGCGGTATCGCCTGCTCGAGACGATCAGGGTCTACGCCCGCCAACGCTTGAGCGACACCGAGCAGGCCGGTGAGGTCCGGACGAAGCATCTCGCCCATTACCTGGCCGTGGCCGAACGCGGGGAGACAGGCCTTCAGAGCGCGGCGATCGTGACGTGGACGCGACGGCTGCAAGTGGATCTCGACAACCTGCGGGCGGCGATGGATCACGCATTGGCGACGGGGCAGGGCGACAAACACCTCCGTCTCACGAGTGCGCTTCTGCGATTCTGGATCGTGCGCGGTCTCTACAGCGAGGTCCGCTCGAGCATGGAAGCCGCCCTCGGCGCTGCCGGCAGCGACTCGCCGGTGCGTGCCCGAGCGCTCGCCGCGGCCGCGCTCGTCTCGGTCATGGCCGGCCACCATACGGCCGCGGTCGCACTCGCGAAGGAATCCGTAGCCCTTGCTCGTGAAACGCAAGACCAGCCGACGCTTGCTCGCGGTCTGCTGCACTTGGGATGGTCGGAGTTCCTGCTTGGCGAAGGCGGTCTCGACCACGTGGAGGAAGGAGCGCGGCTCGCGGAGCTGACCGGCGACGACGACCTGAATGAAACGGCCCTCATCTATCGCGGGATGCTCACGGGCTTCGGCGTGGATGTGGCCTCCGCTCGGCCGCACCTCGAAGCGGCGCTTGGACGCGCGGAGCGACGGGGGGACGTGGAGCGGGTCGGGATCAGCACACACTTCGCCGGCTTTCTCGAGATGATGGCTGGACGCTTCCGCGAGGCCTACTCCCTATTCGGACGGTCGCTAGAAGCGAGCGAGATCCTCGGGAACTCCACCTTCACGACCTTCGCGCTGTCCGACCTCGCGTGGCTCGCGGTCTATCAGGGCGAGTACGCGAGGGCTGAGGCTTTGATCGATCAGGCGCGGCGCGAGGCTTCCAAGGTCGGAGGCATGACTGCGGCGATGCCCGAGGTCGCCCACGGCTGGGTCTCGTGGGCCATGGAGGACCTCGAGGCCGCGATGTCCGTGCGAAGCCGAACACTCGACTTCGTCCGGGACGCAGGGATGCAGTTCTATGTCGCGACGGCCCTGTGGAGCCTCGGGGGTACCTTCCTCGCACTGGGGGATCTGCCCGGGGCACGCGCATGGATCGAGGAAAGTGAGTCACTGGCGCGGAGGGCGCGGTACCGGCTCTTCCTCGTCCCGATCCTTCAGCAGCGGGCAAGACTCCTTCGGGCTGAGAGCGACCTCGAGGCGGCAGAGACTGTCGCGCACGAGGCGCTCAGCGAGGCAGCCGGTTGGGGCAGCGCTTCCGCCGAGGTTGATTGCCTCGAGGTTCTCGCGGGTATCGCTGCCGATCTGGAGAGCTACGCGGAGGCGGCACGCTTGTTCGGTGCCGCGGAGCGGATGCGCCATGATATGGGGTACAGACGCTTCCCCGTGCACGAGGGGACTCACCGTGCCGACGTGGCAGCCGCGTGCGAGGCGTTCGGCGAGGAGAAGTTTGCGGCGCGCTGGGCAGAGGGCGCGGCGATGTCGACCGAGGAAGCGCTCGCGTACGCGATACGTGGGCGCGGCGAACGTAAGCGTCCCTCCGCCGGCTGGGCGAGCCTGACGCCGAGCGAGCTGGACGTGGTCCACCTCGTCGCGCGAGGCCTTCCGAACCCCGAGATCGCCGACAAGCTGTTCGTCACCCGGAACACGGTGAAGACGCACCTGAAACACATCTTCGGGAAGCTCGGGATCTCGACCCGCGCCGAGCTCGCCGCCGAAGCAACCCGACGCGGCCTGTAGCACCGGCACGTTTTCACCCCTCTGGGTGACGTTCTCCATTCGCGCTCCTGACATTGTTGTGCGAGTGGGTGTGATCACCCCATGGCCTACGAGGAGGAACGGAGATGGCGCGTTCACGATCTCGCATCGGGGTGGCGCTGGCGATGGCCTGTCTGGTTGGCGCTGCCATCCCCGGAGGGAGAGCCGAGGCCGCGGTGAGTCGGATCGGCTTGGAGGATTGCCATTTGACCGTGCACTTCATCAGCGAGGAGGACGGGCGCCGGATGCACCGTGAGGGTTGGCTCCCAGATACATACACGCCCGCGCCCTCGTACCTCGGACCATTCACTGGTTCGTTGGGCATCTGGGTGTTCGACTGTCCGACGACGTCGATCGACGACGTCGGAGCCGGAGACGCGATCATCAGTCTCGTGGGCATCCAGGTGATGGACCGGCTCGCGCACAACGTCGTGCCGACGACGTGGGACCACTACCTCGTTTGGGCGCACTCGGACAACGAAGCCATCGTGGATGCGCTGGAGGAGGTTGGGATCCCCGCTGTCGATGTTGCCGGCGCGACATTCGATTGGCGCGCGGACGGGACGACAACGAGGGCCGCCATCCCGTGGACGGCATCCCCTTACGAGCTTACGGTCCGGGGTTCCATCCAGGATGCCCCTCACCTGCACGACAACACCTTTCAGCATGGCCCCGCCCCGGGGGCGGGACCGAGCCTCCGGCTATTGATCGATCCCCTGGTTCCGCGTGACCGCTTCTGTTTCAGCGCAGTGGCCGCCGATTGTGGATCGATCCGGGTCGAGGATGGAACGCCGATGGCCGACCTGCTGGACGACGCGAGCGTGTTCGCAGCCGCCGACCACGAGGTGCTCTCGCACGCAGAGATACAGGTGACCATCCGATGAGCGCCGGATGCGCGGACGTGCAAGATCGGTTGGGACCAAGGGGGGAGAAACCATGCTTTCGCAGAGAAACGCACGGTTCCGGTCCGTGCGCGCAAAACGCACCGTCCGTTGGATGGCGCTCGGGCTCGTGCTGGTACTGGCACTCGCACCCGCCGCGTCTCGCGCGGAACCCGATGAGTGCGCCTTCTGGGATGCGGATCCAAAGACGAGCGGTGCCAACGAGGAATACCTGCCCACGCCAGACCCTGATCCCTTCTACGTCCAGCCCGACCCGATGCCCTGCACTCCACTCGGCACGATCCTCGACTGGCGACCGATCACGTTCACTCCGACTCCGGGGCTCGCATTGCCCAACGATGCGTGGCACCTCAAGTTCCTGTCGACCGACCCCTTCGGCGCGCCGATCGCAGCAGTGGCGAGCGTCGTGAAACCGCTACCCGAAGTCACGAGCGCAACCCCCAAGCTTCTTGCGCACCAGTTCTTCGAGAACAGCCTTGGGAGCGTGTGTGCCCCTTCTCACACGGTCACCGGCGCAACTGACAACCTCGAGAGCACGATGGGGTCGCCGTTCTATCTGACCGGCCCGCTCGCACTCGGGTGGACCCTGGTGATCCCCGATCATGAGGGGCCGCTTACTACCTACGGCGCGCCGATCACCTCAGGGCGGATCACTCTCGATGCGATCCGCGCTGCCGAAGGTTTCGCATCCTTGAGTTTGGTCGGTTCGGCCACTCCCGTCGCGTTGTGGGGATTCTCCAGCGGAGCCACCGCGAGCATCTGGGCCGCCGCGATGGCTCCGACGTACGCCCCCGAACTGAACATCGTTGGTGCCGCGGGCGGAGGCACGCTGCTCGACGTGGGCGACTTCTTCGCATCGGTAGATGGTCATCCGTTCTGGATGCGCTACGCGTTCAGCGGGATGATCGGGATCACGCGCGTCTACGAAGACTTCGTACCGGTGAGCCTCCTGAACGAAGCAGGGCTCGAGATGGCGAGGGCGGTGAAGGATGGCTGTAACGGCCAGCGCACCGACGGCGGGCCTGCGCCTTCAGGGCACTTCAGCGACTTCGTGATCGAGGATCCGTTCGGGCGTCCCCAGGCCCTCGCCACATACGCAGCCACGGCGCTGCCCCGGCCGGACGCGATCCCAACGGCCGACGTCTACCTGTACCACTCGACCGACGACGAGCTCGCGCCGATGGAGAACGTCCATGCTGCCGCGCGCGCGTGGTGTGAGCACGGCACACGCGTGGTCGTGAATGAGCTCCCGGGTACGCATGTAACAGCTGGCTTCTCCGGGTTGGCGGGGGCGATCCGCTTCCTCACGCGCGCCTTCGACGGGCTCGATCCGCAGCCGGAGGGGACCGAACGCGGCTGCGCCTGATCGCCGCCGCCATGATGGCGGATGGAGATCGGCGACTTCAACGCACGTCCGTTCGAAGAAGGCGACCCGCAGGGCTGGGGACGCGTCGCCTAAAGACCGCCGGCCGGTGGCGTGGACGCCCCGGTGCCCGAACACGGCCACCTTGACGAGGCTCTACGCGCTTTCGATCAGCAGGTCTCTCAACTGCTTGACACGAGGATCTGGAGCGGGACGTGCGAGCAGCGCTCTCCTCGGGTTCATTCGAGGAGGCCTGGGCGGAGGGATGGAAGACGGACCCACAGTCGGCTGCGCGCACGCGGCGTGCAACACATCCTGACCAACAGTGACCGACTTCGAGCGGTGTCATGGACGCGTGTCCGCGACAAGATTCGAGGGTTGCGCCACCCACCGTGGCATGCCGGCAACGCTTGGAATCGCTGTCGATGACAGGCTACGATAATGATTCGGGTTGAGGGCCACCCGAAGGCAAACAGGGAGGGGGAAGAACCATGGCCGTGTCGATCGCGACCACGTCGGGCACGTCGGTTACCTT
>DASWHR010000026.1:0-17150 GCA_036398095.1 Actinomycetota bacterium
AGCCCTACGAGGTGTCGCTCGCGATCGCGCGCGCGTACGCGCCGGACGTCGAACGCATCGCACCCGACGCTGCCGTCGTCGACATCATCACACTCGGTGTCGCACTCGCCTGCGAAGCGGCCGGCGTTCCGTTCGTGACGCTCTCGCCTCACCCGCTGCCGTATCCATCGGAGGATCTTGCGCCCTTCGGTGCAGCCCGAGCACCCGGACGCACCGCGTGGGGCCTTCGCCGCGATGCGCGCGGCCGCGCGAGGCAGCGCATCGATCTGGAACGCGGTCGCGACGAATGCAACGCCGCGCGCGTAGCGCTCGGGCTTCGCACCTTCGATCGATTGGATGTCGCGTGGAGTCGCGAGGCGATCCTGGTTGCAACGCCGGAAGCGCTCGAGCCGCCTCGTAGCGATTGGCTCGCGCAGGCGCGTGTGGTCGGACCCTGCCTGTACGAGCCGAGCGGACCGCTGCCTGCGATGCCCGCCGGCGACGGACCGCTCGTGCTGATCGCGGCCAGCACCGCGCACACCGGCGACGTGGCAGGCGATGCGGTTCGCGCCGTCCGGCGACTCGGAGTGCGGGCGATCGTCACCGTCGGCGCCGGACCGGCTCCGGACTCGGGCGGCGATGGCCGCATCGTCGTGACCGGCGACGCGCCGCACGGCGCGCTGCTCGCTCGCGTGGATGCGCTCGTGTGCAACGGCGGCGGCGGCATCGTCGCCGGGGCGCTCGCGGCGGGCGTTCCGATGGTCGTGGTGCCGGGTCACGGCGACCAGCGCGAAAACGGATGGCGCGTCGAGCGCAGCGGGGCCGGCATCGTCGCGCGGACGCAGCGCGAACTGCATCGCGCGCTGAAACTGGTGCTCCGCGACGAGTCCTATCGCCGGGCGGCGACGCGTATCGCAGCCGACATCGCCACGAGTGACGGCCCCGCCGAAGCGGCGGTCGCGGTGGAGCGGCTCGAAAAACAAAGGGAGGCGGGCTGATGCCCGCCCCCCTCCCGAACGGAGGCTTAGTAGTCGACGTCCATGCCGCCCAGCGCGACCGGCATCTGCGCCAGCACGCCCTGCAGCGTCATCATCTTCATCAGGTTGCCGCCGATCTTGAGCTTGCCCGACATGAAGGCGGCCTGGCCGTTGAGTTCGGCCTTGGATAGCGCGACGGCGGTGTCGTAGTCCTGCGTGATCGTCGCTTCGGGATCGTCGATCTCGCCGCGGATCAGTTGCACCTTCCCGTCCGCGAGCACGAACCCGTACTGCACGTCGCCGTCGGGCGAGCCGTTGACCTGCTGCTGCAGACGCGCGGCCTGGCCTTTGGCGGCGGCCTGGAAACCTTCATGGCCGTTGAGCCGGCTCTCCACTTCGGAGAGCCATTCGTCGGAAAGGAACTTGATCGCCATCGAACCCCCTCGAGTTTCGGAGCCGGCGCCGCGCTTCGGCTCGGCGAGCCCCGCCCGCAATAGTGGCGAAAGGCTATCCGGGTCCCCTCCAGATTGGCAAAACGCGTTGTTTTTCCAGGGATTTTCCCGGTTTTTTGCCGCCGCCGGCGGCCGGCACGCCGCAGCCGGGTGAAGGAAAATCGGACATCGGTCGATAGTAGTTCCGAGGGTCGGAACGGCAAGGTTCTGCCTTCCCTCGGGAGCGGGAGCAGGGCCGGAGAGGATGGAGCATCGTGGAGGGGCTGTGGGAAGCCATGCAGGCGAACCCGCAGCTGTTCGGCGCCCTGGGAGGAGCGCTTGGACTCGGACTCCTGATTTGGGCTGTGATCCGCACCAGCTACCGGTGTCGGTAGCCGCGGACCCGAACGGCTGAAGGCAGGGCCGCTCCGCCAACGACGACCGGCGGAGCGGCTTTGTCGTCTCGCTCAGGCAATCCGCTCGAGGACGTCGCGTTCGCTGAACGGTCCCGAGTACGAGTGGAGTACGCGGCCGTCACGATCCAACAGCAGCGCGGCCGGCTGCCACCGCACCCCCAGTGCATCCCACGATTTTCGCGTGGGGTCCCACAACATCCGGAACGTGACCGAATGCTTGCCTACGAAGCGCTTCGCGAAGGCAAGATCGTCCTGCGATCCCAGACCGACAATCGTCAGCCGGTCTTTGTGTTGCCGAGCGAACCGCTCGACGCCGGGGGCTTCCCGGTTGCACACCGATCAGTGCGGGGCCCAGAACCAGAGCAGAACCGGCGTGGCCGCAGGTGTCAGCGTCGCGATGTCCACGCGCGCATCGGTTGCGAGGTCGATGATTTCGACCGAGGGCAGCATGTGCTCGGCCGCGGCCGGCGGAATCGACGCGGTCGATTGCGTGGCGGGCGATGCCGGCGCGGGAGGTTCGGGTGTGCTCTGGTCTTGCGGTGCGCCCTGAGGCGGCGGTGCGGCGCACGCAGCGGCGACAAACGCCAGCACCACGAGCAAACCCGACCCGTGTCGAAAGAAGTTCCGGCGCGTCATGATCATGGGCAGAATCGAGCGTAGCGCGGTTGTGGAGACCGCATCCGCCATGGCGCGGAAAACGCGGCGGCCGGAGAGCCTGCGAGGACCACTCCGGCCGAGCCGCGGAACTGAAGTTATAGAAGCAGCGGCCGAGCCCAATGGCAAGCGGGCGGTCGCGCGTTGCCTGATATTTCGCCGGGTTGCCTGCCACCTCCTGCCCTCGATCGGGTGAAATGGCAGGGCATTTCTGGCCGCGAATGGGGCAAAAGCCGCTTTGAGGAATGATTTCGAGGCCTACCGGTGACGACTCGTTGTTTGCTCATCGTGGTGTGCCCTTCGGGCGCATCTCCCCGGCAAGGGGGCGGCTCCGCCGCCAGACCAGCCAGATGAGCATGCCCGGTCCCGGCCATGGTGCAATGAAAAGCGCCCAAACCCATGATGAACCGCGGGCTGCTATGTCCCAGACAATCACGATAGTGATGCTTGCGTACGCGACGAGAGCGGGAAAGTAGAGGAGCCGCGCCCAAGGACTGGGGTGGACCAGCCATCCTCCAAGACCCCCCAAGACCTCAATAAGAATCAGGATCGGAAGCGAGCGTAGTGACCTCACAAGGTTGCCAGCTGCATCCATCTCCACGTGCGGGTGACGGCGTTGCCGGAGTGGTCGGAGATCGACGCCGTGGCCGAATAGAGTCCCGGCGGCCGGCCGAACAACGAAAACCCGCTCGCCTCGAACCGGCCCGTGCCTTGGTTGAAGCATCCGGTGTTGCCCGGTGATGCGGATGCGGGCGAGCAAACCGGCGGCAACGACGAGTCGTAGTCGTAGAGAAGCGTGTTGCCCTCCGGACCGTAGATCCGGACGCGCAAGCTTCCGAATGACAGATCCCCTTGACCGTCGGCGTCCTTGGCGAGGAACGCAACGACGGCACGTGAGGTCGGCGTCGTGAAACCCGAACCGACGACGATCCCCAGGTTTCCTCCCTCGCCGAGGTTGCCGGGTACGAATCCCGACAGGGTCGGCACGCTTCCGCCCGCCTGTTGGACGAGCAGCGAGTATGCGGGGCTTGCCGCGAGGTTTCCCGCATGATCGCGGATCCAGAAACGAAACTCGTACGTGCCGAGCGACAACGGGCCCGACGGCAGGTATTGGATCGAGAGTTGGTTCAAGATCAACGAGCCGGTGTTCACGGGATTGCCGTTCGGGTCAAGGATCTGTGCGATCACGGTGTACGGGTCCAGGCTCGAGCGACCGAAGTTCGATTCGGGATCGCAGACGCCGACGGTGATGAGGGCCCATGGGTTGGTTGTTGCGAACGGCGTGAACGGTCCGGCGAGCTGGCTGCCGCCGCAGTCGACGCTTCCGCTCGTTGGCGGCCCGAACCGTGGGGCTTGGTTGTCGACCAGGTATGGATCCTGTCCAAGTTCGGTGATCTTCCGGTTCGATGCGTCGTATCCGGCGACCTTCGCCCAGCGGAACCCTTCTGGGAGTGGATGCGCGAGCGTGGCCGAGTACGTCCACACATTCCAGCCGCCCGACGGCGCGGCGGGTGACATGATCACGGTCGCGCCGAGGTGGTCGAGCGTGAGGCGCATCTGCGTGCCGGGCGGGGCCATCGATTTTACGGTCCAGGTCACGGCCGTGTTGGCGCCGACCGTGGGAATCGACACAGCCTGCGGCGTGATGGTTTGGTTGAGCTTGTACTCGAGCACGAAGTCGGTGTTCTTGGCCGGATTCGTGAACGTGGTGATGGTCTGGTTTGCGGTTGCGTACAGGCCGCCCGCTCCGGTATCGGCGCGCACGTCGTAGGTGTCGTGGCCGGTGCAGATCTTGTAGAGGCCGCTCGCGTCCGTGGTGGCCTGGGCGAGCAGGTTCTCTTTGTTCGGCTGACGGATCTGGATCAGCACGCCCTGCACGGGCTGGCCGGCGATGTTGGTGACCTTGCCACCGACCGCGGAGGTCGCGTTCGCGCCGCAGGACGCGTCGATCCGTGCCGTCGCGGCCACCGGGAGCGCGACGAGCAGCGCGGCAAACACGGCGAACCGGCGAAGACTTCGCTTCATGGGTGAGCGTTTCGCCGCATGGGTCCGCAAACCCTTCGATGCGCCGGACTGTCGGGTTTCGTTCGATTCGGTTGTATCGAAATTGCCGCTTTGGCGTTCCGTTTTTAGTCACGACGGGCTATGTCGAAACGGACGCCTCCGCCCGAAGAAGATAACGAAGGCTGCGTTCCACGAGCGGAGGGCTCATGGAGGCGGTCTTCGATGGGAGGCACTATTCACGCGCTCGGGGTGTGGTCACGGGCTCGCCGCCGCTTGCATACCGGTGAGGAGTCCGGCTTCTCCATGATGGAAGTTGCCGTCACGATCGGCATCATCGCGATGCTGGTCGTGTCGATGACGGCTGCCTTGGGGAACGGATTCAAGTACCTGCTGATCTCGAAGCAGCGGGCCGCGGCGACGCAGGCAGCGAGCGCCGTGCTCGAGCGCGCCCGCGCCGTGTCGCAAAACGATTGGACGGCGCTCGGCTTGGTGTCGAGCGACCTCACCGGCGACGCGAACATCGCATCCGGGCTCTGCAGCGGCGTCTCGACCGAGATGTTCTCGGGCGAGCCGATCGTGAAGGCCGGCTCGACGTCGGCGAACCCGCTCTATCCGCACGTCGCGACGGTACCCGTCGGTTCGACGACCGTTACCGTCAAGACCTACGTCACCGGGATCACAGCGTCGGGTGGATGCTCGGTATCAAACCACGCCTACAAGCGAGTCACCGTGCTCGCGACGTGGGCGAACACGCAGCCGGGAACGTCCAGCTCGATTCGCTTGGCGACGTACCTTTCGCCGGTGACGAGGCCGTCGAATCCGGATTTCTCGGGGACGGCGTCGTATTCGGGCAGCAGCCTGATCGGCAACTTCACGGCCATCGGCTCGAGTCTTCAGGACACGGCGATCTATCCGCCGCAGTCCGCGGCCGACGGGCGCTCCGTCGGCCAGGTCGTGACGTATCGCGGCACCGGAATCTCCGCGCTGGGGTCGGTTGCCGGCGCTTCGACCGCGCAGCACACCGCGTCGTCGACGGTAGACGACGACTCGCTGACCGCAGGAATCGCCAAGCACTCCTGCGATCCGACGTCTTGCCAGCCGCCGACGCCCCCGAACTGCTCGACCTTCAATGACAGCAACACATGGTCGGACTTCTTCGGTGGCATGGTCGGAACGCTGATGCAGGGATCGGCCGGATCGTGCTCGTCGGTCGCCGACGCGTCCGACGGCCTGCCCTACACAAAGAATCGCTCCGCGCTGGCCACGACGCTGACGATGAAAGGGACGGTGCCGGCCGGCGGCGTCCTCCCCTCGTTCCTGGTCGACCTGATGGAGGTCACATCGGGATGGACGAGCACGTCGACCGTCGATCGCTCCGTGACCAGCAGCCAAGCCCGGATCGCGTCCACGGCAAGCACCACGCTGACGACCATGCCGATGCTCCGCTTCAACGCGGCGGGAATCCTCAACGCCAACCGCGGGGTGATCGAGTTCGCCGGAGGCACCTTCACCTCGACCGCGAACGCCGGGGTCGGCGCGGCTGCGCCGTCGGCCTCCGGCACGGTGAGCTTCGCCGTTTTGGACCCCAACGCGATCTTGACCGGATGCGCGAGCCGGAACGGAATCTATTGCAACGTCGTCGTCGATCCGCACGCGGCCGGTTTCTCCGGCTACGACCGCACGTTCGATGTCGTCTACGACTACCCGAGCCTTCTTCCGGTGGCACGCTTCATCATGAGCACCAACGTCAAGGTGTTCGCTCCGTCCAAGACGCAATCCGCCGCTTCGGGCAGCACCACGCAGGCGACGATGAGCTACTCCCTTCCCAAGATCACGTCGTCGTTGATCGTGCAGGCGCCGGTCGGGACGACCCTGGCCACGGCGACCGACACTATGGACTTCGGCCAGCTCGTCACCGCCGCCTTCTACACGCCGCCGGGATCATGATGATGCGGCGACGGCTCCGGCGAGGTTCACGCGATGAGCGTGGTTTGACGGCGTTCGAGCTTCTGATCGGCGTGACGCTGCTCAGCATCATGTCGGCCGCAGCGATGGCGATGCTCGTGTCGACACAGAATCGAGTCCGGTACACGACCAAGACCACCGAGTCCCTCGACGGCGCCCGGACGACGCTCACGCGCGTCGAGCGTGAGATTCGCGACGGCGCGAAGATCTACGAGGACGCCGATTGCCCGGTGACGACATGCCTGACGCTGGCCGTCATCCCGCCCGGCGGGAGCACGGTGCAAGATGTTCGGTACCGCTACGATGTGGCCGCGAAGACGCTCTACCGTTCGATCGGGACGCGCGATCCGATGACCAACACGTTCGTCATCGCGGGCGCCGAAGTTCCGATGGTTTCCTACGTTCAAAACGGCACGGCCACACCGGTGTTCTGCCGGCAGGCTCCGTGTACGACGCCGTCCGAGACGGGAGCGGTCCAGGTGACGCTGATCGTCAACGCGGACACGGTCAATCCCGCCAAGGGCGTGACGCTTACTTCCTATGTCACGCCGAGGAACAAGTGATGACGATGATGGCTCGGTTCGCACGAATCCGTGGCGACGAACGGGGTGCGTCGCTGGTCACCGCGATGTTCGTGTCGTTCGTGATGATGGGGCTGGTCGCCCTGATGTTCTCGCAGGTGATTCATACGAACCAGAGCACGGGCTTGGACCGGCAGAGGACGACGGTGTTCCACATTGCCGAAGCGGGCGTGGACCAGGCGATCTCCCAGCTTGCGTTGAATCCCTCCTACGCGGGAACGGGCACGTCGCCCGTGTCGATTACGGCCAACGGGGCGAGCGTCGGTTCGTTTACGTCGACGGTCGTTGATCCCGGTCCCGGTGCCACGTCCGATCGCGTGATCCGCAGCACCGGCACGCTTGCGTCGGGATCGCAGGTGCGAACCGTGAAGGCGACGGTGCGCCTCGCGCCGCTCGGCGGATTCGATTACGCGATCTTCTCGGGATCGACGTTCACGGTCAGCAACTTCTTCACCGTGGTCGGAAGCACGTACTCTGCGCAGCCCACCTCGCTTCAAAACAACACCACGATCACCGGAGACGTCACCTCGCCGCTCGACATCACCACTTCGAACAATTCGACCATCAACGGCAACGTCTGGAGCGGAGGCAACATCGTCATTTCGACGGGGACGACGGTGACCGGAAACGTGCTCGCGACCGGAAGCGTGACCGTCCAGAACAACGCGAAGGTGACCGGCGATGTGCGCGCGAGCTCGATCACGAACAACGGCACGATCCAGGGTCAGCAGGTGCTGGCCGGCCAGCCGTCCCCCGCGACGCAGACGCTTCCGACCTTCGTCTACGACGCCGCCGACTACCCGGCCCCGACCGGGCCGCCCGTCAACACGACCTCGTCCGGCTTCGAGGCCTGCTGGTCGACGGGTGTCGGCTGTCCGCTGGGCGTGAGCCGCACGGCCATGAAGGGCGTCTACTACATCAGCGACGGAGGCACGATCACATCGCCGAATCAACGCACGACACTGACCGGCGATCTGTACATCATCACGAACGGCCGGATCACGATCCAACGCGATTTTACGACGGCGACGAACGCCACATACCGGCTGGTCATCATCTCGACGTCGACGTCAACCTCGCCGGCTGCGATCACGTGGTCGAACAACGTGTCGCTCCCACCGAACATCCAGACGTTCATCTATACGCCGGGCAAGATCACGTTCAACCAGCTCAAGACCTTCAACGGGATCGTCTACGGCGGCGTAGTGCAGGCCGATCAGAACTTCACGATCACCTACGAGCCGTCGCTTCGCGACATCCTCACCGGATTCGAGTGGGACTTGTCGAGCAGCGGAAACTACGAGATCAAGCCGGTCTCGTGGGAGGAGTGCGGAACCGCCGCTTGCTAGCGGCGGCTACAGCAGGCCGCGCTCGACGAGCAGTTCGGCGATCTGCACGGTGTTGAGTGCTGCGCCCTTCCGAAGGTTGTCGCAGGTCGCGAAGAATCCCAGCGCATTCGGCGCGCCTCCGGAGCGGATGCGCCCGACGTAGGCCTTGTCCTTCCCGCTCGCCATCAGCGAGGTCGGGTAGAGCGTCGAAGCCGGATCGTCGGCGACGACCACGCCCGGCGCTGTTGTGAGGATCCGGCGAGCTTGCGCGGGGTCGATCTCGCCTTCGAACTCGACCCAGGCGGCGATGCCGTGCGCACGAACCGTCGGAACGCGCACCGTCGTCGCGAAGATCTCGATTCCGGGCGCGCCGAGGACCTTGCGCGTCTCGTCGCGCACGCGGCGCTCCTCGCTGGTGGCACCGTCCGCGTCGAAGCTGCCTACATGCGGAATCACGTTGAACGCGATCGGATGCACGAAGGCGCGGCCGGGTGAGAGCAACGCGTCAACCTCGCCATCGCGGACGGCGTCGCGCTCGGGCGTGAGCTTTTCGAGTTGCTCGTACAAGTCGTCGACGCCGGCCACGCCTGCGCCGGACACCGATTGATACGACGACGCGATCACGCGCACCGCGCGGGCCGCGCGATGAAGCGGCGCGAGCGGCATTAGGAGCGTGACCATCGTGCAGTTCGGATTCGCGATGATCCCGGTATGGGCCGCGGCCGCGTCGGGGTTGACTTCGGGAACGACCAGCGGCACGTCGTCGCGCAGGCGGAAGGCGGCTGAGTTGTCTACGCAGACGACACCCGCGTGCTGCGCGACCGGGACCCATTCCAGCGCGGCATCGTCGGGCGTGTCGAAGATCGCAATGTCGATCCCGGCGAACGCGTTCTTGCTGGTTTCGACCACCTCGATTTCGTCGCCGGCGAAGCGCAGGCGCCGCCCGGCGCTGCGGGCGGTGGCGGTCGGCCGGAGCGACGCGAGCGGGAAAGCGCGCTCTTCGAGGATGCGGAGAACCTCGGAGCCAACCGCTCCGGTGGCTCCCACGACGGCGACGTTGACCGGGTTCATGATGTCGTCAGGCTACAGGAGCCCGGCCCTTAGCGCGGGTGCGTTTCCCGGATGACGGACTCTTCCGACAGCCCGAACGTGTCGTGGACGACGCGCACCGCCGTGGTCACGTCCGCTTCGCGGATCACGCACGAGATCCGGATCGAGGAGGTGGAGATCATCTCGATGTTGACCCCCGCGTCGGCCAGCGCCGAGAACATGTCTGCCGCCACGCCCGGATGTGTCTTCATGCCCGCGCCGATCAGCGACAACTTCGCGATCCCATCGTCGTAGGTCACGCCTTCGGCCTTCACCTCGGGGATGAGCCGGGTGATGATCTCGACGGCGCGCTCTCCGTCGTCGCGCGAAATCGTGAACGAGATGTCGGTCAGGCCGGCGGAGGACACGTTCTGAACGATCATGTCGACATTGAGTCCCTCTTGCGCGAGCGTGCGGAAGACCTTCGCGGCGATGCCCGGCACGTCGGGCACATGCTGGATCGTGATCTTGCCTTCGGACGTGTCGTGCGTCACGCCGGAGATGATCGCTTGCTCCATGCGCTCGTCTTCCTCCTTGATCCACGTGCCGGACGCATACGAAAAGGATGAGCGCACCAGCAGCGGAACGTTGTGATTGCGCGCGAACTCGACGGACCGCAGCGTCAGGACGCGCGCGCCGGTCGCGGCCATCTCGAGCATCTCTTCGTATGAGACCACGTGCAGAAGCCGCGCGTTCGGGACGATGCGCGGATCGGCGGTGTAGACGCCGTCGACGTCGGTGTAGATCTCGCATGCGTAGGCCTTGAGCGCGGCGGCCATCGCGACCGCGGTCGTATCGGAGCCGCCGCGGCCGAGCGTGGTGACGTCCAGCGCGGTCGAGACGCCCTGGAACCCCGCGACGATCGCGATCTTGCCGGCCGCGATCGCCTCGCGGATCCGGTCGGCCTTCACATCCACGATCTTCGCGCGACCGTGGTCTGTGTCGGTGATGATGCCCGCCTGCGAGCCGGTGAACGAGGCCGCGTCGAGTCCCTGCTCTTCGATGGCCATCGCCAGAAGGGCCATCGAGATCCGTTCGCCGGCCGTCAAGAGCATGTCCATCTCGCGGGGCGGGGGACGACGCGACACTTGCCTGGCGAGCGAGACCAATTCGTCGGTGGTGTCGCCCATCGCCGATACGACCACGACCACGTCGTGGCCTTCGCGCCGGGTCGCGCAGACACGCTCGGCGACGATCTTGATGCGTTCGGCGCTGCCGACTGAGGTGCCGCCGAACTTCTGGACGATCAAGCTCATCGCGTTGGTTGTATCAGGCTCGCCGACCGGGCGCGAACACGATCTATAGATCGTGCTTGCCGCGCGGCAGATCGAACAGCAACCGGCTCAGCACGATGCGACGCACCGGGATGCCGGCCCGACGGTCCTCGCCCGCGCCTTCCAGCCTGCGGAGGGCGATCAGCGCAGTGATGGCGCCGGCCATGACGATCAGGGCGCCGTCGTAGCCGAAGATCGCGGCGAACCCGGTGAGCAGACCGAAGCCGATGCTGGTTCCGAACCCGCCCCGGCGCGTCAGCGTTCCCGTCAGCGCGATGATGCCGGATCCGATCATCGCCTTCGGAATGATCGCAAGCGACACGCCGGCAGCCGTCGTCAAGCCGCGTCCGCCCGAGCGGCGAAAGTAGGGTGGGTAGCAGTGCCCGGCGACGCCGGCGAGCCCGACCCATGCGAGTGTGGCCGCGTCTTGGCCAGAGGTGCGCGCGATCAACGCCGGCACGAAGCCTTTGATGATGTCGAGCACGATCGCGGCGATTCCGAGTTGGCGGGACATCTTCTTCACGACCAAGAAGTGAGCGTCGCCGGGCGACTCCCCGCGTCGCATCTCGGCGATCACATCCGGGCGGCCGCCGATCAGCGCGACCAGATACGGCGACGGGATCGTTCCCGCCGCGTACGCGGCCGCGATCCACGCGATTCGGCTCATCCGGCGTGCATCCTACCGGCGCGGGTGGCTGCTACAGTCGTTGAAGGCTCGTCGCGTACGCCGCCGAGTGGAATCCGAATGGAGTCCGACGCCCGGAAAATCCCGCCCCCGCCCGAAACGACGGCGGCCGGTACGCCGACGCCGGGCGAAGCGGAGCCGAGCGGTCTGTCGTTCGACGGCTTCAAGGCCGTGCTCGCCAACCGCAACTTCCGGATGTTGTTCTGGGGTCAGGCGGTGTCGGCGCTCGGGGATTGGGTCGGCACGCTCGCGTTCATCGCCGCCGCCGATCAGCTTTCGGGCGGCAACGCATTCGCGATCACGGGCGTGCTGGTGCTGCGGTTGGTGCCGACGCTGTTCGCAACGCCGATCGGCGGCGTCGTCGCCGACCGGTTCGACCGCAAGCGGATCATGATCGGGTCGGATCTCGCGCGGTTCGTGGTCATACTTGCGACGCCCTTCGTTCCGAACCTGGTCGCCCTATACGTGTTCGCGTTCGTGCACGAATGTTTCAGCTTGGTCTTCCTGCCGGCGCGCGACGCGAGCGTGCCGAACCTGGTGCCGCCCGACCGGCTCGAGCCTGCCAACGCGCTCGTGATGGGCTCGTCGTTCGCGGGGATTCCGCTGTCGGGACCGGTCTACGGCGCGATGGCCGCGATCGCGCTGCACTTTCCGCGCTCGATCCCCACCGAGCATCGCTGGCACGAGCATCCCTGGGGGCTCGCCTTCGTCTTCGACGCGTTCACGTTCCTGCTGTCCGCGTGGTTCATCATGCGCGTCGTCCTGCCGGCTCGCGAGCACCGCGAAGGGGAGGTGGCCGAACGCTTCGGTGCGATGCTGCGAAGCGGAATCCGCTACGTGCGCGCGAAGCCGATCCTGATCGGTTTGTCGTTCGCGGTGAGCCTGGGGTTGCTCGGCGGTGGCGTGCTGTTCGCGAAGGGCATCTCGTACGTGAAAGAGACCCTCGGCGGCAACGACGTCGCGTTCGGGTATCTGATGGGGATCTTCGGCGGCGGCATGGTGCTCGGCTTCGTCGGCTCGCAGTTTCACACCCAGCGCGGCGCGATGTGGGTGCTTCGCGGCGCGCTGGTCGCCATGGGCGGCGTGCTGATCACGATGGCGCTGCTGCCCGTGCTGTGGATCGCCTACCTCATGGCCGCCGTGTTCGGCCTGACGTTCGCGCTGGCGATCATCATCGGCATGACGCAAGCGCAGTTGCTGACCACCGACGAGATGCGCGGTCGCGTCATGGCTATCGTGCACATCCTTGTGCGCCTGGCATTACTCGTCGGCGCCGTCATGGCCGCCGGGGTCGGAGCGATCTTCGACAAGGGCCTGCGAATCCCATTCTTGAACTATCGCGCCGACTCGAACCAGGTCGCCCTCGCGATCGCAGGGGTGCTCATCGCCGCGGGAGTGGTCGGCGTTCGCGGCAAACGCGACCCGATTGAGCGCTAGTCGGCGTTGACGATCGTTCGATCGCCGAGCGGTTCGCGCAGACGCACGACCGAACGCTGGACCACTCCGGCGCCCGGGCACGCAGTTCCGGGAGGCCGGGGGTCGTCGGCGATCATCGGACGCACGACGACGCGGGTGGCCTCGTATGAAATCGCGACGTGGTCCAAGTGGTCGCATAAGCCGTGGAAGAAATGAACCACGATCGTCCGGTCATCGCCGAGCAGGTCAACACGCGTGAAGCCCGCAGGTCTGGACGGTCCCGGTCCGGGGCTCGGTTCGACGTAGTCCGGCGCGTCCTCCGGTGGCGCAAACGTCGTCACAGGCGGGTCCAGCGGTGTCCGAACGATATGGCCGTCCAGGTGCGCCGACCAGAGGAAGCCTCCGCGGCGAATCATTGTTGCAGGAGCAAACTTCGTTCGAATGCTGCCGAGGGTCCGGCCGGAATCGGCATCGATTCGATACACGATGCCGTCATGGGATCCCACCCAAACGTCGGATCCGTCCGCGAGAATCGGCCCGAGCTGCGTGAATGCAGGCTCGTCGCCGGCCAGGAACGTCGTGATCACCCGCGTCGGCCCTGTGATCCGAAGCGTTTCCGTATCGATGCGAAAGACGGTCGAGATCGTGCGGGCACCCTCACGTTCCAGACCTGCCCCCCACACCGCGCCCGCGCCGACGCCGACGACGGACCCGGGGACCTCCGTCCGCGCCACCTCGGCGCCCGTTCGCGCATCGAGTTTCAGCAGGACGTTCGCAGACTCCGGTCCTTCGGTCAGAACCCACAGGTGCGTTGCATCGCGGAGCAACTTGACCGCTCGCAGGCCGGGTGGCAGCGGCACCGGTGCGTGGAGGATGTCGTCGCCGTCGGTAACGCGATACAGCGTTGAGACTCCGGACACCCAGGCCCATTCGTCGCCCATCACGATGCCGGTTGGAGGCTCGTCGAGCACAGTGCGCTCCTCTGCGGTTCCATTCCGGATGACCGCGACGCGGCCGCAGCCCTTCGCCGATCCGGCCACGAACGGCTGCGCGACGCATGGATCGCGCCCATCCGGCAAGCTGTTGGTTCGGTAGGCGACGAAAACGAAACGATCCGACGACGCTGCGGTGCCGGCAATGGTCGCGTACGGCGGAGGGTTCGGTGAGAGCGGGTCGTTCCCGAATCGCCACTCCCCCTTGACGGTTCCGTCATCAGCGAGGCGATACAGTCGCGGGCTTATCGCCAGCCAGAGACTGTCGTCCGTTTGGGCGAAGGGCGCGGTGTGACCAAACCATTCGAGCTTGGTTACGCCCTCTGGTGTGCGTTCCGCGGGGGGGATGCGGGTCTGTTCCGGCCGAAGCGCCCGGACGCCCACCCATCCGCCGGCTCCCATCGCGACGATCATCAACAACGTCACGGATGCGTTGAGCGCGCGGCGGCGCCGGGCGCCTTTTCGGGTGCGTTCGGGAAGCTCGGACTCGGGCGGCACCGTCTCGGCCAGGGTATTCAGCGCGTCACGGACATCCATCGTTCTCACCTCAGCTCCTCGCGCAGGACGTCGAGCCCACGCGACAGCAGCGACTTCACGGTGCCGGGCCGGCAGCGGAGCGCGTCTGCGATCTCGGCTTCCGGCAGGTCTTCGTAGTAGCGGAGCACCACGGCGGCGCGCTGCCGCATCGTCAGCTTCATCAGGGCATCCCGGACGGCGAGACCTCCGGCGACGTCCACCTCGATCGCTTCCGAAGGCGCGCCGTGCCGCTCCAGATGGCGCCGCTCTCTGGTTGCGGACCGATGACCTGTGCGCACGAGGCTCACGATCGTGCGCCGCAGGTATGCGGCGAAGACCTCGGGATGCCGGACATCCACGAACCGGCCCGCCAACCGGACGAACGCGTCGTGCACGACGTCTGCGGCGGCTTCGGCATCGCCGGTCAGCAGGAACGCGGTGCGTTTCGCCCGAGTCGCATGCATTCGATACAGCCCGTCCAGGCGCGTGGAGTCCAGGACCTCGTGCGTCACCGGTTGATCCGTCACGCCCTCCACGCTACTGAAGACGCCGCTCGAACCCGCTCGGTTCCGGGGAAATTCAGACTTCGCGGCGGCCTTCGAGGGCTCGGCCGAGGGTTACTTCGTCGGCGTATTCGAGGTCGCCTCCGACGGGCAGGCCGCTGGCGATCCGGGTGACGCGCACACCGAGCGGCTTGACCAGGCCGGCGAGGTAGATCGCGGTCGCTTCGCCTTCGACGGTCGGGTTGGTCGCAAGGATCATCTCTTTCACCTCGCCACCCGAGATGCGGCCGAGCAACTCTTTGATCCGCAGATCCTCCGGTCCGATGCCGTCCATCGGCGAGATGTGGCCGCCGAGCACGTGATAGCGGCCGCGGAACTCTTGCGTGCGTTCGACGGCGACGATGTCGGCCGGCTCCTCGACGACGCACAGCAGCGTCCCGTCGCGACGCGTGTCGCGGCAATACGCGCACTGCGGCCCTTCGGCGACGTTAAAGCAGGTCGCGCAGATCGCGATCCGCTCTTTTGCGGCCAGGATCGCCTCGGCCAACGCGCGCGTTTCTTCTTCGGGGGCGCGCAGCAGATGGAAGGCGAGCCGCTGCGCCGACTTCGCGCCCACACCCGGCAGACGCCGCAGCGCCTCGATCAGATCCTGAACCGGCCCTTCGAACACGCTACGGCTCGATCTCGTCGATCACTTCGGCGCCGAGCGCATCCTTGAGCGCTTCCACCGGATCGCGAGCGGGCAGCGACTCCGCGGTCGGCGGGTCGGGCGCCGGCGTCGGTGCGTCGGCGGCGACGGTCGCACGGATCCGCACCGGCGTGCCGAACACGGCATTGAACGCGTCGGCGAAAGCGCGCGCATGTTTGATCTCGCCGATCTGCGAGGCGTGATAGTCGAACTTGGCCTCAAGGTCCACCATTCCGTCGTGGTAGCCGATCGGACGCATCGCGGCGAGCAGCGCGTAGAGCTGCTTCGAACGCTTGCGTGTCTCTTCGAGCAGGACCGGCCAGTCGCGCGAGATCTTGTCGAAGTCCAGCGACGCCGCGATCGCCGGATCGGGCGCGGGCAGGGCGTGCTCGTCTTTCTGCGGCTCCTGTGCGCGGGCGCGGGCCGAGCGCTTCGGTGGGACCGCCCTGCTCTGCGGAGCTGCGGGCGCCTGTTGAGGGAGCGGCGCGGCTGTGGATCGCGCCACGGATTGCGCCGGCGGCGGTGTGTCACCTCGGACCTCCAGCATCCGCTCGAGCCGCTCGATCCGCGACAGCAGCGCTTCCGGCGTCGCATCCGCTTCGGGCATCGCGGCACGCACGACGGCGAGTTCGAGCGTCAGGCGCGGCGGCGCTTGCTGGCGCATTTCGGCCTGCGCCTCGGCGAGCAGCTTCAACACATGGACGAGGTGCGCCGGCTGAAATCGTTCGGCCTGCGCCGACAATCGTGCCCGCGTCTCGTCGGTCGCATCCACAAGACCGCCGCCGTCGGGAACGCGCTGCAGGAAAAGCAACGCACGGAAATGCTCGAGCGACTGTCGCGTAAACGTACGCAGATCGTCGCCCTCGTCGACGAGCCGAGCCAGCATGCGAAGCGCCGTTCCGGCGTCGCGGGCGGCGAGCGACTCGCCGAACTCGAAGAGCGTTTCGACCGGCGCCGATCCCAGCAGCGCGACGGCCCGCTCGGCCGTGACCGTTCCGCTGGAGGCGAGTTGATCCAGCGTCGAGAGCGCATCGCGCATCCCGCCGTCGGCGTGTCGCGCGATCACCGCGAGCGCCGCGTCGTCTGCCTCGATCCGCTCTTCGGCGCAGATGCGCACCATGTGGCGGTGAATGTCCTCGCCCGAGTGACGCCGGAAGTCGAACCGCTGGCAGCGCGACTTGATCGTGCCGATGACCTTTTCGGGTTCGGTCGTGGCGAACACGAACACGACGTGCGACGGCGGTTCTTCGATCGTCTTGAGGAACGCGTTCCAGCCTTGCGTCGAGACCATGTGGGCCTCGTCCACGATGTAGATCTTCTTGCGCGCCAGCGCCGGCGCCAGCAGCACGTTGTCGCGCAGTTCGCGAACGTCATCGACGCCGCCGTGCGAGGCCGCGTCGATCTCGATCACGTCGAGCGACGAGCCGTCGGTGATCGATCGGCACGCGTCACACTTGTTGCAGGGCTCGGGCGTGGGTCCCTGCTCGCAGTTGAGCGCCTTCGCCAGGATTCGCGCCGTCGAGGTCTTGCCGGTGCCGCGAGGGCCGCTGAACAAATAGGCGTGCGCGATCCGGTCCTCGCGGACCTGGCCTTGGATCGTGTGGGCGACGTGCTCTTGGCCGACCACGTCGGCAAAGGTCTGTGGACGCCAG
>DASWHR010000027.1:0-73616 GCA_036398095.1 Actinomycetota bacterium
CGGAGCGTGTGGACGAATGCTCGATGCATCATCTCATCTCCTCTCGCCCGAACCGACGCGGGCATCACGTGACTTTTGAAAGCACCCTTACCCGTCCGGACTGCCGACAAACCTCCCTAATTGTGGTGGATCTGGCTAGGATGCGACTCGTGGACGTCGCGATCGCCGGATCCAGCGGACTCATCGGGCGCGCCGTTGCGGCCGCGTTGGATGGGTCCGGGCATCGCGTCCGGCCGCTGCTCCGTCCATCCTCGCCACCGCATTCGGACGGGATCCGGTGGGATCCCGCCGGCGGTTGGATCGACGGCGATGCGCTCGCCGGCGTCGGCGCGGTCGTCAACCTGGCCGGAGAGTCGATCGGCGCGCGCCGCTGGACGGCCCGTCAGAAAGTCCTCATTCGCCAGAGCCGTCTCGACGCGACCGCGCTCCTCGCGCGCACGATCGCCGCGATGCCCGATCGGAAGCCGGCCTTGGTGTCGTCGTCGGCCGCGGGCTACTACGGGGAACGGGGCGAGGAAGTTCTGGAAGAGTCCAGCGAGCCGGGAGACGGTTTTCTGGCGAGCGTCTGCGTGGATTGGGAAGCCGCGACGCGAACGGCGGCCGATGCGGGTGCGCGCGTGGCGATCACTCGCAGCGGCATCGTGTTGGATCCCGCCGGAGGCCTGCTGCGCAAACTCCTGCCGATCTTCAAGCTCGGTCTCGGCGGACGTTTGGGGAGCGGTGCGCAATGGACGCCGTGGATCGCGCTGGGCGATCAGGCGCGCGCGATCGTGTTTCTGGTCGAGAGCGATGACGCGTCGGGACCGTTCAATGCATGCACGCCTTCGCCGGTTCGCAACAGCGAGCTCACGCATGCGCTGGGTCGCGCGCTCCGGCGGCCGGCGCCCTTCGTCGTTCCGGCGTTCGCGCTGCGCGCCGCCTTCGGCGAAGACGCCGTCCGCGACGCGTTCCTGACAAGCTCCCGCATGATGCCGAAAGCGCTGACCGATGCGGGATTTTCGTTCGATCATCCGGAGATCGACGGCGCCCTCGCGGCGATTCTTTAGAAGCGCAGGGAGAACGCCCATGAACCGGCGCCGGTCACGCCGACGGTGACGGTGATCGAATCGCCGGGCGCGAACCAGCCTCGGTGCGAGGGAAAGCAGGTTGTGACGCCCGGATAGGCGTAGCAGGACGCTGAGATCGATCCGGTCGGGCCCGCGACGGCGTATTCGGCGACGCCGGTGAACAGGTCCGACACCAGCATCGCGTCGACGTGCGCGGTCGTCGCGACGACGGTGAACGTGCAGCCCGGCTCCAGCGGCGCGATGCCGTCGCAGCGGGCGACGCCCGCCTGCGCTCCGACGGGGAGCGCGGCGACGAGAAAAGCCACCGCCACGAATCGTCTCATCTCTGATGCGATTCGGCGCGTCCGGTCCCTCGACCTGTCGCCCCGCCGAAATGTCCCGACCCCGCCGGGCGGAACCGGATGCGATCCGGCACACCGGAGAAAAGCGACCTTCGTTCGAGATGCCGCGGATTCTCGCCGGGCACGAAACGCTCCGGGGGCGAGGCCGTTTTCACCGGGCGTTCGCACGTTGCCTCGGTGGGAGTATTCAGATGCTTCGAGCCCGTCACCGGGGACGCGGAACGGCACTCGTGTGCTGCGCCGCCTCCCTCGCCTTGTGGTTTCGTCCCGCAGCCGCCGACCCGTCGGCCGAGTTGCGCGCGATCGTCCATGCCGACGCCGACTGGCTGATGCAAGCCGTTTCGGCCGACGGCGGGATCGGCACATGGATCGACCGTGCCTGGCTGGTACCGTATCGATCGAACTTCGCCGCGATCGGCCTGGCGCGGGCGACGGCGGTCACCGGCGACGGACGCTACGCCGTCGCGGCGTGGCGCTGGCTGCAGTGGTACGCGGCGCACATGGATGCGCGCGGCTTCGTCACCGATTACCAATGGCGCGACGGCGCGTGGCGCTCCACCGGCGATATGGACTCGACCGACGCGTACGCGACGACATTCTTGCTCGCCTGCTACGAGGCGCTGCGCGCGACCGGCGATCTGGCCAAGCTGTCGGGTCTGCGACCCGCGCTGCACCGCGCGATGGATGCGCTCGCCGCCACCGCCGCCGGCGACGGTCTTCACTTCGCGAAGCCCAGCTATCCGATCAAGTACGTGATGGACGAGGCCGAGAACTACGCGGGCCTGAACGCCGCCGTCGAGATGGGCGTGATCCTGGGCGATGCGACCCTGGAGTCTCGCGCCCGCACCGACGCGGCCCGGCTGCGCAGCGCGTTTGGCAAGTTCTGGAACGCGTCGGCCCGGGGCTACGACTGGGCGCTCGACGCCTACGACCGTCACACGCCGATCACATGGGGTCAGATGTACGCGAGCGACGTCGCCCAAGCGTGGGCGATCGCCTTCGGACTCGTCGAAGGCAACGCCGCCGCGGACTTGTTCGCGCGTTTCGAAGCCGCGCAACCGGCATGGGACGACCCGTTCGCCACGACGCAGTATCCGTGGGGACCGGGACGCGTCGACTACTGGCCGGTCGCGGCGCTCGCCGCCAAGCGCGCCGGCGATCCCGTGCGCGCCGCGCAAGCCGCGACACGGATCCGCGACGCGGCGTTGTCGGTGAACCGCTTCTGGCCGTACACCACCGCTGAGGCCGGCGAGATGATCATGGTCCTCACCGACGGTGTCGCGCCGGTCGCGCCGCTGGTTCCGATTGCGACCGCGCTCGCCGCCACGCCGGCGACGGCCGATCCGCGCAGCGGTGTCGGGGCGATGCTCACCGAATACGCGAGCGGCGTTCGGGTCGCCGGCATGGAGGTTCGCTTCTACTCGCTTGATTCGACCGGCTCGCGGGCCGGCCTGGTCTGCGCGGCGATCACGGACGCGAGCGGCGTCGCGCGATGCGGCGGCACTGCCGCGCGCGTGGCGGCGATGCGCAGCGGCGGCTACGACGCGACGTTCGCCGGCACGAGCCGCTACGCGCCCAGCTACGTTCGAGCCACCGCGTTCGGCATCCGCTAAGCAGAGGCGATCAGCCGGTTCCGTCCCACCAGAGGGCCACCAGCTCGCGGGGCGCGTCGAAGTCGAACTCGCGCATCGCGGCTGCGATCTCCTCGTCGCGCTCGGCGGGCAGGCACAGCGCCCGGCGGACGAACGCGACGCGCTCGTGCCCGGGCAACCGCTGCTCGCGTTGCGGCAGCACGAACCGTTCTTGCTCGAATGCGATGCCGGCTTCGCGCAGGACGGCAAGCGCATCGTCGGCGATGGGACGCACGGGGCGCGTCAGCCCGTGAAACCGTTCCCACAGGGGATTGAGGCGCGCCCGCGGATGCTCGGCGGTGATCTCGACGACGACCCGCCTGCGCGCGGCTGTGGTCAGGGCGCGAACGAACGGCGTCAGGTCCGGCACGTTGTAGAGAACGTGGTGGCAGACGACCACGTTCGCCGTGCCGGCCTTCGGCGCCGCCTCGGGCCAGACGCCTTCGATCTGGTCGTGCCGGACGCCGCAGGCGTCCGCGGCCGCGGCGAACGCAGCGAGCATCTTCGCCGAGGAATCCACCGCGACGATGCGTGACACGTTCGGAAGAAGCGACAAGCTCGCGCTTCCCCCTCCGGCGCCGACGTCGATGACGTCGCCGCCCGCGAGCCGGTCCAGGGCGCTGCGCCGTGACGGCGTGTCCGCGGGCGTCTCGGGAGGGGCGAACAGCGATACCGGAAGCGACCACGCCTCTTCGGGCGCGGCCGCGAGGATCTCCTCGGGAATCGCCCACTCACCCAACGAGTCCCGCCATCGCTGCTCGGCCGAGACCATGTCCCGAAAGATACCCCCGGCCGCAGTTGCCCACCGAACCCGTAACGTAAGTTGCATCTTACGAAAGGATATGCTTACATAGATGGGATGGAAGCGGCGCTGAAGGCCTTGGCCGACGATCGTCGGCGGACGATCCTTCGTCTCGTGTGGGACGACGAGCGCTCGGCCGGCGAGATCGCCTCGCACTTCGACGTGTCCCGGCCGGCGATCTCGCAGCACTTGGCCGTCATGAAGGGGGCCGGCCTCATCGCCGAGCGACGCGAAGGAACGTTTCGCTACTACAGCGCGCACCGCGAGCGTCTCGAAGAAATCAAGCAGATGATCGAGTCGTTCTGGGATGCCGGTCTCGGTCGCCTCAAGCGCGAGGCAGAGCGCGACGAGCGTGACGCGCGCCGCAAGGAGTCCCGCAAGGTCCGGAAACGTCCGTAGCCCGTGAGAAAGGAATCGATCATGACCCGAAGTGATGTCGTCGAGCGCCAGGTCCGCATCGACGCCCGGCCGGAGATCGTCTTCGAGTTCTTCACCGATCCGGCGAAGATGATCCGATGGAAGGGCGTGGAGGCTAAGCTCGAACCGCAGCCCGGCGGCGTGTATCGCGTCGTCATGAACGAGGCGCAGTACGTCGCGAACGGAACGTTCGTCGAACTGGTGCCGCATTCCAAGATCGTGTTCACGTGGGGATGGGAGGGATCCTCCGACGTGCCGCCGGGATCATCGACCGTCGAGGTCACTTTGACCCCCGACGGAGACGGGACGATGCTCCGGCTGATCCATTCGGGGCTTCCGGTCCCGGCGCTGGCTGCGCACGGCGAAGGCTGGGACAAGTTCCTGCCCAGGCTTGCGACGGTCGCGGCCGGCGGCGAAGTCCCGACCGACGCCTGACGGCGACGAACGGTCAGCCGCGGAGTGTGAGGCCGCGGTAGGCGTCGGCGAATCCAGCCGATCGCAGTGCGTCGGCGTGGGGTGATTCGCGCGCCGGCGCACCGTCGATCTTCGACACCGCAAGCGACGGCAGATAGCCGTCCTTGACCAGGGACACCAACCCGTCGATCCACGCGGCCGCGGCCGGATCGAACACGATCAGGCTGTGGCCGCCGCGCTCAAGGTAGGCGGCCGCTTCGCCGCCGGCCATGATCACCCATGCTCCCGCCGCGCGTGCCGGACGGTGCGGTGAGTCGGGCCAGGGCAACGCGGCGCCGTACGGCTGCGCCGGGTCGGCCGCCGCCAGCACCACTACGTTCGCCGCTTCGCTCTCGCGCACCGCGCGCAGGCGGTCGACCGCGCCGGGCAGGGCGAACTGCGCCGCGCCCAGTCCCGCGACGAAATGCCCGCGGCGCGCGCGTCCCGACTCTTCCAGCGTCTTGAGCACCGGATAGATGCCGGCGAATCCGCCGGGAAGATTCTCGGCCCGCACCGCCTCGCGGGTGAGCACGCCGTGCCGGTCCAGCAACTGCAGCGCGCGCGCATGCGCGATCTCGGTCGGATTGGCGAACGGCTCGCGCAGCGCCGACACCAGCGACCATCGTCCGGCGGCGGCCGGCGGGCCGGCGCGGCGGAGCCGTCCCGGATGCGGCCGCGCGCGCGGTGCCTTGCGCTTGCCGGCGCGCAGCGCCCGCAGCGGCGCCATCGTGTCGTTGGTCACCTCGCCGGCCCACACCAGATCCCACAGCGCGCTCAAGACCACGTCTTCGTCGGCGACGCCCGATGCCGACAAGACCTCCGGCCAGAACGAGGCGCCGCGGGCCGAAAGATGCCCGCGGATCGCGTCGTGAACCGGCTCCGATGGCGGCTCGTCGGGCGCGGGCGGCGCCAGCAGCCGGACCGAGTCGCGGAACAACAGTGCGACGCGGCCATCGCTCGGCCCGAGCGGCCCCGCGCCGACCCAAACCAGATCACCCGACGCACACAACGCATCCAGATCGGCGGGGCGATATCCATCGACGCGAGCGCGCAACACCGCGTCTTCCAGAATCGAGGCGGGGATCGGTGCGCCTTGCAACGCGCCGATCGTCTCGACGAGCGCATCGGCGCCGCGCCGGTGCGTGCCGACGCCGTGCCACGCCGGAAGAAAGCGTCCGAACGTCGCCGCATCCACCGGCTCGATCTCGCGTCGCAGCGCCGCCAGCGAGCGGCGCTTCAGTGTGCGCAGCACGTCGGCGTCGCACCATTCGCGCCGCGACCCGCCCGGCCGGAACTCGCCCCGAAGCACGCGGCCTTCGGACTCCAAGTCCGAAAGCGCGCCGCGTACGCGGTCGGCTGCGACGCCGAGGCGCGCCGCGATGTCGGCTTCGTGGAACGGCCCGTGCGTGCGCGCGTAGCGCGAGATCAGATCGCGGAGCGGCTGCTCGACCGGATCGGTAAACGCGGCCGGCAATCCCTGCGGCAGCGCGCACCCGAGCGCATCGCGGTAGCGCGAGGCGTCTTCGGCGGCGATTGTGCGCTGCTCGCCGGCGACGCCGATCACGATCGCGCGTCGCTGCGCGAGCAATTCGTCCACCCACTCGCGTCGAACGCCGCGCGCCGACATCTCGGCGTCCGACAGATCGCCGACGAACCGGAGCAGATCGTGGGTGGTGTCGGCGTCTTTCGGCGCGCGCGCGCCGTCCAACCGCTGCAACTCCAACTCTAACGACTCCAGCGCCGACGAATCGATCAGCTCGCGCAGCTCCTCGGATCCGAGCAGCTCGCGCAGCAGGCCGGCGTCCAGCGACAGTGCCGCGGCGCGCGTTTCGGCGAGCGGCGCGTCGCCTTCGTACATGTAGACGGCGATCCAGTTGAACAGCAGCGACTGCGCGAACGGCGATGATTGCTGCGTCTCGGCGGTCGCGATCCGGATGCGGCGCGATCGGATCTCGCCGAGCAACTCGCGGAGCGAGGGCACGTCGAAGATGTCCTGCACGATCTCGCGCGTGGCCTCGAGCAGGATCGGGAAGGTCGGATAGCGGGCGGCGACGGCCAGCAGATCGGCGGCGCGCCGGCGTTGCTGCCATAGCGGTGTGCGCGATCCCGGCATTTTGCGCGGCAGCAGCAGCGCGCGCGCGGCGGCTTCGCGGAACGTCGCGCCGAACAGCGGCGTGGCCGGCAGGCGCGCCAGAACCAGCTCCTCGATCTCCTCCGGCGGGACCAGCAGGTCCTCCAAAGGCACGTGCTCTTCGGCTTCACCGAGCCGGATGACGATCCCGTCGTCGCTCCACAGGCAGGATACGGTCATACCGAGCCGTCGCTGCAGCCGCTCTTCGATCGCGATCGCCCAGGGCGCGTGCACGCGCGCGCCGAAGGGCGACAGGATGCACACGCGCCAGTCGCCCAGCTCGTCGCGGAAGCGTTCGACGACGATGGTGCGGTCGTCTGGGACGGCGCCGGTCGCTTCGCGCTGATCCGCCAGATAGCGCAGCAGGTTCGACGCGGCCCACTCGTCCAGGCCGCGTTCGCGTAGCACGCGCTCGGGATGCTTCGCCGACCCGACGGTGCGCACGAACTCGCCCAGCGCTCGGCCCAACTCGACCGGACGGCCGGGCCGGTCGCCCTTCCAGAACGGCATCTTGCCCGGCTCGCCCGGCGCCGGCGTGACCATGACCTTCGACGGCGTGATGTCTTCGATCCGCCAGGTCGATGCGCCCAGCACGAACGTCTCGCCGGGGCGCGACTCGTAGACCATCTCCTCGTCCAGCTCGCCGACGCGGCCGCCGTCGGGCGTGAACACGCCGTACAGTCCCCGGTCCGGGATCGTGCCGCCGCTGGTGACCGCGATCCGCTTGGCGCCCTCGCGCGCGCGCAGCATTCCGCTTCGCCGGTCCCAGACGATGCGCTGCCGCAGGCCCGAGAACTCTTCGCTTGGATAGCGGCCCGACAGCAAGTCCAGCACGGCTTTGAAGGTTTCCTCGCCGAGGTTCGCGAACGGCGCCGATCGCCGCGCCAGCGCGAGCAGATCGGCGTCGCGCCACTCGTCCACGCTGCACATCGCCACGATCTGCTGTGCGAGCACGTCGAGCGGGTTGCGCAGATAGCGGGTGTGCTCGATCTCGCCGTCGCGCATCCGCTGCACCACCACGGCCATCTCCAGCAGGTCGCCGCGGAACTTGGGGAAGAACACCCCGCGCGACGGCTCGCCGACCTGATGGCCGGCGCGGCCGATGCGCTGGATGCCGCGCGCGACACTGCCGGGCGACTCGACCTGCACGACCAGATCGACCGAGCCCATGTCGATGCCCAACTCGAGCGACGACGTCGCCACGATCGCGCGCAGCCGCCCCGCCTTCAGGTCGTCTTCGATGATCGTGCGCTGTTCGCGGGCGAGCGATCCGTGATGGGCTTTCGCGATGTCCTCGCCGGCCATCTCGTTCAATCGCTGCGCGAGCCGTTCCGCCAGGCGCCGCGCGTTGGCGAAAATCAGCGTGGTGCGGTGGGCCAGCACGAGCTCGAGCAATTTGGGATGCACGGCCGGCCAGATGCTGCGCCGCGTCTGCGCCTCACCCAGCATCGGCGTGCCCGGCTCCGGCGGGACCGTGGACAGGTCGCTCATGTCCTCGATCGGCACGACGACGGAGATTTCAAGTTCTTTGCGGATGCCGGCGTCCACGATCGTGACCGGTCGCGGCCCGTGTTCGGTCGTCCCGCCCAGGAACGCGGCGATCTCCTCAAGCGGCCGCTGCGTCGCGGACAGGCCGATTCGCTGCGGCGGCGCGCCGGTGATTTGCTCCAGCCGCTCCAGCGAGAGCGCCAGGTGCGCGCCGCGCTTGACCGGCGCGAGCGCATGGATCTCATCCACGATCACCCAACGGACGCTGCGCAGCGTTTCGCGCGCCTGGGACGTGAGCATCAGATACAGCGATTCGGGCGTGGTGATCAAGATGTCGGGTGGCGCGCGCAGGATCGCGGCGCGTTCGCGTGAGGACGTGTCGCCGGTGCGCACGGCGGCTTCGGGTACGTGGATGCGCTCGCCCAGCCGCTCGGCCGCAAGCGCCATCCCGCTTAGCGGCGCGCGCAGGTTCTTTTCGATGTCGACGGCGAGCGCGCGCAGCGGCGAGATGTAGAGCACTCGCATCCGGGACGTCTTGTCCGGCACCGGCTCGGTGGCCATCCGGTCGAGCGCCCACAAGAATGCCGCGAGCGTCTTGCCCGATCCGGTGGGCGCGCAGATCAGCGCATGCTCCCCGCCCGCGATCGCCTCCCAGCCCAGCGACTGCGCCTTGGTCGGCGCGGCGAACGTCGATTCGAACCACGCGCGCGCGGCGGGGGAGAAGGCATCAAGGCTCACGGCGCTCAGGCTACTCCGGGCCGGCGACGTCCGGCGCGGCGAATGATGCGGAGGAAGCGGGGCCGCCGCGCCGCACGGCGGCCCCGCTTCGGGTGATGGCGCTACTGGATGACGGTGTAGGGCTTTCGAACCGGTTCCTGGCGACCGGCGGTGCCGCAGAAGTCGCCGTAGCCGCTGGGCGGAAGCGGACCGGTCGCCGACACGTTTGCGACCGTGGTCTCGTGCGCGTGCGGCGTGCCGCCGCCGGTGCTGCCGTTGCTCGTCACGTGCACGCCCTCGCACAGGAACACCACGTAGCCGTTCCATCCGCTCGCGGTCGGGCCGCACGACATCGAGGTCGGTAGCGGGCCGAGCGGGTTGTGGAAGAAGCCCGCGTCGTCGTGGCTGAAGAACATCCGGTCGGCGCACGGGCTCGAGTTGAACTTGTCGTCCACGCAGATGCCGTCGCCGTCGTTGTCGATGCAGACCTGGAACGCGACGTTGTGACCGTTGAGCGCGTCGAGCACCTCGACGAAGCCGCCGAGGGTGAAGTCCAGGCAGGCGCCGCCGGTGCCGATTCCGGTTCCCGGTTCGCAAACCAGCGTGCCGTTGTCCACGGCCGGCCCGGCTCCTTGCTCCTTGGCGACGACGGTCCCGCCGCCGATGACGACGTCGGCCTGTGCGGTGCCGACGACCGTTGCGAACAGTGCGCCCAGCGACAGCACGACGGCGATCGCGGCGCGGATGGTGGTGCGAGTCATGTCGGTTCCTCCCCTTGAATCCGCCGGCCTCTGCCGGTCCGATGCGATAAGGATCGCCGGGGTCGGGCCGGCCGTCCGTGCATTCCTGCACATTCGGGGCCGGTCCTTTGATGTCCTTCTAGGAGAGGATCTCGCGCAGGCCCTTCAAGGCCGTCGGGACCACCCGGTAGTAGGTCCAGGTACCGCGGCGCTCGCGCTCGAGCAACCCGGCCTCGGTCAGGACCCGCAGGTGGTGGGTGACGGTCGGCTGCGTCAGGCCGAGGGGAACGACAAGGTCGCAGGTGCAGGCCTCGCGACCCGGCTGGGCGGCGATGAGCGACAGCAGCCGCAGGCGGGCCGGATCGGCAATGACCTTGAAGGCGGCGGCCGCCCGTTCGGCGTCCCGTTTGGTCAGCGGGGAGTCGAGGACCGAGCAGCATTCCAGGACGGGCACAGAACTTTTCACCCCTGGATATTGACAGACATCTATATGATGCGTCAAGATGCTGCCCAGAAGATATCGATGAAGGTCGATATAGATATCTGTGGATATCGATGCCAATGGATATTGATGTGGGTCGATGTGGATGGAAGTGGAGGGAGGACGTCATGGGACGAGTGCAACTGGCCATCAACGTGCGCGACGTGGACGAGGCGATCGCGTTCTACTCGAAGCTGTTCGACACCGAGCCGGCCAAGGTCAAGCCCGGCTACGCCAACTTCGCGATCGCGGACCCGCCGCTCAAGCTGGTCCTGATCCAAAACGAGGCTGCGCCCGGCACGCTGAATCATCTCGGAGTTGAGGTCGCCGGCCGCGACGAGGTCGCCGCCGCAACCAAGCGACTGTCCGCCAAGGGTCTCGCCACGGTCACCGAGCAAGGCGCCTGCTGCTACGCCGAGCAGGACAAGGTTTGGGTCACCGACCCGGGCGGCGCGTCCTGGGAGGTCTACACCGTCCTCAAGGACGCTGAGGTGATGTCCCCGTCGGGCACCGCCTGCTGCTGAACCGGAGACCGGCATACGATGGCGGGATGCCGGATCCCGCCATCGATGCCGTCCGCGCCGAAGCCGCGCGCGTGGTCGCGCTTGCTCGCTCGCTGACTCCCACCGACTGGAGCGCGCCGAGCCGCTGCGACGATTGGACCGTCGCCGATGTGATCGCCCATCTCGCGTGCGATTGTCAGCGGTTCACCGAGTGGCTGGCCGATGCCGAGCGGGGCGTGCTGGTCCCGCCGTTTCCGCCGGAGCAGTTCCGCGCCGACAACGCGATGATGCTCGAGCGCTTCACCGGCGTGACCGGCCCGCGGCGCCTCGCCGCCTTCGAATCGGCCTTCGGCCGGTGGATCGAACGCGCCGCCGCGCTTGACCCGGCGACGCCGCAGCGGCATCCGCGTGGAACCATCAGCGTCGGCTCGCAGCTGTTGCTTGCCGCCGGCGAGTTCGCGATCCACGGCTGGGACGTCGCCGACGCGCTCGGTCGAGATTGGGATCCGCCGGCCGCGCTGGTCGACATCGTGGCCGCCTGGACGTCGAACGTCGCGCCCGTCCGGAACGGTGACCCCTGGCATGCGCTGCTGAAGGCGAGCGGCCGCACGCCGATCTGAGCGGCGCGGTCAGCGCGTGATGGTGCTTCCGAGGAGGATTCCGTTGGCCCAGTAGGCGCCGGTTGGCCCGTCCGGAAGCAGGTCGTAGGTCGCGGATGCCTCGCGCCAAACGACATCGATGCCTTCGACGGTCGCGCCGTCCATCGGGTCCCCGGCCGCGAGCGCTCCGATGGGCCGGCCGCGGGCGTCGGGATGGGCGGATGCCGCGACCAGAACGCGGCCGTCGCTGAGCGTCAGGCGCAGCATCGGATGAGGCGATCCGACCGGACGCCGAACCGTCCGAAGGACCGGCGCGGCCACGCGGCGCCCGCGCGCGTCCATCGTCCATACAAGATCGCCGGAGCGGAGCGTGGTCACGTCGCGATCCCCCGACGGTGTCGCGATCAGCGTGCCGGCCGCCAGGCAGATCGGACAGAACGCGTCGACGGGTCGCTGCGTCGCGACGTGAATCGAGCCGTTGCGGGCGATCGTGCCGTCGATCGCGGTCGCGTCGCCTTCGGTCCCCTCGTTAACGGTGAACCGCCAAGCGGCATCCGATGAGGTCAGCGCGATCACCCGGATTCGCTTGTGCACTTCGTAGATGCGCATCGTCTGGTCGTCGGTGAGCGGCTCGCGATAGCCGAGCGACGCGCGGATCGCGGCGGCTTCCCTGGATCGTTCCGCGATTCGGTACCACGCGAGGCCGCGCTCGCGGCGCTCCTGCGGTCCGACGCCGACCGGATAATCGTCGGGATCGCAGAAGAAGATGTCGAAGCGCTCGTCCAGGGCGAGGCGCGCGTCCCACTCGTCGGTGATCACGCCGCCGCTCGCCTGCGGCGAGGCCGACGGCGAAGGGGAGGCCGACGGCTCCGTGCGCTGTGGCCGATACGTGCAGGCGCCGGCAACCAGGGCCAGCAGCGCGACGAGCGCGATCCGCTTCACGCTCCCAGCGCCACCCGCGCGGCGTTGCGGCCGGCTGTGCCCATCACGCCGCCGCCCGGCCGCGCTCCCGATCCGCACAGATACAGCCCCTCGATCGGTGTGCGGTAGTCGAAGCGCTCGCCGAAGGACTGCTCGGGCGTGATGGCGCCGTGAAAGATGTCACCGCCGGTCAGCGCGAGCCGCTCTTCCAGGTCCGGCGCCGCGAGCACGTCCTCGGCCACGATCGCATCGCGAAGGTTCGGCGCGTAGGCCGCCAGCGCCGCCACCGCATTCTCGCGCGCTGCGGCGCGAACCAGGTCCCAATCCTCCGGAAGCGACGGCGCGTACTGCGTGAACGCGCTGAGCACGTGCCGGCCGGCCGGCGCCAGGGTCGGGTCGGTCGAGGACTGAAGAAAGACCTCCATGTACGGCCGCGGCGAGGGCATCGCGCCGCGAGCGTCCTCGCGCGCCTGCTGGATGTATTCGATCGAAGGACAGATCTCGACCGTGCCGAAATGCTGCGACGCCGGCTCGGTTCCCGGCAGCATCGAAAACGACGGCAGCTCGCTCAGCGCCAGGTTCACCTTCACCACCGCGCCCTCGTAGCGCCACGACGCGACCCGCTCGGCGAACGGCGACGGCAGCAGTCCCTCATCCAGCAAAGAACCGAACGTGACCGCCGGCGTCGCATTCGACAGCACCATCGGCGCTTCGACCAGCTTCCCGCCGGCAACCTCCACGCCTCGCACCCGCCCGCCGTCCACCACGATCCGCGCAACCGGCGACGAGACGCGGATGACCGCGCCCGCCTCACGCGCCGCCGCCGCGATCGCCTGCGTCACGCCGCCCATCCCGCCGCGCACGTACGCCCACGTCCCGTCCATGCCGTTCAGCTCGCCGCCGATCGCGTGGAACGTCATGATCCAAGCGGTGCCGTCCTCCTCCGGCCCCAGCGCCGTCCCGATGATCCCTTGCCCGGCCATCGGTCCTTGGATCTCGGGCGCGCCGAAGAACGAGCGCACCGTGCCGGCGCACGAGCCCGACACGCACATCCGGTACATCTCGTCTCCCAACGCGGCCCGCACGCCGTCCAGACCCGGCGGATCGGGCGACTCGACGAGCGGGCGGATCGCGGCGACCGCATCATCCCAGAATGCGCTCCAGCGCTTGTGTGCGTCCGCGTCGGCGGGACTGATCTTCGACAGCTCCGCGCGCGTGCGCTCGCCGTCGCGCCACACGAAGTAGTGGCGGCCGTCGGGCAGCGGCACGAACATCTGCGGATCCTTCGGCGTGAACACCAGGCCGTGACGCGCCAGCTCCAGCTCGCGGTAGACGTCCGGCCGCAGCAGCGACAGCGAATACGACGCGGTCGAGATCCGGTAGCCCGGCGCGAGCTCTTCGGTGACGGCCGCGCCGCCGATCACGTCGCGCCGTTCCAACACCAGCACGCGCTTGCCGGCGCGCGCCAAGTAGGCGGCGGCGACCAGTCCGTTGTGGCCGGCGCCGATCACGATCACGTCGTGTCGTTCGGCGATCATTTCATCACTGTACGCGAGCCCGCACGCCGCGACCGGGACGCTACGACCATTGGATGCGCTCGAGCGCGCCGTCGCCGACGAGCGAAGCGAACGCGGCGGCGAGCGCGGGATCCAGATGATTGCCGGCGAGGCGTTCGATCTCGGCCAGCGATCGTTCGACCGGCCACCGCTTCTTGTAGGGACGCTCGTGCGTGAGCGCGTCGAAGACGTCGGTCACGGCGACGATCCGCGCGCTCAGCGGAATGTCCTCGCCGGCGAAACCGGCCGGATAGCCGGCGCCATCCCAGCGCTCGTGGTGGAACAGTGCGATCTCTTGCGCGGCCTTCAACACGGCCGCGTGGCTGCCCCACAGGATCCGGCCGCCGATCACGGTGTGGGCGCGAACGCGTGCGAACTCGGACTCGTCCAGCGGTCCGGGCTTGAGCAGCGTCGCGTCCGGAATGCCGATCTTTCCGATGTCGTGCAGCGGCGCCGCAAGCCGGATCGTCTCGCACTCGCCGGCCGCCAGTCCGGCCGCCTCGGCGAGCAGTCCCGACGTTTCGCCGACGCGGCGCGTGTGCGCTGCCGTGTCGTCGTCGCGGTATTCGGCGGCGCGCACGAGCCGGTCCAGCACTTCGCGCCGCGCGTCCTCCAACTCGCCGGTCCGCTGACGCACCTGCTCTTCGAGCAGCGCGCCGGTGTCGGTCAGCAACCGGCGCAGCGCCACCGCCTCGAGTGCGCCGCGGACCCGTGCGATCAGCGTCGCTCGGTCGGCCGGATCCGCGATTGTGTCGCGCGCGCCTGCGGCCAGCAGCCGCGCCGAATCCGCCGCCGTCGCCGCCACGGCCAGCGTTGCGGCATCCCCCAGCAAGCGCAGCACGTCGACGGCTTCGTCGGGCGGCGCGTCCACGATTGTCAGCGCGACCGGCGTGAGCCCGGCCGGCGCGAGGCGCCCTGCGGGCTCGGTCCGGATCGCGGTGAAGCCGGCAGCGCGAAGCATGGTCGCGATCGCGTCCGAAGAGGACACCACCGCGATGGCCATCGCGGTGACGTTCCCGGGCGGCGGGACCGGGCTGCGCTGCGCGCTCATCTTGCCCGGCACTGTACGCGAAGCCGTGCGAACCGGGCATCCCTTCCCCGGTCGCGGAGAGCCGCGGAAGGATTGTGGGGATCTGCGTCCGCGACCTGGCGGAGGCCTCTTCGTTTGACCAGATGAAGGCTCACGCGACAAGGAGAGGCGCATGGCACGCAGACTCGGGCTTGTGATCGCAGGACTGCTCGTCTTCGGCGCGTCGCTCCCGGCGCATGCGGCCGGCGAGGCGGCCGCCGCGGAGATCGTTCGCGGCAGCGCGACCGCGGGATTCGAACGCCCGGCCGACGTGCCGTGGCTTCTGATCGTCGCCCTAATCGGCGCGGCGATTCTCACCCTTCAGGCCGGCTTGCGACCGCAGCCGCGCGCCGTGCGCGTGGCGATCAGGCCACCCAAGCAACGCTAAAGATCTGGCGGGGATCCATCGAGAGGCGGGAGCGTCGGCGGCTCTCGCCTCTCAGGTTCTTCCTGCGTCCGATCCGTTCATGAGCGGGTCATCTCGGCAGGCAGGATTCCCTCGAACCCGCGCATCATCCAGTTGACGGCGATGGCGACCATCTTGTCGCGCTCCAGCGGCTTGGAGGCCAGCCACCATCGGGCCAGCTCTTCGGCGACGGCGACGATCGCGCGGTTGTAGAGCTCGACGATCACGGGCGGTGCGTTGACCGGCTCGGCCAGCGCGTCGGCGCGGTCGGTCATGATCTTGATGATCTGCTCGCGCACGCGGATGCCCCGCTCGACGATCCCCGGGTCGGACGTGCCGGGCGGGCCGAACATCACCCGGAAGGCGCTCGGGTTGACGTCGGCGTAGTCCAGGAACGCGGCCAGACCGACCGTGAGCGCGTCGCGCAGCTTCATTCGCCCGGTCGAGGCGAGCACGCCGATCATGTGCGCCCGGAACCGTTCCTCTTCCCGTTCCAGCACCGCGAAGTAGATCTCTTGCTTGCCGCCGCTGAAGCAGTCGTACAGGACCGGCTTGGTCGTGCCCGCCTTGCGGCCGAGCGCCTCCATCGAGGCGTCCGCGAAGCCGCCCTGGGCGAACAGTTCCAGGGCCGCGTCCAAGACCAGGGGACGCCGCCTGGCCGGGCCGAGATACTCGGCTCGCTTGCCTTTCTGAGCCCGCGGGTCTGCCATGACCGCCATTGTGGCCCCCGACCGGGGCGGCAACGCAAGGATTCGGACGAAACTTTCTTAGCGGACAACCCTCAGGTTCTTGACGATTCGTCGCGAAACGATCACAATGCTACGGCGCGGTAGGTTTTCGCGCCCGGCCGATCCGGCGGCGATCCCGACTGGACGGAAGGATTCCGGCGAGAGAGTCACGAACTAGACACCACGCACCGCATGCAGCAAACGTTGAAGAAACCGACCCGGGAGCCGGCCATGATTCGTTGGAAGCGTTCATGGGAGGACCTGTCCGAGGCCCTTCCGCTCGACGTAATGCCTTGCTCGAACGGCGAGTTCTATCCGCCGCCCCCGACCAAGGAACAAAGAGCCGTCATGGAGATCGCCGACCGCGAGGTCGAGCGCGTCCGCAAGAAGTTCAACATGAACCGCCGCGACTTCGTTCGCACCACCGCGGCCATGGCGATCTGCTTCTGGGCCCGCGACGTCGTCATCGGCGGCGGCGGCGCGCAGGCGCACAACACCACCACCACCGACGCATGCGATCTTGAATGGGAAGAAGAAGTCGGCCTGTTCACCCTCAACAACCTGCCGGGCGAGTTCGTCTTCGACATCCAGTCCCACCACGTCGAGTCCGACGGCATGTGGCGCGTCACCAACCCCGGCTTCCACGCGTTCTTCGCCGGGATCTGGTCGCAGGCCGGTCCGATCACCGGTGCGCGCCCGGGCATGCGCAGCGGCGGCAACCTCGATCCCGGATCGAGCAACTTCGCGGTGCGCGGCGCCGGCGCCGGCGAACTCGACCCGATCGAAAACCTGTCGCGCTTCCACTACATGAAAGAGCTGTTCCTGGATTCGGCGACGACGATGACGGTGCTCTCGGCCGTGCCGGCCGCGCCCGACATCACCCAGCCGCTGCCGATCGAGCGCGCTGCGCTGACCGTGCAGATGGTCAACGAGCTCGCCGGATCGCAGCGCACGGTCATGCACGCGTTCGCGATGCCGAACCGCGGCTCGGCCGGGACCATCGCCTCGTCGCTGGGCCAAGAGCCCGTCTACATGCAGCGCGAATTCGAGATCATGGAGGAGCGCGCGGTCAAGTACGGTTCGATCATCCGCGGCTGGAAGACCTACCCCGCATGGGGTGACATTCCCTACGCGAGCGGCTGGTTCTTCGACGACGAGCTGGTCGGGCAGCGCTTCATCGACCACGTTCGCGCCCTCAGCCAGAAGTACCCGAAGCTGCCGCCGAACATCGCGACGCACAAGGGCTTCGCGCTTCCCGCGTTCGACCAGCGGGCCGCCTCGCCCCGCGACATCGGCCCCGCCGCTTCCCGCAACCCGGATGTGAACTTCATCGTCTACCATTCGGGCTTCGACGGCGAGACCGTCGGCCCCTACGGCGGCGACACGGCCGATATCTCCACCGACGGCGCCAAGGGCGACCGCCGCGTGAGTTCGGCCGACCGTATGGTGGACTCGCTGATCAAGTCGCTTCGCGAGAACAACTGGGACGCGACCCGCTTCGGCACCGTGCCGGGCGTCAAGTGGGCGAACGTGCCAAACGTCTTCGCCGAGATCGGCTCGACCTGGCGCGACGTCATGGGCCAGATCCGCCGCGGCGAGCCCGTCTCAAGCACACCGGCCGCCGCGATCCATCTGCTCGGCAAGCTCATCACCTACGTCGGTCCGAAGCGGATCGCGTGGGGAACCGACTCGCTGTGGTTCGGATCGCCGCACTCCGAGATCGTCGGCTTGAGGCGCGTGGACTACAGCCACGCGCCCGGGCTGTGGGACTTCTACAAGCTCCCGTACGCGATCGACGGTGACGCCGACGACCCGCGGGTGGACACGCGCAACTGGGTCAACTACACGCCGTCGTCGTCGAACGCGTCGCTGCCGGGCTGGCCGACGGATTCCAAGGCCCACCCCGAGCGGTCGATCCGCAACTGGATCTTCGGCCGCTCCGCCGCCGAGGTGTATCGCGTCGACGCCGACGCGCACATGCTCGACCGGGGCACGCATCCGCTCAAGTGCGACGAGGTGCAGAAGATCCGCGACGCCTACATCGTGAACCAGTACACGCCGAAGGAGCAGGTGCCGATGGCGTCCAACACGCTGATCGGTGCGCGCACTGCCTCCGAGCTCAAAACCGAAAGGATGAATCAGCCGTGGGCGCCGTAATCCGTCGAGCCAGCGTTCTCATCGCCGTTGTCGCATTGCTCGTTCCGTCGGGCGCGAGCGCCGCGACGACCACGTACGGCCGTCCGTTCGCGAACGGTCCGAGCGGCGGCGACGAGTTCAACACGATCGAGCGTGACGGCGCGACCGGCGAGATGTCCATCGTCCGCCTCTATCCCACGCCGGTAGGCGGCGCGCTTGGCTGCGGCGGAAGCGGCGGCTGGGCCACGTTCGAGATCGCGCACACTGCGGTCTCAACGATCGAGTCGGTTGCCGTGGCCTACACCGGAGCGCTCGTCGATCCGTACTCGTTCGTTACGGTCGCCGTCTATCAGGACGGCGCGTTCGTGGACTCGAAGGTCGTTCGCGGACCCGTGCTGGGAGACGGGACCGTCGAGCTGGAGCCGCGGACCGCCGCAAGCGGCGACGTGACCATCTGGTTCGGCCTGCAGATGTCGTCGGCCTGCCCCAACATCGGCATGGCCGAGGCCGTCTTCGAGTCGGTGACGGTAACCGAAGCGTAGTTCGTTACGCCGGCGCGACGGCCAGCAGGCCATTCATGTCCGGATGATTCGAGCAGTAGAAGCGGTACGTGCCCGGCTCCAGGCCGGGCACTCCGTTTACCTCGCTCACTTGGCCGGGCCCGATCTGGCCCGCCCAGAACAGCGGTGTCGCGTCGGCACGCAAGTCCTCCGAGACGATCGAATGGAAGCCGCCGACGGTGTCCGCGCTCGTGAACGTCAGCGACGCGCCCTGCTCGACCACAAGCGGCAGTTCCGGAACCTCGGTATCGCCCGGCAGGTACAGGAATGCCGCGACCGTGATAACGCCCGGCGTCGGATCGGCGGCGTGAGCGGGGACCACCCCGCTCAGGGCAAGCAGCATCGCAAGAGTGCGTCGCACGATGCTTCGTATTCGCCCTCGCAGCGTTCGGGTCCTCCCCCGTACGCTTTGATGGAACCGAACCGGTCCGGGCCGAGTCTTGACACCATGGAGGATGCCGCCACGAGCCAGCGAATCGAGGCCGGTCGGCTCGAAGGGGGCCGTCTGGAGGCGTTGTATCGAACGCACGCCGTCAAGGCGGCTCGAACGGCCTATCTGCTCACCGGAGACGCCGCGCTGGCCGACGATCTGGTGCAAGAGGCATTCGTGCGGCTCGCCGGCCGGTTCGTCGATTGGCGCCGCGAAGACGCGTTCGAAGCGTACCTTCGGCGCACCATCGTCAACCTCGCTCGGACGCGCGCGCGCCGGATGCAGCGCGAGCGCGAGCGTCACGAGCAACAGGTTGCCGCTCCGGTTCCGCCGCCGCCCGACGTCGCGGACCTGATCGCGGTGCGTGACTCGCTGATGCGCTTGACCGAGCGCCAGCGCACCGCCGTCGTGCTTCGCTACTACGAGGATCTGCCCGAAGCCGAAATCGCCGATCTGATCGGCTGCCGCCCGGGAACCGTCAAGAGCCTGCTGTCGCGTGCGATGGACACGCTGCGCGAGGAGCTATCGAGGTGAGAACCGTGGATATCAAGGAGAAGCTCGTCAACCTGGCCGAGAGCCAGATGCCCGCCGCGCCCGCGATCCGCCCCGCGACGCTGCGTCGCGCGAAGCGTCGCCGTGCCGCGGTCGCGGCCGCAACCTCATTCGCGGTCGTCGTCGCCGGGCTCGGCGTCTGGGCGGGTGTCGATTCTTTCTCGCGCAGCCGGCCGGTCCCGCCGGCCGCGCAGCAGGGTCGCTTCGAGACGTTTCCGCTGGCCGGTCGCGAAGCGAGCGACCTGGCCGCCTCCGGGTCGGTTGCGTGGGCTGCGGCGGGGGAGACCGTGTTTCGGCTCGGCGATACGCCGGCCACGTTCGAGATCGAAGAGCCGGTCGTGGACGTCGCGGCGGATCCACGCGGGGCGTGGGTCGCGTCGATGCGAGACGACGACCGGTGCGACGGGTCGCTCGACGTGCTGATCGATTGCGCGACGGCGACGCGGATCTCCGCCACCGGCGGCCTGGAGCGCTCGATCCCGGTTCCGCGCGCGGGCGGCGGGCTTGCGATCGGCAACGGCGTCGTCTGGATCGGCGGCCGCACCGAGGTGGTCCGGCTCAATCCTCCGGACGACCCGTTCATCGCGCCGCTTCGCGACGTCACGCGCGTTGTGGACGTGGTCACGATGCCCGGAATGGTGTTCGTGCTCGCGGAAGCGTCGGGCAATCGCGCGGACCGCGTGCTGATCGCGCTCGAAGATCACCGCGGCAGCGAGATTCGGCGTGTCCCCCTGCCGGGGGCGCTCGGCATCGCGCAAGGGCTCGGCTCATTGTGGGCGTGGGGGTCGCGGGACGAGGTCGGGGTCCTGCAGATCGAGCCGAGCAGTCTGTCGACCCTGCGCATTATTCCGCTCGCCACCGCCCGGGAGCCGGGCGCGCCGATCGTCGTCTCATCGCTCGCGTTCTCGGGCACGACCGTCTACGCGGCCGCGTTGTTCGCCGACGAGGGACACGTGTATACGGTTGACGTCACCTCGGGCGACGTGACCGGAACGATCGCGGCGGTCGCCGCGCCCGTCGCTGCCGCGGCCGGCACGGAATCGGTGTGGCTCCTGCACGCCGAACCGGCTCGGGCGGCGCGCATGACGATTCCCGATCCGTGGGCCGCGCACGCGCCGGTCGTGTCCGGCGAGATGCAGAACGTCCCGCAGCGTCCGGGCCTTTCCACTCCGCGTATCTCCTGGGTGGACCGGTTCGAACGCGCCGGCGACGAATTGACGATCACGTTTCTCGGCGGGATGTATCCGTGCGGCATGCTCGATCACGTCGAGCTTTGGCGGGACGGCGATACGGTCAAGGTATTGGTCGTGGTGGGAACGCGGCCGGCTCCCGACGGCAATTTCGCGTGCAAATCGGTGGGTCGTAGCCGAACGACGGTCGTGCAGCTGCCGGCCGACTGGCGAAGCCTCGCCGTGGACGACGCCTCCCGCCGGTAGAGCGCGCTCCGGCGACCGCCGGTTCGATCCATGCGCCGGGCCGGCTCGAAGACCGCATGCCGCGGCGTTAATGTCACACCCTCGTTGTACGTTGTTTGCATGCTTTCGGTATCGGTTTCGGAACTCGATCAAGTCACTGCCGAGCTGCATGCGGCGATCGATCGGGTGCAGCGGGTGGCCGCGCGCGCGTCGGACGGCGCGACCGATCTTGCGGTGAGCGCCTTGCGGGCCGCGGATCGCCTGACCGCGACCGCGACATCGGTCATCGCGCGCGGCGGCTTCTCCGCGGGAGCGGGACTGCCCGCACCGATCATGCTGCAGATGGAGGCGCGCACCACAAGCTGGGATGCGCGCACCATCACCCGCATCGCCGGCATCCTTACCGGCATGCCCGACACAGCCTCCGCATTCGAAGAAGGCGTGCTGTCTTGGTCGCAGATCCGTGCGATCACCGACGCAGCCAAACCCTGCGACACCGCCGGACGCGAACGCATCGACCGGCTCATCGCCCGCCGCGCCACGAGCCAATCCAACGCTGACCCCGACCAGATCGTCGCCGACGTCCAAGACGAAGCCGCCACCATCCGCAAGGACCTCACCGAGCGCCGCGAGCAGCGCGCCGTCGAGCAAAGTTTCATCGCATTCCAGCCGCGCCTGGACGGGCGAACCTTCTTCTACGGCGAAGGGGACCACGCCTCGGTCGCCGGCCTCGTCGACAGCCTCGACGCCGCAGCCGGCCCACCCAAACCCGACGGCCGCCCCCGCGCCCAACATCGCTACGACGCCCTCATCGCCCTCACCAGCCAAAACCCGGGCGGCAACCGGGCGAGCAGGGCGCGGCCGCGGATCATCGCAGCCCTTGACCTTGCAGAACTCACTCGCAACGAACAGGACGCCGCCGCACGCATCCTGTGGGCCCTGACCGGCCGGCCACCACGCCTGTCACCCATCGGCACCCAAACCCTGCTCTGCGACGCCGACGTGCTCCCCATCATCTTCGACAACGGCCAACCCATCGCCATCGGCCACCCGACCTCGCCGATCCCGCGTCGCATCCGCCGCGCAATCGAAGCTCGCGACCAAGGCTGCCGATTCCCCGGCTGCCACGCTCCCCTTGACTGGACAGACCTGCACCACATCATCCACCGCATAAACGGCGGCCGATCCGCACCCGAAAACCTCATCAGCCTGTGCCGCCGCTGCCACCGGCGCATCCACGACCACGGCTGGAAAATCACCATCAACCCCGGCGGCAACATCATCTTCACCCGCCGCGGCCGCCGCTACGAAAGCCCGCCACCGACCGGCCCGCCGCTCCTCGAATGACCAGTCTCAGCGTTATTGCGTCAGCGATGCGACCCCGAATCCGGTGTTGAACCGCTTGCACCAGATCAGCACGCTCTTGAACGTCGAAAGGTCGGTGCCGGCCGGGATCGCGTAGTTCTGATCACCGATATTTCCTTTGAGCCGGCCCAGGTTGATTCCCGCGTCGGCGATGACGTCGTCCGCAAGTCTCGCAACGGTTATCGAACCAGGACCACGAGCACCAGCAGCGACAGTATTCCCGCAGCCGGTAGCGCGCAGCCTCCCACGGCCTTGCCGATCTTTCGCTGGCGGCCGCTTCGCGTCAACGGAATCCCGGTCGTGCGCGAAATTCGGCTCTTCGCGCGCGTCACGCCGGTGAGGCGCTTCCATGAGAACCCGCCCTTGTTCAACGCGACAGCTCCCGCACCACGGCCGGCAGGATTCCGCCCTCGCGGAAGTAGCGCACCTCGGTCGGGGTGTCCAGCCGGCAGCGCGTGTCGAACTCGACGACCGAGCCGTCGTCGCGACGCGCGACGACCCGCAACGTCTGGCCCGGCTTCAAATCCGACAGGCCGGTGATGTCGAAGACCTCGCGGCCGGTCAATCCCAGCAGCGCGGCCGTCTCGCCCGGCGCGAATTCCAGCGGCAGCGCACCCATCTGCGCGAGGTTCGACCGGTGGATCCGCTCGAACGACTCGGCGATGACCGCGCGCGCGCCCAGTAACGTCGTGCCCTTCGCGGCCCAGTCGCGACTCGACCCCGACCCGTACTCCTTGCCGGCCAGGATCACAAGTGGCACGCCCGCCTCGCGATACAGAACCGACGCGTCGAAGATCGTCATCGTCTCGCCGTCCGGCAGATGCGCCGTCACGCCGCCTTCGCTGCCCGGCACGAGCAGGTTGCGCAGCCGGATGTTGGCGAACGTGCCGCGCATCATCACCTCGTGGTGGCCGCGGCGCGCGCCGTAGGAATGCAGCTTGCCCGGCGCGACGCCTCGCTCGCCCAGCCAGCGCGCCGCCGGCGAGTCTTTCGCGATCGATCCGGCCGGCGAGATGTGATCGGTCGTGACCGAGTCGCCGACGAACACCAGACAGCGCGCGCCCGTGATATCGGAAACCGGCGGCGGCTCCATTCCGATGCTTGCGACGAACGGCGGCTCGGTGATGTAGGTCGAAGACGGATCCCACTCGTACAGGTCGCCTTCGGGAACCGGCAGCGCGGCCCATCGCTCGTCGCCGGTGAACAGGCCTGCGATGCGGCTGCGATACGACTCGGGATTCATCGCGGACGCGACGGTCGAGGCGATCTCGGAATCCGCCGGCCAGATGTCGCGCAGGAACACGGGAGCGCCACCGGAATCCAGGCCGAGCGGCTCGGTGTTGAGATCGATGTCGACCGTTCCCGCCAGGGCATAGGCGACGACCAGCGGCGGCGAACCGAGGAAGGAGAACCGAACCTGCGGATGGATGCGGCCTTCGAAGTTGCGGTTGCCGCTCAGAACGGCCGCGACGGCAAGCGCGTTCTCGTCCACCGCCTCGGCGATCGGATCCAGCAGCGGACCGGAGTTACCAATACAAGTGGTACATCCAAAGCCGACCGCGAAGAAGCCGATCTTCTCCAGATCGTCGAGCAGGCCGGCGCGCTTCAGATAGTCGATCACGACCGGGGAACCCGGCGCCAAGGACGTCTTGACCGCCGGATCCACGCGCAGGCCGCGTGCGACCGCGTTGCGCGCCAGCAGACCCGCGCCGATCATTACCGACGGATTCGAGGTGTTCGTGCACGAGGTGATCGCCGCGATCGCGACCGTGCCGTCCCCGACGTGCGTCGAGCCGGCCGGCAGCGACACCGGGATCTTTCTGATCGCCGGCTCGCCGTCTTCATCGCGCAGCGCCGCCAATTCGCGGCGGAACGTGCGGCCGACCTCGCCGACGACGACGCGATCTTGCGGCCGGCGCGGCCCGGCGAGGGACGGCTCGATCGTGGACAGGTCCAGGTCGAGCATCTCGCCGAACACGGGCTCGGCGCCGTGATCGTGCCAGAGTTGCTGCTCCTTGCAGTAGCGTTCGACCAGATCGACCAGGTCGTCGCTGCGGCCGGTCGCGCGCAGGTAGGCGATCGTCTGCGCATCGACGGGGAAGAAGCCCTCCGTCGCGCCGTACTCGGGCGACATGTTCGCGATCGTGGCGCGGTCGGGGACGGTCAAGGCCGCCAGGCCCGGCCCGTAGAACTCGACGAACTTTCCGACGACGCCGTGTGCGCGCAGCATCTCGGTCAGCGTCAGCACCAGATCGGTTGCCGTTGCGCCCGAGGGCATCGAGCCGGACAGCTTCAAGCCGACGACGGCCGGGGTCAGCATTGTGACCGGCTCGCCCAGCATCGCCGCTTCGGCTTCGATGCCGCCCACGCCCCAGCCGAGCACGCCCAGCCCGCCGATCATCGTGGTGTGCGAGTCGGTGCCGACGAGCGTGTCGGGATAGGCGACACCGTCGGCGCCGGTCATGACCACGTCGGCGAGAAACTCCAAGTTGACCTGATGCACGATCCCGCTTCCCGGGGGCACGACTCGCATCTTTCGGAACGACTTCTGGGCCCATCGAAGGAACGCGTAGCGTTCGCCGTTGCGCTCGTACTCCAATCCGACGTTGCGTTCGAAGGCTTCGCGCGAGCCGAAGAAGTCGACGATCACCGAATGGTCGATCACCAGGTCGACGGGTACGCGCGGGTTGACGCGCGAGGTGTCTCCGCCGAGTCGCTCGACTGCGCCGCGGATCGCGGCCAGATCGGCCACGACCGGCACGCCGGTGAAGTCCTGCAGCACGACGCGTCCCGGCAGAAACGGAAACTCGACGGCGGTGTCACCGGGCCAGTCTGCGAGCGCGTCCAGATGCAACCGCTCCGCGCCGGCGCCCTGATGGCGCAGCACGTTTTCGAGGAAGATGCGCACGACGAACGGCAGCCGCGCGATCGCGCCCGCATCCAGAACGCGATCAAGACGGTAGAGCGCGACGCTGCCGCCGCCGGCCTGCAGCCGGTCCAGCGCGCCGAGCGGGTCGTTGAGGCTCATTGGGACTCCTTGTGTCGCAGAAAACGAGAGCGTGGTTGCTCTCATCCTACGACGCCGGAGCGAGCCGCGTTTTCCGCGTTCAGGCGCGTTGCGCCGCGCGCATCCCGAGCACGATCATCGCGACCAGGAAGCCCAGCGCCGCGACCCCGCCGGCGATCGGCGCGGCGATCGCCAGCGCATTCGAACGCGTCGCCGGCGGCCGGCGCGTCGCGCGGCCCGCCGAGCCGTCGCCGCTTCCCGGCGAGGCGGCAACGCTCGCCTCGGCCGATGCGCTCGCGCCGAGCGAAGGCTCGGCGCCGCCACCGGTCCCGCGCGTCGTGCGGCCGTCCAGCGCCGGCGCCGGCGACGGGCCACCGTTTCCCGGCAGTGCGGCGAACGGGCTTCCCGCCGCCCAAGCGGGGCGCCCGGTCGCATCGTCGCCGAAGGAGGCGTCCTGGCCGCCGGCCGAGTCGCGGGCGATCGAGCCGGCGCCGTCGTCGAAGTGATAGAGCGCGACAGTTCGCGCGTCGGATGAAAACGCGCGCGCCGGCCGCGCGAAGGTCGCTGCGTATCGGATGGTGTCGGAGACGCGAAGCTCGTCGATCGAGCCGATGAAGGACGCAGCCGACTGATTGGCTTTGCCGCCGATGAACAGCCACGGATCCTGCGTGCAGTTCGCGCAGCCGATCGGCGGAACCGCGTTGTCGGGATAGGACACGTCACCGGCCGGGCCGGTTGCCGCCGCATCGAGCGTGCCGTCCACCCAGATCGTCATCCGACCGTCCGCCGCGCGGCGTTGCACGGCGACGTGGTGCCAGAAGCCGTCGGCGACGCTCCGCGATCCGCAGACGCCGCCGTAGACGCCGCCCGCTCCGGTCACGCCGAATGCGATCCGCATGCGCGAGACGGACAGGCCGAACGCGCGTCCTCCCTCGTCGGCTCCGCGGCTGCGGTCCAGCAACACGTTGCCGAGCGGCCACCAGGCGGACTCGCCGCAGTCGACCTCGCGCGTGTTCGAGCCGGGCGCGGCTTTGATGAACAGCTCGATCGTGAAGTCACCCGCTCCGACGTCGATCGGCGGCCCGATCGACGATGAATTGGGATCGTCCACCACGATCGACAGATACGGCGAGGGATACGAGTCGTGCGAGGGAAGCACGAGGCCGTACGACGCGGCGTTGGCCGGCCATGGCGAAGCCGCGGCGAGCACGAGCCCCGCCGCGATGCCGACCAGACTCGCGAGACGCATACAAAGAAGTGTCGGCTTGCTCGCCCCGAGGCTTGACCGTACGCTCGACCCTGTGGAGCAGCAGATCGTCTTCGGAGATCGGTTTTTGTCCGTGAACCTGCCGGATCGGACCCGGACGCTCTCGGCCGGCCTGACCACGACCCTCGAACCGACGAACGATCTTGAAGGGGCCGTGCGCGACGCGCTGGCGACTCCCGCCGACACGCCGCCGCTGCGTGACCTGGCGCGCGGCAAGCGGCGCGTCACCGTCGCCTTCGACGATCCCACCGTTCCCTGCTTCGCGCCGGTCTGGCAGACCGCGATCCCGCTCGCGCTCGCCGAGTTGGAGGCCGCCGGGGTTGACCGGAAGAATGTGACCCTGCTGTGCGCGAACGCGCTGCACCGGCAGTTCTCCCACAACGAGCTCGCCGGCATTCTCGGGCCGGATCTGGTGCGCGAGTTCGCCGACCGGCTGGTCTGCCACGACGCGGAAGACCCCGGCATGATCGAGCGGCTCGGCGTCACCGAACACGGATACGACGTCGAGCTCTCCAGGCACGTCACCGACTCGGATCTGACGATCTACGTCAACGCCTCGACGATCCGCGGCTTCAGCGGCGGATGGAAATCGATCTGCGTGGGGCTGTCCACCTACAACTCGATCCGCCACCACCACAATCCCGACGACATGTCGATGTCGCTGCATCGCAACACGATGCACGAGATGCTCGACGAGATGGGCGCGCTGGTGACCCAGCAGCTCGGCAGCGATCGCATCTTCAAGATCGAGACGATCCTTTCCAATCCGCTCGCGGTCTCGCGCATCCACGCCGGCACCGTCGACGGCACGCGCCGCATCGCCGTCGAGACCAACCGCGCCGCGCAAGGCCCGCGCGCGACCGTCGACAAGGCCGACGTCGTTTTGTACGGCCTGCCCGACTGGAGCCCGTACGCCGCCTACTCGCACACCAATCCCATCTTGACGCTGATCTCGACCGGGCTTGGGTATCTCGGAGGCATGATCGAAGCCGCCGGCAAGCCCGGCTGCACCGTCATCATCGCCACGCCGTGCCCCGACCGGTGGGACGACCGCGCGCATCCGTCCTACCGCGAGGTATGGGAGCGCGTTCTGCCGGTCACCCGCGACCCGTACGAGGCCAAGCGGCAGTTCGAGAACGAGTACGCGCGGCATCCCGAATACATCGAGCGCTACCGCTTCCAGAACGGGTTCCATCCGGTGCACGGGATCATGGCGCTGTTCCCGCTCAAGCGCCTCAAGCACGCCGGGCGCGTCTTCGTCGCCGGCATCGAAAACCCGGCGCTGGCGCGCCACGTCGGCTACGAGCCGTTCGCGACCGTCGAAGACGCCGTCGGTGCAGCCCAAGAGATTCACGGCGGCGATGCCGACATCGGCCTGGTTCCGTATCCGATGGCGGTCAACCGGCAATAGCCGTGCGCGCAATCGCAATGCTCGTCACGGCCGCTGCGCTGCTCGCCTCATGTGGTGGTGGGAACGCCCCCCGGCCCATCGAATCGCTGTCTCCCGAAGCCGCGGCGTTTCGCGACCTCGGTCTCAAAGGCGCCGGCGCGACCGCGCGCATCGCCTATGGCGTACAGGCCGGGCAAGACGCCAGCGAGGTGATCGTGTCGCAGCGGCCGCCGCAGCGATCGTTCCGCGTGACGCAAGGACGGACATCGCTGATCGTGGCGACCGAAGCCGGCGATGTGGTCACCTGCGGCGAAGACCAGTGCTTCCGCATCCCCGGGCTCGGCTCGTCCATCGCGCAGGCCGGCGCGGCGATTCTCGGTCCGCTCGCGCAAGGCTTCGACATGTTCCACGGCGAGCGGAACCTGGCCGAGTTCCAAGCCGCCGCCGACCGAACCATCGCCGGCCGCTCTGCCACATGCGGCACCTGGAAGCCCGATTTCTCGCCCGAGGGGTTTACGATGTGCTTGGACCCGCAGACCGGCGTCGCGCTGTCCTACGACATCGCCAGCGGAAACATCGCCGTCAGCCTCGAGGCGACGAGGGTGGACGCGCCCTCCGACGCCGACTTCGAACCGCTCTTTCCCGTGACGGACTTGCCGACGGGCTACGTTCCTCCGACCGATTAGCCCGGTCGCTGGCCCGGTCCGGCAGGGATCGGCGGTCGCGGCGAAGAATTCCCTCGCAGGACCGAACAACCGGGAGGAAACCGTGAGACGCATCGCCGCTATCGCCGCACTCGCTTTGATCGCCGCCGCCCTCCCCGGCGGGGCGGATCCGGTCGAGATCGAACGCACCGACGCGATGGTCGCGATGAGCGATCACGTTCGTCTCGACGTCTCGCTCTACATCCCGCTCGTTGACTATCCCGACGGCGGCTTTCCCTTGATCGTGCGGCAGCACGGGGGCGGCTCGAGCAAGGACAGCGAATACGACGTGCGCTACGGAATGAAGGCAGTGCAGACCGGCCGGTTCGCGCTGCTCACCTACTCGCACCGCGGCCACGGCGACTCGGAAGGGATCTTCGACTTCTTCGGCGAGCGCTCCGCGCAGGACGTGTCCGAGCTGCTCGAGTGGGTTGACGCAAAGACCGACGAGGTGGACGTGAGCCGCGTCGGCATGTGGGGCTACTCGCAGGGCGGCGGCCTGTCGCTGCTGCCGGCGATGACCGACCCGCGCATCAAGGCCGTCGCGATCGGCAACACCTTCGATGACCTCAACCATGCGCTCAACCCGAACGATTGCTTCAAGTTCTCGTTCGCCACCGGCATCTTCGCGCTCGCCTACAAGACCGCCGCCGCGCGCACCGACGACGCGACCGCGCTGCGCTGGGGCGCGCAGTGGAACACCGACACCGAAGACGTCGCGCTGCCCGTTCTCGGCTCGACGACCGACGAAGCCTTCGCGCACTCGCCGGCCGCGCATGTCGGCGGTACGCCCGGCACCGTCTACGACACCGGCTTGAACGTGCCCGTCTTCTGGACGAACTCGTGGGAGGACGCGCTGTTTCCCGCCGACCACGGACTCGGCATGATCGCGGATCTGGATGCGCGCGGGATTCCCACGCACCTGTGGTTCGCATCCGGCGGCCACGAAGTGCCGGAGACGCACCCGGCCGACGAAGCCGGCAAAGAGCAGGCGATGCTGGAATGGTTCGAGGAGTTCCTGCTCGGCGTCGACCACGGCTACGCGAGCGGCGCGCGTCCGAAGGTCGACTACGCGCAGCGAATCCCCGGCGGCGGATGGACGCACAAGACGGCATCCGCATGGCCGGTACCGGGCGACGACGTGACGCTGCACGCCGACGCAGACGGCAGCCTCGGTCCGGTCGCCACGCCGGGCACGCTCGGCACGATCGTCAACACGGTCGCATCCGCGAACCTTGCCACCGAGCCGATCCTGTCCAACCGCGCCGCGCCGCTCGTGTCGAACATCGCCGACTCGCCCGAATCTCCCGCGACGCTGACGTTTGCGACCGACCCGGCCGCCGCGCCGTTCGAGTTCACCGGCGCTCCGCGCGTCGCGATCCGCTACGACAGCACCGCGCAGCGCGTCGCCCAGTTCAACGTCAAGCTGTGGGACGAGCACGATGGGCAGCGGCGGATGATCACGCGCGGGTGCTTGAGCGACGAGACCCCCGGTGACGGAATCGCCGACTTCGACCTTTGGCCGAACTCTCACGTGCTCGCGCCCGGCCACCGCATCGTGATGACCATCTCAACCGTGGACTTCCCCACGTTCAAGCCCGACACCGAGCCGCAAACTTCCACGCTTGCCTCGGCCACGATCACGATCGGCAGCAGCAAGAGCGTGCATTGACCCTCTGGACGAGCTCACTGGGGGTGGACTACGCTTTGAAGCGTTATGGGACTACGTTCCCATGGGCGCTCCATACGAATGATCGCCATGGCGACTGCGGTTGGGATGGCGATCGCGGTTCCTATCGCCCTCACGAGTGATCGTCTGCCGAGGGAGTCCGGTCACACCGTGCCCGCAGGCGCTCTCGCATCACCAACGCCGTCACTGACGCCATCGCCGGCGCCGCGACCGGGTCCGTACTACGTCGCCAAGGAGGATCATGATCGGGCGGCGGTGATCGCTCTTGGAGACTCCGGTGCGCAAGCGCTTCTTGGAACCTCCAAGTACCGCGTCGTTTCGGTCATCGAGTACGGACCGTTGGGCCCGGCCGACAAGCCTGATCCGGCGGATCCATGTCTGTCGCGCGCATGTCTTCGAGTGGGCATGTACAACTATACGAAGTCAGTTGTGGTACGCGTTTTTGTGGACCGATCGGCTTGGACGATTGTCGGAATCGAAGAGAGCCGGCAGACTGCGGGGCCCGGGCTCACCAACGAGGAAGTGGACCTCGCTCATTATCTGGCGGATCGCGATGTGCGCGTCCAAGCAATTGTCGGCAGCGATCACGCGCATCTTCGCGGGCCGTGGCCTGGAAGCACCATCGCCCCGGGGCCGTGTTCCGGTGAGATCAGCAGATGCGCGGTCGTGTTCTACAAGCTCGACTCGGACAAGCTCCTCGTTTTCGTGGACCTGAAATCGGACGAGGTCGTCGCCCTCATCTAACGCCGGCACGCTGGGGGATGCACCTCGACGAACCGGAACCGTCTACGCGGGAAGCACCGGCAGGTTCAGCCACGACTCCAGGCCGGCGCGGTGGTGGATCGTGTTCAGCGCCGGCTTGAGCAGGTTCAGGTGGTTCGGCGTGTCGGCCGAGTAGATATCGATCCGCAGCGAATGGCCGGCCGCGAACGTCTTCGCCGTCGGCCAGATCTCGATCTCGTAGGTGTCGCGCGGTCGCGGCGGCTGCAGCGAGCCGGCCGTATGCGGGTGATAGGCCGCGATCACGTCGCCGTTCGGCGCAAACATGGTCTTGGACCGATCCAGCGCCTGATGCGACGCCCGCAGATAGCCCTGCGTGATCAACGTCGAGCGTCCGGACGGATCCACGTCGGTCAGCTTCACCACGAAATCGGTGTCGTGATACGGCGGCAGCGTCTGTAGCAGGCCGGGAAGCGGCCCCGGGTCCGCGACGCCGGGAATCCCGACCGATGTCGCGCGCAGATGCAGGTTGATCGTGCCGGCGATCTTCATGGCCGAGGAGAACGGCACCGTCGTATACGTGAGGCCCTTCGGCTCGTCGGTGCGCTGATCCCAATCCATGTAGGCGGCGCCGGCGAGCGCGTTGTCCCACCGCGAGGCGATCTCGGCCGTGCCGGCCGCCGGGTTGTAGACGTAGCGCGCGTCGGCGTCCGTGCCGGGCGCGTCGGGAGAGAGCACGCCGCCTTCGCGCAAGTAGTAGCGCTGATAGGCCGTCTCGGCCGGCGGCCACTGCGACGCGCTGCGCCACTCGCCGGTCGCATCCAGATGCGCGCCCGTGCCGATCAGGTAGTACTGCACCCGCGGGCCGTTCATCCACAACGGCGCCGGCGCGCCGGCGAGCCAGTGCAGATACCAGGCGGCCAGCGCGTCGCGCAGGCCCGGCTTCGGTTCGGGCGTGATGAAGTGCGTCTGTCCGTGATTCCACGGTCCAACGATCACATAGTTCGGACCGCGGCCGGTTCCGTCGGATTCTTGCGCGTGGGCTTGGCGGAACATCTCCATGCTGCCGCGCGTGAACGCGTCGAACCAGCCGGCCAGTTGCAGCACCGGCACGCGCAAGTTCTGGATGCGCGGCAGGGACGATGAGTCGTCGTAGAGCTTCTGCGTGAACGCCGGCGTGGTGTGATTCGACGTATACGTCGCGTCCGAATAGGGCGCGTTGAGGTAGTGCAGCATCATCGGGTCGTTCTTCGTCAAGTGATCCGTCCAGGCCGTTTGTCCCTGCGGGGTGTTCACGTCGGTCGGCGGCTGGGTGTAGAAGCCCGTCGTCCCGGTGGACCATGCAAGCCCGAAGGACCCGATGACCTGGCCGCCGTGATAGACGATGTCGCGATACAGGTCGCCGTAGGCGCGCTGCGGTGCGATCGCCGCCAGATGCTCGGGCGCGAGCGACGGCGGGAGTGTCGCGACCAGGTTCTGGATGATCCCCGAGTACGAGCCGCCGTACATACCGACCTCGTCCAGGCACGCGTCGGGGAAGCCGGGCAGCGAAAGGTCGGCCGCCATGTCCACGGCCGCGGCCGCGTCCAGTTGCTCGCGCATCGAGAACACGATGTCGTATTCGCCCTCCGAGCCGCCGGTGCCGCGCGCGTCCACCTCGATCAATGCGATGCCGGCGCCCGGCAGGAACGAGGCGCCTTCGGCGGCGCGCGTCTCTTTGCGGTACGGCGTCAGCTCGACCACGCACGGGAAGGGACCGTCGCCGTCGCCGGGCAGGTAGACATCGGCGGCCAATCGGACGCCGTCGTCCATCACGAGCGGCACGTCGATGAATTTTCGCGGCTCGGCCGCGCGCGTGGCGGCCGGAGCCAGCAGCATGGCGGACGCGAGGGCGAGCCCGGTCAAACGCTTGATCTTCACAATCGATTCCTCCCGAAATGTTTCCGTACTCCTTCTGCATTGCCCGGTTCGAATCCTGCCGTCCGGTCCGGCGGTGAATGCCGTTCCTCGCCGCGGCGGCCGATTTGCCCGCGGCCAGGGCCATAGCCTTTCGCTTCGCCGGCCGTTAAACTCGATGAAGCTATGCGGCGGGGTATCGGGGTATTCGCGCGCGTGCTGCTGGGGGTCCTGGCAGTGCTCGCTCTGGCGATGCCTGGGTCATTGCCTGCTCTCGCCGGCGAAACCTGCGTTTCCGAGCCCGACTCCAATCCCGGATCGGTTCCCGGCGTGACGCTCGGCCCCGCGACCAAGTGCGTCCGCGACGACGGCGGCGCCACCACGGCAGATCAAGCTCCGGCCGGCGCGCGAAGCGACGACGGCGCGACCTCGTGGGTCACGATCGCAGGGGCGGGCCTGGCGGTCGGAGGGTTTTCGTACGGATCGTGGCGCGTCCGCCGCCGCTTCCACCGCTCGCAGTCGCAAGCCCGCGCGGCGGCCTGATCAGCGGTAGCGGTAGGTGATCCGGCCGCGGTTGAGGTCGTAGGGCGACAGCTCCAACTTCACGCGGTCGCCGGGCAGGATCCGGATGTAGTGCTTGCGCATCTTGCCGGAGATATGGCCGAGCACGATATGCCCGTTCTCCAGCTCGACGCGGAACATCACGTTGGGCAGCGCCTCGGTGATGACGCCTTCCATCTCGATGGCCTCTTCTTTGGTGTTCTGCGAGCGAGCGAGCTGCTTTTCACGCTGCTCGGCCCGACTTTGGGCGCGCGCGGCCCGCGAAGCTGCGCCGCCTTTGCGCGCGCCTGGGCTTCGCTGCCCTCCCGGCCGTCCGCCGGGCTTTCTCGGTCGTCCTGCCATGGTTGTGTTCGGCTCACAAAAAACCGGCCTGCCGGCCGGCGTCGATCATTCGCAGCCGCTGGCAGTATACCCCCGGCCAGGGGAAACGCCTTTCAGCAGCCGGGCGGCGGCGCGACGCATTCGGCTACGGTCATTCCGGCGATCCGGATGCGCGTGAAGGCCGAGTCGTTGTCTCGTGTGAGCTGGCGAAGGACGGCCGACGGATCGACCTCGACGACGACCGCGTAGACGCCGTCGTCCAAGTTCGAGATGTCCAGATACTGGCCGGGCAGATCCCAGGTGTAGACGTCCGCCCATCCGACGTCGATGCCTTGGCGCATCTCGGTCGGGCCGGCCGCGTCGCCGCCCGGCAGGTTGCACTGCGGGAAGTGATGGTTGCGCGGACCGTTGCCGGGCAGCCCGAACCACAGAAGCCGCGTGTCGATCATGCAGAAGTCGGCTTTGCGGGAGCGCAGAATCTCGGCGCCCGGCGTGCCGTCCGTGTTGACCGCATGCAGCCGGTATTCGGCGAAGTTCTGATAGTGGACGTGTCCGTGCGTCGCATGCCACGTGTAGGTGCCGGCATCGGTCGTGGTGCGGGTCCCGTCGGCGGCGTAGACGTCCTGCCACACCACCGGATCGGTCGCCGCCGAGGCCGCGTCCAAGCGAAGCTCGAACGGTCCGTGTCCGAGGTTGGCGACCGCCGAGTCGAAGCGCAGGCAGCGAGTGAGCGACGGGTTTTCGGCGAGCTCGTCCGGATAGCACCCGCCGGTGTCTTGATATTCGACCGGCGTGAACGACAGCGCACCGGCCGCGATCTTGAACTCGGCGGGCGCGAGCGCGACAAGGTCTGGCTTCAGCGGATCGGTTCGCGTCGTGTCCAGCTCGACTTGCGCGATGCCGTCGTAGTTCGAGTCGATCGCCACCGCGGTGGGGATGACGACGACGTGGTAGAGGCCGTTCGCCGGCTCGCGCATGATCAGCGCTTCGGCCGAGGTGGGAAAGCCGGTCGCCGACGCGACCGTGGCGCCCGAGGCGTTGAGCACGTACAGGTCGAACACGTTGTATTCGCTGAACCAGCGGATCGCGACTTCGACGCCGCCGTCGTGGGTGTCCCAATAGCCGGCCGGCAGGTCGATCGTCAGATCGAAGCGGTCGGGCAGCGGCACGTCGCTCGTCGTCCAGGTGCGGCCGGTCCAGGCGAGCGTCGCCGACGGGTCCGACAGCGTCCCCTGATCGGGCGATGCGGCCGATGCGGGAAGCAGCACTCCGGCCAGCGCCAGCGCCGACAGCAGGATCAACACGCGTCGCATGAATGCCTCCTCACAGAAGGATGCGGGGATCGTTGGTGATAACGCCGTCCACGCCCAGCGCGATCATCCGGGCCGCGTCGGCCGCGGAATCCACGGTCCAGGTGATGACGCGCCGGCCGAGCAGGTGCGCGGCGGCGACGCCTTCGGCGGTGAAATCGGCCGCCTCAAAGTCGGGCGCCGAGATCTCATAGCCGCGCGCCGTCGCATAGACCGCGTTCTCGGTCAGCAGGAATCCCAGGTCCGAGGTCGTCAGCAGCATCGTGTCGAGCGCCGGATCGAGCAACTCGACGCGGTCCAGCGCCGGCGGCCAGAACGACTGCACGATGATCCGATCCTTCGGGTACCCCGACGAGCCGATGAGCGCGACGAGCGCGTCGGCGACGAGCGTTCCGGCCGGATCGAAGTTGGTCTCGCCGGGAATGTCTTTGATCTCGATCATCACACCCCACGCGGGCGATGCCTGCATGCCGCGTGCCAGAACATCGGCAAGCAGCGGCACCGGCTCGAAGCCGAACGACGGCCGCCACCGCTTCGCCGCGTCGCACTCCGTGGCGCTGTAGGTCCAGTCGATGACCGGGCCGGCGCACGTCGTGGTGCGGTCGAGCGTGTCATCGTGAATCAGCACCAGCGCGCCGTCCGCGGTCGCTTGCGTGTCCATCTCGAGCCAGCCGTCCACGCCGGCGCCGGCGAACAGCGCGGCCGCGTTCTCGAAGGCCGCCATCGTGTTTTCGGGTGCGATCGATGCGCCGCCGCGATGCGCGTAGACGGTGACCGGCGACGCCGCGGCGGGTACGGCCTGAAGCGTGGCGGCGGCGACCGGAAGCAGGCAGAGCAGGGTTCGGATTCTCACGAACGTGACTTTCTCCGCCGCCGGACCCGATTCCTGCCCTTAATCTCGGCCGTTATGCCGCAGCCTTCGCCTGCTCGATGAACTGCTCGATAGTCGCGACCGGCAAAGCGCCGACCGCGCGGGCGGCCACGCGCCCCCGCGCGTCGAGGAATACGAACGCGGGGAAGCTCGACATGCCGTAGGCCCCGAGCGCGGTGCTGGATTCGTCGTCGGCCAAGACCGGGACCGTCCAGCCTTCCCGTTCCAGCCAGGCCTTCGGCGGGAAGTTGCCGCGCACCTCGCTCACCGAGGTCGAGACCGAGACCACTTCGATCCCAGCCGGCGCGCCCTTTTCGGCGAGCCAGGCTTGGACGACCGGCACCTCCTTCTGGCACACGTGACACCAGTGGGCGATGAACATGATTACCTTCGGCGTGCCGTCGCGGGTGATCGCGATTGCGTCGCCGTCGAAGGTCGTGCCGCGCATCTCGGGTGCGAGCGCGCCGGCGGCCGGGTCTGGGGCGCCGCCCGAGGGGAAGTCGGGCAGCGCCTCGCCGGTCACGCTCACATCCGAGCCGAACGCCGATCCGCCGGTGCCGTCCCCGCCCGACGTCACCACGACCGCGACCATCGCCGCGGCGGCGACGACGGCGAGGGCGATCCATCCGACGGGCGCTCGCCGCGAACCCCGCCGCTTCGCCTTAGCGCGCGCCTTCTGTCGCGAAATCTGCCGTCCGGCCGTCTTCGTGCTCATCGGTGGTCTCCTCGTCGAGAGTGTCGGGGCCCCGTCGCGGCAGCGTCAGCATCAGCACCGCGATCAGCGCGAACGCCGACAGAGCCATGAACGGAATCGAGATGTAATGGAACTTCCAGATCCAGACCAGCGTGCAGGGCGCCTCGAGATCACACGAGACCGTCGACTGCGCCGGGAATCGTTCGAGTTGATAGTGGTAGATCGAAAGCAGCGCGCCGGCGATCGCCAGCGGCAACGCAAACCGCCGGATCGATGCGTCCCGCTTGATCCACGCCACGCCCAGCAGCAGCGTCATCGGGTACATCGCGATCCGTTGGTACCAGCACAGGCGGCACGGCGTGAAATGCGCGACCTCCGAGTAATACAGGCTGCCGGCCGTCGCGACGGCGGCCGCGACCCACGCGAAGCCGATCGCCGACGGCCGCAGAGATTCGGCGGCGCCGCGCAAGCGTGCGGCCCACGCGGGCGAGCGGCGCGCGGCGACCCATAGCCCGAGCGCCGCGACCACGAACAGGTTCGCGGCGACGGTCAGCAGGGCAAAGAACATCGAGAACGTGTCGGTCGTCATCGCCCGAAGTTTCGGTGGAATCGGGTGCGAGCGGCAGGGTCGTTCGGTCCCGGGACATCCGGGCCGTCCGGCCCTCAAAGCGCACGAAAGGGCACCATCCGGCGGATCGGATGCGCCCCCGGTAGCATCTGGGGCCATGTTGATCTCCGCGAAGCTTGCCCCAACGTTCGACTACGCAACGCTCACCGAGTTCTGGACCACGGCCGACGAGGCCGGCTACCACGCCGTCTGGAACTACGACCATTTCTACGGGCTCGGCCAGCAAGCCCAAGATCACGAAGCGCCGACGCTGGAGGGCTGGACGACGCTGGCGGCGATGGCGGTGCTCGTGAAGCGAGCGCGTATCGGCTGCATGGTGACCGGCGTGACCTACCGGCATCCGTCGGTGCTCGCCAACATGGCCATCACCGTCGATCACATCTCGGGTGGCCGGCTGGAGCTGGGGATGGGCGCCGCCTGGCACGAGGCCGAACACGCGGGCCTGGGCATCGAGTTTCCGCCGCCGGGGGAGCGGGTCGCGCGTCTCGCCGAGGCGCTGACCGTGATCAAGGCGCTCATGACCGAAGACCGCGCGAACTTCGAGGGCCGCTACTACACGCTGCGCGACGCGATCACCCAACCCAAGCCGGTGCAGCGGCCGCGGCCGCCGATCGTCGTCGGCGGCGTCCAGCCCAAAATGCTGAAGGTCATCGCCGAGCACGCCGACGAATGGAATGTGCCCGGCGCCGATCCCGAGATGTGGGCGACGCTGTCGAAGCAGATCGACGACAACTGCGCCTCGATCGGCCGCGATCCGGGGCAGGTTCGCCGCGGCGTGCAACTGTTCATTCATCCCGCCGTCGACGGACAACCCGAAGAGCAGCTCGCCATGCTGCCCGCCTACGAGGACAAAGGATGCGAACACGTCGTGCTCTCCTTCTACCAGCCGCCCTCCCGCGACCTGCTCGAGCGATGCGCGCCCAAGTAGCGGCCGTCGCGCTTGCGCTGGCGCTCGGCTCGTGCGGCGGCGGCGGGACGAAAAGCACCGACGCGCCGCTTGAGGGCGCGCAACTGGTGGTGGACGTCAAGGGCGACCACGCGAACGCGCTCAACGCCGACGGCGTGAAGCCGAAGAACCCGCCGGCCGCCGCCGACATCACCGGCGTGCGCCTGGACGCCGATACCGACTCGCTGACGGTCCGGATCGCGATCGGCGGCTCGCCGATGACGAACCTCGCCGCCGACTCGATGCAAGGACCGGCATGGTTCGCGCAGATCTGGGCCGACGCGATCTCGGCCACGCCCGCCTACTTCATGGCGATCGTCCGCGACGGCGAGGCGAAGGAGGAAGGCGGCACCATCACCGGCTGGCGGTTGTCGGTCTGCCCCGGCGTGGACGTGTGCGAGACTCCGGCCGAGGGAGCGACGCTCAAGATCACTGCGTCCGAAGTGCGGGCCGACATTCCGCTGACGCTGCTCTCCAATCTGAAGAATCCGTTCACGTGGGCGATGCTCTCGTACTGGAACGAGACGCAAGATCCGGTGCAGGCCCACAGCGACTGGGTGCCGGAAGCGGCGCGCCCCGGGCCCGGCGCGACCACCTACTCCGCGCCCGAGACTCGCGCGACCTTCCCGCCACAAGACCAAAAGAAATGACCGACCGGCTGATCGTCGCCACCGGACTGTCCACCGACGCGGACGGCGTGGCGGCGGCGGCCGAAGCGGCCTCGGCGGCCGCGCGCGGCCTGAACGGCGCCTCGTGCGATCTGGCTGCGATCTTCGTGTCGGCCGCGCACGCCGACGCGGCCGTCGAGATCGCCGCGGCGATCCACGTCGCGCTGCAGCCGGGCGCGCTGATCGGCGCCACCGCCGGCACCGTCGCCGAAGGGGCGCGCGAAGTGGAGGATCGTCCGGCGATCGCGGTCTGGGCGGCGCATCTGCCCGGCACCACCGTCGAGCCGTTCTCGGTCGAGTTCACCGAAACGCCCGACGGTCCGACGTTCCTCGGCTGGCCGGCGCCGCCGGCCGACGCGGCCGTGATCGTGCTCGCCGACCCGTACACGGTTCCGGTCGACCGCCTCCTTTCGCGCGTCAACGACGAGCAACCCGGGCTGACCATCGTCGGCGGTCTTGCCTCCGGCGCATCGCGGCCGGGCGGACATCGCATCTGGCAGGGCGACGAGGTCGCAAACGGCGGCGCCGCCGGCGTCGTGATTCGCGGCCGGGTCGGTGTGCGCGCGCTCGTGTCGCAAGGATGCCGCCCGATCGGCACGCCGGCGACCGTCACGAATGCCGAGCGCAACCTGATCGTCGAGCTGGCCGGCCTTCCCCCGATCGAGCGTCTCCGCGACCTGTGGATCGAAGCCTCTCCCGACGACCGCGCCCTGATCCAGCGCGGCCTGCACATCGGCCGCGTCGTCGACGAATACAAGACCGAGTTCGAGCGCGGCGACTTCCTGATCCGAAACGTGATGGGCGCCGACGAATCCACCGGCGCGATGGCCGTCGGGGATCTGGTCGGCGTCGGCGAAACTGTCCAATTCCATGTGCGCGACGCCGCGAGCGCGGATGAGGATCTGCGCAGGGCGGCCGCGTCGGTCGAGCCGCCGGCCGGCGCGATGCTGTTCACCTGCAACGGCCGCGGTTCGCATCTGTTCGGCGCGCCCGATCACGACGCCGGCGTGCTCGCCGCAGCCTGGCGGGCGCCGCTCGCCGGCATGAGTTGCTCGGGCGAGATCGGACCGGTGGGCGGCCGCGCCTTCCTGCACGGCTTCACCGCATCGGTCGCGCTGTTCTATGACCGCACGTCGTAGGCGGGGTGCGGCGGATATGCTGCCCGCGATGCTGCTGTTTCTCATACGACACGCGATGACGCCGGTCACCGGCGTGAAGCTCGCCGGCTGGTCGCCCGTTCCGCTGTCCGCAGAGGGCGTGCGGCAGGCCGGCGCGATGGCGCAACGCTTCGCGTCGATTCCGCTGGATGCGATCTACTCGTCGCCGGTCGAGCGTGCCGTTCAAACCGCCAAGCCGCTCGCGGCCGTCAAGAAGATGCGGCTGCGAATCCGGCCGGGCCTCGGCGAGGTCCGCTACGGCGACTGGGAAGGCCGCCCGCTCAAACAGCTCGCCAAGACGCAGCATTGGCGCGACGTGATCGCCCATCCCTCCGAGGGACGTTTCCCCGGCGGCGAAGCGCTGCGCGAGACGTCGGCGCGTGTCGTGGCGGCCACGGCCGAAGTCGCCGCCGCCCACCCGAACGGTGCGGCCGCCATCGTGTCGCACGCCGATGGGATCAAGATGATCCTCGCCCACTATGCCGGCATCCACCTCGACCTGTACGCGCGGCTTGCGATCGGTCCGGCGTCGGTGAGCGCCGTGTGGGTCGGCAACGGCGCCCCGCGAATCCTGAAGATCAACGACAGCGGCTCGCTCGACGAGCTTGCCCCGAGGAAGCGATGAGCACATCTTTCGAATTGGATCCCGTATCGCGCATCACCGCCGGCGCCGTCGGCGAGCCCGGCAACCGCACCTTCTACATTCAGGCGCGAAAGGATGAGCTGCTGGTCACGCTGCTGGCCGAGAAGCAGCAAGTGCAAGTCCTGGCGACGACGCTCGCGCAACTGCTGGAAACGCTCGATCCGATCGACGACGAAGGCGTCCCGCCGGCATCGGATGATCTCGAGTTGGAAGATCCGCTGCTTCCCGAATGGCGGATCGGCCCGATGGCGATCGAAGTCGAAGAAGACACCGGCATGATGGTCTTCGTCGCCGAAGAGGTTCCGGCCGGCGACGACGCCGACGACGAGGACGAAGCCGGCATCGCAGCCTCCATCGAAGAGGAGACCGTCGCCGATCTCGCGCACGCTCGCTTCGTCGCGACCCGCGCGCAGATGAAAGCGCTTGCCGAGCATGCCGAGATCGTCTGTTCGGCCGGCCGGCCTCGGTGCCAATTGTGCGGCTTCCCGATGGACCCCGACGGGCACGTATGTCCCGCGACGAACGGTCATCGTTCCCCCGAGTTGTGAGCGAGGCGACCGACTCCGCCGCGATCCGCATCCTGGAACGCGGTGCAATCGAAGTCCTGGGAGCGTTGCCGAACGCCTCCAACCACACGTTTCTGGCTCGTGTCACGGATGGGGACGCCGCCGTGCGTGCCGTCTACAAGCCGCGCGACGGCGAATCGCCGCTGTGGGACTTCCCCGACGGGACGCTCTGGCAGCGCGAGATCGCCGCGTGGCACGTGTCGGAGCGGCTCGGCTTTGGGTTCGTGCCGCCCACGCTCGCGCGCGAGGGGCCCTACGGGATCGGCTCGGTGCAACTGTTCGTCGACCACGATCCGAGCATGCATTACCTCAACATGCCGCCCGAGTTCGACGATCTGTTCCGCCTGGTCTGCCTGTTCGATCTGCTGATCAACAACGCCGACCGCAAGGCCGGGCATTGTCTGCTGGATCCGAAGACGAGCCGTATCTGGATGGTGGACCACGGGGTGTCGTTCCACGAGGACACGAAGGTGCGGACGGTGATCTGGGATTTCGCCGGTGAGCCGATGCCGCCGGTCGGGCTCGACGCGGTGCGGCGGTTCTGCGCCGATGTTGCGGCCGACCCGGGGCCGCTGGAGGCGCTGCTGTCGCGGGGCGAGCTGGTCGCGCTCGGGCGTCGCGCGGAACGGATCGTCGCGGCCGGCGTGTTTCCCGACCCGGGTCCCGGCCGCCCCTTCCCTTGGCCGCCGGTCTAGACCCTCTACAGCGAGATCGTCAGCTCGACGACGGGAACGTCGACGACCAGGATCGGGTCGTCGGAATTCAGCGGGATCTCGATCAGCGGCTTCGGCGGCTCGGCCGGCTTCCGCGTGGATGCCTTCGGCGTGGTGGCGGCCGGCTGCTTGACGGTCGCGCTACGCGCGGCTCGCGGCTTCGGCGCGACCGGGGCCGGCGCGGCCGGCGCGGCCGGAACTTCGGCGCCAAACTCGGCGCCAAATTCGCCGCCGGTCGGGTGGCCGACGCTCAGCACGTCAAGGTTCAGCGCGCTCAGAAGATTGCGGACCAGATTCACGACCGAGCCGACCAGATCGGTGGGGGTCGGAGCGGGCGAGGCCGCGGACGGCGCGGACGTTCGGGCGCCGAATATGGGCGTGATTCCGCCGGTCGGCTGCGCGACCGGCGCGGCCGTCGCAGCGGGTGCGGCCGGGTTCGGCCGCCGGGTCTCGCGGATTCCCAGAACCTGCGTGCGTCGCGTGGGTTGCGTGCCGGGCGTCGTCGCCGTTGGACGCACGGACGGCGTCGCCTGCTCGCCGTTCGTCGGCGGCGTGCTCGGCGGGAACGTGTTGGCGACGGTCGGGATCGGAGTGATCGCCGTGCCGCCCCCCGGAACGCGGTCGCCGCGCGTCGTCGTGAAGAACACCGTTGCCACCAGCACCAGCACCGCAGCGGCCGCCGCGCCGCCGATCTGCCACAGGCGTGCCGCGTCGCCGCGTCCGAGCAAGCGGCTCATCAGTCGCGCGCGCATGTCGCCCGGCAGTGGCCGAGGCGCGTCCAGGTCGTCGAAGTGAGCCGCGAAGCGCTCGTTGTGCTCTTCGCCGGTCAATACGTCGGTCAGGCGCGTGCGCATGTCCGTCGGGAGGCGCTTGGGGCGGTCGAGGATGTAGAGCAAGTTTTCGTCGGCCGGCGCGAGCGTGCTCGCGACCAGCGCGCCTTCCAGGCGCTCGCGCATCCGCGCAGGAATCGGTCGCGGCGCGTCGGCACCGCGAAGCAGCGTCGCCGTCCGGTCAGCCACGGTTCGGCTCCAGTTGCCGGCGCATCGCGTCCCGGGCGCGTTGGAGCAGCGACTGGATCTGCACGCGCGGCCGCCCGACTTCGGCGGCGATCTGCTCGACGGAGTACTCGTCGAGATACTTCAGCACGAGCACCTGCCGGTGCAACGGAGCAAGGTTCCCGAGCGCGCGCAAGACCTCGTCGCGGATGTCGATGACGACGTGCGGCTCATAGGGCCGCGGCGCCGGCTGGTTGGCGACCGCCGTCTGCTTTCGTTCGCGCTCCCAGTGACGAGCGATCCGGCGGCGGGCGATGGTGCACAGCCATGTGTTGAGCGCCGCCTCCCCTCGGAACGAGTCGGCGGAGCGCACTCCTTCGATGAGCGTCTCTTGCATGATGTCCTCGGCGATGTCCTCATTCCCTCCGACACGGGCAAGCACGAATCCGTACACAGAAGGAAGATGCTCATCCATCAGCGTCCGGACTGAGTCCGGGTCGCCGGCGGCTACGGCACGCAACAGATCGGCCTCCCGAGAAGCTGATCCGACCAATTCCATGCGTTCCCCCGTAGCTTCGTGGTCGTCCGAGGACGAAATCAACCGGTGTGTCGCCATTCCAGCAAACCTCTCGCCGTTGTGCCAGGAAAGGTTCGGCCCGCCGTTCTGGTTTTCCTGTTGATACAGACGTGAACCTGCCCGGCCGGCGGAGTATTTTTTGGCCGGGAAATGTCGCACCGCGCCCGCTACCGCTACAATTCGGGCACGCACGGGTGGCGAGTCGGGGAGGAGCGGCAAACCGGCAGGGACGCTGCTTTCGAAATATTCCGCCATCGACTGGAACCTGAGCGGTTGATAAGAGCATCCTCATAGCACGAAGGGGCTAGAAAGCGGTAGCCCAAATGGGAGGGTGCCGCACGATCACGGTCCGGGGGGACACAAGATGAAGAAGTTGCGTTGGACTCGCCGGTTGACGGCGAGCATGGCGCTGGCGGCCGTAGCGATCGTTGCTACCGGTCCCGGGGCTTCCGCGGCAGTCGACACCTACGCCGCACAGGCCAGCGGTACCACGCTGAGCCTTTCCGTTTCTCTGCCGCTCGGCGACGTCGTCGCCGGGATTCTCGGCAACGCCGGTGTGAAGGGGAACACGATCTCCGAGCGGATCTCCTTCTCGAACGCCACCGCCGACGTCACCTCGACGCAGTCGAAGGGTTCGGCGCTCGGTCAGGTGTTCTTCGGAACGCTCGACCCGGTCATCCTTCAGGTCTCGCGCCTGGTGGGCTACTCGAAGGACAAGCTGCCGGAGGTCTCCTCCAGCGTGACCAGCGCATCGGCCGACGGTGTCGCCGACAGCAAGAAGGACGCAATCGCGGCGGTTGACATCGGCCCGATCCACGTTGGCGTCGGTGAGGTCGAGTCCACGGCCAAGCGTGCCGGTCGCCTCGTCTCGACGAAGTCGGCCGCTCGCCTGCTGGGCATCAAGGTCGACCTGGCGTCCGTCTTGAGCGAGGGCGCGATCGCGGACCTGCTCAAGCCGGTGACCGACCTGCTCGACGGCACAGGCAGCCAGCCCGGTCTGATCGACCAGCTCAACGGCTTGCTCGACGGCGTCGAGGACACCCTCAAGGGTGCCGGCCTCGACGTGGACCTGACGATCCCGGCGATCAAGGACCTGCTGTCCAAGCCGCTCGTCAACGTGGGCATCATCGAGTCGGTTAGCGAGACGGGCTTCAACGGCGCGTCGCGCTTCGCCAAGGGCGTCACCCGCCTGGCGAACGTCGACTTGCTCGGTGGCTTCATCCACCTCGACGCGATCAACATCGAGTCGTTCGCGTCGATCGACGGCACGGCCACGGGCGCACTCGCCTCAGGCATCCAGCGCATCGTCGGCCTGAAGGTCGGCGGCAACATCGTCAACCTGAACACCGGCTCGCTGCAGGTGCTCGGCAAGACGATCCAGATGCCGGTGGACCTGGCGCAGTTGCTCAACGTGACGGTGGACGCGCTCGGCCTGAAGGTTCAGGTCGCGCAGAAGCCCGAGATCGTCCGCACCGCCACGCACGCTCGTGCCGCGACGTCGTCGCTGCACGTCGGTCTGGCTCCGAAGCTCCTCTCGGGCGCGCCGCTGTTCTCGATCGCGCTCGACGGTCCGGCTTCGGTCGCGGATGTCCGCGGCGGAAACGTCCTGGGCGTCAAGGAAGTTCGCATCCCCACGACGGGTGTGAGCGACACCGCGATGCTGCTGGTCGGCATGATGCTGGTCGGTCTTGCCATCGGCGCTCGCAAGTTCGCGCTCAGCAAGTAACGCCTCATCCGATAGACACGAAGGGCCGCCTGCGGGCGGCCCTTCGTCTTACTCGGCGCCTTGTTCGGCGCCTTGCTCGGCGACAGCTCACTCGCGGCCGTATTTCTCCTCCCAGCGCTTCCTGCTCAGCCCCGACTTGGGGTCGTACGTGTCCCCCTGCAGGCGTCGGCGCCAGCGCGAGTGAAGCGCTTGCCGGCTCGTGCCCATCAAGAAGGCGAGGCGATCCCAAGAGAGCCCCCGGGATCGTGCTTTCCGGACGATTTTCTCCTCGAAGATCACGCTCAGGCGATTGAGCTCGCCGACCGCCTCCGCCGCCGCCCAGACATCGGCGTCGGCACGCATGATCAGGCGCGCGCACTCCGCGAGGTTGTCCCGGCAGCGAGCGATCGTCAAACCACCCGATGGATCGTGCGGACGCGGCATGCGGATAGTCTCGTCGAGACACGGGCGCGTTCAAGTGCGACGAACGTCGCCGGCAGGGCAAACCCTCAACTTCTGACGGCACTCGTCAAGAATCTTGACGAGTGCCGTCAATACCTGACGGCCGCCCTCGCCGTCGCCCGGGGCCGGTCATGCCCTTCAGATCCAGCGCCTCGTCCAGCTCCTTCTCCGGAAGCACCTTGCGCTCTAACGCGACCTGCCGGATCGACTTGCCGGTCGTGAACGCTTCCTTGCTGATCTCGGCCGACAGGTCGTAGCCGATGGCCGGGACCAGCGCCGTCACGATCGGGAAGGTCTGCTCGGCCAGGTGCAGGGCACGTTCGCGGTCGGGTTCGAGCCCGTCGATGCACTTGTCGACGAACAGGCCGGCGGCCGACGACAACAGCTCGATCGACTCGAGCAGGTTGCGGGCGATCATCGGCATGAAGACGTTTAGCTCGAAATGGCCTTGCATGCCGCCGGCGACGATGGCGGCGTCGTTGCCGATCACCTGCGCGGCGACTTGCGTGACGACTTCGGGGATCACCGGGTTGATCTTGCCCGGCATGATCGACGAGCCGGGTTGCAGCTCGGGCAGCTTCAGCTCGCCCAGGCCGGCGCGCGGACCCGAGCCCATCCAGCGGATGTCGCTTGCGATCTTCATCAGCGACACGGCGATGGTGCGGAGCTGGCCGCTGGTTTCGACGCAGGCATCCTTCGCGCCTTGCGCCTCGAAATGGTTCTCGGCTTCGCGCACCGCAAGTCCGGAGCGTTCGGCCAGAATGGCGATCGCGCGCGCAGCGAACCGCTCGTCGGCGTTGATGCCGGTGCCGACGGCTGTGCCGCCCAGCGCCAGCTCGCCGAGCCGCGCGGTGGCGTCTTCGAGCCGGTCGATGCCGCGGCGGATCTGCATCGCGTAGCCGGAGAACTCCTGTCCGAACGTGATCGGCGTTGCGTCCATCAGATGGGTCCGACCGGTCTTGATGTCGCCGGCCCACGCAGCCGCTTTCTCGTCGAGCGCGCCGCGAAGGCGCTGCAGCGCAGGGATCAGGTCGAAGGCGATGCCGGCGAGCGCCGCCACGTGGATCGCGGTCGGGATCACGTCGTTGGACGACTGGCCGCTGTTGACGTGGTCGTTGGGATGGACGAGCTTGGACCCGCGGTTTCCGCCGGCGATCTCGCTCGCGCGGTTGGCGATCACCTCGTTGGCATTCATGTTGGTCGAGGTGCCGGATCCGGTCTGAAAGATGTCGAGCACGAAATGCTCGTCGAGCGTCCCGGCGACGACCTCGTCGCACGCCGCTTTGATCGCGTCCGCGGTCTTCGCCTCGAGCAGCCCGAGTTCTGCGTTTACCGCGGCGGCGGCCCACTTGATCTGCCCGAGTGCTTCGATGAAACGGCGCGGGAATCGCCGTCCCGACACGGGAAAGTTCTCCACGGCGCGCTGCGTGGATGCGCCCCAGTAGGCATGCGCGGGGACGCGCACCTCGCCCATCGAGTCCTTCTCGGTTCGGTCCTTGCTCACGGTCGATCCCTTCCTCGCCTCGATCACCTGAGTCTATTGATGACGGCCGCCCGCGGCCGAATCGGGACAACGCGGAGGCAAATCCGGGAATCCGGCCGAAGCGGAATCGCGTGGGCGAGGGGCGCGGCGGTGCCGCGGCGAACCCCTGTGCGAGGGGGTGCGATGCGATCCAGGGCTCGTTTCATGATTCCGTTGATGCTGCTCGCGGTGATGGGGCTGGCGCCGCTGCCGTCCCACGCCGTGACGCAGATGTTCATCATGAACGACGTCAATTCCAGTCTGGACGTCTACCAGCCGGCCTACACCCCCACGAGCGCGCTGCTTGCGCCCGGGACGGAGGTCAAGTGGCGAAACGACGACTTCGGGTCGCGATCGATTCATACAGCCACGGCCTATTACGGCGCGGCCTTCGCGTCGTCGGCCGTCGATCCCGGCGCCACGTTTACCACCACCTACGCGGGCGGAACCGCCCTGTTTCGATGCCTGTACCACTCGTCGCTCGATATGACCCTCACCCCGCCGGCGTGTAGCGGCATGTGCGGCGCGCTGCACGACGCCACCCAGGATCTGGCGCCGCCCACGGTGTCGATCACGACCAGTGACGGATTCGTCTTCACCGGCGGCGTCCGCATCGACGGGGTCGCCTCCGACGATCGGGCGGTCAAGACGATCGCGATCACGTTCCGTCCGATCGCCGAAGTCCCGACCGTTCTTCCCGCCAAGAGCGTCGTCGCGCAGTGTGCCGGATGCGACGGCCCGTCCGCGAAGTGGAAGACGTTTCAAGATCCGGGCGTGAAAGGGCAGGCGCCGTTCTTGACGATGCCGCCGGGTCCATACCGCGTCGAGGCGATCGCGACCGATCCGCACGGCAACACCGGCTCCGCGCAGCCGATCACCATCTACGTACTCACCTAGCGCTGTTGCTCGCCGCTCGATGCGGCCGATACGCTCGCCGTCCATGAGCGACTACGCCTGGACGCCGACACCCGCCTATGCCGACGCTGCGCGCGTCACGCGCCTGATGCGCGCTCACGGAATCGACGACTATCGCGAGCTGGTTCGCCGCTCGAACGACGATCCGGCGTGGTTCTGGGATGCCGCCGTCAAAGATCTCGGCATCGAGTTCTTCACGCCGTATGCCCGCGTCTACGACGATGCGCGCGGTATCGCGTGGACGACCTGGTTCGACGGCGGGACGGTGAACCTGACCTACAACTGCGTGGACAAGCAGGATCCGTCGGCGCGCGCGATCGTGTGGGAGGGCGAGGACGGAGCCGTTCGCACGCTCACCTTCGCCGACCTCCGCCGCGAGGTCGATCGCGTCGCGCGCGGGTTGCTGGCGCTGGGGATCGGCCAAGGAGACCGCGTCGCGATCCAGATGCCGATGGTCCCCGAGAACGCGATCGCGCTCTACGCGTGCGCCAAGATCGGCGCGGTGGTGCTTCCGATCTTCTCCGGCTTCGCGGCATCGGCGGTCGCGACGCGTCTGCAGGACGCCGGCGCGGTGGCGCTCGTCACGGCCGACGGATTTTTTCGCCGCGGTTCGGTCGTGCCGCTGAAAGAGACGGCCGATGAGGCGGCCGCCGCCTCGCCCACGGTCGGGCACGTCATCGTGTTCCGACGGATCGGGCGCGACATTCCCTGGACCGACGGCCGCGACGTCGAATGGGACTCGCTCGGCCCCGGCGAGCCGTTGGACGCCCCGGCGCTGGATCCCGAGCATCCGCTCATGATCGCCTACACGTCGGGCACGACCGGCAAGCCGAAAGGCGCCGTGCACGTGCACGGCGGCTTCCTGGTCAAGATCGCCGAAGAAGCTGCGTATCAGACCGATCTAGGTCCGGGCGATCTGCTGTTCTGGTTCACCGACATGGGCTGGATCATGGGGCCGTGGGAGCTGATCGGCGCGAACGCCAACGGCGCTGCCGTGTTGTTCTACGAGGGCGCGCCCGACTATCCGGCACCCGACCGCATCTGGCGGATCGTCGAGCGGCATCGCGTCACGGCGCTGGGTATGTCGCCGACGGGGATCCGGGCGCTGATCCCGCACGGCGATGAGATGGCGCGTTCGCGCGACCTGTCGTCGCTGCGGATTCTTGCCTCCACCGGCGAGCCGTGGAATCCCGATCCGTGGCGCTGGTACTTCGAGATCGTCGGCGGCGGCCGTTGTCCGATCATCAACTTGAGCGGCGGCACCGAGGTGGGGGCGTGCTTCCTTTCGCCTTCGGTGCTCACGCCGCTGCGGCCGTGCACGCTCGGTGGGCCGTCGCTCGGCATGGCGATCGACGTCTACGACCCCGACGGCAAGCCGATGGGTCCCGGCGAGGTCGGCGAACTGGTCTGCACGAAACCGTGGCCGGGGATGACGCGCGGCATCTGGAACGATCCCGATCGCTACATCGCCGCGTACTGGTCGCGGTGGCCCGATGTGTGGGTGCACGGCGATTGGGCATCGACCGACGCCGACGGCTTCTGGTATCTGCACGGCCGCAGTGACGACACGCTCAAGATCGCCGGCAAGCGGCTCGGTCCGGCCGAGGTCGAGTCGATCCTGGTCGAGCATCCGGCCGTCGCGGAAAGTGCCGCCGTCGGTGTGCCCGACGAGGTCAAAGGCGAGAAGGTCTGGTGCTTCGTGGTGCTCAGGCCCGGCGTCGCCGGCGATGCGGCGCTTGCCGCGACGCTGCGAACGATGGTGGCCGACGGGCTGGGCAAGGCGTTCCGGCCCGACGCGGTTCGCTTCGTGAATGCGTTGCCCAAGACCCGCAGCGCCAAGATCTTGCGCCGCGCGGTCCGCGCCGCGGCGCTCGGCGAAGACCCCGGCGACCTGTCCAGCCTGGAAAACCCCGCCGCCCTCGACGAGATTCGGTCGACCAGGGAAGAAGACTCTCGAAGCGTTTAGGAGGGTGCTGAAAAAGTGAGTGTCTGCATGCAAGCCCTCCCGACGTTAGCCCTCCGACCTTGGGCTGATTGAAGTCCGACCAGGCACGGGTCGGTCTTTTTCAGCACCCTCCTAGGGAGTGTGGGACCAGTCGGTCCAGGCGGTGGCGTCGATCGCCACGATGGCCGGCGGCGGGGGATCGTCGGCCAGTTGCGGGTACTTGTCGCGCAGCGCCGCGTCGGCGCGCTCGTATTCCTCGCCGCGCTCCAGAATCCGGCCGCGGCCTCGGATCCGGACCCACCACGCGTTCTCCCAGGCTTCCTCGTAGTGGTCCACGATCACGATGCAGTCGGGCCGGACGCGCAGGTTCTCGACGCGGCGGAGGCTGGTCGTGGTCTTGGGTTTGTGGTCGACCGGAGAGTAGATCGTGTCCCCGATCAGCGCGTAGCAGAATGGAACCAGGTTCGGCCGGCCGTCGGGATCGATGGTGGCGAGCCGGGCGACGCGGCCGTCGGCGACGCGGCGACGTGCGCGATCCGGCGTCATGAGGTGATCTGCATGATCAAGCCGTCGTGGGTGACCACGAACACTTCGCCGGCGGCGTTTTCGCCGAGCGACACGACCGACTTGTTCGTGCGCGACACGATCCGGCTGGGTGCGCTGCCGTCGCGCGCATCGGTGGCCGACAGCGCGCGGACGAAGCCCGAGCATGCATCGCTGTAGAAGTAGAAGCCGCGCAGCTTCGGCGAGGCGGCGCCCCGATAGACGTAGCCGCCGGTAACGGCGCAATCGCCCTGGCTCTGATCGTATTGCGCGACCGGCAGCGTGAGGCCGCTCCGGTTGCACGAGGATGCGTTGAAGCAGGAGCGGCCCTCCATGATTCGCCAGCCGAAGTTCTTCCCGCCGCGCAGGGGGGCCGGTTCGAAGTCGACCTCCTCGAGCCGGTTCTGGCCGACATCGCCGATCCACAGATCCCCGGTCTGCCGGTCGATCGAGATCCGCCACGGATTGCGAAGCCCGTAGTCGAAGATCTCGGCGCGCGCATCGGAGCGGCCGCGGAACGGGTTGCTCGGCGGGATTCCGTACGGCGACCCGCTGTTGACGTCGATCCGCAAGATCTTTCCCAGCAGCGTCGTCAGCTTCTGGCCGTTGTTCTGCGGATCGCCGCCGCTGCCGCCGTCGCCCGTGGCGATCAGCAGCATCCCGGTCTTGTCGAATACCAGCGCGCCTCCGTTGTGGTTCGCGTAGGGCTGATCGATGCGCAGCAAGACCATCTCCGATCCGGCGTTCGCGCTGCCGGCGTTTCCGGAGAACTCGCTAATACGGCTATCGCCGCTCGTGTTGGTGTAGTTGACGAACAGCCGGCCGTTGGATGCGAAGTTCGGATGGAACGCCAAGCCGAGCAGGCCGCGCTCGCCGCCCGACCCGATCCGGCCGCGAATGTCCAGATACACCTGCGGCGAGGCGCCGGGCTCGATCCGCATGATCCGGCCGGCTTGCTCGATGGCATACAGCGTCGCATCGCCCGCGTGGGTGACGCCCACCGGCGAATCCAGTCCCGAAGCGACCGTCCGCAACCTGATGCTCAGATTCGAAAGCGTCGTCGCCGGTGGCGCAGGCGACGCGCTTCGCGCGGTGGGCGGGGTCGGCGACGGCGACGGCGACGGCGTCGGCGAAGGACTGGGCGATGGCGGTGAGGGCGATTCGCTCGCGGTGGGTCGCGTGACGGGTGAGCCGGACGAGCAGGCGGCAAGGCCCAGCAGCAGGGCGCACAGTGCGGCGATTCCTCGCATCCACCGCAGCCTAATCGCTCATATTTCGGCTCGCCCGAGGTTCCGAGAGTTTCGATTTCTCCGCTTCCGAAGGAACGTCGAACCGCGATCGCGAATCGTTGAGCAGTCGAACGCAGGGAATGAGCCGTCCGGAGCAAAGAGGGGATGCTCCGGCCGGCCGTCCCCGCGGGGGCGAACCGGACAGATGGTTCACTAAGGAAATAGTGTCCGAAGGAAATATGACCCGGATTCGACTGCGGTTCCTCGTCGGCGCGCTCGCCGTGGTTCTGGCGATCCCCGGCGTCCGCGCGTCCGGCGAGACGCCGCCGAAGATTCTCACCGTCGCCAACGACTCGACGCGTCCGCTCGCCTGGGACGGAACGGCCGTGCTGGCGCCGGCCGGCGTCCAGCAGTCGCAGCTGCGCGACGCGTCCTTCACCGCCGGCGCGGCCCATCAGCGTTTCGTCGCGAAGGTCGGACCGGCACGCGAGGCGCGCGTGACGATCTGGATCCACTGGGAGACCCCTGAGGATCTCGCCCTGGCCGTCACCGACGGAAAGCAAACGACCTACGCATCTTCGGACGAACAAGCCGGCACCGACGAGATCGTCTCGTTCGACGTCGCGAACGGCGCGACCTACACGGTCGAGGTGTATGCGAAAGCCGGCGCACCCACCGGGGTGCGGCCCCAGTACGAGGCGACCGCCTGGGTTCGCCACGCCGACGGGATCAATACCACCAAGCGCGCCAACGCCACCTTGAAGTTCGTCAAGCCGAACGTGTGCGGCGATCCCAACTATCGCGTCGATGCGAACGGCTCGCGCGTCTACGAGCCGCCGCCGCCGTGCTACATGAAGCTGAAGATGCCGATTAACGTAGTCTTCGTCGGCTTCGACAAGGCCGAGGTGGACGCGCACAAGCCGGACGTCGCCGGCCAGTTCCCCGACCCAGACCCGCGCGCCCAATTGGTCAAGCCGATCGTCGAGAACGAATCGCGCACCGGCGGGGGCGTGCCGCTCGCGCGGAACGGCGGAAGCCAGGTGCGCCAGGCCGCCATGCTTCAGGGTTCGGCGATGAGCTATCTGCCGTGGGCGTACGATTTTGGCGAGCCCAACATCGTGGTCACCGACGAGGCCTGGACGCGCCGGCTGTTCGGCGCGGCGAAGGCGGCGACGACGTCGGGGGAGTACGCGCACCCCTGGGATCGCGCCTATCTGGAGTCCTACAACGGCCGTGCCGCCGCGCTCCGCCGCGATCATCCGGTCGTGCCCGGCTCGCCGGTGGACTTCATCGACGCGATGAAGGTCGAAGACTGGATCGCCAAGAACCCGCCGAAGGGATTGAAGTTCAACCCGGCCGACTCCGCGCTCGGATTCACCTATTTCGTCATCGACACCTACCGTCCGTCATATGCCGGCGAATACTTCAACGTGGACCGTTACCACAATTTCCGCGTTATGAACTCGCTCACGACCGACCCCGATACCGGCGAGCAGCGCGGATTCGACTGGGGCCGCGTTTGGGGCGGCCGCTACCGGTTCTTGATGCTCGACGTCGGCGCGGCGCCGAACTCGTTCGAAGGATCCACGCCGGTCAACGGCGCGACTTACCGCGTCGCCGGAGGCGGCGATTCCGCGCTGCTGGATCCACCGGTGTGGGAGTACGCGAACTGCGCCGCGATCGACTGCCGCGACTTGCTGCCGATCATGTATCAGCGGATCGGCGAGAACGCGCTCAGCGCGTTGTATACGCGTTTCGCGCGCGGATATGCCACCCGCCCGCGCGCCACCGATCTGTACCTGTTGTCGTCGAACACCTGGACCGACGCGAACGCGGTCACCGACGCCCCGCCGCGCTACGACGCCAAGCGCGTCGCCGCGAGCGTCTACGACCTGATGCGCTACACGCGCGTCGTGCCGTTCACCCGCGCGAAGACGCTCCACGCCGGCGACGCCGAGCAAGAGGCGCTCGACGCCGCGCGAATGCAGTCGGCCGCGCGGCTGCCGTCGGGGACCGGAGCCGACCCGCATCCGGTGATGCGGATGATGCTTCGCGACCGAGCGGCCTACGCGCCGAAGATCCCCGGTTCGATTTCGATTCCGATCGTCAACGCGCTGCTTCCCGGCGCGACGTCGTGGAACGGCGCCGACGCCGACGGCTCGCTCCTTGCCGACCTCGGCGGCGACCCGTGGGGGCTCGTGCAGTCGATCAGCGACGCCGGGGCGGCACCGGTTGAGCGGGGCTTCACCGTGCCCGCGATCCGAAACGTCGGCCGCGTGCTCGGGCTGTATCCCGCGACGGAAGGCATCGCCTACACCCGCGACTTGCCGCCGGACGTGAACGCGCCGCGGCCTCATCCGGCGAAGGCGGACGAGCAGTATCGCGCCTACTACAAGACGTTCGACTGGACGCACGCGACGACCGCGACGCCCATGGCGGCGGGATGGTTCTATTCGCGCTTCGAGATCCTGGACAAGGACGCGATCGGGATCGCGCACGCGTTCGACTGGCTCGACCGGTCGCTCGACGACGTCGCCGACGCGTTCGCGATCCTGGACGTGCGCGGGCACCGGACGCTGCCGAAGGCCGTGGAAGATCAGATCATGCGCGCCGGAACCTTCATGGGCCAGACCGTCGCCTACGTTCAGTTCGGCCTGATGACCCAAGCCGTGCGCGCCGCCCGTCGCGCCAAGACCGAGACCGAAAAAGTCGTCACCACCGCGATCAGGGCCGGGGTCCGTCGCTAGCCGAGCACCTCGCGGATCGCGTCCAGAAGGAACTCGATCGCGTCCTCGTGGCATGACTCACCCATGAGACCGATCCGCCACGCCGTTCCCGCGAGCGGACCCAATCCGCCGCCGACCTCGACATCGAACCGATCCAGCAGCTCGCGCCGGAGCGCGTCGGCGTCCCGGCCGCCGGGCAGACGGACCGCTTGCAACTGTGGCAGGCGAAAACCGTCCTGCGCGAACTGCTCGAAGCCGAGTGCATCCAGCTCCTTGGCCAGCACGGCACCGAGTCGCTCGTGCCGGGCCCATCGGGTTTCGAGTCCCTCTTCGAGCACGAGGCGCAGACCTTCGTGCAATCCGAGCAGCATCGAGATCGGGGCGGTGTGATGGTAGACGCGCTCGGAACCCCAATATCGCGTCAGCAAGGAAACATCCAGGTACCACGATTGCACCGGGGATCGTCGCGCGGCGATGGCCTCGACGGCGCGCGGCGAGAACGTGATCGGCGCAAGGCCCGGCGGGACCGACAAGCACTTCTGCGTCCCCGAATAGCACACGTCCACGCCCCACGCGTCGGTCTCGACCGGGATCCCCGCGAGGGACGTCACGGCGTCCACCACGATCATTGCTCCCGCATCACGCCCGAGCGAGGCGAGCGGCTCGACCGGCTGCCGCATTCCGGTGGATGTCTCGGCATGCACGAACGCGAGCACTTTCGCCCCGTCCAGGTGTGGCACGATCCGCGCGGGCTCGATCGGGGTTCCCCATTCCGCGCGAACCTCGCGAACCTGCGCGCCGCATCGCCGGGCGACCTCGGCCATCCGCTCGCCGAACACGCCGGCGATCCCGACGACGGCGATGTCGCCCGGCTCGAGCAGATTCACCAGCGCGGCCTCCATCCCGGCACTGCCGGTGCCACTGACGGCGAACGTGGTTTCGTTGGCGGTTTTGAACGTGCGCCTGAGCATGTCGCGCACCTCGTCCATCATGGACAGGAACTCCGGATCGAGATGGCCGAGCAGCGGACGGGCCATCGCCTGAAGCACCGAGGGAGCCACGGTGGACGGCCCGGGTCCGAATAGCCGCCGAATTCGGTAGTTTCGCACGAGCCGGAAGCATAACCTTGATCCTTTCCGGGTGGGCTGGTCGTTTATAGATCGTGAAGCCAACCCACAGGGTGATCTCGCGCGGGCGCGTCATGCTCGCCGCCGCGTTGTCGGTCGCCGCGATCGTGCCGCTCACGCCGGCCCGAGCGCTCGTTCCTTATCAGGGCTGGACGCCGTCGTCGCTTGGCATGGTTCCGGAATGCGGCAAGTATGAGACGAGCGGCTACGCGGTCTCCGGTTGTTTGATCACGCGCCGCATGCGCTTCCACCCGACGTTGCCCGGCGTGGCCGTCGTTGGGACGCTGCGACAAGGGCCGTGGATCACGACGAACGGATCCACCTGGACGCCGCTCGCGCCGCACTGTCTGTCGACGCTATACACAATCGAAAGCGCAGTCGGGAACGGCCTGGGCGCCTGCGGGGTCGAAGACATCGCGTTCGATCCGCTCGAGCCTCAGACAATCTATGTCACCGCATTCACGTTCTCGTCGCCGCTGTTGATCGGCTACAACATCGAGCCGGCCGGCGTGTACCGCTCGATCAACATGGGCGTTACGTGGGAGTTGATCTCGCCTCCGATTCGCGGCGCCGGCCTTGCGGTGATCCGCGACGCGGCGCGCACCACGATCATGGCGGGACAGATCCAGCACTCCGACTGGGACATCGGTACGACCAAGAGCTTGATCATCTCCGACAACGGCGGGCAGACATGGCGCAACGTGAGCCTGCCGGCCGCGTCCGGCTGCAACCGCAACGTCTTCCTGTCCTCGTCGTATCTGGTCGCGACGATCGTGCGGCATCCGACGAACCCGAACCTTGTGTATGCGGCAACGAACGGCGGCATCTACATGAGCGCCAACCGCGGTGCCTCGTGGTCGGTTGTGCTTGCCAAGTGCATCTCGAAACCGGTTTCGATCGGCATGATCTGGGGGCTGACGATCTCCCCCGACGGCAAGACCGTCTTCGCCGGCCTCTGGGACGGGACCATCATGATGTCGTCGACGACGCGCACTTCGACCAAGACGTGGAAGAAGGTGACGACGATCGATGGGACGATGATCTCGCACTTGATGCCCGATGTGCGCGATCCAACGGGAAAGACCTTCTACGCGGCGGCGCTCAACAAGGCGGCCGGAAAGACCAACATCTCCGCCGGCGTCTACCGGATCAAGATCGGCTCGCCGACGAAATGGGAGCTGCTGATGGATTCGTGGGCGTCCGGGGTGAACCACGCGATGGGATCCTTGCCGCGCGGCCCGTACAATCTGATCAAAGACTCGCCGGCATTCTGGATGGCGCAAAACCCGGTCGACCGCGATGTGATCTACGTGTCGCAGGCCGCCGGCGGAATCTTCTGGCGAAGCGAAGGCTCGCCGTCCCCGTCGGCGGAGAATCCGGGATTGCCGGCGGTGCCGGCCGCTCCGCCCGTCCCGACCGCGACGCCGACCGCGCTTCCGACCGCGACGTCCACGCCGCGCGTGCCGTTTCCCACCGCAACCCCGACGCTCTAACGCAGTCGGCGCTCTATAATCGCGCCCACATGAGTCAAATCTCGCCCTCAGCCGGCTATTCGCTGCGTTTGCTCGTCAACCTGCGCAGCACGCCCGGCACGCTCGGCCGCCTTATGACCGCGATCGGCCGCGCCGGCGGCGACCTTGGCGCGGTGGACCTGATCGAGCATCGCGGCAACATTGTCGTCCGCGAGATCACCGTGAAATGCCGCGACGACGCGCACGGCCGGCAGATCGTCAAGGCCGCCCAACGCGTCCAGGGTGTCGAGGTTCGCGGAACCTCGGACCGAACCTTCGATATCCACGTCGGCGGCAAGATCTCGGTCACGCCGAAGTTTCCGCTCCGAAGTCGCGACGACCTGTCCATGGCCTACACGCCCGGCGTCGGACGCGTCTCCAGCGCAATCGCCGAAAACCCCGAGCTTGTCTACGACTACACGATCAAGGCCAACTCGGTTGCGGTCTTCACCGACGGATCGGCCGTGCTCGGCCTGGGCGATCTCGGTCCCGAGGCTGCGATGCCGGTGATGGAAGGCAAGGCGATGCTCTTCAAAGAGTTCGCCGACATCGACGCCTACCCGATCTGCATTCGCGCCGACACTGCCGACGAGATCGTGGCCGTGGCCAAGGCGATCGCACCCGGCTTCGGCGGGATCAACCTGGAAGACATCGCCGCACCCGAATGCTTCGAGGTCGAGGCGCGCCTGCGCACGGAGCTCGACATCCCCGTCTTCCACGACGATCAGCACGGCACCGCCGTCGTCGTCGCCGCCGCGCTGATGAATGCGGCGCGCGTTGCCGGCCGTCCGCTGGAGGATCTCAAGGTCGTCGTGCTCGGCATGGGCGCGGCCGGTGTCGCCTGCTCGAAGCTGATGCTCCGCATCGGCGTCGGCGATCTGATCGGCCTGGATCGTCACGGCGTGATCCATCCCGGCCGCGGCGGTCTGCCGGCCGAGAAGCAGTGGATCGCCGATCACACCAACCGCGACAAGGTGACCGGTGACTTGGAGGCGGCGCTCCGCGGCGCGAACGTGTTCGTCGGCCTGTCCGGGCCGAACTTGGTCAAGCCCGAATGGGTCGAGCAGATGTCCAACGACGCGATCGTGTTCGCGATGGCCAACCCGGTGCCCGAGATCATGCCCGAGCAAATGCCCCGCAATGTGCGCGTGATCGGCACCGGCCGCAGCGACTATCCCAATCAGATCAACAACGTGCTCGTCTTCCCCGGCTTCTTCCGCGGTCTGCTCGACTGCCGCGCCTCCAGCGTCACCGACACGCAGAAGGTCGCCGCCGCCGAGGCGCTCGCGGCGTTCGTGGGCGAAACCGAACTCGATGAGGAATACATCCTTCCGTCGGTCTTCGACCGGCGCGTCATGCCTTCGATCGCCGCAGCCGTTCGAGACGCCGCGGTCGCCGAAGGTGTCGCTCGAAGAAAGACCGGCTAAGGCCCCAGCACGATCACGCGCTCGGGCGCGGGATTGGGTGCCCGATCGTCTGACCTCGACGCGGCGGCCGGCAGGGTCACCGTGAAAGTGCTGCCCTCATCGACCGCGCTGTGCACGTCGATGTGAGCGTTCATGCGATCGCACAGCAGCCGCGCCAAGTACAGGCCGATTCCCAGCCCGCCCGCCGCGCGCCGGTCGGCCGGCTCGACTTGAAAGAAGCGGTCGAAGACGCGGCCCAGATGCTCTCCAGGGATGCCGGGACCATGATCGCGGACCGACACGACGACACGCTCGCCGTTCCGCGCGGCGACGCGCACGTCCACGTCGCTTCCCGACGGCGAAAACTTGCACGCATTCGACACCAGCGCCGCCACGATCTGCCGGAGGCGCTCCCCGTCGGTGAGCACGCGCGGCACGTCCGGATCCACGCGGAGACGAAGCCGGTGTTGCTGGTCGGATGTCTCGGCGCAGGCGGCGCGGACGATCGGCTCGATGTCGACCGGGGCGACCTCGACGGCCAGATCGCCGTCCTGCAAGCCGGCGATGCGCATTAGGTCGTCGAGATGCCGGCCGAGGCGATGCCCGCCGGCGAGGATACGATCCGCCAGGTAGACGATCAGATCCCGGTCGAGTTCGCGACCGTGCCGCTTGATCGATTCGGCAAAGCCGACGATCGACGTGAGCGGCGTGCGCAGCTCGTGCGAGACGATCGCGATGAAGTCGTGCTTGAGCCGCTCGGTCTCGATGCGCTCTTCGACGGTCGCCAGCTCGTGCGCGTGGATGATCGCGTTCTGCACCGCCGAGGCGATGGCCGGGGCGAAGGCGGTGATCGTGTCGCGATCCGCTTGCGTGAAGGCATCCACCTCGGGCGCGTCCACCTGGACGACGCCGATGATCTCGCCGTGGGCGATGAGCGGCAGCCCGAAGTAGCTGCGAACGCCGCTGCTGACGCCCTTCGTGCGGCCCTCCGGATGGACGCGCGAATCGATGGTGATATCCGGGATGTAGACGGGGTCGCCGCCGGCCGCGATCCCGCCCGACACGCCCGCGCCGACGGGGATTCGCACCGTCTTGGCCGCGGGCGAAGCGGGCGGATCTGTCGCGGCGGCGAGCAGAAACCCGTTTTCGATCAACTGAATCGCGCCGCCACCGAAGCCGACCAGCCGCCGCAGCGCCGCAAGGCTCCGATCGAGCGCATCCTGCAGGTCTAGCGTGCCGGTGACTTCGCGCGTCAAGGCAAGCAACAGCCGGCCGGTGCGATCCTCTCCGTTCACACCTGCACAATGCGCGTTCCGGAGGCCGCGCGTCCATGCCTCGGCCGGGCCATTCGCGCGCCACAAAACGCCCGATGAGTGTCAAAGGTCGGCGAACATGAACCCGACCCACAGGCCGTGCGCGACCGAACGCGAATCAACGCGCAGCCCCAGCCGCTCGAAGTGGCGTGCGACGTTTCCCAAGTCGCGCTCGAGCAGCTCGTGTCCGTCACGCGCAGTCCGGGGATCGACGGCCTGGGGAAAGTCGATGAGCACCGGCCGTTCGTCCCACCACAGGATGTTGTAGGGCGACAGGTCGCAGTGGATGACGTTCGCGGCGAGCATCTTTTCGACGTTGGCGACGATCCGTTCCCACGCGTCGCGCGCCTCGCGATGGCCGAGCCGGACGCGATTCAGTTGCGGCGCGGCGGTCTCGATCGAGCCGATGTATTCCATCGCGATCGAGCGCGGCCCTTGCGCGATCGGCTCGGGCACGTCGCAGCCGGCGGCGTGCAACTCGACCAGCCGCTCCCACTCGCGGTGGATCCATAGCCCTTCCTGCATCTGATGGCCCCACCCGGTCTTCTTCTGGATCGCGCGCCGGTCGCGGGCTTTCAGCGTGCGAATGTCGGCGCCCATGTAGGCAAGGTCGGCGCGAAAGCCGCGTTCCTCGATCGGTTTGTATTCCTTGATCGCGATCAGGTCGCGTCCCGTGCGCGGATGGGCTTCGCACAGCACGACCGTCGCTTCCTTGCCGCTCTTCATGGGCCGGATGGGGCGCGTGATGTAGGCCTCTCCGGTGAAGTAATCCAGGGTTTCGCTTGTGAGCACGATCGCATCTCCTCGAAAAGGTCGCAGTCGGATAGGACATGCGCCATCGGGAGTCGCGAGGGGTGTGACGGTGTGTCGAGAGCGGACCGGAATCCGGTCCGCTTCTTACACAGCGTGGAGGCTGGCGGCGTCCCGAAGGCGCGCGAAGACCGTGACGGTGTCCGTCATGGTGCGCCTCCCTTCGGGTCAGAGCCGGCACCGCGGCCGGCGATGTGAACGACTCTACGTCGCCGGCCGAGCCGCGTCCAGCATTTTTTCGGCGACCGCCTTGGTGCGGTCGTATCGGATGAATGACGGCAGCGCGAGTGCGACCACGCCGGCGCCGACCAGGCAGGCCAGCCCGCCCGACACGACGCTGAGCCGCACCGACGTCAATCCCGCGACCACGCCGGCTTCCACATCGCCGAGCGTCGGGCCGCCCGCATAGACGGCGATCTCCATCCCCGACAGGCGGCCGCGAAGATGGTCGGGCGTGACCTCTTGCACGATCGCCATCCGGAAGATGCCGCTGACCGCGTCGGCGAAGCCGGCCGCCGCCAAGCACGCGACCGCGACCGGGATGCTGCGCGTCAACCCGAACGCGGCGATCGCAACGCCCCAGCCCAGGACCGAGAGCGTGACGGCCAGGCCTTGCCGGCGTATGCGTCCCGACCAGCCGCTCGCCGCCATCGCCAGGAACGATCCGGCGCTGGGCGCGGCGTAGAGAAGTCCGAGGGACTTTGGCCCGCCGCCCATCATCGCCGCCATCGCGGGAAACAGCGCCCTGGGCATGCCGAACACCATCGCGTTCAGGTCGATCAGGAATGAGCCCTGCAGCATCGGCCGGCCGCGAAGGAACGCGAAGCCTTCCAGGATCGACTTGAACCCGGGCGCGGCGGCATGCTCGCTCGCCGGCGAGGGCCGCATCATCGAGATCATCGCCAACGCGAACACGAACGTGCCCACGTCGACCAGGTACGTGCCGGCCAGTCCGATCGTTGCGATCGCCAGCCCGCCGATCGCCGGCCCGGCCAGATGCGAGATCCCGAACGAGGATCCTTCTAGCGCCGCCATCGCCGGCAGCTTCGCCGGCGCGACCAAACGCGGCGCCCACGAGCGACGCGCCGGGATCGCGAAACCGAACGCGCCGGCCTGCACCGCAGCCATTACGTAGAGGAACCACAGCGGCCCGCCGATTGAGGCGTTCCACGCGAGCAGCGACGACACGCCGATCTCGGCCAGGAGAATGATCGTGAGCAGCCGGCGACGTTCGTGCGCGTCGGCGATCGCGCCGCCGACGATCGAGGCCACGATCAGCGGCGCCAACTCGGCCGCGCCCAGCAAGCCGACGGCCATCGCCGAGTGCGTGATCCGCCAGACTTGGTAGGGGAGTGCCACCATCGCCATGGCGGACCCGAGCGACGACACCGACATGCCGAAGAACAGGAAGCGGAAGTCGCGCGACTCGCGAAGAGGAGAGACGTCAAGCGCAATCCCGCGAATGCGAGACCGCATCCGCGAGCCGGGTTTCGACGGTTCGCTCACAACCGAGCAACGTTAGCGCGATCCGCGGTCGCCGGGCATAGATTTACGCCGGCTATGGGCGGAAGGCGGCCGTTTCTCGCACAAGTGCGTCCACCAGCGCGCCGGCGGCGGGCGGAAGCGTTCGCTCGTGGAGCCAGGCGATCACGTAGTCGAAGTCGGCGCTGGATCCCGCGCGGGCCAGCGGCACGGATCGAATATCCGGCGGCAGGCGGACCGAGTCGGGCAGCACGCCGACGCCCAGGCCCCGGCGTGCGAGCGACACGACCGCCTCGGGGGTCGCGTCGCGCAGCCGCACGCGCAGACGCAAACCGGCTCGCTCGGCAAGATGCGTTACGTGCCGCGTGACCATGAACTCGGGCGCCAGCATCAGCAGCGGCTCGGCGGCCAGCGCCCCGATCGGGACCGAACGCATTGACGCGAAGCGGTGCGCGGGCGGCACCGCCAGCACGACCCGCCATGTCGCAAGCTTGCGCGAGCGCATCCCGTCCTCCAACGCGCTGCCGGCCAACGTGGACAGGTCCACTTCTCGGTCGTGCAGCGCGCGGATCGCCTCCTGCGCGTCCAACGACCGGATCTCCACCTCCACGTCCGGATGCGCGGCATTGAAACGTTCCAGTCCGCGGGCCAAGACTGCGATGCCGCCGGCGAGGGACGACAGGCGAATCCGTCCGGCCGCGCCGCGCGTGATCGCATCGGCCGCCTCCCGGGCACGATCCATCTCGGCCAGAACCCGCGAGGCGGCGGCCGCGATCTCGGTGCCGAGCGGCGTCGGCGCGGCGTGCCGCGGCAGCCGGTCGAAGAGCCTCCCGCCCAGCTCGTTCTCCAGTCGCGCGATGCGGCGCGACAGGGCCGGCTGCGCGACGCGCAGGTCGTCGGCTGCGGCCGAAAACGTCCCGGCATGCACGATTGCCCGGACGGCGGCCAGATCGTGGGTATCCATCCATGCAGAACCATAACAGAACGGCATGGTTTATGACTCGAATGGCTATTGGACAGCATGAAAGCGAGCGGGAGATACTGACCCTCGGCACCCGATTCCTAACAGGAGGTCTCACCGAATGCGCGCGCGCCGCTCATGCCTATCGGTCCCCGGCTCGTCGGCGAAGTTTCTCGCCAAGGCGGCCACGCTGGACGCCGACGAAGTTTTCTTTGACCTGGAAGACTCCGTCGCCCCGCTCGAAAAGGAGGCCGCGCGCGGCAACGTCGTGCAGGCGCTGAAGGAGCACGAGTACAAGGCGCCCACCAAGGTGCTCCGTGTCAACGGCGTCTACACACGCTGGTGCGCCAAGGATCTGATTGAGGTCGTCGAGAACGCCGGCGAGCAACTCGACTGCATCATGATTCCCAAGGTTGAAACCGTCGCCGACGTGAAGTTCGTGTCGAACATGCTTCGCATGATCGAACAGAACATGGGCTTCGAAAAGAAGATCGGCATCGAGGTGCAGATCGAAACCGCGCTGGGCCTGCTGAATCTTCCGCAGATCGCCGCCTGCGACGATCGCATCGAAGACCTGATCCTCGGTCCGGCCGACATGAGCGCCTCGCTGGGTCTGCCGACCGTCACGGCCGGCGAGCCGATCCCCGGCTACGAGAATCTCGATCACTTCCACTACGTGCTTACGCACATCAACATCGCGGCGCGCGCCAACAACTTGCAGGCGATCGGCGGGCCGTACCTGCTCATCCGCGATCTGGATGGCTTTCGCGCCGCCGCGATGCGCGAGCGCGCGCTGGGCTACGACGGCAAGTGGGCGCTGCATCCCGACCAGGTCACCGTCCTCAACGAGGTCTTCGCGCCGACGCAAGACGAGTACGACAAGGCCGAATCGGTGCTCGAGCACTACAAGTACGTCACCGAGGTCGAGCGCAAGGGCGCCGTCATGTTCGGCAAGGAGATGATCGACGAAGCCAGCCGCAAGATGGCCGAACAGTTCGCCGCACGCGGCCGCGCCGCCGGCATCAAGCGCGTCAAACAAGTAAAGGACTTCCTCGGCGGATGAAAGGTTTACCGAGCCGGTGCAGCCACGGCCGTCGTCGCGACGAGTCGCTCCCAGACGACGGCATCGTTCCCGGCGCCCGCGCTGTTCATCGCGTCGCGAACGAGGGATGTCGCTCGCGTGATCGCGGGTTCGATGCCATCGCCTTCGACCGTGATCGCGATCTCGATCTCGCCGTCGGCCATGGAGCCGCCGATCGCCGGATCCGCCCTCGGAAGCGATGCCAAACTGGCCATGACTTCGTCCAGCCAGGCTTCGGCTCCCTCGGGTCGCAGGATCCGGCCCGCCAGCCCAATTTCGTATCTCATGCGGCGGCTCCCAACAATCGCATCGGCGGAACCATTGTTTCAGATTCGTCGCGTACCGCCAATCGGACGGCTGATCGTTTTCGAACCCGACAGAAGTGAGGTCCCATGGCACTGCTGAACTTGACTGAGGAGCAACAGCTCATCATCGATACTGTTCGCGAGTTCGTCGAGAAGGAAGTCATTCCCGTCGCCGACGAGATGGAGCACGCCGACGAGTTTCCCGAAAAGATCGTTGAGCAGATGAAAGAGATGGGGCTGTTCGGGATGATGGTTCCCGAAGAGTACGGCGGACTGGGCATGCCGCTGACCGTCTACGCGCTCGTCATCGTTGAACTCGCCCGCGGGTGGATGTCGCTGTCGGGCATCCTGAACACGCATTCGATGGCGTGCTACCTGATCAAGACCTACGGCACCGACGAGCAGAAGCAGCGTTTCCTTCCGACGATGGTCACCGGCAACCCTCGCGCGGCGCTGTTGATGAGCGAGCCGCACGCCGGCAGCGACGTGCAGGCGATCAAGACGCGCGCGGTCAAAGACGGCGACGACTACGTGATCAACGGCCAGAAGATGTGGGCCACCAACGGCTTGCGCTCGGGTATCTGCATGACGATCACCAAGACCGCCGATACCGATCCGCCCTACAAGGGCATGAGCATGTTCATCGTGGAAAAGGAGCCGGGCGCGGCAAAGAGCGGCGGCGTGATCGTCGGCAAGAACATCGAAAAGCTCGGCTACAAGGGCGTCGAGACCACCGAGATCGCCTTCGACGACCATCGCGTCCCCGCCGCGAACCTGCTCGGCGGTGAAGAGGGCCAAGGCTTCATCCAGAACATGGGTGCGATCGAAGTCGGCCGCGTCAACGTCGGCGCCCGCGCCGTCGGCGTCGCGCAGCGCGCCTTCGAAGAGGCCATCGCCTACGCGCAAGAGCGTCACACGTTCGGCAAGCCGATCGCCCAGCATCAGGCGATCCAGTTCTATCTGGCCGAGATGGCCACCAAGATCGAGGCCGCGCGCCTGCTCATGCTCAACGCAGCCGTCATGAAGGACGAAGGCCAGCGCACGGACCTTGAGGCCGGTATGTGCAAGCTCTACGCCTCCGAGATGTGCATGGAGGTCGTCCGCGATGCGATGCGCGTCCACGGCGGCTACGGATACTCCAAGGAGTACACGATCGAACGGCTGTTCCGCGACGCGCCATTCTTCATCATCGGCGAAGGGACCAGCGAGATCCAGAAGCTCGTGATCGCCAAGAGCCTGCTGGACCGCTACAAGGCCAAGAAGTGAACGAGCACGTTCTGCATGCCTTGTCGGCCGAGTGCGCGCGGACGGGGGCGCTGCTGGATTCGCTGACGTCCGACGACTGGCCACGGCCGACACGCTGTCCGCCACTGACGGTGTTCGAGCTGGCCGCGCACGCCTACCGGGGCGCGCTTCGCATCGCCGAAATGATCGACGAGGGTGCGCGCGACGACGAAGCTGAAAAGAGCGCGATCACCTATTTCCAGTACGACGCGAAGGCCGAAGCCCCGATGATCGTCAAGCGGGCACAAGAGGTTGCACAGACGCTGCACCCGGGGACCATGGCCGGCATCTGGCAGTCGGGGTGGGATGCCGCGCTCGCGAAGGCCGCGCCCCACATGCACGTCGATCCGGTTTTCGACACCGTCTTCGGGCGGATGCACCTGTCGGAGTACCTCAAGACCCGCGTGGTCGAGGTCACCATCCACGCGATGGACATGCGGGACGGACTCAATCTGGCGCCCGACCCGACCGAGCCGGGCCTGACCGTGTGCTGCGAGGTCCTACGTGGCCTGCTCGGCGCCGACGTCCGGCCGCTCGGCATCGACGATGTCCGCTTCGCCGAGACCGCGACCGGCCGCGCGACGCTGGACGACGCCGAGCGCGAGATGCTGGGCCCGCTGGCCGGCCTGTTTCCCGTGCTCGCATAGCCAGCGGCGAACCGATTCCGAAAGTACACTTCCGACACCGCAAGGAGGACTCAGTCGATGGGCGAGGCACGAGACTTCGGACGCTTCTACGAGGACTTCGTCATCGGGGACGTCTACAAGCACTGGCCGGGAAAGACGATCACCGAGTCCGACGATCACCTGTTCTGCATGATCACGATGAACCATCATCCGCTGCACACCAACGTCCACTACGCCGAGACCTCGACGCATTTCAAGCGCAACGTCGTCGTCGGAAACCTCGTCTACTCGCTGGCGCTCGGGATGAGCGTCCCGGATGTGTCCGGCCGCGCGATCGCCAACCTGGAGGTCGAATCGCTGTTGCACAAGGGGCCGATGTTCCACGGCGACACGCTCTACGCCGAGACGACAGTGCTGGACAAGAAGGAATCCTCCTCCAAGCCCGACCGGGGGGTCGTCGCGGTCGAAACGCGCGGCTACAACCAGGACGGCGTCGAAGTGCTGTACTTCCGTCGCAAGGTCATGGTCCCGAAGCGGTCGCACCACCCCGAGACGCAGCCGGGCCGTCCCGAGCCGCGCGAATAGGAGGTCCTGGTTGAACTGGGTCGATCTCGTCATCCTCGGCGCGCTCGGCCTCGGCATCTGGACCGGCTACCGGCGCGGCGCCGTCTTGCAGGTGTTCTCCTGGGGCGGATTCGTTCTGGGGTTGGTGATCGGCTTCCTGCTGGCGCCGCCGCTCGTCGGCTTGTTCATCAACAACCCCGAAAGCGCGTCGATTCCCATCTACACGATCGTCGCGCTGCTCGGCATCGCCTTCGTGGTCGAAGGGATCGTCGCCGCGTTCGCGATGAAGCTTCGCAAGAAGATCACCAACGCGACGATCAACAAGACCGACAAGATCGTCGGCTCGGCGATCGCCGGCATCCTGTCTCTGGTCGGCGCGTGGCTGCTCGGGTCGACGCTTGGCAACCTGCCGGCCAAGTCGGTCGCGTCCGCCGTGCGCGAATCGGCGATCATCCGAGTGCTCAACAACATCGCGCCGCCGCCGCTTTCCATCACCGCCGAGATCAGCCGCCTGCTTCGCAACAGCGGCTTCCCCGAAGTCTTCGCCGCTCTCAATCCGTCACTCGCGCCCGGCGTCGAACCGCCGCCCGAGAGCCTGGCCGGCGACCAAGAGATCCTGGCTGCGGCCGAGATCACCTACAAGATCGAATCCAAAGGATGCAACGGGCTGGTAGACGGCTCAGGATTCCCGATCGGATCGGACATGCTCGTCACCGCGGCGCACGTCGTGGCCGGCACGCGTGACACGCAGGTCCTGCCGGCGACGGACCGGCGCTCCTACAAGGGAACCGTCATCTATATGGACACCGACAAGGACATCGCGATCATCCGCGTGAGCCTGCCCGGCAAGGTGTTCTTCGTCGAAGACGAGCACGCGGCGCGAAACACCGACGGCGCGGCGATCGGCTATCCCGGCGGCGGAAAGCGCAAGATCTCGCCGGCGCGCGTGCGGTCGCGTACGCAGGCTCGCGGCTACGACATCTACTCGCAAGGGACGGTCACGCGCACGATCTATGTGCTCCACGCCGAGGTGCGCCAAGGCAACTCGGGCGGGCCGTTGGTGGATACCGACGGCAGGATTCGCGGGATGGTCTTCGCCGCCTCCCGCGAGGATCCCAACGAGTCCTACGCCCTGGCCGAAAACGAGATCTTCCGCGCCGTCGATCGCGCCAGAGGAAAGACCCAGCAGGTCGACACCGGCCGCTGTGCCCTGTAGCCGGCGAGTACCATTGAAGCCGTGCGCGACTATGCGATCCTCCATTACCACGAGATCGGGCTGAAGGGCGGCAATCGGTCGTTCTTCGAGCGGGCCCTGCAGCGCAACGTCGATCGCGCGCTGAGGGGTCTGGCCGGCAATGCCAAGCGGCTGCCCGGCCGCCTGCTCGTCCCGTTGGTCGCGGGCGCGGATCGCGACGAGGTGATCATGCGCCTCGGCCGCGTCTACGGCATCGCCAACTTCGCGCTGGCCACGGGTGACGAGATGACGCTCGAGCAGATCCACGACGTCGCCTGGGACCATATGCAGCGCGCCGACTTCGAAACGTTCGCCGTCCGCGCGCGCATCGCGCACTCGACGCTGCCCTACACCGTTCGTGAGCTCAACGAAAGGATCGGCGCCGTCTTGCTCGAGCGCAGCAAGACGAAGGTGAACCTGAGCGCGCCCGATCTGACCGTCCACGTCGAGATCGTCGGCGATCTCGTGCTCGTCTACACCACCAAGCATCCCGGGCCGGGCGGCCTGCCGGTCGGTGTCAGCGGCCGCAGCGTCGTGTTGATCTCGGCCGGGATCGACTCGCCGGTCGCGGCCGCCCGCATGATGCGCCGCGGCTCGAAGGTCACCTTCGTGCACTTCCATTCGATGCCGTTCACCGACGCGTCCAGCACGCGGCAGACCGAAGAGATCGTCCAGCATCTGACACGCCACCAGAACGAGGCGAACTTGTGGATCGTGCCGCTGGCGCAGGCGCAGCAAGAGATCGTCGCCGTCGCGCCGCAGCAGCTTCGCACGATCCTGTACCGCCGAATGATGATGCGCATCGCCGCGCTCGTCGCCGAGCAGGAAGGCGCCAAAGCGCTGGTCACCGGCGACTCGCTCGGCCAGGTCGCCAGCCAGACGATCGAGAATCTCACCGCCGTCGAGGATGCCTCGTCGCTGCCGGTGCTTCGGCCGCTGATCACGCTCGACAAGATCGAGATCATCGCCGAAGCGCAGAAGCTGGGAACGTTCGAGGTGTCGGCGGCGCCGTGCCAGGAAGCCTGCGTCCTGTTCGAGCCCAAGCGGCCGGCGACCAAGGCGAGCGTAGAGGAATCCCGCCGCGCCGAGGAGAAGCTGGACGTGGACGCGCTCGCCAAAGAGGCTTTCGCGCAGGCCGAGCTCCGCACGTATCGTTATCCGGAGACTCCAGGAGACCACACGTGAGCGACGAAGAGTTCCGACCGCCGCCCGAGCCCGCCGACCCGCCGGGCGTGCTTGACTCCGGGTGGTCCGCGGCTAGGGTCAACCCGGGAGGATCCGACATGAGCGTGCCCATCAAACCTGCCCGAAACCCGCGCTGGGAGCCCCAGGCGGACGAGCCGATCACGCTCGACGCCGAGCCCGCCCCCGACGACGACGGCAGCTACGACGACGACGTCGCGAAGATCCTCACCGAGATCCAATCGGTCACCGCCGTCGCAGAGCTCGAGGCTCGGGTCGCCGAGCTCGAACACGAACTGAGCCGCGTCCGCAGCGGCCACGCCGAGGACACCGACAAGGTGAGCGGCGAGCTGACGATCATGAGGGCCCGCATCGAAGACGCGCTGGGGGCCGTCGGCGCGACCGTCGAGCAGCTCCGCGGCGAAGCCGCCCGCAAGGCCTTGGAAGCGGCCGAACCCGCGGTGCCGGTCATCGACGAAGACGCGCTTCGCGAGCGCGTCCGCACCGAGATCAAGCCGGCCCGCGACGAAGTCGTCGCGACCGCCCGCGAAGAGGTCAACGCGCGCGTCAAGCAGATGCGCATCGACCTGGACGCCTCGGTCAACACGATCCGCGCCGAATTCCAGTCTTCGTTCACCGGGCTTCTGCAAGGAATGGAATCGGGCCTTCAGCAGGCTCGTGAGCAAGCGATGCGCGAGATCACGCGCCTCCGGGAACGGATCGAACCCGAATTGCAGACCGCGCGTGAGGACGTCGCCGATCAGACGTCAACGCTGCGCCGGGATCTGGTTTCGAGCGAGGAGACCTTCACCGGCGCGCTGCGCGCGTTCGCGGGCCGGCTGGAGGGGCTGCAGTCGCAGCTATCGGAAGCGGGCGCGCGTATGGCGGCCGAACGGGCCGCAGCGGCCGCGCAGCTTCAAAGCATGGGCACGCGCATCGACGCGCTGGACGAGCGCATCACCGAAGGGCTCGCCCGCCTGTCCGAGGGAATCTTGCGCGTCGCCGAGAACATCGGGTCGGCCACGACCCTGCAGCGCCGCATCGCGGCCCTGGAAACCGCGATGAGCGACCTGCCCCAGGGATAGGGCCTACTTCTTCTTCTTGGCCTTCTTCGGACCGGCCTTGGCGGCCGGCTTCTTCGCGGCAGGCTTGGCCTTGGCGGCCTTGCCGTTCGTCTTGCCCGCGGCTGGAAGGAACTGGACGGTCCCGGCGCCTGGGGCGAACAGGGTCTCGGACCCGTCCTCCCAGCGGACCTGGATCAAGGATCCCACGACCTTGCGCAGAGTTCCTTCGCGGCGGCTCCCGCCGACCTTCGAGCCTTCCACGACGACCCGGTCTCCTACCTTCGGCATGCGGCGATCCTCCCCTGTGCGATACGATACGGACGGTTTCCCGGTCCCCCAGATTCAGGTTTGCCAATCGGGGACCGCGCGCTATACTAGCGCTCCGCTGTCCACTGGGGACGGCGGGAACTCGACCAAACTCCTACCCGAGATTTGGGTTGGTGTTTGGTCGCTGTCTGCGCCTTGAAAACCGCATAGCGAGGACACGCGATTCGATCCGGGCCGGAAGAGCTTTCGGGTTCGACCGGACCGGGGGAACGCAAGTGAGAGCGGGCACCCTTTTGTAACGCCTTGTTAGAGATCAGCACCGACGGCAACCAAGGAGCTTCGGCCCCGAGGAAGCCGGCGGTGAGAAACCTCTAATGGAGGGTTTGATCCTGGCTCAGGATGAACGCTGGCGGCGTGCTTAATACATGCAAGTCGAGCGATCGGACCATGGGTGGCAACACCCGCGGTTACGGAGCGGCGAACGGGTGAGTAACACGTGACCAACCTGCCCACGAGACGGGGATAACGTTGGGAAACCAGCGCTAATACCCGATGACCCTGCGAGGTGGCATCACCACGCAGGCAAATGGATTCCGCTCGTGGAGGGGGTCGCGGCCTATCAGCTTGTTGGTGGGGTAATGGCCTACCAAGGCGACGACGGGTAGCTGGCGTGAGAGCGCTAACAGCCACACCGGGACTGAGACACGGCCCGGACTCCTACGGGAGGCAGCAGTAGGGAATTTTGGACAATGGGCGAAAGCCTGATCCAGCGACGCCGCGTGAGGGATGAAGGCCTTCGGGTTGTAAACCTCTGTTGTAAGGGAAGAAGCCACCGCAAGGATGGTGACGGTACCTTACGAGGAAGCCCCGGCTAACTACGTGCCAGCAGCCGCGGTAAGACGTAGGGGGCAAGCGTTATCCGGATTCACTGGGCGTAAAGGGCGCGTAGGCGGCTACGTAAGTCCGGCGTGAAATCCCAGGGCTCAACCCTGGAACTGCGTCGGATACTGCGTTGGCTTGAGGATGGTAGAGGTTCGGGGAACTAGCGGTGTAGCGGTGAAATGCGCAGATATCGCTAGGAACGCCGGTGGCGAAGGCGCCGGACTGGGCCATTCCTGACGCTGAGGCGCGAAAGCTAGGGGAGCGAACCGGATTAGATACCCGGGTAGTCCTAGCCGTAAACGGTGGGTGCTAGGTGTGGGGGGCGTATGTCCTTCCGTGCCGCAGCTAACGCATTAAGCACCCCGCCTGGGGAGTACGGCCGCAAGGCTAAAACTCAAAGGAATTGACGGGGGCCCGCACAAGCGGCGGAGCGCGTGGCTTAATTCGATGCAAAGCGAAGAACCTTACCTGGGCTTGACATGCACGTAGTAGGAACCAGAAATGGAACCGGCCCGTAAAGTCGGGTGCGTGCACAGGTGCTGCATGGCTAATCGACGATTGGCCCCCGGGGGAGCAATTCCCCGTGGAAACACCGGCTCATATCGGTGAAACCCAAGCTGTCATACGGCTCCAGTAGCGTATGAAGCGTGCGGGCAATACCGAGGGAAGTCCTTGTCACATCAACGTCAGCGGCATTTCAACGAGGCCGTGGCGAGGACCCTGTAGAGACTGCAATGGCATCACTCCCTGGGAGCGATCCCAAATTTATGGGTGGTGCAATACGCCGGCCCCAACTCTTCTGACGAGTTGGGTGAATGTATAGTCCTGACCCACTGATGAGGTGGGAGCGATCAGGTCGTCAGCTCGTGCCGTGAGGTGTTGGGTTAAGTCCCGCAACGAGCGCAACCCCCGCCCTTTGTTGCCAGCGGATAATGCCGGGCACTCGAGGGGGACTGCCGGCGAGAAGCCGGAGGAAGGAGGGGATGACGTCAAGTCCTCATGGCCCTTACGTCCAGGGCTGCACACGCGCTACAATGGTCGGTACAATCGGTTGCCAACTCGCAAGAGTACAGCCAATCCGAAAAAGCCGGTCGTAGTTCGGATTGGGGTCTGCAACTCGACCCCATGAAGTTGGAGTCGCTAGTAATCGCCGATCAGCATGCGGCGGTGAATACGTTCCCGGGCCTTGTACACACCGCCCGTCACGTCCTGAAAGTTGGCAACACATGAAGCCGGTGGCCCAACCGCAAGGAGGGAGCCGTCGAGTGTGGGGTTGGCGATTGGGACGAAGTCGTAAGTCAGTTGCGACCCTCGCCGGCAACGGCGAGTGAAAAACTTGGCTATATGCTGGAAACCCCGTGTATCCGTCCGGTACCGGCGCTGCCTTTCGCGGCCGCGTCGGTGAAAATCCGGCGGTGCGGACAATCAGCAGGGAAGTCGGGACGCCCTCCAAAGGCGCAACCTTGACCCCTCAGAGACCACACGCCGAGCCCCTGCCCTCTCCTGAAGAGATGCAGGGTGAAGATATGGTCCACGCCCCATGGCGACATGGGGACCACGTGAACAAGGTAGCCGTACCGGAAGGTGCGGCTGGATCACCTCCTTTCTAAGGAGATACGTCACTCCTTAAATCTGGGT